>CAZJVY010000007.1:68754-72593 GCA_964549395.1 uncultured Armatimonadia bacterium | reverse complement strand
TAACACCGACGTTGCAGGAAGAGCTGTCTGTGCCATATCTGGAAAGCGCGGAGAGAGTGGTGGCCGTATCTGCAGGCGGCTACTGGGCTACGGTGTTCACGCTGAGTGACGGCACGCTTGCGGCCATTCTGCGAGGCGGCGCCCCGCACGTAGGTAACAACAGCCGCCTCGACCTCATCCGCTCCAGCGATGGCGGCAGGACCTGGTCAAAGCCGTCGGTCGTTGTGCCCGGCTTGGAGAAGCTGGACAATCGCGGCTCGGCGGCCGGTGTCATGCAGGATGGGGCGATTGTCTGCGGCTACGTGGAGGCGGACTGGTACGTCAGCGGCGGGTTCAGCCTGGAGGATTATACGTTCACCTCCTGGTACGTCTATTCGACAGACAACGGGCAGAGTTGGACGGATAAGCGCCCGGTGGCGGTTGATCCATTCATTGATCCGGCAATGTATGGAAGGATATGCGTGCTGGAGGACGGCACCGCGCTGATGACGGTTTACGGGGAGACTGAGGGTGGTAGCAGCAGTAGAGTCGGCGGCCTGGTCCGCTCCACTGACAACGCCAGAAGCTGGGGCGACCCATCCATCATCGCCGAGGGCTTCGGCGAGATCACTCTGATCAAGGTGCCGGACGGCAGGTTGCTGGCCTTCATGCGCCAGGACGGTACCTTCCAGGCCGAATCCGCTGATGGCGGCCGGACCTGGAGCGAACCTCGCCGACTGACCAAGCAGCACCAGCATCCGGCCGATGTGACGCTTCTACAGAGTGGGAACCTGCTGCTCACCTACGGCAATCGCATCGGCGATCTGGCGGTCGGCGCTGTTCTCAGTTATGACCTCGGCAGGACATGGGACTGGGAGCATCGCGTCGTGCTGGCCAGGCACTCGCTCATTCTGCGCGGGAAGACCTGGGGAGACTGCGGGTATCCCACGACGGTCCAGGTGGGAGACGGCACGATCAACACGCTCTATTATCGCCTGGGCCACGACGAGCTTCCCGATGACCAACAGGAGCTCTGCCGGCAGTACGAACGCGACGAGTACGACGACCCGCCGGCGTCCGAAGACATCAGCCGCTTCGAGGAAGGCATCTGCGTCAGGTACACAGAGGACCAGTTGACCGAGTTGTTCGCTTAACCGGTCTTAGCGCGCAGCCGCACTTCCGTTGCGCCAGGCATATTGACCGTGCCGTGGCAGCTCGGCTCCCTTCACCGCCTCCCGTACTCGCTCTCCTCAGGCGTCTCGATTGGCGCGAACTGGATGGACCACTGCTCCGGCGTGTCGCCGAATGTGAAGGGCCGACGGATTATGAGTGCCTTGTCGTTGTCGTCCTTGGCGATCCACCACCCTTGCGGGTCAGTGACATACAGCCCTTCCGGCGCCCAGATGAACACACTGCCTGTATTCCCCGGCGGGCGCGTGGCAGTACCCGAGAGCGTCATAGTCTCGGCATTCCAACATACATCAGCCAGCTCGAAGTTGCCCTGGATTGCGTGCATGTCCGTGGACAGCACGCACGGGCGGTCGGGTTGCCTGGCGAGCCGGTACAGGCGTGCTGAGTTCGGCGGAATTATGGCGCGGAGTTCGCCGCTGATGGTCCCGACGTACCTCTGGTCCCAGAACTCCCACAGCAGGTACTGCTTGCTCGGGTCCAGCCCCAGACGCTCCAGGGGGACGCTCTGCGGGAGCGGCTCTTCGCTGTAATTCAGCACCGCCACGATCTCCCATTCATCCCAGCCGGCGTCAATGTGCAGGTGGAACACCTTCGGGTAATCCGGAGCGGGAGAATCGAACAGGTCCACCGGCCTGGCCATCTCCGGATAGCGGGGGAAGACCTTCCGGATCAGCGCCAGGCGTTCCTCGGAAATGCGGTCAATGTCGTCACCCAACATGCAGGGACCGCCGTTGATCCCAAAGATCGTTGCGGTTATCTGCGCGTCGGACAGCGGGATCGGCTGGTCAACCGTCATCACATTCCCGGCGTCATTGATGAACAGCTTGCGGTGTGTGAAGTAGGCCGCCGCCTGATTGGTTGAGGCATGGAGATGTGACGTGACGGCGCCCGCTCTGTTGATGAGAAAGGTGCCGGGATAGTGATAGGTTTCCGCATCCAGCGCGCGGCCCTCGCCATAGTCGTTGCCCATCCGCGCGGCGCTCACAAGCCCGGTGCAGGTGAAGGTAGGGCCGCTGCTGGACAGCGTGTAGGTATCGGGACCGGCCGCCTCGGCTATGATCTCCAGCCCTCTACGCATGAGCGCCGTGCCCCGGACGATTGACCTGTCGTGATAGCCGTCATAGCCGTTGGCGTTTGCCGCCGCATGCAGGAAGTCCAGCATGTAGTAGCGGATGCCCCATTCGCGGTAAGTCGTGAACACGTCCCGCAGGAACGCCTCACCCTGCGGATGGGTGGGATCCAGGCCGTACATGCAGGGGCGCTGGTCGTAGGGCAGCCTACCCGCATCCCCGAATCGCCACCTGCCGCACACTTGAGCCAGCTCTCCGTCTTTCTTGACCAGGGCGTCCTCCATCTCTGCGACGAACTCATCCAGCGAGGTCGCGACGTAGAACGGGCCAACCCAGAAGCCCAGCTTGAAGTCCAGTTCGGCAAGCCTGTCCACAAGCCACTGATGGCCGTGGGGGAAGCTCTTATCATTCCAGCCCAACCACGCCCCGGGCAGGCCGCCGGGCAGGTTGCCCAGGCTCTCCCACATATACTCGATATCAAAGCCGGCCAGCCGCCGCCGGAGCGCCTCGGCGTTGCGAATGATAACATCCTCGTATGTCTCCACGTTAAACCCGTCCACCCATGCCCAGCCCACCCAGCCGCCGGGTATCTTCGGCCATATGGCCGGTTTGTAGTGCGCTGCGACGCGGTCCGCCCAGTTGTGTAGGGACGCGTGGGAATCGGCGCGATCCTCGATCATCAACGTTTCGAGTTCGACGGACTGACCGCCCGTGAGCTCCCAGCCGTAGAAGTCGCAGATCGCGCGCAGTTCGGTGAAGCCTGCCGCCGGCTCATAGGCGAATTCGTGATATGCGCCCATGCGGTCGAATGTAACGAAGCCCAGGTGCAACGCTCGGCTGGCGCTGTTGCTGACGATCTGCTGGACGATACTGGAGTTGGGGGCAGCCTCGGGGTCGGCTACCCGGCACACGCGGCTCAGGGACGTGGATGCGGAGGATTGCAGGAACGCGGCCTCTCCGTCGTCGCCTGCGATGGCAAACTGCCCTGCTCCGGGCGCGACATCAACCAGACAGCACCGCCCCAGCGTCACGGCCGCATCTCCGGTGTTCTCAAGCATGACGTTCAGAAGCACCGTCTCGCCGTCATCGCTTAGCGCAACAGTGATTGTGCCCCGGAGCGCGGGCGCGCCAAATGAGCAGCCGATTTGCCCTGCCTCACCGGGCTTCAGGTCAACAGCGCCCGTCACATCGGTCGCGTCGCTCAGTGTCAGGCGCGCCCCATTCACTTCCAGAGACACGCCGAAATCTAACATTGTGACACCGTCCTGCGAGCGCATCTGCAGCAGCTTCTGTCCATCATCAAAGCGCACAACCTGCCAGGCATCGGTCATTGGGTTCATCTCCCGTGGCTATACTGATACGGTGTAGCGTTAGAAGCACTCACGCCTGCGACGCTATATTGGCCGCCAAAACGAACGGAACCCGCATGTAGCCCCTCGGGCCGTTACTCGATCCCCAACTTGGCCAGCCCTGCAGCGAGTTTGGCCGCCCGGTCCTCCACGGTTTCCTTCGGATGGTGGCAGATCTCGGGCAGGCCCTCAAGGCGCTGCTTCACGATCTGCAGGAATTCGCGGACAGTCAGCACGGCCCCTTCGTCCA
>CAZJVY010000007.1:35314-68654 GCA_964549395.1 uncultured Armatimonadia bacterium | reverse complement strand
TCCTGCCCGGCTCCGTACTGCGTGATGATGTCAATGAGATGATGCGGCCGAAGCTGCATTGGCGGCATGATGCGTCTCCTTTCCGGCTAAGTCATACATCGGCATGTCACTTGATCGGTGCGAACTGGATGGACCACGGCTCGGGTTTGTCGCCGAAATGAAGCTGGCAGCGGATGATCAAACACTCCGAAGCGGCGTCCTTGGCGATCCAGAATCCCTGCGGATTGCACACGCACAGGCCTTTGGGCGCGTAGATGAACAGGTTGCCGGTCTCGCCGGCCGGGCGCGTTGCCGTGCCGGAAAGCGTCATGGTCTCGGCATCCCACGATACCTCCACGAGCTCTGCCTGACCTTGCATCACGTGCATGTCGGTTGACAGCACGCACGGATGGTCGGGTCGCTTCAGAATGCGGTAGATGCGGGCCGACCTCGGCGGCACGAGAGCGTCAACTTGCTCAGTGGCCGCTCCCAGGTATTGCTCATTCCAGAATTCCCATACCAGGCATTCGTCTTCGGGGGCCACGTGCAGGCGTTCCAGGGGTACGCTCTTCTTAAGCGGCTCGTCGCCATAATTGAGCACTCCCACGATTTCCCACTCGCCCCATCCTGCGTCAACATGCTGGTGGAACACCTTCGGGTAGTCGGGGCTGGGCGAGTCGAACAGGTCCACGGGGACGGCGCACTCCGCCGTGCGTGGGAACACCTTCTTGATGAGTGCCAGGCGCTCCTCACTAATCCGGTCAATGTCATCACCCAGCATCACCGGGCCGCCGTTGAGGCCGAAGATGGTCGCAACAATCTGCGCCTCGCACACGGGTATCGGCTTGTCCACGGTCATTACATTGCCCGAATCGTTGATGTATAGCTTGCGGTGGGTGAAGTAGGTCGCGGCCATGTTGTCGGACGCATATCGGTGTGATGTCCAGAAGCCTGCGCTGTTGATGACGAACGTTGCCGGGTAGAAGTACGCCTCAGGATTCAGCGCGCGCCCCTCTCCGTAGTCGTTGCCGACGCGGCAGGCGGCCATGTAGTTGACGCAGTGGAACGTCGAGCCGGTGCTGGACAGCCTGTAGGTTTCGGGCCCCGATGCCTCGGCGATTGCTTGCAGCCCCCGGCGGAGCACTTGGGGGCCTTTGATGACCGACCTGTCGTGGTACTCGTTGAATTCCGCCGCACCCCATACGGCGTGCAGGAAATCGAGCATGTAGTAGCGGATTCCCCACTGCCGATAAGTTGCGAACACGTCCCTCAAGAACTCGATGGTTCTCGGGTGTGTGGGGTCCAGTGCATATATGTGCGGCCTGTCCTGCTTCTTCATGCGGCCCGCCGCTCCATACTGCCATTCTGCCCGCGCCACCGCCGGCTCGCCGTCAATCTCCAGGAGGGCATCGCTCATCTGTTCGACCATGTCCTGGAGGTAGCTGCACAGCCAGAAGCAACCGCACCAGAAGCCCAGCTTGAAGTCAAGCTCGCCGAGTCTGTCAACCAGCCATTCGTGCCCGTGCGGGAAGTTCTCGTGGTCCCACGATAGCCAGTCGCCGGGCATGCCGTCCTTGATGTTGCCGATGCTTACCCACACGTACTCGATGTCAAAGCCGGACAGGCGCCGCCGAATCGCCTCCACGTTGCGGATGACCACATCCTCGCACAGCTCGACGTTGAATGCATCCACCCATGCCCAGCCGACCCAACCCGCCGGAATCTTGGGCCAGATCGTCGGCTTGTAGTGAGCCGCCACACGGTCCGCCCAGTTATGCAAGGATGCGTGCAGGTCCTCGCGCGCCTCGATCATCAGCGTCTCGAACTGCACCGATTCCCCGGCGCCAAGCTCCCACCCTCCGAAGTCGCAGATGGAGTGCAGCTCGGTGAAGCCGGCTCCCCCATCGTGTGACAGCGTATGGCTGGTGGGAATGCGGTCCAGTGTGATGAAGCCGAGATGCAAGGCCCTACCCGCGCCGTGACTGACGACATGCAGGATCGTGTTGGAGCTTCGCGGTCCCTCCGGATCGGCTGCGCGATACACCTTATTCGGATTGGTTGTCGCCGATGACTGCAGGTACACGGCATCACCATCGTCGCCGCGCAATTCGACCTTGCCGCCTTCGGCGGACACTGCCACCGGACAGCACTGCCCCAGCGTCACGGCAGCATTACCTCGGTTTGTCACTTCCGACGCCAGCAGGACGGTTTGACCGTCATCGCTTAGAGAGATAGTGAAAGCGAACTCAACCGCCGGTCCATCGAAGGATGCTGTAGCCCGGCCTGTCTCGCCTGCTGCCAGGTCCAGCGCGCCGCTCACGCTTGCCGCATCGTTGAGAGTGAGCGCTCTCCCATTGACCTCCAGTGAGGCGCCGAAATGCACAGCCGTCACGCCGTCGGCGGATTCAAGCAGAAACAGCCGCCTCTGTGGGTCGAATTGCACGATGCTCCAACTGTCCTTCTCGTCAACCATTGCGAAGGCTCCCTTTGCCTGGTTCGCCTGCAGACCCTTGGTCACACTTGGAGGTATTGGCTACGAACGTCGGGCGGAGAGTGTCTCGGCAAGCGCTAGCCACTGTAGGGCTAGATGTTCGGTCGCCCGCACGGGATTACCTTCCTGGCGCACGCCGGCACCACGGCCATGGGTTTGCTTTACAGGATGCGGCGGCGTGAAGCGCGAAGTATGGGGCAACCACGCCTCGGAGGTCGGCAACATGGGAGACATAAGCATCGGCATGGTCGGTGCAGGCAACTGGGCCATCGTCCGCGCCGGGCGGTTCAATGACATCGAGGGATGCCGCGTGGTGTTGGGCTGGTCCAGGTCGGAAAGCTCCAGAGAGCGCTTCGGTCGTGAACTCGATGCGCCGACGCTGGACGATTGGCGGGCCGTCTGCACCTCCGCCGACGTGGACGCCATCGTGGTGTCAACGCCCCATGTCTTCCATTTCGAGCAAGCGCAAGCGGCCCTTGCGGGCGGCAAGCATGTGTTTGTCGAGACCCCGCTATGCATGGATTACGAGCAGGCTCTGGAACTGGTCGAATTGGCCCGTCCGCACGGCCTGGTCATCCATCACGGCGCGAAGTGGCGCTACCATCCCGACCATCCGCAAGAGATCGAGAGCTTGCGCAAGACGGGCCGCCTTGTCTACGCCGAGCAGACAGCCACCTTCGACGGGGGGCCGGACCGATCGTGGTACCGGGATCTTTCGCTTAGCGGCGGCGGTTTCGCGCTGCTGCCATATCTAGCTGTGGACTTCTTCGAGGCATTCGGCGAAGTGGCGGGAGTTGACGGCAGGCACGTCCGACAGAACGGGCTGGATGTTGCCACGATGTGGGTGGATTTCGCAGGCGGAGGGCAAGCGAAGCTCACGTATGGCACCGGCGAGGGCATCGCGGACGTGCAGGCCGGATTAGTGGTTGGGACCGAGGGTGCGGTGCAATGGGGGACAGGCCAGCCCAAACGCTTCATCAAAGGCGATCAAGTGATTGAGCTTCCGGGGCGCCGCGACGTTGATGTCGTGCTCTGCGAGAACAGAGCGTTCACTGATGCCATACGCGGCACGCGCGATTCCCGCCCCGACTTGGAGTTGGACCTTGCCATCCTCAAGGCAGTGACGGAGGCCCGGCATAGGGCCGGCGCATAATGCACACCGGGTCTTGGCGGCAGTCCGTCACAAGCCCACAACGGCCCGCACGGTGGGCGCCAGACGCCGGGCCATCTGCACCAGGCCGCAGGTGTTGGGGTGGGTTGAGTCAATCAGCTTGTCCCTGTCCTGCTCGCCGAGCAGATCGTGCCCCTCGACAAGGGTGATCTTCTCGTCGCCCATCCGCTCGCGCTCGGCCACGGCCCTCGAGATGATCTCCCGCCTGGCGATGTGGATATCCGGCTCCGCCCAGATTGCGCCTGTTGAGAATATCGGTGTGATGCAGATAATCGGCGTGTCCGGGCGCCGGTTGCGGATTATCTGCAGGAACTGCCCGTACACGGCCTCCAGCGCTTCGGCTGTTGCGTGGTTTTGGCAGTAGTCCATCACATAGCAGCAAGCGTCTACCTCCGCGACCGCCTCAGCTATTTTCGGCTCGCCCCTGCCTGCGCCGCTCCAGCCCAGGTTGATGAAGTCAATGTTGAGTTCCCTGGCCAGCACCGCTGGATGAGTCATCCCAGCTCGACACGAACATTCGCCCTGCGTAATCGAAGTCCCGTAGTACACAATCGGCCTCTCCAGCGCAAACGGCGCTGGCGGCCACATCTCAGCGCTCTCGCTGATACCGATCGCCTCGATCCTCAAGGGAGCGTGTACGCTCATGTAGATGTAGATTTCCCGCCGTGCAGCGGGCTTGTCCGCAAAGAGCACCTCCTCCATGCAAGTGTCGCCCTCTTTAGGGAAAAGTGGACGCCAGTATTCGCCGTCAACCCACAGGTCAATCCCGTAGTTGCCGACGCGCGACATGTTGTGCAGGCACGGCTCGTCGGAGAACTCCACGCGCACGGCCAGGGCAGTGGCGTCAGTCGCGAAGCGGACTCGCCCGCCGCTGGGGTCGTGGGCCAGCTTCCACAGGTGCGGGGCGATGGCATCCTTCATCCGCTCCGGCAGCCTGCGCAAGACCGGCTTGGTCTCCTCCCACCATGCCAGTCCGTTGACCACGAGCCTATCATCGGGAAAATCGATCCAGTTCATGGGCGTGCCGCGAGGCATGATGCTGAACCCTCCTGGTCGCTCGTTTGGTGCCTACAGCCCGAGAACCTGTCTCAGCACCGGCTCCAGGCCCCTTGCCATGCTGAGGAAGCCGATGTCGTTGGGGTGCGTCGCGTCCACCAGCCCGATCCGATCATCGGGGCCGAGCAGGTCATAGCCCTCAACGAGCGTGATGTTCTCGTCGCCCATCTCCTTGCGTTCAGCCACCGCTTTGCGGATGACCTTGCGCATGTCCTGGTGACGCGTGTTGCCGCCCCAGATCTCGCCACAGGAGAAGATGGTCGTGATGCAGACTATTGGCGTCGCGGGGCGCTTGTCGCGGATGGTCTGCAGGAAGGGGGCATACACCTCAGCAAGCTCCTCCGCCGTCCCATTATTCTGGCAGAAATCCATGACGTAGCACGCTGCATCAACCTCTGCCATGGCCTCTGCCATTACGTGCTCGCCCTTGCCGGCGCCGCTCCAGCCTAAATTGACGAAATCGAGATTTAGCCGATTGCCGACCAGTGCCTGGTAGCTCATCCCCGCACGGCTGGCGCATCCCCCCTGCGTAATCGAGGTGCCGTAGTACACGACCGGCCCATCAACTGCGAACGCCGCCGGAGCCTGGATGTTCGCGCCGTTGTTGACACCGATCGCTCTTATCTCAACCGGCGCATACAGCCCCAGGTGCAGGCATATCTCGCGGCGCTGAGCCGGCATGTTCTCAAAGAGCACTTGTTCGAGATCGGGATCGTCGGTGTTGGGATAGGCCGGCCGCCAGTACTCCCCGTCCACCCACAGGTCCACACCCAATTGCCCGACACGGGGCATGTTGTTCATGTGCGTCAGGCTGGAATAGTGCACGCTGATGCCGAGGTCGGTGGCATCGGTCGCGAAGCGGATCCTGCCACCGCTCGGGGATTGCGCCAGCGACCACACGGCCTCGGGGACTGCTCCCTTCATCCGATCGGGCAGCCGCTGAAGCCTCGGCTTCGTCTCCTCCCACCACCACAGCCCATTCACGACGAACCGCTCATCAGGGAATTCTATCCAATTCATGGCAACATCGGACGAAGGCGTGCAGCCTTCGTCACAGTACTCACCACCTTAATCAGATTCGCATGCGCGGCGCATTTCTCTGTCGGGCACCCGACAACCTGCGAAGTCATGACTAACGCAAGGGAACACTACACCGGAAGGCGAGAAGCTGATGGGGCACCGTCTTCCCGGAGACATCCCTCTATCCGGAATGTTGGAGGCTCGGGTCCTTACCTCGTCCAGGGTGTGAGCTCATCCAGCTCCCATACATGCAGGATGGAATGGCGCCAGTAGCTGGGGCCCGACGGCCGCTGCAGACGGGCACGGTAGCTTGTGCCGACGATGCAGCCCTCGCCAAGAGGGCCGCGCACGCACGCCAGCGTGGTGCTCGGGAGGGCAAGGAAGCCCCGCCGGCGGTAAGGCGCATCAGTGACGTCGTCCTGGTTGGCATCTACGGGCAGCCATCCATAGCCTTCGAGATAGACTTCCGGCCAGCGGTGACCGATTGTGTCCACGCGTCTGCTGGTGGGAGCTGCTTCCGGCCGCGAGGAGGGCAGGAAAGTGCCGCCTGCCAGACGTACCGGAATCCCCATACCCCGGGCGGCCGCAGCGAACACGAAGCTGTACTCGGAGCATGACCCCGTGCCGCGCTGCAGGACCTCATCTGCCGAATCAAGACCTCCTTCGGACGCATAGGACATCCTGTCGAAAATGCGATTGCGCACCTGCAGCAGCTTGTCCAGGATCGGTAGGCCTTCCAGTCCGGCCTCCAGCGACCGGATCAGCGGCGCCTCTGTGGTGATGTACCTGTCGGCCCGCAGATAGGCCGGATCAACCTGCACGCTTGTCGTGGACGAGGGCAGCAGATTATACCTGGCTGACCATAGACGCACCCTCGCCTTCCAGCCACAGGTGAACTTCTCGCCGCTCCTGATCGCCGGAATACTCCACACCGCCGCCGCTTGCCCGTAGCCGTCACGTTCCTCCGTCACCTCTCTCGGGAAGAACGTGATGTTGCGGGTGTCCTGCCGAATGGTACTCGGCGGGACCGCGGCATAGAGCTTGGCCCCGGTCGGCGCGTCTCTGGTGTAACGCGTGGTCACCGTACACTGCATCGTGACCAGCGCGTCAATCGGCAGTGACAGCATGCAGCCGTCCCGCTCCATGTACTCGGCATCCACCAGCATGTTGCTGTCAGCCAGGATGACCCGGAACAGCCCCTCACGGGCTATGATGCCGCACGGCCAGTGTGGTGGGAGTGCAACCGAGGCCTCCACGGTTCCCGTCCCGGGGTCCAGCCTGTACGCGCACAGGTCCGACGCATCAACCACCCACAGCTTCCCCGACGCCAGCGTCATCCCGCGCGGATACAGCGACGGCGCAGGCACCTCCTTGACCACCTTCCCGGTCTCGGCGTTGAGCGAATAGAGAAGCCTGCGCTCGCCGTCCGCACACCAGAGCAGGCCCGCCTTCTCGTCATAGGTCAGCCCTTGTGGATCCGGACCTGGCGCAGGGAAGCTCCTGACGATGCTGCGCTGTTGTGGATTCACGAAAGCGATCTGTCGCCTGGCCGCATCCGCCAATGCCAGCAGGTCGCCCACTGCACACAGGCCGCGCGGCCACGAATCGCTCCCCTGGCCGCCGGTCGCTATCTCGCACGTCACGCGGCCCGCATCATCGATGCTGAGAAGGCGGGCGGCCTTCGCATCGGTGACCCACAGCGTGCCGTCATGTTCGGCGACACCCCAGGCCAGCCTTGTCGGCAGCTTGATGTTGCTGTATGCGTGAACGCTCGACGCTGTCAGCAGTGCACACAGTATCCACAGCGGACGATGCCTCATAGCAGCTCTCACCGGCCCCACTATTCCCGCCGGGGCACTCTTTCTCCTTGATTGAGCATCTCGTGGCGCAGCCACCTACTCCAAGCTGTACTTTCTAAAGTCGTGGTATGCCCCGATAAGGGCCAGGGCGTTTTCGACAGGTGTGTCGGCCTGGATCCTGTGGCTCGTGCAGGCGACGAACCCCCCGCCCGGCTTCATGGTCTCGAACAGCACGCGTGCCTCCTCACGTACCTGTTCGGGCGTCCCGAACGGAAGGGCGTACTGGATGCTGATGCCCCCCTGGAACGCCAGAGCAGGCCCGTACTCGGCCTTCAACTGCACGTGATCCATGCCTCGTGTGCGCGGCTGCAGGGCCTGCAGGACATCCAGGCCCGCCTCAATGAAGTCGGGAATGAGGGCCACAACCGACCCGCAGGTGTGGTGCATGACCGGCACCCCGTACCCATGCGCGACCTCGATGAACTCCGCAAAGCCTGGCTTCAGCGCGCTGCGCCAGTGCTGCACGGACATGATCGGTCCATCCTGGGCGCCGAAGTCGTCACCGGTCATCAGCAGGTCCAGGCGGCCGTCGGCGGCCTGCAGGACCCGGCGCTCGTACTCCGCGTAGAAGTCCCGTATGTGCGCCACGATCGCCTCGAACACGGCCGGGGCGACCAGCATGTCCATGAGAATCCGGTCAATGCCGCGCAGGTACATGGCCGGCTTGAGTTGCGCAATGCGGTTGAGCCTGTCACCCTCGAACACGGTGCAATAGTCGCCACACTCTTCGCACTGCTGCCTGACCACTGAGTAGTCGAACCAGTCCGGCGACGGCCACTTCTCGTAGGCCTCGACATCCGCTGCCGTTTCGCAATCCGCCAAGGGGTAGGTGACGACTTCTTCATACGGCTGCTCCCAGCCGTCGCCCCTGGCCACCATCGTGCGTCTGGGCACTCCCCACAGATCATGCCGCGTGCCGTCCGACTCAACGGCCGGCGGCGGACCGACGTACTCCGGCCCCGGAATGTAGCGCAGGTCGGCTCCGACCACCTGCAGCAGTTCCTCGCGGCTGGCAAGCCCGAGGTGTCGCAGCAGCTTGGCATCCATTGCCGATGTGGACCAGAAGTCCACGGGCACGAGGTCCGGCTCGCGGTGTGCAAGTGCGACCTGGACGCGCTCTTTGGGGGTCATGGTCCGGTGTTTGCTTCCATCCGGTTGATATGGCTGTCCATGCGTCAGGTTCTCCTCTCTGCTGGCCATCGCCTGCCCCAACATCCGGAGCCTGGAGCGGCAAGCAGTGACAGATCCTGACGCGAGTTACGGCGCAACGGCTGCGCTCCGGCATGGGCGTGTTGAGGAAGAGAGTGGGCCATCGCTGGCGAATGGCTATCTGCCGCCGCTTGACAAAAGGCGGAGGATGGCATATAGTAATACCGGAATACCAGTTAATGACTTCCAGCGCCAACCGCGCTGCGAACAGCTCACCGTCTCATGAGCGGTCAGCGACCAGGGAGCTGAATCACAGGGAGGCCCGGCATGTTCTGCTATCAGTGTGAACAAACGGCGAAAGGAACCGGCTGCACCAGGGGCGGCGTGTGCGGCAAGGACCCGCAAACCGCCGCATCTCAGGATGTACTGCTGCACGTGACCAAGGGAATCTCGATGTACGCTCATCGTGCCAGACAGCTCGGGGCAAGCGACCATGACATTGATGTATTCGTTTTGGAAGCCCTGTTCAGCACGGTGACCAATGTTGATTTCGACCCACAGCGCCTGCGGGCCATGATTGATAGGGCCGTCGAACTGCGTGCGAAGGCGAAGGCCTTGTACGAGGACGCGTGTGCGAAGACCGGCAAGACGCCTGAGGAGTTGAGCGGTCCGGCGACGTGGACGCCTGCCGAAGACGTCGGCGGGCTGCTCGCACAGGCGGCTGAAATCGGCGTCGAGTCCCGCAGAGCCAGGCTTGGTGAGGATATCGCCGGCCTGCAGGAACTCGTCACCTACGGCCTCAAGGGCGTCGCGGCCTATGCCGACCACGCGCAGATACTGGGGCAAGAAAGCGACGACGCGTACGCCTTCTTCCATGATGCGCTGGATTTCCTTACCAAGGACGACCCGAGTATTGATGAGCTGCTGGGCATGGCGCTAAAGGTGGGGGAGGTGAATCTGCAGGTGATGGGCCTGCTGGATGCCGCCAACACCGGCGCCTACGGAGACCCGGTCCCGACTCAGGTACGCATCGAGCCCGTCAGGGGCAAGGCGATTGTGGTTTCGGGGCACGATCTGAAGGACCTGGAGGAGTTGCTGAAGCAGACCGAGGGCAAGGGCATCAATGTCTATACTCACGGTGAAATGCTTCCGGCTCACGGCTACCCGGGCCTGAAGAAGTACCCGCACCTGGCCGGCAACTACGGGGGTGCCTGGCAGGATCAGCAGAAGGAATTCGATGCCTTTCCGGGCGCGATCCTGATGACCACCAACTGCATTCAGAAGCCGCGCGACGGCTACAGGGACCGCATCTTCACCAGCGGCCTGGTCGCCTGGCCTGGCGTGCGGCACATTCCGGACCGTGACTTCACGCCCGTCATCGAGGCGGCGCTGGCCGCCGAGGGCTTTACTGAAGACGGCCCGGATCGGCACATCACCGTGGGCTTCGGTCATAGCGCCGTCCTGGGCGTGGCCGACAAGGTCATCGAGGCAGTCAAGAGCGGCGCCATCCGTCACTTTTTCCTGGTCGGCGGCTGCGATGGTGCGAAGCCGGGCCGCAACTACTACACACAACTCGCCCAGGCGGTGCCGGATGACTGCATCATTCTAACGTTGGCCTGCGGCAAGTACCGCTTCAACAAGCTTGACTTCGGCGATATCGGCGGCATCCCGCGCTTGCTTGACATCGGCCAGTGCAATGACGCCTACTCGGCCATCCAGATCGCGATGGCGCTGGCCCAGGCCTTCGCTACCGATGTCAACAGCCTGCCGCTGTCGCTCATCCTATCGTGGTACGAGCAGAAGGCCGTCTGCATCCTGCTGTCGCTACTGCACCTTGGCATCAGGAACATCCGTCTCGGCCCCAGCCTGCCGGCTTTCGTTACTCCCCAGGTATTGAATGTGCTGGTCGAGAAGTTCAGCATCATGCCCATCACTACGCCTGAGGATGACTTGAAGGCAATACTTGGATAAGCGAAGGGGCGACGGCCTTACCACGCCAGCCAGTGCATCGGAGGAGATCATGTCCGCAGAGGAAGCGATGTACGATGTATTGATTGTCGGCGGAGGGCCTGCCGGCTGCACCGCCGCACTGTATGCCGCGCGTGGCGGGCTGAGGACCGCCATCCTTAGCCCGGCTGAGCTGTCGGGGATGATGGCCAAGGCACCGATTGTCGGCAACTTCCCCGCGCAGGTCGAACCGCTGCCAGGCAAGGAGATACTCGCACTGATCCGGCAGCAGGCCCTCAACGCCGGTGCTGAGCACCTGATAGAGCCGGCGCTGGCAGTGGATTTCACCGACGAAGAGAAGCGTTTGGTGTACGGCGGGGGCGGTGTCCATGCGGCCCTGACCGTCATCATCGCCACCGGAGCGATGGCACCTCAGGAGAAGGTCGCAGGAGAGGACAAGTTTCAGGGCCTGGGTGTCTGCTACTGCACCGCCTGCGACGGCCCCCTGTACGCCGGTCGTGACGTCCTGGTCGTGGGCGGCGATGAACAGGCCGCCGAGGAGGCGCTGGCACTCGCGGGCATAGCTAAGTCGGTCGTCCTCATCGTCCCCCAAGCGGAACTGGAGCTCGAAGCCGAAATGCAGAAGGCCGTGGAGGCCAACGACGCCATCCGCGTGGCGTGTGGCCTTAGCATCCTGGAGATCATCGGCGACCAGTTCGTTCAGGGCGCGACTTTCCGCGACCGCCATGGCGCACAGCAGCATATTCCCGCCGACGGAGTCTTTCTGTACCTGCGCGGCACGGCACCGGCCACGGATTTCCTCGAGGGCGCTTTGGAGACTGATGACCAGGGCTTCATAGTCACTGACGAGCTTTGTCAGACCAGCGTCAGCGGCGTCTTTGCGGCCGGCGATGTGCGCAAGAAGCAGGTATCGCAGATGGTCGTTGCTGCCGCCGATGGCGCGACCGCCGCTCTGGCCGCCGAACGCTTCATCCGCAAGCGCATTACCGTTTCGCGTGATCGCGGCCGGGCAAAGGAGTAGTCGCCCCATTTGGCCGCTGCACTTCCTCATTCAGGCGCCGATGGCAGGAGATTCCCATGTGCGCCTGGAACATTCCCCAGCGACATGCCGACGACGCGACTCGTCGGCCGCAAAGGGGAAATCGAGCATGTGCAGAGCCGCTGTGTGTGCGCTGTGCGGTCTAGCTGTGTGTGTCGTAGGCCTGGCGATGGAAATCCAGCAAACCGTCGCCAGGACGGCGATGGAGATCGCCCTGACGCCTGGCTCCACGCGGGCACTGGTGAAGGATATCCGCCAGGTTGACTATGGCCGTGAACTCAGCACGGTGGCGTTCTCCTACGGGCAGGCCAAGGTCAGCGCAGATAGCGTTCAGATTGTCCCACCGAACGGCTTGTCGGTGAAGCGCAGTTACCGCCCTGCCGGCAAGGACAACACGCTGGTGTGGGAGCTGGAGGGCCGCCCACAGGATAATGCCCCGACCGTCATCTCCTACGAGCTTGATGGCATCAAGTGGCAGCCGCTGTACGTCCTGACCTACCAACAGGATGCCGAGACACCGGGCCGTGGGAGCGTCAGCCTGCAGGCGGAGATCGAGATAACCAACGAGAGCGGCCTGGAAGTGGAGAGCGCGAGCTTCACCGTCGCGCTGGTCGGCAGCGGCGAGAATACCTCGCGCTTGCAGGTTCGTGGAACCGCCCTCGACCTCCCGCCCGGCTGGACGAAGCGCTGGGCGCTGGTGACAGCTACCGGCTCGCAGTACATTCAACAGAATCTCCTCGCCCAAGTGCGGCATGTGTACGATCCCAGCATCTACGCCCAGGAAGTCCACAGGCTGGTCATGATCGAAGCCGATCCCGGCAGCTTGCCGGGGCTTTACTTGCTCAGCCTTCCCGAAGGGCCGCTCGACATCTTCCTAGCGGGTACCGGCGAGGCTTGCGACGACCTGCCTGCAGTCGTCACGACGTGGCGGCCGAGAACGGAGTGGAAGAAGGTCGGCGGCCCCCTTGATTGTGTACTGGTTGATGCAGGCGCAGATCCCGGCATTTCGGTCGTGGACACTGTCATGGCTCTGCGCAAGGAGAAGCTCGCCGTGGACAAGGTGGGGCGTATCAGCGGCATGGACATCGTCGAAGAGCACAAGCTGACGCTGATGAACAACTCGCCGCGCGATGTTACGATGGCCGTCTATCAGCGATTGCTGAGCAATTGGGAGATCAGGCCGAAGCCGCCGGCCGTCAAGCCGCCCGGCGACAAGAAAGATGCACCGATCTGGGTTGGACCTCTGAGTGCCACAGGCACCGCGACCCTCGAATTCACCATCATCAAGCACCAGGGCAGCAACGCTTGAAGCCGGATTGCCGCCGGGAAGGACTCGCCACCATGATAGTAAAGCGCAGGTTGGACCCACAGACCCAATGGTTCCGTGAGGCCAAGCTGGGCATGTTCGTCCATTTCGGCATCTATGCTCTGCTCGGCCGCGGCGAGTGGGTGATGTACAATGAGGACATTCGCCGCGAGGAATACGAGAAGCTGACCCGCCGCTTCAATCCTTCGGCCTTCGATGCCGACGAATGGGTTCAAACCGCCCGACGCGCCGGCTGCCGCTACATCACCGTCACAGCCAAGCACCATGACGGCTTCTGCCTGTTTGACTCCGCCTTGACCGACTACAAGATAACCAACACCCCGTTCGCCCGCGACCTGATAGGAGAACTGGTGGACGCCTGCCATCGCGGCAAGATGCGCATCATCTTCTACTACTCGCAGCCCGACTGGCATCACCCCAACTTCGTGCACCGGCCGGGCACCTTCAAGGACCTCGACTACCGGCGGCCCGATGACGAGCCCAACTGGCCCAGATACCTGGATTACTATCAAGGCCAGGTGAAGGAGCTCTGCACGAACTACGGTAGCATTGACGGCATCTGGTTCGATGGCGTGCAGCGAACCGAGAAAGAGTGGCAGGGGCGTCGCGTGTATGAGATGATCAAGAGCTACCAGCCGGCTGCCGTTGTGAATGACCGTGCCGGCTACGGTGACTTCTTCACACCGGAACGCAGCTTGGCCGTTCGGTCTGCTGCCGCCGGTTACATGGTGGAGGCGTGCCAATCAGTGGCAAAGGAGGCCTGGGGCTACCGCAAGCAGGCGACCCTCTACTCCTCGCCGCACCTCCTGCACAGCATGCTGCGAATGGTGGGTGCCGGGGGCAACTACTTGCTCAATGTCGGTCCGAAGCCCGATGGCTCACTACCCCAGGACTGGGTGCAGCGGCTTTACGACATCGGTGCGTGGCTCGGCGACCACGGAAAGGCCGTCTACGGAACGGACGGCTGCCCGCTGCTGGACGAGGCGGACGACACGCTCTATACCAGGAGCGGGAAGCGGGCATTCCTTCAGCTTCTGCAGTGGCCCGAGTCCGACCGGCTGCAGTTGCGCAATCTGAGAAGGGCGCCGGTGCGCGCGCGGATGCTCAAAACGGGGCAGAGGTTGGGCGTGGACAGCGACGGGGAAATGGTCGTGCTGACTGGCCTGCCCGCGTCGCCTCCTGATGCAGCGGCAAACGTTGTCGAGATGACATTCGACACCCCAAACATGTTCCGGCCGGCTCCGCAGCCGCCCGCACCTGTAGCCATCGAGTGCGCGCAGAGCAAGCCGCTACGTCTCGTCCCGCAGGACGCAGTCGTCAGAGGCTTCGGCCTGAAGGGGTCGCTGCTCGCCGTGGAGGAGCCGAACCGTGGGGCAGATGCGGCCCGCACCAGGGGGGCCGTCTTCGGCACTTCCTGGCAGCCTGACCAGAAGGCGGAATGGACTGTCCGCTGCCCCCGCGCTATGCAGTTGCGCGTGGCCGTTGAGCTATCGTGCCCCGAGCTGTACGCCGGGGGCACATTCACCGTGAAGGCCGCCGGACAAACGCTGCGGGGTCAGGTGTCGACGACCGACGGTTTTCGCGAGGTCCAACTTGGCGTGATTAGGCTTCCACGGGGCGAGTCAACGCTGACGTTCTCGCCGGAGAAGCTCAACATCGCCTACTACTTCGCCGCCGTGCGCCAGGTCATCTTGCGCCCGGTCCGCAGTTAGAAGCCTGCGCACCGGCCACTGCCCTCATCGCGCGATCAGGCCCTGGTTGAACATCCAGCGCACCGAGTCGGCGACGGCCTCCTCCGGCGTGACCTTGGGGCTGTACCCCAGGCATTCGCGAGCCTTCTTGATTGTGTAGCACATGTGCTCGCACAGGAACTCGATGTTACCGGCGACCTCGTACCTGGCCAGGAGTTCGTCCATCGGCACGTACTCCACGACGGCCTTGCGGCCGATGGCCTCTTCCAGCAACTCCACATAGTAGTTCAGCGTGATCGCGTAGTCCGAAGAGATATTGAAGACGCCCGTCTGGGCCGGCTGATCGAGGGCAAGCACGAACGCATCGGCTATGTCACCGACGTGCGCAAACTGGATCAGCGCCCGGCCGTCATTGGGTATCGACAACACCTTACCGTCAATGATGCGCTGAAAACACTTGGGATTGCGCGCGCCCCACAGGTCTATCGGCTCCATACCTGCACCGATGATGGCTGACGGCCGCAGGATCGTCAAAGGAATGTCATACTCGGCACAAAGCCGCTGCGCTTCCTCGTCAGCCGCCAGCTTGTGCGAAAAGCCGACGTACTTGCCCGGGCCGACATCGCGAGGATGCGTGGGGTGGTTCTCGTCGGCCGGTATGTATGAAAGCGGGGCATAGACGCCCACCGAGCCGCACTGTACGTAGTGGCCGGTCTTCCCCTCCAGCGCTTCCACGACCACGTTGGCGCTGGCTGCCGACATGGCAATCATGTGCACGGTGGCGTCGAAAATCATCCCCTCGGTAGCCTTTTCCAGAGCGCCTTCTTCGGATATGTCCACCTGCAGTCGCTGCACGTTGTCCGGCAGTTCGGCAGGTGTCTGGCCGCGGTTGGCAACAGTCACTTTGTCCCCGCGCGCCGCCAGCCGCTGCGTAATGTTGAGACCCACAAAGCGAGTGCCGCCGACTATCAGTACGTTCATCGCCGTTTCCTTCGTTTATTGACCGGCGCCCTGACGCGCCTCCATGGCCGCCTTCATTGACCCTCTCAGGTCCGTCCACTGCTGGTCCGTGAAGCTGTGGGGGAAGTTGATCCTGCAGCCCTCATAGATTGACTGCTGCGCCCCGATGAGCGCATTGAAGACGGCCTTGCCGACCTCGAAGCGGTTCAGGTGCGGCTTGCCGCCATCAAGCGCCTCGGCCACGGCGGCGGTGAAGTCTCGCTGGCCGGCCCACCCCTGCGTGTCCCAACTGCTCTCACCGCGCACCGGCTCGGCCATACCCTCGGTCTGGTACCAGTAGTCCTTGTTCTGGGTCAGGTAGAGCCGACCCTTACTGCCCAGGAAATCGAAGTGCAGGTGCATCCAGAACGACTCCTCGCCAAGAGTGCCCAGGGCATCGGCGTCGCAGTCGAAAATGACGCGGATGTCCTTCGGGAACCAGTACTCGGCCAGCAACCGCTCCGGTGAGCGGTGATACGCCTGGTAGCTCTCATCCACAATGTCGAATCCCATCGCCCACACCGACTCGGGCTGAGCCTCGTCCAGGAACAGCATCAGCAGGTCCATCATGTGCGGGCCCATGGACATCGAGTTGCCCTTGGTGCTGGCGCGCACGAAGTAGACATCGCCGAGCTTCTCGCGCACGATTTCGCTGATTACCCCGTCGCGGAACTGCGGGAAGTAGCGGCGCTGACAATTGACAATGAGTTCCATGCCGCTACGGCGCACGATCTCGTCCAGCGCGATTATCTCCCCGGGCATCACGGCCATCGGTTTCTCCACGATGACCGCCTTCACGCCGGCGTTGGCAGCGCATTCGGCCTCCCACGCGCGGCGAGCCGGCTGAGTCACCAGATGCACCACGTCGGGCTGGACCTGCGCCAGAGCCGTCTCGTAGTCATCGTAGGCCTCGGGGATCCCGTACTTCTCCTTGAACTCTTCGCGGCGCTCCTCGATCAGGTCGCAGCATGCCACCATCTCCATATTGGGGATGTCACGATAGACTTCGGCATGTTCTCTGGCCCGCGGGCCGCATCCCAACAACAAAGACCTGTACTTGCCCATGGTCGCCGCCTCACTTCACTGTGGACTGTCCGTTGTCCTAGATGTCGTCAGGGCATTTTCGCCAATCAGGGCAGCCCCTCCTCCCTTCTCTCTTCGCCCCCAACGGCGTATAATGGCCGCGTCACGACCACGCAGCGGACAGTTGAATCCGAATCGAGGTTTGCCCAAGTGCCAAACACGAATCCCGGTAGGCGCTGGCTGTGCATACTGGTCGCGCTGGCGGCCATCTTGGCACTGGCATTGCTGCTCAGAGCCCCGGACGGCCGAATCGCTACGGCTACGGCCGACTCCGGCACCAAGAACGTCATTCTGATGATCAGTGACGGCTGGGGCTACAACCATGTACTCGCCACCGACTACTACACCGCTGGCCGCGCCGGGGCAGCTCTGTATGAGGCATTTCCTTTCACGTGCGCGATGAGCACGTACTCCGCCAATGGTGCCGGCTACGATCCGGCGCAGGTATCCGCTAGCTTCACCTATGTCATCAGCAACGCAACCGACTCAGCCGCTGCCGCTACCGCCCTTTCCACCGGCTTTAAGACCCGTAACGGCTGCCTGGGCGTGGATGAAAGCGGCGAGCGCCTCGTCCACGTCATGGAGCAAGCCGAGGCAACCGGCCGGGCAACCGGTGTGCTCACCAGCGTACCGCTAAGCCACGCCACGCCAGCCGGCTTCATCGCACACGTCAGTGCCCGTGGAGAGTATGCCGAGATCGCCCAGCAGATGCTCACCCAAAGCGCGGCAGAGGTGATCATGGGAGCAGGTCATCCCTGGTTCAATGATGATGGCAACCGGGTTGACAAGCCCAACTACGACTATGTCGGGGGTGAGGCCCTGTGGCAGGACCTGACCGACGACGACGGCCTACTGGGGGCTGATGCCGATGGCGACGGCAGGCCCGATCCCTGGGCGCTTGTGCAGACCTGCGACCAGTTCCGCGCGCTGATGCTCGGTGACACTCCAGGCCGCGTGGTCGGCATTGTGCAGGTCGCCACCACTCTACAGCAGAAACGCAGCGGCGCGGACGCTCTTCCCGGTAGCGTCGCCAGGAACGCCAATATCCCGACTCTGGCCGAGATGACTCGCGCCGCCTTGAATGTTCTCGACGAAGACCCCGACGGCTTTGTGCTTATGATTGAGGGCGGCGCTGTGGACTGGGCATCCCACGCCAATCAGTCCGGTCGCATGATCGAGGAGATGATGGACTTCAACGCTGCCGTGGAGGTGGTGTGTCAGTGGGTGGAGAGCAACAGCAGTTGGGACGAGACGCTGCTGATCGTGACCGGGGACCACGAATGCGGATATCTCACCGGGCCGGACCCTCAGGACAGGTGGACGCCGGTGCAGAACAACGGCGTTGGTGCCCTGCCAGGCATGAAGTGGAACAGCAGGACCCACACCAACTCACTCATCCCGCTATTCGCCAAGGGCGCGGCGGTCCATCTATTTCAGCAGTACGCCGACCAGTCCGACCCGCTGTGCGGGCCCTATATAGACAACACCGAGGTCGCAAAGGTCATCTTCACAGTACTCGGCAAGCCCGGTCCTTGACCGTTAATTGGGGTTCTCCTTGCGCCAGCTAACACTGGAATGTACTGTAACTCTCTCGCCTGGCTCGACCGCGTAAACGACGAACCAATCTCCCACTTTGACGCCCTCGGCGGCAAGATCAACATCCTCGGCCACTTCCAGCAGCGCCGCCCCGCTTGTCCCGCTTGTGGAATCGGTCCGCTTGAACGTGTATCTCTTGTCTGTCCTGGGGAACCACACCTTCAGGCCCCATACCCAGGAGGTATTGGCCCCCGCTGAGAAAGTCCGGTTGGTCCTGAGGCTGTTGGGGCCTTCGGCGTTGAGCTCCGTGACCTGATGCCAGCCGGTGGCGAACGGAGCGTAGTCCGCTAGGTCCACCCTCAGCAACCCGTCGGCCAGCGACGTGACCTTCTGAATGACGTAGCCTTCGTTGCTGGCCGGACGCAGCGTGTTGGTCGCCTCGACGAGCAACTGCTTGCCGATGAGACTGCCGCCGGTCGGCCAGGGAGCGTCCGGACGCACAATGAGGGCGCTTTCCAGGTGCGTGCCGGTCAAGTCGCCAATCAGGTCAACGATTGTCCCGCCGAGGTCGCCGGACGACCGCACGGAGAACTCGCCGCAGGTCAGATATGTGCCACGGACGGTGTAGGCCTCCAGCACCTCCCCGTTCGCGTCGCGCCGCACCAGGGCGTAGTGGGCGTCGGTCTCGAGGCCGTCGGGAAGCTTGACGGCCGCCGGTTCGGGCTGGAATATCACGGTATCGTTGTAGCCGCCCGCAAGCTCCAGCTTGAGTGCGACAGCCGTCTTCGGCCCTGTTGCTGGCGTGAGACGCGCCACGCTGTTGATGACCGACTTCTCGCCCTCGCGGAAGCCCTCCAGCACGTGGAGAAAGGTGCTGCTGAGGGTGGCCTCCGCTCCGGCTGTGCGCCGCTCGATGAGGAAGTCGCTTGCGTCCGTGAACGCGACATAGCCGTTGACCTGAGCGCCCTTGGGCAAGTTCTGCCTTATCCAGGGTATCCACGGTCCTTTTGCCCTAATGAGCTGCGTTGCGCTGTCGTTGCCCAGGCCCACCAAACGCAACCGCACCAGGCCCACGTCCTCCGCGAGTGGACGGACGAACGGCTTGCCCTCCGGATCGCGCGGGGCATACGCGGCATAGTCGGTCTTCCAGGTCAGGCCCCACGTCGTCGGGGCTGTCCCCAGCCGCTCCACGTGGCGCATCTTGGCATAGGTGCAGGCATTGTACCCTTGGGTCGCCTCGGTCCCTTCGCCGAACAATGCCACAGCGAGGTTGTCCTCCCTTGACACGACGGCAGGCAGATCGTCCTCGGCACGCTGCCCCCAAGCGCTCTGATACAGTGTGTGTGTCCCGCCGCCGGCGAGCGTGATGATGTCAACGACGTAGGGCCGACCGTCTCTGCCCTCGACACCCAGAAGTGTCCGCCGGAAATCGCTCACCTTCACGCCTACGCGCTCGAATGAGTCATGGTCGCGGACATCGAGTACCTGGAAGCTTGCACCCGGTTCTCCGGCGGTTTCGCCACCCTTGAACGCAATCAGTTCGCCGAAGCCCTCGTTGTCCGACCAGCCCCGGCTTGTACCCGTGTCATCCACGGTGACAGTGTTCTGGGCCATGGGGCTGGTTCCGTAGGTTCTGCACCAATTGGGGGGATCGGTATGGGCCTCCACAACCTGCGTCGGATAGGGGAGTGCCAGGAATGCCTGAATCTCCGGCCGGGACTTGTCCAGCACCGAGGCATGGTAGTAATAGGAGTAACCCCCGGCGCGCATTACCGGTACTCCGTCCACCCAACACTGAATTCCCAGCTTGTCCGCCGTACTGTGAAGCGATGCCTTATCGTAGCTGAGCACTACTTCCTGTCTGTGCCCCGGTCCGCCCACACGCACGACGCCGACACCGTATCCAGGCCAGTTCTTGGAGGGTAGCTTCTCGTTGTCGCTCACCTTCCCGTGATCCGTAATGAAGGCACCGTTGAAGGGCCACATGTGCTCGTCGCCGAACTCGAAATTCAGCCCGCGTACCGTGCGCAGCCGCCCCAATTCCGTACTTGCCGTCCGGAAGAACGGGTGCTTCTCCAGAAAGTCCGGCTCGAACTCCAGCCAGCCCTTCGGATCTCCCATGAACTGGTAGTAGCTGCCGAGCATCGCCATGTAGTTCGGTGCGCCCTGCTGGTTCAGCCCGTCTTGGTGATGGTGATTGTAAAGGGTCAGCTCTTGATTTGCCGCGGCGAAATCGAACAGGAACTCGTCCTGCGCCAGAGCGCCCAACAGCATCATCTCCGTGTAGTTGGCCTCCTGGTAGTTGGACTTCAGCAGTTGCACGTAGCAACTCTTGAACATCATGACCATCTCGCGCAGCAGCTTCTCCCTGATCCTGCGATCCAGGGCATCGGGATCGCCGTACTTGCGCTGCGAGTAGTACTTGAAGGCGGAATGGTGTCTCACCCGCGCGAACGGCTCAACCCAGATATGCTCCCGGGCCGCGTTGAGCCAGCCACGGCTGACGGTCGGAATGCGGCGGTTCCATGCACCCAAATATGACAGCTTGAACACGGCGGGCCGAGAGACGGCCTCCCACTCGGCTCTGGTCAGCGGTCGACCGTCCTTGCCGTTAGCAAGTTCATTGTTGTAGGCCAGGGGCAGGCCATAGTAGGTATCGGCCACCTTGTCCAAAATGACGGCTATCTTGTGCGCGCATACGGGGTTTCCGGTTTGCTTGAAGGTGTTCATGTAGCGTACAACCGCCGCATTGAGTTGCTCCCAGCGCCTGTTGGCGAATATGGTTGAGATGTAGAGTTGCCACACCACACCGTCCTTATCGGTGTAAGCAGTCGCAGGAACTTCCTTGACGGTGTCATCCAGATGCGGGAATCGTACGGTGGTATCAGGTCGCAAGTCGTAGTCAGCCGGAAAATCCTGTTCCCGCACGTACAGGTGCTTGCCGCAGCATTTCGTCACTGCGTGGTATGGGTTCTGCGGGTCCCAGTCATAGAAGAGCCGCTCATAGTAGCCGTGCCACGCCCCGCAGAAGGGGCAATAGGTAATCATCACCTGTGCGGCCTTGCGCGGATCGGGGTCGCCAGAGACCGCCCTTCCGTAGGGCGAGATATGGTCGGGGAAGTCGGCTGTCAGCTCTTCATCGGTCGGCGCCGTTTCGGCGTAAACCTTGTAAGCATCTTCCGGCGCCAGCGGCGGATGCTCCTTGTTCCATTTCTCCACCTGGTCGGCGGTCCACTTGGCGAACAGGTTATCCGGCGTCAGCTCCTGGATCGCCCTGCCGGGAATCAGCTTCATTACCTTCTCCGTACGGTCCGGCGCGTACCAGGAATAAGGCGATTCTGCGGAGTGGGCCTGTGAGCCGCCGGCCAGCATGAACAGCGCGCTCAGCACCGCGCAGGCCGCCGCGAAACACACCCTTGCGGCACTGCTCGCCGTACCCAATTCAGCCACGGCGTCAACCTGTGATTCGCAGATGTGCATCTCATTCCCTCCAAGTGCAGTCCGGCAAGGCCGCTGTGTCACAGTGCCATTGTGCTCCCTGCCCAATGCAAAATCGGTTGTGACGTGCGGCGCTATGCGAGCAGCGCCTGGGCGAGAATCTTTTCGGCAATTTCCATCGTCTTGACCGCATCACCGAAGTTCGACTCGGGTTGCCTGCCCTCTCTCAGTGCGTCTATGAAATCACGGTTCTTGGCTCTGAAACCGCCGAAGACATAGCTCTCCTCGCCGCCTGCAACATCGCGTGCGTCATACTCAACACCCTCGGTGTCGCCGTCGGCGTACACACGGCCCTTGGTCTCGGGGTTCCCCTCGACGCAAATGCCGCAAGCGTGCATCTCAACCCTGAAAACGCGCCGCCCGCTCACCCAGCTCGTCATCATAACGCCCGTAGCCCCGCTGTCGAAGACCATCATGGCCATGATGAAGTTGATGTCGGGTACCTGCACGGAGCGGGTGACGCTCTCGATGCCGATGACATCGCCGCCGCACATCCACCGCAGTGTGTCAATGACGTGGACGCCGTCGTCCATCATGTGGTCCCGCGCCCCCAGCATCGGCGCGACGTTGTACTTGTAGAACTGGCAGACGGCGTGGTCAATCGGGCCGCGCTTCAGGCATTCCTCGCGCAGCTTCACGAGTAGGGGATTGCTGCGTCGCTGAAAACTGACCTGGGTGATGCAGCCGTTCTCCTGCGCGAGCCACGCCAGATTGCGCGCCTGATGAATGCTCAGTCCCATCGGTTTCTCGATATACAGATTCTGCCCCTGCTGCAGGCACCACACCCAGATGTCATACATCAGGTGCGGCTGGCCGATGGCATACACCGCGTCCGGCGCCACCTCCTCAACCATCTTCCGGTAGTCGGTATATCGGCCATCCACGCCGTATTTGTCCGCGGTCTCGCTGAGGCGCGCGCTGTCCAGATCGCAGATTGCGGCGATCTGCACGTCATCGAACGACGCCAGTGACGGATAGTGAACGCTGTTTGCCATGGCACCGGCCCCGATCATGCCCACACGTAGCTTGCCGCTCTGTGCCATCATTCACACTCCTCTTCTCGTCTCCGAGTCGCCGGGTTCGCCAGGCAGCCGCTAGCGGCTGAGCCGCCACTTGAGCCAGTAGTAGATGCTGTCCGCAATCTGGCAATAGCCGGTCGCCGCCGGATGGACGCCGTTGCTCTGCCGTAACACCTTGGTCTCATTGCGCGAGTTGGCTGGCTCGCTTTGCGCCGGGTAGTTGTTGGCGCAATCGAGATTGACGTTAGCCGGGATGATGAAGATGTTCTCCGCCTCCCGGCCGCCGAACTTCTCCAGTTGCCGTTCGACGACCCGCTGCACGTTACGCCGGTACTGCCAGCGCGTCTGTCCGCACCTGTAGTTGGACCCGAAGGCGTCCTGACTGGCGGCCGGCGGCACCAGGAGCAGGATGCCGATCTGCGTATCGGGACCCACACGCCGCAGCTCAGCCAGCAGCATGTCGGCATACAAAAACATGCTGTCTATGCGCTCCTCGATTGTCTCCTCAGTGGCGCCGAAAGTGTCGTTGCAGCCCAGCAGCACGGTGACGAAGTCCGGCGCCTTGCCGTCGTTCAGCCTCTCACAATAAGCCTGGAAGTCCAGCACCGCCTTGTCGCCTTCCAGCCGCAGGAATGGGCTCTTGGCCCGATCATCGGTGCCCTCGGTCCAGCGGGTACAGAACGCCAGCCAGGTCCAGCCGCCGTAGCCCTGGTGCCAGGCCCCCTCAACCGAGCCCTTTCGATCGCCCACCATTTTCAGTACGGGATTCGCCTCAGCCTGGCAGAGCGTATACAGCCCGCCGGAAATGTAGCCTGCATTGGTGAGGCTGTCGCCGATGTTCAGGATCGAGACCTGCTTGCCCGCCCCCGCATCGGCGGGCACTACGTGGATCATCGTGGACGCTTCCTCAATCAGCCGGGTCGCTGCGTCAAGTACCTGCACTGTCAGTCCGAACTGGCCGACGTCTTCCGGAGCGGGGATGTAACGCCAGCGGTCCGCGTCCTGGCGTCCCCGGTTGCAGGTTACATCAATGCAGTAGTTGCTGATGTTCGGGGTCAGCATGATGTTGTCGAAGTAGATGCTGATTTCATGCCCTGGCACTGCATACATGTCGGGTGGCAGCACCAGCCGCAGGGGCTTCGCATCGGCAATCGCTTGTGCCTCGTCAGCTTGCGGAACAGCGGGATTCGCCTGCTGGACGCCCGCCTCCTGAGCGACGCACGCTCCGGCAACGAGGATCAGTGTCGGCAAGGCAAGCCATGTCGCCCTCATCTTCCACCCTCACAAATGGGATTCAATGTCTCACGATGCGGGTATTTCGGTGCCACGTGCCCGCAGACCTCTGCGGCTCTCCGCCGCGAGGGGGCACACGATGAGAGCGGAAGGAATGAACTCTCCAGCAACGCTTCTGAGGAGAAAGCCCCTAGCCGAACCAGACACCGTAGCGGCGTATGCCCTCGCCGCCGTAGGAGCCGATGAGGCCATAGAGCACGCCGGCGGTGAAGTAGTGTCCCACCGCCAGGCCGACAAAGCCGGGGATGAGCTGGCGGTACGCACGCATCCCGCCGAGCTTGAATACGACGCTCTTGATGAGCCAAACGATGAAGAACGCGCCCCAGACCAGCTCTCCGTAGGAGCAGATCATGCAGAACGCCAACGGGTGGAGCGGGAAGCGCAGAAAGGCCATGCGCAGTAGCATCAAGGCGATGGCGACGACGAAGCCGCCGCTCGTGGCTATGATGCGGGGCACATCGGGTTTCAGGGCACCCTTGTCGTAGTCGGTGACGGCGGTGTACTCCTGGATCGCGAGCCCTGAGCCCCAGTCGGACATGCCCGTCAGGCCGCCAGCGCCGTACTCATAGTAAGCACGCAGCAGGCCGGTCATCGAGATCGTGAAGCCCACGACAAGCCCCGTCACCAGCACCCAACTCATCGCCGTCTGCTTGATCCCTGTACCGCGCGCCAAGCGGTGACCTTCGACCTGGTAGCCCATCATCGCCGAATAGTACCCGCGTGACATGAAGGTGAAGGTCGCGAAAATGGTGGCGCTCTGCCAGCTATTATTATGCCTCAGAGGGTCGGAGCCCAGGAAGTAGCGGATGCCCTTGAATGACTGGTAGTACGGATACATCCAGATCAGCGGAACGCCCACTTCCGCGCGGATGCGGGCATAAACAACCGCAAGCATCAGCACCAGGATCATGTACAGGGCGGCCAGCCACAGCGCCATGCCGGCCATGTGCATCCAGCCGATTATCACGGCAAAAGACAGTATACCGCCGAAAACGGCCAGCCGATAGCTCATCGGCTCATCTGCATCGTCAATGCTCTTGTCGTTCGTGAACGCCTTGCGCAGGACCTCGGCGATGTGGTGGCGCCCGATGTACGCCAGCAGGATACACACAGCCACATAGGCACCCAGGCCCCGCTCCTGCCAGAACGGATAGCCGGGAATTTGCACGCCGGCCATCGCCGTTCCCAGCACCTCCAGCTTCATGAGCAGGTAGAACACCCACACACTGAGCGCAATCTCGGTAGGAACCAGATAGCCGAAGCCGATCAGCTCCGGACGGTAATTGATTGTGATCGGCCGCAGCGATGTAAGCGGCTGCTCGGTAAACAGCTTGCCCAGGTCGAAGGACTTGCCCAGCGCGATGAAGGCGGGGTTGTACGCATTGATTATGTTCGTAATGTTGTAGATGAAGGCGATCCCGAAGCCGATCCACATAACCTTGCTGCGCAGGAAATCAACTACCAGCCTCGAGCCGTCAACGCCCTCCGTACACTCCATCGGCAGATAGAGTAGGGGATATGTCAGCTTCTCCTTCTCCGACCACTGGCGACGGAAGACCGTCGCAATCGCCATCATGCAGACCCACACCGCCAGGAAGAAGAGGCCCCACACGACCAGCGGCCTGGCCCATGCACCCCACGGCACCGCTCCGCTCTCTGATGCCTCGTAGAACCGGCGGATGACCTCCGGGTCCTTAGGGACCATCCAGTTCGGCATGTAGCCCTGCAGGCTTGCGAAGTTATTCTCCGGGGTGTCGAAATAGAACAACACGGGCAGCGTGTTCATGAAGTAGCGCCCAATGCCGCAGCCGGTGACCGTCGTGGCCACCGTCAGGAACACGTAGATCATCACGATCTCGCGGCGCTCCAGGCTGAGCCGCAGGCTGAGCCGCCTTATCAGCGGATTGAGCACAACCAGGAGCAACAGCATGCCCACCGCCGGGATCGGGGGAACGGCCTCGGTAATCTGGCAGAAGTGCGTGATGACCTCGGTTTGGTTGATCCAGAAGCTGGCGATGTAGCAGAGCAATACTGACAGGATCAGGGCGCGTGCAGTGAAGCCCATAAGCGGGTAGCGCGCCTGGTCGAGACCGGCTACATGCGAGGTGCTGCGTTCATCCGCTACCATAGGCCTGAAAGCTCGGGGAAGCCCTTCTTACCGGGGCGTCCCCGGTCTCCTTTCCCAGGAGCCGCACGCACTCCACCACGGCGCGACGGCCCGAGAGCTCTGTTGCGTGAGGCAAGCGACCGACCAATTGTAGACCAAACCGCCCCCCCTGTGTAGCACCACCGCGCACAGGTCCTCACCGATACATCGCCCTGTCGGAGCAGCGATTCAGACCGCTTTCGGTCGGTCAATCCGGCAAAGCATCACGCCCGCCCGCCACCTGGATATCCAGAATCCGCAGGCTGGGGACCATGATGCCCGGCTCCTCGCGGTAGTCACTGGACACGGCATCAATGTTGGCGAGCATCTCAAATGCATCGCTACCGACCATAGTGGTAGCCACCGGATAGGTGAGTTGGCCGCCCTCAATCTTGAAGCCGAAGTCCACGGTGGCGGAGATGTCTCCCGACGCACCTTCCGGATGCAGTTCGCCGTGGGCGATGTAGAGGCCCTCCTCTATCTCGGAAATCAGTTCCGCCTCCGTGCGCACACCACGGGCAATCTGTAGATTGGAGAAGCTGATGCCCACCGAGCCGCCGTAGCCGTGACGCCCCGCGTGCGCGGTATTGAACACTTTCGCCTTGTTGGCCGTGTATGAGTTGTGCAGGTAAGTGGTCAGCACGCCGGCTTTGACGATATCGCGCTCCGTTTTGGGTACGCCCTCGCCGTCATAGGCTGCGGAACTCAGTCCGCCCGCCACCAGTGGGCACTCGGTGACGGTCAATACTTCACTGGCAATGCGTTCGCCTTGCTTGCCGGCCAGGAACGAGCGGTTGCGCTGAACGCTTTCCGCGTCGGCTGCGGCCACGGTCGAGAACAGCAGGCCGGATGCGGCCAGTGGCCCCAGCACCAGAGGCAGGCGCTTAGTGCCGATGTTACGTCCGCCCAGATACCTCCTGGCCTCGCGCGTGGCCTTGTCGGCGACACCCGCGGGCACAAAATCAGCCAGCCGTCGAGCCGCATCATACTCGAAGTACACTCCCACATCCCCGTCATCGAAGACCACTGCCTGGAAACTGATTCCCGCACTGGTTCCCGAGCGGTGCAAAGCGATGCCGGTTGACGAAGCGATTGCGCTGGAGCCGACGGAGAGGCTGGCTCCGCCCTCCAAACGCACTTCCGGCTCGATTGCGCGCGCCTCCTCGATGGCCTGTGTGCACCATGCGACGACCTCGCCGACCGCCACTCCGGCCAGGGCATCATCAAAAAGGGCGTCCACTTCCGGCGGCTCGGCAGGCTCTGGCAGCGCCACGAAATCGGGGTCCGGATGCGTCGCCTTGGCCATCGCTGCGGCCCGTCCGGCGCACTCCATGACGTCATCCCGTTGCAGGCTCTGCGTGTTCGCAATACCCACGCCGCCGTTGTGGAAGGCGCGCACGCCCACACCATAGTCGCGGATGACTTCACTATCGCGGAGGCTGGAGTTCTCGACCCCGACGCCGACCTCCCGCACCTGCACGCAGTAGGCGTCCGCGAAGTCGGCACCCTCAGCCATGGCTCCCCTGACGGCCGCCTGGGCTATGTCAAGTAGGTCATTCATTGTTGCCTCCGTGTTCCCGGTTGCCACCCGGCAAATCCGGTCGGTTGCCCTACTGAGCGGCCTGGCCACCGACGACGACCTGCGAGATGCGCAGATGCGGGCCGCCGGAGTCAACCGGCATGCCCTGACCGCCCTTGCCGCAGGTGCCGCCCAACTCGAATTCGAGATCGTTGCCCACGGCAGTCACCTTCTGCAGCGTCTCCAGCGTGCGGCCGGTGATGCACACATTCCGGTAATGGGTCCCCAACTGCCCGTTCTTGATCGCATAGGCATGTTCTACGTTGCACGTGAATTGCCCCTGGGCGGTAAATACATAGCCCCAGTAGCCGCCGGTCAGATACAAGCCGTCGTCAGTCGCGGCCAGCATGTCCTCGAACGATTGGTCCCCGGGCTCGACGGCCGTGTTGCTCATGCGGACAAGAGGGACATCCTGGTGGCCTTCGGCGCGAGCCGACCCATTGGGCGGCACGCCAAAGCGCGCGGCTGTTTCCAGGCCGTGCAGGTACCCCTTCAGGACGCCGTTCTCGACGATGATGTGACGCTGGCCGACCACGCCCTCGTGGTCGTATTCATAAGACCCGTTCAGGCCGGGAAGGGTCGGGTCGTCAATGATCGTGACCTGCTCTGCAGCCACCGGTTCGCCGATCTTGCCGTCGAGAATAGAGTTGCCGCTCCAGACGGCGTCGGCCTCGGCATTGTGCCCGAACGCCTCATGTACCAGCAGGCCGCAGATGCGCGGGTCAATGATGACATCGAACGTCCCCGCCGGCGCCCGCTCGGCGCTGAGCAAATCCACAGCTTTCCGCGCGGTGGTCCTCCCGATAGCCTCGATGTCCAATCCCTCCACAAGTTCGTAGCCGCTGCGGTTCGCCTTGCGCTCCGCGGCCCGCTGGCGTGTCGTCCCGTCGCTTGCCACCACGCTGACCCCGATTGACACGCCGGTGGCGTTGTAGTGCAGGAATGTGCCGAAGCTGTTGGCCAGAAACATCTCTCCGCAGCCATCGGCGTACCTGGCGACGGTGTTGCCGATCTTCGACGGCTCGTAGTTGCGGGCGGCCCGTTCCAGATCGCACACCCGAGCAACCCGCTCCTGCAGCGGAATGCTGTCGGGCCGTACCCGTGGCGGCTGACCGACCTCTCCATGGGCCGGCTCAACCTTCGCCACCATTCCGCGGTCGGTCACGTGCGAGCTGGCGGCCCGCGCCATTTCCACCGCGTCCTGCACACAGCGCATCATTTCCGCCTCGTCGGGCTGGTTGGTCGGCGCGAAACCCCATGCACCATCAACCAACACCCGCAGGCCCGCGCCCCGCGACTGCGAGCTGGATATCTTGTCGGCGCGACCGTCCTCCACCGCCACTGCCGTGGCCGTGCCGTTGCTGACGCGCAAGTCGGCAAAATCAGCGCCCTTGTCGAGCGCCGCCTCAATGATCCGTTCCATCAATTCCTGCATAGTCTACCTCGCTATGACGGCTGGCCGCAGTCACTCCCGGGTGAGCCGGCCTGCACTTCTTGACTGCCTTTCGCCCGCGACTGCAGTCCGGCAAGAAAGCCCTTGACGACAGCCTTCACCAGCGCCTGCTGCACGGAAGGACGACCTCCCGTACCAGAACGGCTGTCCTGACTGTCCGCGGCGGGTGTTCGCTCTCGGTCGGCCCTGCTGCGGGACGCCACCAGCCAGACACCGACCCCGACGGCAGCCAGGCCCGCCAGAGCCAGTATGGCGCGAGTGTCCGGACGCAGACGTTGGGTCATGCTCTCGGCGCTCGCTCTGGCCCTCGCCTCGATGCGGTCAATGACTTGCCCGAGTTCATCCAGCGCGGCCTCAGGCGTCTGTCTCGCTCTCTTCCTCTTCGCGTGTCTGCTTGGCATCCTTGCCATCTTTCGCCGTCTTCTTGCCGGCAAGCATCATCAGAACGCCGCCGACGATCAGGAACAGCAGAGCGACAATGAAGTACGGTGCGGCAAGCGACGCAAACCACATCGCCAGCCAGTTGATGAGGCCGATGGAGAGGTATATGATGGCGAGCACCACGCAGGTCAGCGCCGCGACGAACAGCGCCGCCTTCTTGCCGGACGTGATGGCCAGGTCCAGGACCACCGCGCGAACATAGCCGGCCACGCCCTTCACCAACTGTGTGAAAAGCTCGGACAGCGATTCGCTACGCTCCATCATTGTGCCCCCTTTCGCATGACTGCCTGTCGGGGCGCTGCTGCGGGCCTGCTTGCGTGGCTATCCCCTGAAGCGGGCGGCTAACAGGCGCAGCTTCCGCGCCACCGGCTCCGCCAGGCCGAACAGCCGGTACCAGGTAGGTGCATAGACCCGGTCCCACTCGCCAACGTATTCCACATACCGGGCCCCGAACCCTTCCTTGAACCGGTTGAGGCCGTACAGGGGGCTTTCCGTGTTGTCCTGATGCGCCACCCCACGCATGTCGTAAATCCGGCACCCTCGCTGCTTGGCCCAGCACATCATCCGCCACTGCAACAGGTGGTTTGGCATCTTCTCGCGGTGCCGATTGCTGGACGCGCCATAGACATACCACGCCCGCTCACCCACCGCCAGCGTAATTGCTCCGGCTACCGGCTCGCTCTCAACTGCGGCCACAAAGAGCGAACCCATGCCGCACGATATGAACAGGTCGTAGATGTCGTAGAAGTAGGCTTTGGCGCGGACCTTGAACCTGTCCCGTTCCGCGGTCTCCAGCAGCAGGTGGTAGAACGGCTCCACACTCTCGCGCGGGCAATCGCCGATGACCTCAACGCCTTTGCGTTCGGCCAGGCGCACATTGTAGCGCCACTTGCTCTTGAAACCGGCCATTATTGTCTCTTCCGGCGGGGTGACATCAACCCGCATGACGTAGCGTGGTTGGGTGCCGCCGAAAGCGAGGTCAGCCACCGGACTGGGTCTGAAGTCGTGGCTTCCCAGTGCGGCCACATACGCCTTGTCGTCGGCCTCGACAGCCGGGTCCATCTTGTAGGCCATGGCACCATGCTGTCTCGCCAGAGCGTCTATCTCCGCCATCAGGCCATCGAAGAGCTGCGGGCGGTCAAGGTCATACAGGGGACCACGCGGACTGTAGAGCAGACAGCGATTGAGGCCTGGAACCGAACGCTTGAGAAGCTGCACGGCGGCGGCGATCCGCCCATCGTCTTCCAGCGCCAGTCGGAAGGCCTGCCAGCCGGTGCGCGCCTTCAGCTCGCCCCACTCCCATGCCTGCATGAAGTCGCCGTAGTCACAGGCGGCTACGAAGTCGTTGAAGCGCTGCTTGTCATCGGGTCCCAGAAGCATGATGTTGAGAAGAGATCACTCCGCAGTCGCGCATTTGTCCTTCGCCGCCATTGCCGCCTTCAGGATGCTTGCCACTACTGGCCCGGCCGTGCTGCTGCCATAGCCACCTTCAGAGACGAGAACAGTAACGACGAAGCGCGGCTTGTCGTAGGGGGCGAAGGCGGTCATCCATGCATGTGGCGGGCGGTCGTCGCGGTGCTCGGCGGATCCGGTCTTGGCGGCGCACGAGAATGGCAGGCTGTCGAGAATATGCCCCGTGCCGTGCTTGGTCAACACTCCCAGCCGCATCCCCCTGCGGACGATTGACAGCGTGTTTGATTTCAGTTGCATGTGCCGCCGCACCTTACGCTCGGTCAGGCTGGGAGGGCGGCGCATGTGGTCCGGCCACGCGATCTTCCGTACCAGTTGTGGCTCGATGACGTCTCCATCGGCAGCAACGACGGCCGTAGCCACGGCGACCTGCAGCGGCGTGGCCGACAGGTAGCCCTGGCCGATGACCATGTTGAGGGTATCGCCCGTGCGCCAGTTGTCGCCCGCCTTGCTGAGCTTATACTCCTTCGTAGGCACCAGGCCGCACGCCGCGCCGGTGAGACCGATGCCCGGCAACTCACCGAAGCCGAACTGCCGGGCGTACTCGGCGATGGCCTGGCTCGTTAGCCCCTGTTTGCGGACCAGCTCGTAGAAGTACACGTCGCACGACTGAGCGATGGCAGTGTAGAGATCAATGCGCCCGTGGCCCTTCCGCTCCCAGCACTTGAACGGCTGGTGTTGCGTACCCTCATGAATAACGCCTGTGCAGACATGGGTGGTGCCTGTCTTTACACGTGTCGTCTCCAGCGCTGCAGTTGCCGAAACCATCTTGAACGTAGATGCCGGGGGGTATTGCCCTCCGATGACCTTGTTGAGCAGCGGCTTGCGCGGGTCATCATTGAGGACCCTGAACTCCGTAGGTGTCCACCCGCGCACCCAGCCGCTGGGGTCGAACGTCGGATAGCTGGCCATCGCCACTATGCCGCCGGTCTGCAAGTCGAGGCAGACGGCGCCGCCTGTCTTGCCGGTGGTGCTCCTAATGGCGTGTGCCAGGGCCTCCTCGGCCGCCTTTTGGACCCCCATATCCAGCGTCAGATAGACAGTGGCTCCGGGCGAGGCCGGCTCCTCATACACTACCCGCACCGGGTTGTTCCTGGCATCCACCTCATAGACGGTGCGGCTGCGACGCCCATGAAGAATCGGTACCGGCGGGGCCGTGTTGGTGTCCATTTCGCAGAAGCGCTCAACCCCGGTTTGGCCGAAGAGCGAGTCCTTGCCATACATCGGCATCGGATTGACGGCATTCGGCCGTGGCGGTTGGTCGTCGCCACCAGGCCCCTGGTCGGGATAGCAGAGGTACTGGAAGGCTGCGTACTGCTCCTCGGTGATGCCGCGGGCGTATCCCAGCACGTGCGCCGCCAGCGAACCGTGCGGATAGTGCCGCCGCGCAGTCTGCGCGATGTGCACCCCCGGCAACTCCGCCGTGCGCTCCTCGGTGTGGGCCACGACGGCAAATGGCACGTTCTCGCCGCCTGGCAGTCCCACGGCCTGCATTCGCTGCGACCTGATTCTGACGAGATGCTCTCGCAGCTCTGGCGCCGAGCTCTTCCCTAGAATGCCGGCAAGGATGGCGGCCTCCTTGTCCAGCTCATCGTCGCGCGCAGGCAGGTCCTTGGGAGTGACTTCCACGCTCCACACGTACCGGTTGTCCACAAGCACCTCGCCGCTGCAATCCAGAATGAGGCCCCGCGGCGCTGGACCATACACCTCGGTTGTACGGTTCTTCTGTGCCTGTTGCGCATAGGTACCCCAGTCGGCCACCTGCAGCATCCACAGGCGGATGACGAAGCTCAGCAGCACCAGGCCGGATACGATGCCCAGGGCAGCTATGCGCGTGTTCGCGGTAGATCTGTCCATGGTAGGTGTTAAGACCCTATCCCGCCGGCGGTTAGATGGCGGAACTGCGATGGGACACAGCCACGGGGACGGCTATTGCCCCGCCGGCGGTTTGGTCGGCTTGTCGCTGCCGCCCGCACTCCCGTTCGGCTGCGGCTTCGGGGTCTCACCGCCACCCGTGCCGCTTGAGGACGCCGGCGGGGCAATAGCCGTCCCCGTGGCTGTGTCCCATCGCAG
>CAZJVY010000007.1:24938-35304 GCA_964549395.1 uncultured Armatimonadia bacterium | reverse complement strand
GGCGGTGGCTTGGGACGCGACCCGCTCGGCGGCCCATGCAGCGTGCAGACCCCGGTCGGCCCTTGCCCCGCAGGGAAACTGCGCTCGACGGTCTGTGGGCAGTGAGGCCCTGCCAATTGCCCTGATTGGGCGCACACGGTCACCGTGCGCGTGCCGCCGGTTTCGCCGCCCACCGGACCGGTTTCAGGAGGGCGACTCTCGGGCGTTCGACCACTGGAAGCAGGCCCGTGTATTCTACACGGTGGGGGAGGAGGCACGCCTGGCGCCAGTGTCCGCTCTACCGTGCTGGGGCAGTAGGGAGTTGCGCGCCCTCCGCTGACCGTACACACGGTCACGGTACTTGGCTGCTTTTCCTCCTCCTTCTCCTCTTCTTGCTTCTCGCTCTCCCCTCGCTTGGTCGGCTTGACCCCCGACCCTTCCGGATACTTGCCCTTGTAGCCGCGCAGCTTTAGGCCTTCCGCCATGAACCTGGCGAATACGGGCGCGCAGAAGCCGCCGCCTGAGGAACCGTGCATCGGCTTATAGTCGTCATTGCCCACCCACACGGCACAGCATAGGTCGGGGCTGAAGCCGACCCACCAGGCATCGCGGCCGTCTTGCGTGGTGCCTGTCTTGCCGCAGATTTCGTACCCCGAAACCGAGGCTCTCGTCCCAGTGCCGGAGGTAACCACTGTACGCATCATGGAGATCATGCTGATGGCGGTGGCCGGATTGATGACACGCCTGCGTAGCGGCTTGAAGGTGACGATGGGATCCCCGTGAGTGTTCTCGATACTGCGGATGAGCCGAGGCGCAACATGCAGCCCGCCGCTTGCGAAGGTGCAGTACCCGATGGCCTGCTCCAGCGGCGCCAGCTCCGAGGTGCCCAGCGCGATGGCCACCACCGCCCGCAATCGCTCCTCCGGTATGCCCAGCATCTTGGCAGCCTCGCGCTGGATGGTCTTCGGACCCAGCCTGCGCACCACTCGCACAGACACCAGGTTCACCGACTGCGCAAGAGCCCAACGCAGCGTGTAGTTGCCGCCCTGACGAGGTGAGTAGTTCTTCGGGCTCCAGTATCTCCCCGGACCGATCCTGATACTGATCGGTGAGCCACTGAACACCGATTGTGGGCCGTACCCGTGCTCCAGCGCCGATGCCCATACGTAGGGCTTGAACGACGATCCAGGTTGACGCCCGTAGGGCGGACCACCGGGGTATGCCCGGTTGAACTGCAACTTGTCGTACGGCCCGACGCCGCCCACAAGCGCCAGCACGTCGCCGGTCGCTACCTCCACGGCAGCGAGTGCACCTTGACCGACTAGCCCCCCCTTGATGCTACCTCGGCGCCGCAGGCTCTCCACTCGTGCCGCAAGCTCCTTCTCGGCTACCTTCTGCAGTCTCATGTCAAGGGTCGTATACACGCGTAAACCGCCCTGGTAAACGGTGTCAACGCCGTACTGCTCACAAAGCTGCCGAATCACCAGGTGTGTGAAATAGGGCGCTCTGAAAGCAGTGATCCCCTCCTCCTTGAGCGGTGCCAGATTGGGCTGTATCTGATGCTTCTCGGCCTCCGCGCTCTGGGCGGCAGTGATATAGCCCATCTCGACCATGGCCTGCAGCACCTGCCGTCGCCGCTGCTTGGCCCTGTCCGGATGGCGGTAGGGGCTGTAGAACACTGGAGACCGGGGCAGGCCCGCCAGCAGCGCCGCCTCGGGGAGCGTCAGGTCTTTAACGTTCTTGTCCAAGAACAGCCGCGCCGCGACCTTCACCCCATAGGCGCCGTGTCCGTAGTAAACCTGATTGAGATACATCTCCAGCATCTCATCCTTGGAGTAGCGCCGCTCCAACTCCACGGCCAGAATAGCTTCCTTCACCTTGCGGTCCAGTGTCTTCTTGCGGCTCAGCCACATGTTGCGGACCAGTTGCTGAGTGATGGTGCTGCCGCCCTGACGCAGACTCCCCGAGCGCAAGTTGACCCATACGGCGCGCAGAATCCCCTTCGGGTCTATGCCCCGATGCTGGTAGAAGGGGCGGTCCTCGATGGCTATGGTAGCCTGCCGCAAAGCAATGGGTATGTCCTGGAGGTCAACCGGCTCACGGTCTTCCTTGAACACCCGCCCGAGCAGTGTGTGGCTGATGTTGCCCTTCGCGTCAATCTCGGTTGAATACAGCTCTGTGGTCAAGCGAGGTCGGTAGGTAACGAGTTTTTCCGCGTCGGGGAGCAGTCCGCGCACGGCCATCAGCGCACCGGCGACCAGGCCGGTACCGATGAAACAGCACGCCAGGATGAAGACATTGAGGTATCGCAAGTAAAGGCCGTACTTACGCACGGCAGTGCGTGTCGCCAAAGAGACCACCTGCAGCTATTATAGCAGCAATGCGGAGCAGTTGTATAGGGCCGGGCCGAGGGGCCCCTCCACCCCCAACGGGCCGGGTAGCAGCGCTGCCGGGCGCTCCTAGCAAGTTGCCCCCCTCACCCCTCGGCTGCTTGACACCTCGGCGAGCCAGCGCCTAAAATGGTGGCAACACAGCCAGCTACACCATGACGCGCTCGTGTTGCGCTCGTGCCAGCATGTGAGCCCGGAGGGGACAAGATGCGGCGTGTGGCATGCAGGTTGACCAATGCCCAATATGGTATGGGACTGGTGGCACTTCTAGCAGCTTGGTCGTTGACTTGCTGTCCCGCCGCCCATGCCGACGCAACTTGGTCCGACTACCAGGTGCAGCAGGGCGATGCGCTGCAGGTGTATGTACACGACGAGGAGCAACTCATCGGGACCTACATGGTGGGCAATGAAGGCGCCATCGTCGTGCCGATGGTCGGGCCGGTGAAGGTTGCCGGCAAGACGCTCACCCAGATACGCGACCTGCTGCGTGCGAAGCTGGCCGAGATAATCCGCGATCCGTTCGTGACAGTAGGTATTGATGACGCCAACTCGGTTCGCAAGGTGTTCATTAGCGGATACGTGGACAAGAAGGGGCCGCTCACGGTCCCGATCGGGGCCAACGTGCGGGACGCAGTGGCGACCGCCATCCCGACTCCGGAGGCGGACCTCAGTCGTGTGCAGCTCAACCGACCGGGGCAGGATCCCCGGGAGATCAACCTTGCCGGGCTGCGTGATGACAGCATTCTTGGAGCGCCGGTGCCGTTGCGCTACGGCGATGTCATCCACGTGCCGCGCATTGAAGAGCTTGTGTCCGTGCTCGGGGAGGTGAAACGCCCGGGAGCCATGGCACTACCCTCCGGTGAGCGCCTCACGGTGCTGGAAGCGATCAACAAGATAGGGGACGGCTTCACGCAGAAGGCTGACATCAATACGGCTCTGCTGCTGCGCAAGAATGTCGCTCAACCGATCACGATTGACCTGCGCGGCATCATCAAAGAGGGCCGCATGTCGGAAAACTACCAGCTGCATGCTGGCGACGTGGTTCTCATCCGGACGGCGAATGAGATAGCGGTGGTCGGTCATGTCAACTCTCCCATCGCCTTCTACTCGGAGGAGCCGGTGAAGATCACCGAGGCCATCATCCGGGCCGGCGGCTTCGCCGAGGACGCCGACCCGGGCGGCGCCAAGATCTACCGTAACGGCCAGTATGCCGCGATTGATCTCGACCGCCTGTGGCAGGACGGAGACATGAGCCAGAACGCCATGTTGGAGGCGGGAGACACCCTGATCGTCCCCGAGAGGCGACCATCTGAAGTGGTCCTGCTCGGCGCTCTCACCAAGACGGGGCCCGCCAATCTCGCCGGCATGCGCAATACCAGCCTGCTCAAGATAGTTACCATGGCCGAACCGACGACAGCCGGCGACCTCAGCCAGGTCCACGTCTACCGTGGCGACGAGCACATGGTGATCGATTTGAAGCAGATTGAGGAAGATGGCGACATCACACGCGACATTCAGCTCAAGCAGGGCGATGTGGTGGTCGTTCCCGAGAGGCAGCCGGAGGAGGTCGTGTTGCTGGGCGCTCTGACCAAGGTCGGACCGGTGAGCGTTGCCGACGTCCTGAACCGCAGCCTTCTGAAATTCGTGCTTCTGGCCGAGCCGACCATCTACGCCGACATGCGTAGAGTGCAAGTCTATCGCGGCGAAGAGCAATGGGTTGTGAACCTGAAGCAGATCGAGGAAGACGGCGACATGTCCCACGACGTGCAGCTTGAGGCGGGTGATGTCGTCGTCGTCAGTGATACGGAGAAGGTGTACCTCATCGGCGCATTCGGCAAGCCCGGCGTGTACCCCTACGATCCCAAGCAGACGCTCTTCGACTATATTGCGAGAGCCCAGTTGACCAGCGCCGCTGCCCAGGAGCCCGGCTCGCTGGTCCGGGTCAGAGAAGATGGCAAGACGGACGTCGTAAAGATAGACCTCGCCAAGATCACCAAGGGGCAACTCCCCCGCGACCTGACGGTAAAGGGAGGCGACATCATCTGCTTCCCGCCGCCCAGATACCTGGCGGGCCGCAAATCGCTCTGGGACTTCATCCGCGAGAATCTGTGGGTCATCAATCTCTTCAGAGACTAGCAGACGGCGCGGATCTGTTAGGCTACATCGCTCGAAACGATACGGCCCCGGCGTCTCGCCGGGGCCGTCATTCTGTTCTCTGCATCTGTTCGGATGCCGGAAGGCTGCTACTTGGCTTCCGTGTTGAAGCGATAGCCTGCGTCACGGATCGTCAGAACGAACCTGGGCGCAGAAGCGTTCTCCTCGATCTTGCGCCGCAGGTTGTAGATGTGGGTCTCGATGAGGCTCTGGTTGCTCCCCTCGCGCCCCCAGACCTTCTCGTACATCTGCGGGACCGACAGCACCGCCCCGTCCGCCTCCACCAACGCCAGCAGCAGCCGGAATTCCGTCGGGGTGAGATCTATCTTCTGGCCGCCCTTGAGCACCTGATGGGTGCTGATATCCAGTTGCAGTGGCCCCGCCGAGATGACGCGACCGGTCGCGCTCTTGGCGACATAGTCGGTCGCCCGCCGCAGATGCGCCCGCACGCGCGCCAGCAGCTCATCCGACATGAACGGCTTCACGACGTAGTCATCTGCACCGACCTCGAGCCCGACGACCCGGTCAACCTTCTCGCCGCGCCCCGTCACCATGATGATCGGCACATTCGATTTCCGCCGAATCTCGCGACAGAGAGATATGCCGTCGGTGTCGGGCAGCATAATATCCAATATTACGAGGTCGAATTCGCCAGCGTTGAATGCCTCCAAGGCCTCCCCACCAAGCGAATAGCCCTCGGTCTCATAGCCCTCCTGCTGCAGTCGTAGTGAAATGACCTCCAGCGTGGCAGTGTCGTCTTCTATGATGAGAATTCTGGCACGTTTCATCCGTGGCACTCCCGCTCTTCATTGCGGATTTGGGCGGTGCACGATGTCAAGGCAGAGTTCGGCACAATGTGCGCCCGCTTGTTACGTCGGCCTATGCGCTGTCCAACCGGACAACTAAAGGAAGCCGCCCGTTCCTGGCGAACACTAACACGTCTTGGTCCTTCAGGCTATTTTAGAGCTTTGCTTCGGACCATGTCAACAACAAATTGAATACGGGAGTTGAGCCGAGAAATGCCGATATCAGTGCTTGTAGCCGCCCTCGCATTGGCCTTACTGATATGTTTTGGGGGCAGTGGCACGTGCCAGGCGCAGCATCCGGTACTTCACCACGGCTCGTATGGCCAGGCCAACCTGGACCGCCTCCTGTCCGCCATTGACTACTTCATGAAGCTGCCGGAAGATCAGCTCGTCGCGCTCGTCCCCACACAAGCCGGCTTTTACTTCACGGGCTGCCCCAACTGCGAGGGCGGCCAGCAAGAGCACGGGCTGGCCTGGGAGCCCAAACAGCCCGACAAGGTCCACTGCATCCACTGCGGCCAAGCTTACTTCAGCGAGAAGTACCCCGTAATGGGCGTGCAGGAAGTGACCAGTCCCGCCGGCCACAAGCTTCAGTATCCCTACTGGGCCGACGCGGACGGCTACAGGTACTATTTCGATTCCTTCGGCGACTACGACGCCCGCGAGCAGTTGGCGAACCAGGCCTATCTAATGGCCTACGCGTACCACATCACCAATGACCGCCAGTATGCGCGGCGTGCGGCGCTCATCCTCAACCGTTTCGCCGAGGTGTATCCCGACTACATCTACAAGTTCGACTACCCCTTCCAACAGAAGGTGCTGTATGAAGGTGAGGTTGACCCGAAGGACTTCCGCTCCGGCTTCCGGACTGCGCGGTGGGACTGGTGGGCGTACATGGACATTCCCGTGGACCTGGTCTTCGCCTACGACATGATCTGTGACAGCGGTGAGTTGGAGAAGATCGCCGGCGCGAAGGAGCGTATCGAGAGCGATTTCTTCCTGCCGGCCGCCAGACAGGTCACAGCCAACCGCGAGGACCTGACCAACATGAGTCCGGTGGCGTGGCGCGGGATGATCGTCATCTCGCGCGTACTGCAGAAGCCGGAGTACATCCACGAAGTGGTGGACCGGCTGCAGCGCTTTGCCGCCGAGCAGTTCTACTACGATGGTGTCTGGCGCGAGGGTGCGCCCTCCTACCACAGCCAGGTTGTCGGCGGGCTGTCGAGCGTGTTCAGCCTCTCCAAAGGCCATTCCGACCCGCCAGGCTACCAACACCCCCAAACCGGCAAGCGACTGGACAACCTGGACCTGGCGTCGGGGTTGCCGGTAGTTGCCCGCGTCACCGAGGCCCTCAACAAGATGAGATTGCCCGACGGGCGGCTGGCTCCCGTACATGATACATGGTCAACCAATCGGCGCGGAACCCAGGCAAAGGCCGAGCCGGTGCTGCTGCCGGCTCTCGGCCACGCCATCCTCGGACGCGACCAGGGCGGCGATCCCATGCAGGTGCACCTGACGTGGTCCGGCGGCTATGGCCACACGCACTACGACGGCCTCAGCATGCTCATGTTCGCCTGCGGTGAGGAAATGCTCCCTGACCTCGGCTACACGCACACACGCTACCGGGGCTGGACCCTGGCGACCGCCTCCCACAATAGCGTGGTCATTGATTGCGGGAACCAATATGCAGGTAGCAATCCGCCCTCGGATGGCGCGCTGCAGTTCTTCGACGCCCAGAATCCAGACTTTCAGGTGGTCGCCGCCAGCAACGAGCAGGTCTATGCCGACAAAGCCGAAAAGTACGCCAGGATGCTCGCGCTGGTGGCAATAGACGATGCAAACGCCTATGTCGTTGACGTCTTCAACGTGCTGAGTCCTCACCAACAGGACTATTTCATGCACGGTAGTGCGGATGGGCCGCAGACTTTGACCGTATCAGGGCCGGACGGCCCGCTGCAGATGAAGCCTGTCGAGACGATGCTGCCGGAAGGGATAGAATGGCGCGAACCCCAGGGCGAGCACCATGGTGGTTGGGTAACGCAAAGGGGTTACGCTTACGGCTTCCTATCGGACAACAGCATCGGGCATCCGAGGGCCGGGGTGCAACTGGCGACTTTCAGGTACCCCGACAAGGACCTGAGCACGCGCCTCTATCTGGTGACAGAAAACGGTGACGAGCTTTGCAGCGGCCTCAACCCACAGGTGCGGCCGGCAGGGGCCGACGATTCGAAGCTTGGGCAGTTCAATCGTCCCTATGTCATGGTCCGCCGTGCAGGCGGTCCCAGCGAGAACTTGTTTGTCAGCGTGATGGAGCCGGTTCGGCAAGCCCCGCCCATCAAGTCGGTATCTGTGCTGCAGACGGAGGGTACGGGCCGCGCAATCGCCGTCGAGACTGCAGGCTTCGTTGATGTCATTGGTGTCCTTGCGGACGGCCTGAAAGGTGCCTACAAGGGCGTCAGCTTCGAGATGAGCGGCTGCGTGGGTCGAGTGCGTGTAGTCGGCGAGGAAGTCATCAGCGCCTATTCCACCGGCTTGGTGGCTTTCGGCGATTTCAGGCTGGAGACAAAGTCACGCCAGGCGCCGCTTGTAGGTGTTGAACGGGGTGGCGACGCTGGGGCGCTGCTCATTGCCGAGGACTGGACCGACCCCGCTCCGGCGGCTAGTACGGTACTGATAGTAGATCACGGCGATGGCTGGACGCATGGCTATACTGTCGCCTCCGTCGAGAAAACGGCGACGGGCAGCCGCATCGTCACCAGGGAGGACCCGGGGTTTGAATACGATGCGGCGGCCAAGACTGCGCAGTACAAGTTCTTCCCGCATCATGCTCACACGGGAGATCACACCGTGTGCTGGCAGGCCGCCGCCAGCTTTGACAAGTAGTCAGCGTTACGTATTGGCCAGTATCACGGCGCTGATGGCTGCCGCCAGGCCGATCCAACCGATTCTGCCGGGTATCTCACGCCAGGCAAGTGCCGCAAACACCGTGACGACCGCCAGAGTGACCGCTGCCACCAGCGGGAAGAGCACTGCCGCCAGGTAGATGTCCAGGCCGTACAGTGTGAGCAAAGTGGCCGCCACATTGAAGCTGCCCAGTGCCGCACCCCAGCCCAGCTCGCGCACTCCCAGCTTGCGGCGTCGCTGAGCCAGCCACGCCAGCCAGCAACCGACTGCGGCCACTGTGAAGAGAACGGCCAGATACATCGCCCTCTCTCCGTGCAGGCCGGTGGTGTGAAACCACTTGTTGACCAGCATGGCGCTGCCGTTCAGAATGAAGAGCCCCAATAGGACCATCACGCGTCCGGCAGTCAACGCCTGGCTACTGACGCCCTTGTCAAGCGTCAGCATCGGCAACGCCAGGACGGCCAGCACGATGCCGCAAGCCGCAACCGTCTGCGGGCGTTCCCCCCAGATCAGCAGCGCACCCACCAGCGGCACCAGCACCCCGAGTTGCATGACAGATGCGGCAATGGCCGTCCCTTTCTGCTCCAGGGATGGCAGCAGGCAGAAGTATGCGGCCACATACGTGATACCGCCCACAATGCCGATGTACAGCGTTTGCGGATCGGTACTGGCACCTGGAGGCACCGCGAGGATCCACGAAATGATCGCTGCACAGGCGTAGTTGACGGCCCCAACGGCAAGGGTGTCGGCATTGCGCCGCTGGGCGGCCCGCGCCGTCAAGGCGAAGCCCGCGCCGCAGAGGACAATGAACACGAAGAGAAGCATTAGCACCCACCTGGATGTTACCCGCGCCAGCGGCTACAGCGCGGCCACTGCATACGTTTCGCCAAGTATTCTCCGAGGGCGGGAAGGCACCTTTGTCCCGGTGTCGCCGCCTGGATGATTGCGTCATGATTGCATCCGGCTGCCGCGCATATTGGCGCGCGACTATTGGTTCCATCCGCAATCTGCTGTACAATGACGGGTGGGGAGGAGGTGTCCGGTCATGGTACATCCGACAGGTCTGAAAGCGCTGTTGGCAGTTGTGTGGATCGTGCTCGGCGTATGTCCGCTTTCGTGCGCGAAGGAGAACGACACGGCCGAACTCGACTGGGAAGCGCAGAGAGACGGCATGGTTGACATGCTGGTCAGCCGCTGGGACTTGAAGGACGAGCGCGTCATCGCTGCAATGCGCAACACCCCACGGCATCTGTTCGTCCCCGAGGAGGTCCGGGCCTATGCCTACCTCGATACCCCACTTCCCATAGGTCACGAGCAGACCATATCCGCCCCCTCCATCGTCGCCCTGATGACCGAACTGCTCAAGCCCGAACCGGAACATATCGTGCTGGAAGTCGGCACGGGGTCAGGCTACCAGGCCGCCGTGCTGGCGCCGCTGGTCAAGCATGTTTACACCATCGAAATCGTCGAGGCGCTCGCCAACTCCGCCCGCAATATCCTCCGCCGGCTCGGCTACGAAAACGTCTCAGTACGTGCGGGCGACGGGTACCGGGGCTGGCCGTCGGAAGCCCCGTTCGATTCCATCATCGTCACCTGCGCGCCCAACCGTATCCCGGAGCCGCTGGTTGAGCAGTTGAGGGAAGGTGGCCGCATGGTGATACCGGTCGGGGAAGAAGGCGGCCCGCAGGAACTCTATGTGCTCACCAAGGAGCGCGGCGAGATAGTCAAGCGGTCCGTACTCCCCGTCATTTTCGTGCCCATGAGGGGGGAGATCCAGCAGCAGAAGAGCCAGTAGAGCGGCAATTGCCAGGCTAAGACGGTGCTTTTCTGGCAAACAATGGAATCTGTGTTCACTGTACTTCGTCATTATCATTGCGAGCCGAGGATTAGTGACTGACGGCGCGGTGGAGAAAAACCTGGTTGTCCGGGCTCAGGCCGGCGATGAACGGGCATTCAGCCACCTCTACGCCCAGTACGCCAGGCTCATCTACAGCGTCATGCGGCACATGGTGGGCGATGAGGAAGCAGCTGCCGACCTGACGCAAGAGACGTTTGTCAGAGCGTGGCGGTCGCTGCCTAGGCTGAAGGAGCCGAAGGCGTTCGGCGGCTGGTTGCGCATGATCGCGCTGAACC
>CAZJVY010000007.1:0-24928 GCA_964549395.1 uncultured Armatimonadia bacterium | reverse complement strand
CCGCGACCGCGGGCGAGCCGAACGACCGACCGAGACGCTTGACGGCCAGGATGACGGGGTAACGTCGAGACAGTGGGCCGATGATGCCGCCGGGCCGGACGAGCAGCTTGAAATCTCCGAGCAGCAACGCCAGGTCAGAGACGCGATACAACGGCTGAGCGAAGACCAAAGGCTGGTAGTTGTCATGCACCACCTGGAAGGCATATCGGTGGCGGAGATAGGTGGCATACTGGGCATACCCGTCGGCACCGTGCTGTCGCGACTTGCGCGGGGGAGAGATGCGCTGCGGCGGAAGCTGGCTCCCTACGTAGAGGAATGAGGACGATGGATTGCACAGAAATCATTGAGATGCTGCCCGAATACGTAGTGGGCGCTCTAGACAGGCCGGCAGTGGCGCAGGTGCAGGCGCACCTGGGTCAGTGTGCGGATTGCCGCCGCGAGCTGGCGGCACTGGAGAGAACCGGCGACCTGCTTGCGCCGATCGAGATGCTTGACGCGCCACCGGACCTGTGGCGTGCCATACGTGCGCGATTGGAGCCGAGGAGGGCGCGCCGGCCTGTGTGGCAGGCACACTGGAAGCCGGTACTGGCGGCTGCGGCTGCGGCCGCGATGCTGGTGGCGGTGCTGCTGGGGTGGCCGCTGATGCATGTGCCCACTGCAGTCGACCCGGAGTTTCCTGTCCTTGCCGGCGTTGAGGGTGCGATGTACGCCGACATCCAGATTGTCGCCGCCTGGGAGCAGCCCTTCGCTAATGAGGCCTCTCTGGCCCTGGCGATGGCCGTGATGGACCCGCAGGATAGCAGCAGCTTCCCGCAGGGGGGAATAGTCGAGTGACACGCCAGTCGTTTGCAGTAGCGTTGGCCTTGATGGCGGTGCTTGCGTTGCCAGGATGCAGGCCACAGACGCTGACAGGTGACGACGCCAGTCAGTTCCTGAGCCAACTGCCCAGAGCGCGAGGCGAGGTCAACCTGAAGGGGAAGCTGACGACCAGCATCAGACTCGGTGATGGACAGACTAACGCGGAGGCCACCATCCACCGTGGCCAGGGCCGCATGCAGCTTCAGTTCACAAGCGGTAGGGCCGGGGGCGTCAAGATTATCGAGCAGGACGGCGCAGTCTGGCGACTGAACCCGGACGGCAGTGCAGTGCGGCGCCTGGAACGCAACCCACTCGATGTGATGCCACCCTCGGGCAAGAATGCAGTCGTCACGGTCACTCGCGGCGCAAGGATCGCCGGGCGGCCGACGGATAGCGTCGTCGTCCAGCCGCGCCCCGGTTCCACCGCGCGCGTCGAGATGTGGCTCGACAGAGAGACGAAGTTCCCGCTGGCCCTCTACAGATATAACAATGACGGCGTCCTGGTATCCAGTACGCGTTACACCGAAGTTGACTTCTCCGCCCCTCCGCCGCAGCCGGTCACACTGCCCAAGGGCTCCGACACCGGCGCACAGGAGCGTGCGGCAGTGATCGACAGGGCGAAGGCCGCCCAGGTCCTGGGACGGCAGCCGCTCGAGCCCAGGTACCTGCCTCAGGGCTTCGACCTGCAGGGCTATTATCTGCACACCAGGCCCCGAGGGCAGGCCGTCGTCCTCCGATACGCCGACGGGGTGCGACTGCTGCACGTTGTGGAGATGAAGGTCCCCCGGTTGGCCGGCCGGTCAGGCGCCGGCGTTGAGGGCGGCCAGGCACAGAGAGGCCGCCGCGGGGCACTCCAGCAACGGTGGCAGCAACGGCGACAGACCCCCGGTGAGAACCAGCCGCAAGCCGGTCGTCCGCGCGCGGGACAGCAGCCCGCCATGACACAGGGCCAGGCGGGCGGCTGGGGCCAGGAAGTAATGCTCAGCCGACTGCGTGGCAAAATCATTCGCTTCCGCGTGGATGATCTGATGATTGCCGTCGCCGGTGACATACAGGTCCACGAGCTGCGCAAGGTCGCCGACAGTATGAGAGGGACCGGCGTGGATTTCTAGAAGCGGCAACACGGTCAAAATGCGACGCCACAAGCGGCAAGGCCTGCGGGGAAACGTCCTGCAGGCTTCCGCGTGCCAGCATGCAATACAACAGCTTTGCGCAATCGCCGACAGAACAGTGTGGGATTCCTGGGAATATCCTCAGACTGTGTGCGTCCTAGCTGATGTAGATTACACAAACCGGAGGTGGTACTGGATGAGAAAGATGCTGATAGTGATAGGCATAGTTGCCATAGCGACGGTATTCGTGCTGACGGCACAGGCGCAGCCGGCAGGCAACGATGAAGGCGGACTGGGTGCCGGCCAGGGTCGTGGGCACGGACAGCATGGCAAGCTGGGTCGTGGCGGCCAGCAGGGCATTGGCTTTGGTCAGGAAGGACAGCCCGGCAAGATGGGTGGCATGGGCCGCGGATACATTGAGACCAACGAAACCACCCGGCAACTGTGGACCCAGCTCGGCGAACTGCAGAGCCAGCTCCACGAGGCCCGATGGCAGCTCTTTGAGGTACTCAACAAGCAACCGGTGGACAGAGACGCCGTAAAGGCGCAGGCTGCGAAGATGAAGGACATCGCCACTCAGGTCCGAGATATCAACCAACAGCTCGAGCCATATCGCAAGCAGTTCGAACGCCCTGAGCGCCCCGCCCCCAATCAGGAAGGCGGCCAGGCCAACGAGCCCGCTTAACTGAACACAGACCGGACAACAGCACCGGTGCATAGCATGTCGGCGCCTCCATCTCATCAGGAGGCGCCGACGCTTCTTGTCCGGACCTCGATGCGCTTCCTCAGCCTACTTGGTCCGCCACAGGAGGATGACACCCAGCACACCGAAAAGCACATTCTGCGTCCAGCCGGCCACAGCGGGCGGCAGAGTCCCTGCCAGCCCGAACGCCAGCGTCCAGGAGCGAACACCGTTGTAGAGGAAAACGATGAGAATCGCGATTACGACGCCGACGAAGGTGCCACGGTGCGCAAAGCGGATGGCGATCGGTGCGGCGATTAGGGCGAATACGAAACAGGCAGTGGGAATGGAGTACTTGAAGTGCAGCCGCACCCGCAGCTTCTGCGTATCGCCGCCGCCGGCGCTGACTGTGGCTATCAGGTCATGCAGTTCGGCCCCGCTCATCTCCATCTCGCGTTGGCTACGGGTATAGTAATCCTGCAACGCCTTGCGCAGCTTGACCGCCTGCCTGCCGAACCTCTCGACGCCTCCGAGCTCCTGTCCGCCTCTGTTCAGCCTCACCGTACTGCCCTCACGCAGCACCCACACATTCGCGTCCAGTTCGGCCCAGTTTGCCGCCGTTATCTGGGCGATGTTCCCGTCCTGGCCCTCGCTCCAGATGACGATCCGCTCGAGCTGGTTCTTATCAGCATCCATGTGCCCTACATAGAAGATGCGGCCCTCTTCGTCCTTGAAGTACACGTCGTACTGCTCCCTGACGATCGGCTGGCTGCGCGTCATCTCGGCAAACGCCTCAAACGCCCGCTGGCTGGCGCCGGGAACCAGGTATTCGTTCATGGCCACGGCCACAGCACTCGCAAGCAGGCCCGCCATCAGCAGCGGAAGTGATATGCGCACGATACCGGTGCCACCGGCCCGTATGGCCTCGACCTCGCCGTGGGTCTTCAGATTCGTCATTGTCATCGCCACCGCCACCACGGTGCCTACCGGCATGGACCAGACAATGGCGTGAGGCGCGTAGTACAGCAGATACCTGCCGATCAGCATCACCGGGGCACGCATTCCGAAGAGTATCGAGCCGAGCTGACGCGCTGCATCCCCCAGCATGATGACCGCAAAGGTGGTCACTCCGATGAGGAATGGCAACATAAGTTGCCGGCAGATGTAGCGGTCGAGAATCTTCATGGCCTGGCGATCTCCTGCAGCACCCGACACGATGCGTGCGCCTCATTAACAGTGGGCGCCGACACGGCTCAGTCCCCCTCGAGCACGACGACCGCGAGCCCCATGTCGCGCTCGTGCGACAGGGTGACATGCGTCCTGGTGGCACCTAGCTTCCTGGCATATTCCGCGGCGAAACCGGCCAATTGAAGGGAGGGCTTGCCCTTCTCGTCGTGCCACACTGAGACATCAATGAAGCGCATCCCACCGGTCCAGCCCAGCCCGAATGCCTTCATGCAGGCCTCCTTAGCGGCGAAACGCACGGCGTAGCGCTTGAACATCGCCGGCCCGGTGCCGCATTCGGCCTGTTCGCGAGCCGTGAAGCAGCGGTCGAGGAACCGACGCCCATTCCGCTCGATTACGCCTTGCATCCGGCTGATCGAGCACAGGTCTGTGCCGATTCCGACTATCATGGACAAGCTCCGCTCTTGGCCCGCAGCATCTGGCCCGTTACCCCGCCGAGGGCAGCGAAATGGGCTCCTCGTGCATCCACACGGAAGTGCCGATCGGGATGTTGTTATAGAGTTCGATGGCGTCGTGGTTGTACAGCCTCATGTAGCCGCCCGAGATGCGCTTGCCGATGGATGACGGCTGGTTTGTGCCGTGCATCCCGACGATCCAGCCCCGTTCATGGCCGCGTGCCGTGGTGCCGAGCCACCGCGCTCCCAGCGGGTTGCGGCGGCTGCCGCCCGGGATATATTCGCCCCAGTATGCCCGCCAGGGGGGCCACATGGCACGATTCTGGATGTGGAAGTGCCCGACCGGCGTGTTGTTACCTCGCCCCACGCACATCGGGTAGGACTTGACCGGATCGCCAAGCACGTAAACCTGCAACCTGCGCTGGGAACGGCTTACTTCAAGCTGGAAGATGTCCTCTAGCGCCACCACGCGTAATGAACTGCCGCCGAGGTCCAGGTCGAAGATGCGCTGGCGCGGCGACCATCGCGGCTCGGCGTCCAGCATCTGCCCCAGCGTGCCCACCGCTATCATCAGCTTACCGTTCGTCTCCTCAGGCGCTTCCGACAACTGCACGGGTGCCAGGTCAACGTCTGCCTGCTTGGACCCCGCTCGCAGGCGAATCACGTGGTCGTCGGTGATGGCGACGGCCTGAGCCGCGCCCGGCTTCCAGCGCAGCTCCCCGCCGAGCCGCTTCACCACCTCCGCGAAATCCACATAGACCACATCGTGCAGCCTTCTCCCGAACACCAGTGGCATGACCTTGGCAACGACCGCTCGCGCCAGCCTCCCCAGCTCTGCGCCGTCGCCGACGATGGCGAAGTTGGGTACCGTGGAGCTTGCAGGAGGCGTCGCGATCTGGTCGGCGGGTTCCTCGACGACCGGCAAGTACGTACCGGGACCGGAGGCGGTGCCCAGACACGGCACTCCGTCCTCAGGCTGGGGAAACGCGGCCGCCTCTCTGGAGGCAGGCTTGCCATTCGCGGAAAGCGCCTGCAGGGCCCATAAGTCAGCCGCCTGCAGGAGAAACGCCAGACCTGCGCACGTCACGACCAGCCACAGGACCTTTCTCAGTGGCGAGAGGCTGTCATCTGCCATTGTGTCTCCGCACCATTCCCCACCGTCGCAACTGCGGCAATTGCTGCGTACATTGCCGGATGTCATATTTATAGCGGACTTGCCCCCGCCTGTCCAGCGTATCGGCGACTTATTCTCCCGGCTACGCAGGTACGGTTCTTCTCAATGCGGAATAGTGAACCCATCAACCCGCCAGGTGCGCGAGGCCTATCCGCCACGCAGCAGACAGGAGCACACTGATGTCCGTCACACTGAGATTGCCGGTCGTCAAGATAGAAGCGGAGAACCTTGCCGAAGGCTGGGAGAATGCCGTGGTGGCCTGCTGGGAACACGGTGCCCGCATCGCCACCCAGTACGACAGGGAGGGCGACCCCAAGAGCCGCGATGTCTCGCTTTTCCTGGCCGTCAACGACGGCTTCGCCGAGCCGCGCATTCACAGGGCCATGCCCGGCGGCATCTACGACCTGGAGGTGTACCGGCAGGAGGTGGTGGACGGCATCCACGACCACTGGATTGACCCCGCCGCCGGCAAGTGGCAGTACACATACCACGAGCGCATCGCTGCCTACTCGGTACCCGGCCGGGAAGCGCCCATCAACCAACTCGACTACGTCGTCGCTGCCCTGGCCGAAGCCCCTCACACGCGCCGCGCTCAGGTCTCCATCTGGAAGGCGTGGGAGGATGCCGGCATAGACGATCCCGCCTGCTTGCAGCGCCTGTGGTTCCGAGTGTACGAGGACGAACTCATCCTCGCCGCTCACATGCGCAGCAATGATGCCTTCAAGGCCGCCTTCATGAACATGTATGCCTTTACGGACCTGCAGCGGGTGGTGGCCGAACGTATCTCGGAGAAGCTGGGTCGCACCATCAGGCCCGGGCAATATAACCACGTAGTGGACAGCTTCCATATCTATGGCTCATATTTCGAGGCGTTTGAGGGCTTCCTGAATAGTCTCAAGGCGCGCACCTTCGAGCAGCGCGTCTATACGACGGAGATGATTCAGCCGCTGATTGACGAAGCCAGGGAGAAAATCGCCGCCTCGCTCGCGAAGAACGAAAGCGTCGAAGCCGAGAATAGGGGCGACTGATACTTCGTCCCGGTGACATGTCCGCACTTCCACATGGCACGAATACTGCATATTGCGGAAGGAAGAGGGAATCCGGTGCGACCGGGCGTAGCGCTGATCGTCCTGGTCTGTGGCGCAATATCGCTCGGATTCACCGCAGGGCCGGCCAGTGCCGAGGACAGTGAAGTCGGGGGCAGTTTCGCGCGGGCGGTCAGCGACTCCGCATACGCACTGTGGGGCCTGAGCGCCGGGTACTACCTACTGCGGGATGATCCGTACGATGTTGAGACAGGGCGTCGCGTTGTAGATGCGCTTCTGCTGGCTGGTGGAGTGACGGAACTACTGAAGTCCACAGTCAGCTCTCGCCGCCCGGCTCCCCATGATCCCAACACCCGTGGCATGCCCAGCGGCCACGCTACCCTGTCTTTCGCCGTCGCCGCAGCCATCAGTGAGCGGGAACCCGACCTCGCCGTCCCCGCATACGCCTGGGCCGCAATGATCGGGTGGTCGCGCCGTCAGACCAGGCAGCACTACTGGGACCAGGTACTCGTGGGAGCGGCGCTCGGCTGCGTCATCGGCCGCAACGCCGGCCAGGCACAATGGCGAATACTGGGTCACGAACAGGAGCGGTTGTTGAGCGTGTCGCTACGTGCGACCCCGGAGGAGAGGGGTGACTGCTGCCGCGCGATGCCGGCGCTGGTGTTCCGCACGAGCTTTTGAGAGAACGCTGCGGCGCGCCACGCGGATTTATTCTTGCTCGCCGTTGACAAACACAGACTCTGTTGCTATACTGCGACCGTAGTGTTGTCCATCCCCCATATTCGACGGAAGCCGGCATTTGGCGTATGGTACATCGGGCTTCATCGAACTTCCTGGATATGCGGTGTTGGTTTCAGATCCACACGGTCGGGGCGTACAGCTTGGTGGACGTTACATCAAACATGGGTAGGACCAGTCAACGACTAGTGGGTGCGTGCTGGCCAACCTCGCTTCACAACCTTAAGGACATGTCGTCCCCTCATTGTGCATGTTAAGCGGCCGAACTGTGGTATTGGGCCCTTGTGTATGGGCATTGCGTGTCATCCGCTGCGGGTGGCGGAAACGCCTTGACTGGGAGGGTAGGCTGTGATGGCCTGGCCCGAGGAGTTGGAGCGCGTTCTGCTGACGCAGGAGCAACTGGCCGCCAAGGTCGCAGAACTGGCGCAGAGGGTGAGTGACGACTACGCGGAACTGAGCCCTGTGTTGATCGGCATCCTCACGGGTTCGTTCGTGTTCATGTCCGACCTCATCAGGCTACTGGACTTCCATCTCATGGTGGACTTCATCGCAGTCTCCAGCTACGAAGAGGCCACCGTCAGCAGCGGCAAGGTCCGGCTCCTGAAGGATTGCAGCCGCGACATCGCCGGCAGGCACGTGCTGCTTGTAGAGGACATCATTGACACTGGACTCACACTCGCGCACATCGCGAAGATACTTCGCGACCGCAATCCGGCCTCGCTGCGAATCTGCTGTCTCCTGGACAAGGCGGCACGGCGGGAGGCCGACATCGCGCCCGATTATGTGGGCTTCGAAATACCCGACGAGTTCGTGGTTGGATACGGACTCGATTTTGCCGAGAAGTACCGGAATCTACCCTACGTTGGGGTCCTGAAGGAAGATGCTTACAGGACTTGGTCGAGCTCAATGGCAGAGGTGTGAGATGCTAGAACTGGCTGAATTGCAGGACAAGACCGTGGATGAGCTGCGGAAGATCGCTGCGGAGATGAAGGTGACTGGCGCCAGCTCCATGAACAAGCGCAACCTCTGCATGCAGATCCTGGTCAAGCAGAGCGAAGACAACGGCCATGAGTACCGGTGGGGGATACTTGAGATCGTCAACGGCGACCGCGGCTATCTCCGCGGCCCGAACTACGAGCCGGACCCTACCGCTGACATCTACGTCGCCGATACGCAAATCAAGCGCTTCGATCTGCGGACCGGCGACATGGTCAGCGGGCCGGTGCGTCCGCCCAAGGACTCCGAACGCTACTGGTCGCTGCTGCGGGTGCAGACGATCAACGGCATGCCGCCGGAGAATGCCCGCGCGCGGCCGCATTTCGAAGACCTCACCCCCGTGTACCCCAATGAGCGCCTCTATCTGGAGACAGACCAGCCGGATAACGTGACCGGCCGGTTCCTTGACATGGTCACACCCCTTGGTCGCGGCCAGCGTGGGCTCGTCATCTCTGCGCCCAAGGCCGGCAAGACGACCATGATCAAGCAGGTGGCCAATGCCCTGACCCACAACTATGATGACCTCTACCTGATGGTGCTCCTGATTGACGAGCGGCCCGAGGAGGTTACGGACATCGCACGGTCGGTTGACGGCGAGGTCGTGGCCTCGACCTTCGACGAAATGCCCAGGAACCACATGCGAGTGGCCGACATGGTCCTCGAACGTGGGAAGCGCCTGGTCGAGCACGGGGAGGACGTGGTGATTTTGCTTGACAGCATCACCCGTCTGGCACGCGCCTCCAACCTGACGGTTGACCCGTCCGGCCGAACGCTGTCCGGCGGCCTCGATCCTACCGCGCTGTACCGCCCCAAGCGCCTGTTTGGCGCCGCCCGTAACATCGAGAACGGCGGAAGCATGACCATCCTGGCGACGATACTAGTGGAGACCGGCAGCCGCATGGATGACATGATCTACGAGGAATTCAAAGCCACCGGCAACATGGACCTCGTGCTCGCCCGCGAGCTTGCCGACAAGGGCATATTCCCCGCCGTTGACATCTCCCGCTCCAGCACCCGTCACCAGGAACTGCTCTTCAACGATGAAGAGATGCAGAGCATCTGGCAGTTGCGCAGGGCCCTACATGCCCTTGAGCCGGAAGACAGCGCAGAGCTCCTGATTTCAGGAATCCGCAAGACCAGCAACAACCGCGACTTCCTAGCCAAGGCGGTTGATACTTTCAATAAGTAATCAAAGGTATCCCCCAACCATAGTACCGCACGGTGTCAGGAGAGGGCTAACGTGACAATCGGCAACAGGCAACTGCAGGCCACAGCATTGAGCGTCGTCTTGCGCGTCACGTTGCTGGTGCCCCTGCTTCTGGTCGGTTCCTGCCAGGCCCAGCCACCCGACGGCAAGTCGGAAGCGACCCAAGTGGTCAACGATATACGTGAAGAAATCAACCTTCTCGCCATGCTGAACCGACTGTCGTTGTCCCCGGAGCAGGCCAAGAAGCTGGTTCTGCTGGCTGGCAAGGCGCAGGATGCGACAGCCAAGGCCGGTGCGGCACGGGAAGCGGCGGCCGCAAGGCTGGTCCCCCTCCTTGAGCAGCAGTTCGACTACATGCTCAAGGACCAACAGGTGCCAACGGCGCTGTCTGACAATATAGCCGCCGCCGAGGCTGAGATCCAGGAAATTAGTGACCAGGTCGCCGAGGTGCCGCTGTCGTTCGCCGCTGAAGCTCGCAGCATCCTCACACAGCCGCAGATACTGATCGCCACCGGTGGCGACGAGGCTCGGCAGGCGGCTGAGGAAATGCTGATGTGGGTCCGGGAGCTTACCGCCGAGGACTTCCACGGCGAGGCACGGGCCAATGCGGAGGCGCTGGCCGATCCCGAGCTTGGGCTTGACGCCGATACGGTGTTCGGCGTCTTCGAGAAGGCACGCGCCCTGCCGCCTGACCAGTACGCCGCGCAGGTCCAGGGGCTCACAGACAAGCTGGCACCCCTCTATCGTTCCGGAACTGCAGGCGAAGACGCGCTCATAGGGAAGCTGTTAGTCAACCGACGCCTAATCCCCGTGCTGCAGCGCCGCATGCAGTACCTCACCGCTGGGGGCGGCGAGGGCTAGGGGCGAGCACAGTGCGCATTGCCGTCTTCACCAACACCTATCTGCCGATACTCAACGGTGTGGCCAATGTCATTGAGGCGTATCGCAAGAGCCTCGCGGCACGCGGCCATGAGGTCTTCGTATTTGCGCCCGGGCCCCCCGAGCCCGCTCTGGACGCCCAGTGCAACGTCCTGCGCTTCCCGTCAGTTGGGGTGCCCATCCAGATTGACTATCACCTCGCCATGCCCTTCTCGCTGCCCATCATGCGCGCTCTGCACCAGATAGACTTCGACATCGTCCACACTCACCACCCTATATGGGTCGGCGTATGGGGAAAATGGTACGCGCAGTGGGCCGGTCTCCCGCTTGTTACGACCATCCACACCGAATACCAGATATACTCGGACCTGGTGCCTCTGCCGGGCACAATGGTGGAGGACTTCCTGAGCCGACGCATCGTGAAGTACTGCAACAAGTGCGACGTGGTCACGACGCCTGTGGAAAGCATGCGCGCCAAACTGACCTCGGCGGCGGTCAATACGCCTATCGAGCTGCTGCCTAACCCGGCCGACCTGTCGGCATTCGATGGAGCCGACGGCAGAGCGGTACGGACCCGGATTGGGGCTGGCGATAGCGACGTGGTGCTGGGATACATCGGGCGTCTTTCAGCGGAGAAGAATTTGCCGTTCGTTTTGCATGCCGTGAAGATCGTCATGGCACGGCACCCCTACTGTCGGCTGTTGATGGTAGGGGACGGGCTCACCCGCCGAGAGCTGGAGCAACTCACGGAAGAGCTGGGCATCAATGACCGGACCTATTTCGCCGGCGAAGTCCCCTACGCGCAGATCCCCGACTACCAGGCCGCCATTGACATATTCCTGACCGCCTCCATGAGCGAGACGCAGCCCCTGGCATACACTGAGGCGATGGCCGTCGGGACGCCGGTGGTTGCCGTCAAAGCCCCTGGTTCGACGGACATGATCGAGCATCTGCACAACGGGATGCTGACCGATCTGGGTGAAGGGCCGCAGGGCCTGGCTGATGCAGCCTGCATGCTCATCGAGGACAGACGGCTACGGGCTGACATGGGCCAGCGCGCGAGACAGTGGGCTCAGCGCTATGACGTGGCCAACGCCACTGATACCTTGATGACGATCTACGACCGCGCGATCGCCCGCGCCGCTGCGGCCGGCCACAGGGAATAGACCGTCGGAGCAGCGGACCAATCTCCCGGCCCAAGTCCCCCTCCCCCCGATACACCACCTGGTCGCTGAACTGCGCACCGTATTCGGCGTCAGTTGCGTCCGCCTCTGCCGTCCGTCTCTCAAGGTGATACTGTGGACAGAGGCTTGTGACGGGTCGCCATCTCCGCCATGATGTCCCAAAGTACGCTTGCCAGCACAGCCGCCACTGCTATTGCGCCCAGGAGAATCATCTGGCCGCCCAATTCCCTCAGTTCATTCGACTCGGGCAGTTTCAGCAGTACCCCCATTATGATGCCGAACGGGGGACACAGCACGGAGGCGAGAAGCAGCCCGATGCGGGTCAGGACGATGACGCCCACCACCTCCGGCAGTGCGCCGGCGTTGACGGCGGCGATTGCGCGGCATGCGGCCACGAAGCGCAGCAACTCCCCGATGGCGCACAGGTAGAAGGCGACGCTGAGCCCGCCGGTCACTATGAAGAGCAAGTGCGCGTCGCCCAACATGCCAAAACGCTGTGCGCGTAGGGCGGCAAGGTCAATCTGCTTGAGGCCGGAGAAGCCACCGATGGCGTGGAGCAGACTGGTGGCAATGCCTGTCAGGACAATCGCCACGCCTGCGCTCGCGATTGCCGATGCGAGAATCACAGGAGTCTGTCTCTTGAGCCTGGCCGCCAGATGCTTGTCGAACACGCGCAGGCGCGTCTTCTCGGATGTCTCACCAGGCTCTGCCATCCCTGCTGCGGCACCGCCTACGCCGGCCCGCACCGCCGAGGACGTCATGGCAGTTGCACGCAGATCGTCATCGCTGTCAAGCGGCACCGGCGAACCACATTCTATGCAAACCGTGTCACTACCGCCGACTACAGCCGCACACTTCGGGCACGTTCTCTGCTTGCTCGGCATTGGGAACACACCTCCACTGCGGGTACGCAGTATTGCCCCGATCATAGCACGCAGTCTCTATTCGCTTTGCACACGCAATTTCCTCCTCGCGTGGGCCTTGCCGAACGCACAGGGCGCAGTGTATATTAGCACCGATAGAAGGTGTAGGCCGACGACTGGGCGAATACTGCCTCCCAGTCTGATTGTCTGTAGGAGGCGCCCGATACGTGGAAGACCTGCCCGCCGTGCATGCAGCCGAAGAACCCGCAGCAGATGGCGCTACAGTCCTGCGTGGCATGAGCGCTTCCGCTCTCGTACTGTCCCTCGGCTTCCTCTGGGTGAGCATGGCCTGGATCTACGCCGCCGGCATGGTTGGTCGTGGCGCGCAGGTCGGCGAGAGCGTGCCGGTCATACCCGCCATCGGCGCACTGCTCGTTCTCACCGTCCTGGCACCGCTGTTGCGGCGTCTGTGGGCTCGCCTGGACATTACCCAGGCCGACGTGTTGCTGGTATACGTTTTCATCTGTATAGGTGTCACGTGCGCATCGGTGGGTGTCGTCCGGCTGCTGATGCCCTCCCTCACCGTGGCTCAGTACTTCGCCGCACCCGACAACGACCTCCTGCTGTTGAGCACGCATTTCCCCAAGTGGCTCGTTCCGCAGGACCAGCAGGCCATCAGGGACATGTTTGAGGGAGCCGACGGCGAGGTCATCCCCTGGCAGCCCTGGCTTGTCCCGCTGCTCTTCTGGACGGTCTTTCTGTTGCTCGTATTTGTCTCCATGTTCGGATTGATGGCCCTGTTCAGGCGCCGCTGGGCCGAGAAGGAACACCTGGTCTTTCCCATCGTGCACCTGGTGCTTGAAATATCGGAGCAGAGCAGCGGGCGACTGGTCAGCGCATTCTTCAGAAACCCGGTGATGTGGGTCGGCTTCGGCCTCGCAGCGCTCAATAACGTCCTCAATATCCTCAACGCCTGGAACCCGTCGGTGCCGGCGCTCGGCCGCTCTTACAGCATCGGTGCGCTGTTCACTGAACGGCCCTGGTCAGCGCTGGGCGGCCTGGGGATCGCCTGGCGTCCCGAGAATTTTGGCCTCGGCTATCTGGTCTCCACCGAGATAACCCTGTCGGTGTGGGTCTTCTATCTGCTCCTGCGCGTGAGCAACGTCGCCGCTGTGGCTGCAGGATACGACATTGGTTCGTTTCCGTTCGACCAGGAACAGTCGGCTGGCGCCTACCTCGCTCTGGGCATCTTTCTGGTCTGGGTAGCGCGCGAGGACCTGGCCCGCATATTCAGCAAGGCATTCTCCCAGGCCGCCAGTGAGCTGGATGATGGTAATGAGCCGATGCCTTACAGGTGGGCGATAGTGGCTGCCGTCGGCGGCTTCGTCGGGATGGTCCTGTTTGCGGCCAAGGCGGGCATGTTGGTGTGGACGGCTGCCATCTACTTCGCGCTGATACTGCTCTTCGCACTGGTCTATGCGCGGGCGCGGGCAGAGGCGGGCGCGGCGATGGTATGGCTGTTCCCCTTTTACCAACACAAGCGGATGATGATCTATGTCCTGGGCTCAGCACCATTTGCCCCGCGCGGCGACATCACGAACCTGACCGTCTTCTCAATGTTCATGTTCCTCAGCCGCGGCTTCTATCAGTCCATGATGGCCTACCAGATCGAGGCGGCCAAGATCGCCACCAACGCCAACATCCGCCAGCGCGTCATGACCGTTTGGCTCATACTGGCTCTTGTCCTCGGACTTTTTGCGGCGTATTATACTCATCTGAAGGCCTACTACACTCACGGGGCGAACGTTCTGGAGGGCGGCACGACTGAAGGCGGCTATCGTACCAGACTTCCGAAGATGGAGTACGAGGAAACCGCCGGCTATCTGCGCGCCAACCTGAAGCCCGACACGCAGAGAGCCACCGCCGGAGCGGTCGGATTCCTGGTCACAGCGGCGTTGATCTTACTGCGTTCGCTGTTCCTGCGCTTTCCGCTGCATCCGCTTGGGTATGCGATGACGACTTCATACGGCTCGCCCATCTTCGGGCCGTTTCTAATGGTGTGGGTGGTTAAGACGATAGTATTGCGTGTCGGGGGAATGCGGCTGTACAGGCAGTTGATTCCGTTCTTTGTCGGTCTCGTCTTGGGGCACTTCTTCACCATCGGCATGGTGTGGGGATGGCTGAACCTGTTCTTTGGGACCGAACACGCTTACAGCGTGCACTTCGGCTAGACGAAAGGCACGGCGTCTCAGCCGGTTTCAAACTGAATTTGGTGACGGGGCATGTCCTTCAGCTAGAGGAGAGATCCACATGCGAAGCAGTGGGCACAGGAGCTCCCACACAGCAGCGGCGCGTATGGTGCTGATCGCTACACTTGCCGCCGCCGTTGTCCTGAGCGTCTCAGCAGCACTGGCGTCCAATAGCTACGACAAGCTGGCCGGCGCCATTAACATGGGGAGAGTGGTCGGCGACTTGCGCGCCATGGAGCAGATGGGCAGCCGCGTATCGGGCTATCCTGGCAATCGCCGAGCCGCCGACATGATCCTCGACGAATTCAAACGCCTCGGCCTGGAAACGATGGTGCAGGAGTACCGCGTTCCCGTGCCTGTGGACCCGGGCAGCTACCTGGAGATCGACGGCCAGCGCTATCACCTCGACGGCATGTGGCCAAATCTCGTCCGTACTTCGCAGGTGGACAGGGGTGGCCTCAGCGGGCCTGTCATCTATGTCGGTGAGGGCAAGCTGTCGGACTTCAACGGCAAAGATGCCAGAGGCGCCATCGTGTTGATGGACTTCAACACTCAACAGAACTGGGTCAATGTTCCGCTGCTGGGTGCCGCCGCCGTGCTGTTCATCGAGCCGCTGGAGACGACACGTGGCGAAGCGGAAATGAAGCTGCTGCGTGTTCCCGTGGACGTGCCCAGGTTCTATGTCGGTGGCGATGATGCCGCCGAGATCCTGGCCAAGACCGCCGAAGGCGAAGTCAGCGGCACCATTGGGTATGATGACCCGATGGTCTGGGATAGCCGCGTCAACCGCAATATCATCGGCATACTGCCTGGCAAAGGGGAACACGCCGGAGAAGCGATAATCGTCGAGGCCCACTACGACTCGATGTCAATCGTTCCGGCACGTGCTCCCGGGGCCTCGAGTGCGTGTGGAATAGCCAGCCTGCTGGAGTTGGCGCGACTGCTGTCCGCCAATCCGCCGTCCCGCACGGTCATCTTCCTGGCCTGCGGCGGCCATTTCGAGGCGCTCGCCGGCTCTCGCGAGTTCGTCAATCTGTGGGGACGCGAACCACGCAAGGAGCGCTTCCGCGACAAGCGGCTCAAGGAACTCGAGCGGGAACTGGAGGAGCTACAGCGAGAGTTGGAGACCACCCAGACGAGGCTTACCGAGGCCGAGCAGCGCCTGGCAACCGCCACCGAACGCGAGCTGCAGTTGAAACCGGCTACGGTGCTGGTCGGCCAGCTCGAACTCAGCCCCGCCGTGGCCCACGAGCGCGTCGCGCGGTTGGAGAAGGACATCGTCAACAAACAGAATGACATCAGTATATGGAACCGCCTTAACGAGTTCGAGCAGATCCACATGTTTATCGGGCTGGACCTCAGCACCCACAATGACACTCTCGGCGCCTTCCAGGTCGGTTGGTACTACCAGCAGGCCCACCTGCTGCGCTTCTACTCACCTATCGGCAAGCAGCTTACCAAGTACGCGGAAAGCGCCGCGGCCGCCCTTGGCTATACCGTTTCTGATGTCTTCGTTGACGGCATCAATCCTGTCAAGGGCCGCGAGTGGCATACCTTCTTTCCCGGCAAGATTGCCTTCGACCATGAGATGGTCATACGCGGCGGCCGGCCGGGCTTCGTGTTTACCACCGTCAACGATGCCCGTTCGCTCGTGGACACTCCGCTGGACACTGTTGACAGCCTCAATATCGGCAACCTGCAGACCCAGTTGCGCATGTTGGCCTGCTTGCTCAGCGATTTTCTCAACGAGCCGAACCTTAAGGAAGTCGCCCTCAAGCGCGTCATGGCGCTCAAGAAGATGGATGACCTTGAAGACGTCAGGGGCAACGTACTTGAGTTCAGGCGGCGGGAGAGCTTCGTGCCGAATACCCCCGTGCCCGACGCCGTGGTCGTCGCTCAGGGCAATTCGCGAATGATGATGGGTGTCCATACCGGAACCATGACCATGGCCAACGAGACCAGCGAGTTCCTCCTACGCGGTCAGCAGGCCGACAGGGGCGCAAAGCTTGAAGCGTACGGCTTCTCGCCCCGCAACGGCGCTATTGTGTATGCTCCGGACCAGGGACCTGACGGCGACAAGAAGTATCCCCGCGACGTGTACGGCCGCGCGGGCCTCAAGCGTCCGGTCGTCGTATTCCGCTGCTCGTCCACCGACATCTATGATCTGGTTGACGAACGCTACTTCCAGACGCTGCAGAAGATGTTTGTATACGACGCCAAGAACAACAGCACGCCCATCTCCTACGGATTCTCGCTGCCCGTCGTCAGCACGTCCGGTTCGGAGTTCCCGTCATATGTGGAGCCATGCGCTACAGTCTATTCCCTGCCGGAAGTTGACCTGCAAGTCACAATGGGCATGGGGCTGCTGGGGGTGCGCATGATTCTCATCAACTCCACCGCACACGACCCGGAAGGCGAAGGCTTCCGCGCGGCCAACACGCCCAGCATCCCTCTCACGCCGCTGCAGGTCGCGCTTGACATGTGGCGCATTGACGAATACCGCATGAACAGGCTGGCGGCCCGAGGAATCACCAACCAGCGCCTGGACAGCCTCCACGACATGGCGGAGGAAGCACTGACTATCGCCCAGGACAGCATCAGAGAGCGCGACTACGACAAGGGACTGGCCGCCGCGCGTCATGCCTGGGGATACGAGTCTAGAGCCTACCCCGATGTCCAGCGGACCTCGCTGGATGTCGTCAAGGGCGTCCTTTTCTATCTGGCTCTTCTGCTGCCCTTTGCCTATTTCGGCGAGCGCCTGCTGATCAGCGCCAGAACCGTCATCGGCACAATTGTCGGCACTGTCATCGTCTTCTTCGTAATCTTCTTCGCACTGGCGGCCGTTCATCCGGCTTTCAAGCTCACGGCCAATCCGCCAATCATTCTTCTGGCATTCATCATCATGGCGCTGGCGGTCGTGGTCATAGTGATCGTCACAATGAAGTTCAACGAGCAACTCAAGGCCATGAAACAGTCGCGTGGCGGCGTACACGAGGCGGATGTGGGGCGTCTGTCGGCCACTACGGCCGCCTTCAACCTCGGCCTGGCCAATATGCGCCGTCGCAAGATCCGCACCGCTCTGACGGCGATCACGCTCATTCTGCTGACATTCACCGTCATCAGCTTCACCTCCGTGGTCGCCGGGCTCCGGGTGAATGAGATCGAGCTGCCGTTCTCCCCCAGCTATCAGGGCGTGATGCTGCGCGACCGCTCCTGGCTCTCGCTGGAGGCACCGACCGCCGACATCATCCAGAATGAGTTCGAGAACACCGCCACGGTCTCGCCGCGGGCCTGGTACACGTCTGCGCAGATAGACAAGGAGTTGATGGTTGACGTAACCAACGCCTCCGACTTGACCAAGACCTATACCATAAGCTGTATCCTGGGGCTCTCGCCGCAGGAAGAGAGTGTCATGCGCATTGACGACATGATCGCGGCAGGACGCTGGATCAAGCCCGAGGACAAGAACGCCTGTCTGCTACCGACCGGTGTCGCCGATGCACTGGGCATCACGCAGGAAGATGTTGGCAGCGCCGAAGTCATCATGTTCGGCAGCCGCTACCGCGTCATCGGCATCCTTAGTGAAGAGCAGATGCGCAAGACACGGGACCTGGACGGCGAGCCGCTCATGCCCGTCAACTACGCCCTCTTGCGTCCCGAAGTCCTCAAAGAACTCCAGCGCCAGGCCGAGCAGCGGTCGCAACTCGGCGCCAGCAACGCAGGCTCACTTTTGCAGGAATACAAGCACTTCGGCCCCGAAAAGCTCATCGTCCTGCCCTACAATCGAGTCTTGGAGTTGGGCGGCACTCTGCGCTCCCTCGCCGTCAAGTTCGGAGAGCCGAAGGAAGTGCTCGTCAACGTCCAACAGATGATGAAACGCTTCGCACTGTCACTGTACACCGGCCTGACAGATCTGAAGGACAACGAAGAAAAGACATACCTGTTCAGTTCTGTGGGTGTGACCTCCCTCAGCGGCATGGAGAGCATCGTCATCCCGATCCTGATTGCCGCGCTGATCGTTCTCAACACCATGCTGGGGGCCGTGCACGAGCGCACCAGAGAGATCGGCATCTACAGCTCACTGGGCTTGGCGCCCTCGCACATCTCCATGCTCTTCCTGGCCGAAGCTTCCGTCTTCGCGGTTCTCGGTGCGATCATCGGGTACCTGATCGGACAGGTGCTCACCAAGATTCTCTATGCCACCGGCAGTACGCACGGTTTGGAGCTCAACTACTCGTCACTGGCCGCCATCGCTGTCACCATTGTGTCAATGGCCGTCGTGGTGCTTTCGACGCTATACCCGAGCAAAAAGGCCTCCGAGATCGCCTCGCCGGGCATCGAGCGCAGGTGGTCGCTGCCCGATCCCGACGGGGACCTAATGACCGTCGTGCTACCCTTCACGGTCACTGGCCGCGACGCCTACGGCGTGTCGGCGTTCCTGAAGGAGTTTTTCGACGAATATGTGGGGTATGCAGGAGGCGACTTCCTGGCCGAAAACGTGCGTCTTGAGCCTCAAGCGTTCGAGCTTGGGGAGGGCATGGCAATCCACCTGCGCATGTGGCTGGCCCCCTACGACCTGGGTGTCAGCCAGGACTTCACCCTGGCGTGCGAGCCGACCGGCGACAGCGACATCTTCGCCATCGTGCTGCGGCTCCAGCGCCTCGCCGGAGACATCAACTCCTGGAAGAAGACCAACACGCTGTTCCTCGGACAGATCCGCAAGCAGTTCCTCATCTGGCGCACGGTACCGCAAGGGGAGAAGGTCGCCTATGCCGAGCGGGCCGACAAGATACTTGCCGGCGAGTATGTGGAATCCGGCGATTTATTGTAGAGAGCAGGAGATACCCAGAGACACACAGGGCCACCGGCCGCGAGGCGGGTGGCCCTTCTTTCGCTTACTGCCCGGCCCCGTTCACCTGGCGATGGGGCCGGCAGAGCGGTTGATGAACTGGATGACGGACACGCCGGCCCCCTGGAATCTCACCTTTTGCGTCGTGCTGAGGCTCAGATTGCGGTGCTGGACCGTGTGGGCTTCCGCAAGGTCCAGTTTCCGCTCCCTTACGGTTTCAGGGACTGATACCCCTACAGCCTCGAAAGTCATCGTTGTCGGTGAGGGCGAACGGTTGATGATGAAGACGTTGGCGGCGTGCTGGGTGGTCACCGCGGCTATGAGCGTATCGGCCGAGTAAGGGATGCGGGCCCGGCAGGTCGCGCCCCGGGGGGCGTAGGTATTGACCAGCCATGCGGCCCAGTACGCCGATCGCGGCTCGCCGTTCGCATCCAGCAGTGCCGAGGCGGGGCCTACTAGTTGCGTCCACAGCAGCTTGTCCACGTACCGCATTGCTGATAGGGCGGAGGTCGCCAGAAACACTGCATCCGCGGCCTCCTCATCACCGGCAGCCGCCGAACTCACAGACGGCGCGCGCCGAATGCCCCAGTCGGTAACGAACAGCTCGGGCCGCGGCCTCACTTGGTCCATGCACCGTGCCGTCTGCTCATAGCCCCATTCATCTTGCGCCGATAGCGCCCCGCGCAAGGCGGCGTCGGCCAAGTGCGGATCGTCGGACCACCTCGGCCCCGGCAGGCGGAGATAGGTGGAGAGAAAGTACGGTTTGACGGCACCGCCGAGGAACTCCTTGACAAGCCATTGATCCGGCTGCGCCAAGCCGGGGCCGCCTATCCTCGCGGTGGGGTCGGCACGCTGCAGAGCCGCCGACAGCCTGTTGTACTCCGCAACCAGCTCGTTCACCTCGTCGAAGCGCCGAGCCATCGGCTCGTCGAAAAGCTCATAGTACGGACTGATGTCCGTCCCACGCCGCAATTCGACCAGCCTTGTGCACATAGTCTCGAACTCGGCACCGACATCCGCCATGTCCTCTGTTTCGGGCAACTCGGCGGGCATGTCCAGGCATATCAGCGGCTTGACGCCCTTGGCCAGCAGCCAGTTGACGTCCTGGTTGAGGCCTGCGACGTTAAAGCGGTGCGTGCCGATATCGTAGTACTGGCCGAGGCGCAGCCTCCCGACACACGGCGTCAGGTCCGCCGTCCGTGCGCTAAGTTGCGCCGCAACTCCGTCGCCGGCCTGCCGATTGAGCGCACCGGCAGCAAGATTGAAGCCGATCTGAGCCAGGCAGCGGCCGATGTCCTGCCTGAAGTCAATTACCACCGTCTCGTCAGGTCGGGGCTGGGACGGCGCTTGTTGGTCCGCGTACACCAGGGGACGGACCTCTATCTCATCCACATACAGCCGCGTTCTGGCCCATGCGCCGGTCTCGACGAATTGCAGCAGATAGACGTGGCTGAGGCTATCATCATCAAGCGGCGTGCCATCCTTGGTCCGAAAGCCGAAGAAGCGCAGTGCGATGTGCTGCCATTCATTCAGTGGCGGCTTGATCTCCTGGACGTAGCTGCGGTCCTCGGTCTTCCCGCTTTCCACCGGCACGCGCGCCCGCAGTGTCACAATCACAGAGACCCTGTTTGTCTCCGGCTTGATCCACAGCGAGAGCTGGCCGACCTGGTTCTCCCGCCACTGCTGCCCGTTGACCGGCAAACTGACACTTGCCCAGGCGTTCTTCGCGGGCAGGAAGTCAATCATCGCCCCCTGCAGGCCGCCACCGGGTGGCACCTCCGGCGACGCGTAGATCCCGCACAGCTTCGGCACCTCACCGGCGTCGGCCACCGTGCTGTCATTCGTCCTCCAGTCGCCGACACCGTCCTCGAAGTCGTCAAGCAGGATGGCCGTAGGCGGGCCCGCGAAGGTTGCCGCACAGCACAGGGCCGCCGCCAGCAGCGTCACCGGCACCAATCCGGCAACGGTCGTCACGCCCACCCGCAACGTGACCCGTTCGCTCGGCTGCATCTTGGCGCGGGCCAATGCAGCTCACCTCCGCCGTCTATGCGCTGAAGCCCTCACGGCTTGCGCGACTGCTTACAGATCATTGTACCCATGAGCCCGGCGCCGAAGCCGTTATCTATGTTGACTACCGCCACACCTCCGGCGCAACTGTTCAGCATCGCCAGCAGGGCGGCAAGCCCTCCGAAACTGGCCCCATAGCCGACGCTGGTGGGAACGGCGATAATCGGCGCCGAAACCAGCCCGGCAACCACACTCGGCAGAGCGCCCTCCATGCCGGCCACCACTACCACCGCCCCTGCCTTGTCGAGCATCTCCTGGTAGCGCAGCAAGCGATGGATGCCGGCCACCCCCACGTCGAAGACCTCGTGCACGGGGCAGCCGCTCGCTCGGGCAACGAATGTCGCCTGGCGAGCGACGGGGATGTCCGATGTGCCGGCAGAGACCACGGCCAAATACGGCATCGTCTCATCCGGCTCCGGTATCGGCCCGACGCAGACAATCTGTGCGTCCTCGTCGTATGTGACGTGCTCGAAGCTGTCAGCCAGCGCGCGATGGACCTCGGTATCCGCGCACGTGGCCAGCGCCAGACACTGCATCTCGCGCAGCCGCTCCGCTATGGCCACGACCTGTTGCGGATTCTTGCCGCGAGAGTAGATCACTTCCGGAAAACCGCGTCGCAGGCCGCGGTGATGGTCAATCTTCGCGAACCCGAGGTCCTCAAAAGGCAGGCTCCTGAGGCTTGCCATCGCCTCATCGGCGCTCATTTCGCCGTCGGTCAGCCTCTGCAGCAGGTGCCGGATTTGCTCCTCATTCATGATGGGTCAGTCCCTGATTTACGCGCGCGGATGGCAGGCACAGGCAACCGGGCGGCCGGTACGACACACGAGCCGCCCGGCGACTTGCGGAATCCGCGCCTCGCGGTGCTTCTACCGCTACGACCCCGAACCCGCCTGCGGCGGCGCATCGCCCGGCGCGGCCTGCTTGGCGCGCCGCATCATTATGATCACGTTCTGGTCGCCCGTCAGGCTGACCGGCTCCCAGCCCTCCTCCACCTCCGAGTTGAGTTGCCGGTTCATATGCTCTGCGCGCGAAGCGAGCTGGTGGAGGATCTGGTACTCATATTTCGCCATGCTTGTCCCACCTCCGTGGGTTGCCTCATGCACTGCTCGAATGCCGCCGCGTCATGCAACTCAGCGGCCCAGAATGGCGTCCATTGACTTGCTGGTCGCTTCCAGCAGACGCCAGGGATGGTAGCCGTACTGGGGCATCATCTCCGCCGTAACCGCGCCGTCATAGCCCACCGCCTTCAGTGCCGCAATGACGGCATCCCACGCCACATCGCCCTCCAGCAGGTCAACGAACCCGGCCAATGTCCCCACGGCGGTGCGGAAATCCTTGAAGTGAATCGCCTTGATGCGCTTGCCCAGGATCTTGATCCACTGCTCGGGATACCCGAAAAGCAGCACGTTACCAACATCGAAGTACGCCACGACATTCGGGTGATTGACCTCGTCCACGAACCGCGCAAATTCCATCGGGCTGACCAGGAACTTGTTCCACACGTTCTCAACGCCTACGTTGACGCCGGCTTCCACACCGATGTCGCCGAGCTTCCTGTATAGCTGGATTCCGGTGTTATAGGCATCATCATAGTCCAGGTCCGGACCGACCGTGCACGGCACGGTGAGAACGGTGGATGCCCCCAGAATCTTCGCACAGCGCACTTCGTGCTTGACGATCTCGATGCCCTCCGTGCCTTCCTTGCCACCCGCGGTAATCAGCGGGTATTGCCAGTGCAGCCCCGTGGCGAATGTCGGCAGCTTGATACCCAACTCGTCGGCCGCATTCCTGATCTCCTGCAGCTTGTCGTCGGGGGTGTCGGCGGTTATGTCGCCTTCGGCTTCCAGCGTCAACTCAACCGCCTCGTAGCCGAGCTCCTTTGCCTTCTGCAGTACGGCGTTCACGCCTATTCCCGGCGGAAATGACCAAAAGCTGATTGACTTTATCATCTCTGCGCCTCCTTTGACCTTTCATTCACCCTCAACCGCTCGGATTCCTTCTCCTGATGGACAGCAGCAGATTGTTACGCCCCGTGTAGAGCGCGCTTACATACCTTTGACCCTACGCCGTCAAGGGGCATTTCGCTCACGCCGATACAGACACTGACCACATACCGCAGCAGTACTGGGGGGGCGGATTATGGAACGCTCGCAACTGGCCGTAGTCTCCGCTATTCATGATGATGCTGATACACAAAAGTTGCTTGGTGAGCTTGAGAATGCAGGCGACCCGCTGGAGGTCTTAACCGCGATTGCGCGCTGGGCCGGCCGGCCGGAGATCTACGCCTGGTTGATGTTGCCGGTGACCGGCGCCGAGAGCGCGGTCTATCTGGTGTCGCAGCACACACTTCCCAAGCAGAACGTCCGCGGCCTCATCGAGGAGTTCCTCTACGCCGTGGGTAGCACTGCCAGTGCATATGGCGCTTCGGTGCCTGCGTCCGACGTCATCGAAATCCGCAATGCCGCGCTGCATGAGGGCGGCAACTGGCAGCCGATGATCGGGGCCGCATTCAACGATGTAGGGCTGGTCGCCAGAGGCAAGCTCCGTGCGGTCGTCCGCATATGCTTCTCCGGCGACGGCAGCCCTGATATCGCCGCAATTGCCCAGGATGTAGCCAGGATCGCAGCGCCTTACGTTGATGCCTGCCTTTTGGCATGTTCCGCCGGTTCCGGGCAGCCGGAGCAGTCGCGGCCCGCGTTCCTTTCCTGCACCGAGTTCAGGCATAGACTCGATGCCGAGGTGGCGGGCATCAGGCAGAAACCCCACGAGCTGAGCCTCCTGCGGGTCAAACTGCAGCCGCGCAAGGAGTTGCTGGACGCCGCCGAAGTGGAGCGGGCCTACACGATGGCTCGGGCGCTCACCGAGAGCAGCGTCCGCGACGGTGATGTCGTCGGTCTGCTCGATGACACCGATCTTGGCGTGCTGATGCCGAACACCGGCCCGCGCGGCGCCCTAATCGGGGCTATGCGCATATCCGACATCCTCGCGGGGAATCCCACTGTCACCCGCGCTCTGGACCATTTCATTGGCGTCAGCGGCTGGACTTTCGCGGGCTCCGACGCCGAGGGGCTGATTGTCGAGACCGACATGGCAGCCACTCAAGCCCAATCGGCGACCGCCTGCAGAGTCCACCTCTACACCTAGCCGCCGCATCTGCTCAATGCTCACGCACGCCGTCAGTCAGCGGCTCGACGGCAGCCTAATCGGCAGGGGACCGGCCCCGATGGTCGGTCCCCGCTGCAATTTCCCCTTTTGCTGCTCCTCCTGCTGTGGTATAATCCCAATAGCAGCGTTCGCACAGGCGGCCAATATTGAGGAGGTGCGCAGATGTCACGACGTTTCGGCTTCACACTGATCGAGCTACTGGTGGTGATTGCGATTATC
>CAZJVY010000006.1:0-73348 GCA_964549395.1 uncultured Armatimonadia bacterium | reverse complement strand
GCTTTGCCGGCCTGGAGGCGAGCTTTGATGCGGGCCGTCTCACTACCAAGCCGCTGATCCTTGATGGCAATACACTTCATGTCAACGCGGATGTGCGGTTCGGGGTGCTGGAGGTCAAGCTGTTGGATGTGCATTCCGGTCCGATTGAGGGCGTGGAAGCTGTAATCCGGGGCGCTGACGCCCCAGACATCACCTTGGATATTCCAGGGCTGGGTGACTACTCCGGCGTTCCGGTCCGCCTGCAAATCAGCCTCGCCAATGGGCGGCTGTACTCGCTCTGGGCTGAACTGGAGAACGGCGCATAACTGGGGGGAGCGAAAGTAGTTGAGACCTGTGCACGGAGGTGCCTCATTTTGTCCATACGCGTACGGAATTCCGGCATTCTACTCGCGGTGTGTCTCACATTCATCACCATCGCCGCCGCTGCCGAGGACCTGGCGCGGAATGGTAACTGTGAGGAGGTCGTGGACGGTAAGCCGGTGAGTTGGGATGTCTACGGTTCTCCCAAGGAATGGGGGTCCGTTCCTGACGGATACCGGGAAAAGGCAGTCTACTTCGTGCCTCCTGACTTCCAGCAGAGAACCGAAGGCCCCAACAAGGGCAGGAATTACACCAGTGCTGCTCTTGTGCAGGGGGACGCCAACGGCTATTCAGGGCCCAATGCACTCGTTCACGTCCCCGATACCAGCGAGAAATACTACCGCTACCCGTCGGCAGTCAGCTACAAGGTCAGCTTCTGGTACCGGAGCGTAGCAGCGCCTGTGCGTATGTACCTGCGCGGATGGAGGACCCGCGAGGCCGGACCCGGAGATCGCGTGGACGGCAGCGGGGGCATCGCCGGCATCCCGGCCACCGACGAGTGGACCCACTATGAGGCGACGGTCACCCCCAATCCTGAAACGAAGACATTCTGCATCATGTTCCTGGTTGACGGCTATGAGGATGAGGGCCTGAAGTTGGGACCGGTGTACGTTGACGAACTGAAGATCGAGAAGGTGGCCGGCCTGACCGCTGACAGCTTGAGGAGGGTCGAGATTCCGCCTGACCCGGCCGTGTTTGTGGGAGATACTCCCCTAGAGGATATCCTCGCGGCCTATCGCGGCGGCGATGCCGCAGCCATCTCACAGGTGAAGGCGACCCTCGCCGGTGCCAACGAGTACGCTGCAAAGCCGGATGAGTGGTATCGTCAATTCTTCGCCAATTTCGAGCCGCGCGGCCACTACACGATTACATGCCCAATTCACCCGTTCCAGACCCGCTTCTATATGGACTTCAAATGCAGCTTGGACGAGCCCTGGAAGCTCGTGTGTCAGCACTGCAAGGACGAGGGGCGCAAATATTGCTACTACCCGAATCCGGACTATCCCGACGATGGACAGGGCTGCGCACCCACCGACGAAGCCTGGGCGCGAACGCACGATGCGGCATGGTCCAAGAACCACCGGGGAATCCCGCACGACCACTGGGATGGCCTCACCCACGGCGATGTCGAAGGCAGGCGCTTCTACTTCCTCGGCAAGTACTACGTCCTGGCGCTGGGGCAATTGGAGGGCAGTGTCGCCCCGACGCTTGGACTGGCGTATCACTATGCTACAAAGCTGTTCCCGGAGGATAGCGAGGAATACAAGCAGGCCCGACTTTACGCCCACAAGGCGCACGTGATACTGCTCTGCTCGGCGCGGGCGCACTTTGGTGATGATTATCTGGCGGCGGCTGAAGGCATGACACCGGAGCAGTTCCAGAAGCGCCTGGCAGACTTCTTCTGGCCACCGGACGGAGGTAAATGGCAATACAGGAAGCTTCATGGCTTCCGGCCGTTCAACGGGACAGATGACGCCACCCTTGGCGATCCCGTCTATGATGACATAACTTCCAGACGCCCAACCGGCTACAAGTTCTTTGATGGCAGTTGGGCCAAACTCGGCGGCACGGCCGGCTACATGCTGGAGGCATTCTGTCGCAGCCGCGCCTCCTTCACCGAGAACGATGATGACATCCGCCGAATGTGTCAGCGTCTCGTGGTGTCACTGCCCGGAGACCAAGAGAAAGTGGCGCTGGGCCAGGATCCTCCGGCACACTTCCTCAAGCGGGGCGTCTTCGAGATGGAGATCCATCCTTACAGCCTGCAGACCGGCGGCGACAACCAGCCGAACTCCAGCCAGGTGCCGCGCTTGCGCGCCGGACTCATGCTCCGAGATGATTCAATCGTGGAGAACGTGGCCAGGGACATCATGTACTTCTGGCGCAACTACTTCTCGCAAGATGGTCTGGGGCACGAAGGCTCACCCAGCTATTCTGCATACGGGATCACCTCGATCATGGAGCAGCTACAGGGCATGACCGGAGGTTTTGACCGCAACGCCCCGTACTTCGACAAAGCGGCCGGCTCAATCAACATGTTCCGCATGCCCGTGTACCAGTGGTGCGCCCTCAAGATGCCCTACTACGCAACTACTGAGGACGATCTGTATATACCGTGGGAGGACTCCAACTACTACGCCGCAAGCCGGAATACGGTGCAGTTGCGCTTCATTGAGAAGTACGGCGGGGGCATTCCCGAGGAAGAGCGGAAGTACTACAATATCGAGCGGCAGCAAGGCGGAGAGGTCGCGATTAGCTTCAACCGCAATGTGCCGCTGCCGCCCATGCTGCTGCACGACCGCCGCAAGGCGATACTACGTGGCGGGCAGGTCGCCAAGCAAACCGTGGCTTGCCTCGATTTCACCAAGAAGACAGGGCATTACCACCCGCCGGCCCAGACCTTGATGGTACATGCGTGCGGGCAGGAATTGGCATCCGACCTGGGATATCTCAGCTCGGGGCATTTCCTCACCATCAACTGGATTCAGACATTCCCCGCGCACAACTGCCTGACTCTGCGGAAGGTGAACGGCGACCCAAACGGCACGCGGGAGATTCGCGGCGATCTGCGCCGCAACTTCATCTGCAGCCCTACGTGCCAGGTCGCTGACACGGCGGAGTATGACCAGGCCGACTGGGCGCGCTTCGGCGAGACGCAGAACGGCGAGTTCAGCCGCCAGGTGCTGCTGATGCTGCCATCCGAGGAGCATCAGTACGTTATTGACATAGCGCGAGGTCGAGGCGGCGACATCCACGACTACTATTTTCACTCTCACGGCCTGAGTTTCGAGGCAGACGGCATCAACTTGAAGTCACTGGCCGATCCCGAGACTAATCTCTACGACCACAGCGGCTGGACGTTCCGCTGCGCCGAGGGGTTCGGCGCTAAGAACATCAAGCAGCTCGCGACCGGAACGTCAACCGGCTCCTGGCGCGCCGTGTGGTCCCGAATTGACGACTACCGAGGCCAGCCGGCCCAACAGCCGCTCATTCACGAAGACGTTTTCATGCGCTTGTGGATGGCGGACGAGCCGGGTAGTCAGGTGTTCGTGGGCGATGCGCCGGCACAGCGGGATTTCAGGAACCTGGACCTCAACCGCCGCATGAAAGTCCTGTGCGTGCGCAGGCTCAACACGCCTCGCATTGACAAGTTTGTCGCGGTCATCGAGCCGTATGAGAAGGAGGCATTTGTCCGGAGCGTCCGTCGGCTCGACTTGCACACCGACGACGATTACGTTGTGGGGCTGGCTGTGGACACAATCCACGGCACTGACTATGTCATCGCCTACGGGGGGCCGGATACGCCGCCGGTGGTTCAAGTACAGGACAGCGGGCATACGATTGCCACTGACACGGACCTCGCCGTGGTATCATTTCCGCGAGATGGCAAGGCGAGTCTGCTCCTGGCCGGAGGCAGCTATCTGAAAGCTGACAAGTTCGAACTGGAGCTGAAGGGCGCGCCGGCGCTGACCGGCCGCCTGCTGGACTTTGACGACACTGCAGACACCATGCTCATCGAGGCCGGCGCCTCGTCGCCGGACGGCTGGGAGACGGTCAAGGGGGAAGTACTGGCCGGCCAGACGCTGATCGTCCAGCATCGTGAGGACCGCTCATCTTTCACGATCCGCAGTGTGGAGGCACTCGGCGGCGGCCGCTACTTGCTGCGACTCGACGGCCATCCCCACCTGATGAACAATTGGCTGCTCGTCAGGCACGTGGACGGCAGCGGCATAACCGTGGAGCCACCGCCCGTACTCGATCATAAGAGGTCCGCCTTCAAGGTGTATGCCGGCGACCCGGCCAGCCCTCACATGCTCGGCCCGCTACGGCAACTGCAGTCCGTACCGGTATGCGACGAATGGGGCACGGCAATGCAACGCTTCTACCAGGTGGTGACGGACGACTACACCGGGGTCGAGCCAGGCGGCGAGATCGGCATAACGCGCCTTGAGAAGGGCCACGACACTGTATTCGTGACCAGATTCGCATACGAAACGTATGGCAGCGGGTAGGCGACAGACAGGGATCTAGGTCACCCGACCGGCAACATCGCGGCCGAACGTGTCGCATATCCACCTGGAGGAGACGTGATGATCTGCCTGACCGGCGACGTCCATCACATGTCGCTGCGCTGTAACGACCAACGCTACCTGACGGTGCCCGGAGACACCGAGGTCAAGGTGGCACAGCGCTATCTCGCCTTGCTGGAGCAGTACGGTGTCAAGACGACCCTCTATGTCTGCGGCAAATGCTTCGTCGAGGAGTGGAAGGACCTGGAGCCGGTTGTCAGATCACCTTTGGTGGAAGTCGGGGGCCACGGCTACCGCGCCCGGCAGCCTCGGCCCTGGTTCGACTGGTACGGCGAACGCACGGGCAACTGGAACGGGCCGCGTTTCTACCAGGCGTGGGACATTCGGACGAATGTCAGAGTGTGCGAGAAGAAGATCGGCTACCGGCCCATCTCCTGGCGGGCGCACAGCTACAAGGTGGACCCCAACACCTACCCGCTACTGGCACACTACGGGCTCAAGCTCATCTCCGACGAGATATCCGCCGACAATCTCTGGCCCGAACGCATACAAAACGGACTGATCTCACACCCCATGAACGTCATTCCCGACCATGATCACCTCTATCATGCTCACCGCACGAGGGAGTTTGTTGAGGCCGCCAACCGGCGCAGCTACGGAGCCGATGCCTTCGGGGCCGTCTCCTACACGATAGAGCAGTGGGGCGAGCTGGTGCTCAAACAGGCCCAGGCAATCGAGCAGCACGGCGGCCTCGCGACCATCCTGGCGCATCCCATCTGCATGTATCTGGCCGACGAGTTCACGACATTGGAGAAGCTGTTGGAATACTGCTCGACGCGGCGGACTATCTGGGCCAGGGAGATCATTGACCTTGTGGATAGCGCTCCGCCTGACGTGAAGGGAGCACCGAGAAGTACGTGAGTCGTGCCGGCAAGTGCGATAGACACGCCTCACTCACGATTCGGATGGAGGATGACAACTATGGAGACATTGGTGTATCTGAACGGCAAACTGGTGCCCGAGGCGGAGGCGCGGGTCTCCATCTTCGATATCGGGTTCATGTATAGTGCGGTGTTCATGGAGGCCGTGCGCACCTTCAAGCACGAGGTCTTCCGGCTCAAGGACCATCTCCAGCGCCTGGAGAAGTCCATGCGCTATGTGGGTATCGAGCCGCTTGTCACACAGGATGAGATGGCCGATGTCATCAACCAGGTCATCGAGGCCAACATCGCCAACTTCCCTGAGGATGATGACTGCTGGGTATGCGCAGAGGTGACACCCGGGCTTGGCTTCCCACATCCGATCATGAGCGGCAAGCAGGGCAAGCCCACGGTGATTGCCTACGTCAGCCCTCTGCCCTATGACGAGTACGCTCATTGCTACACTGAGGGCAAGGCTGCGATAGTGTCAAATACCCGCAACGTGCCGCCGGGATGCGTGGACCCGCGCGGCAAGACGCGGTTCCGCCTGCACTACTTCATGGCCAAGCTCGAGGCCAAGATGGTTGACCCGAACGCCTTCGCCCTGCTGCTGGATACCGAAGGCTACGTGACCGAGGGCACGGGCGCCAACTTCTTCGTTGCGTCCGATGGGGTGCTCTACACGGCTACGAGCCGCAACATTCTCGAAGGCATCAGCCGCCGGGTCGTCATTGACCTCGCCGGCAAGCTGGGCATCCCGGTGGTGGAGCGGGACCTGACGCTGTACGATGTGTATGGTGCCGACGAGGGCTTCTGGACCACCTCATCATACTGCATGTTGCCGCTGTCGCGGGTGAATCACGTTGCGATGAAGCATGTGCCCGGCCCGTTGACACGGGCGCTTCTGCAGGCCTGGAGCGATGAGGTCGGAGTGGACATCGTAGCCCAGGCGATGAAATACGCAGACAGACCCAGCAATGTCTGGCGGCACGAAGAAGACGGTGCTCCTTCGGCGGGATGATGACGGAGGCATTGCGGAATGAACATTCTGGTCATACTTGAGGACGCCGTGCGACCCGCGCACATGTCGTGCTATGGCTATGCGAAGCCCACCACGCCCCACTGCGACCGCCTTGCCCGCGAGGGCGTCCGCTTCGAAAACTGCATCGCCGTGTCCACGCATACGTTTCCGCCCGTAGTGTCCATCATCACCGGACAGACCACGGCAACACACGGCCTGATGAGCCCCGCTCACTACGACCCCTGGATAAGCGGAGAACTGTGGAAGGGCCACCACACGCCCTTGCATGTCCTGGAAGACAACGGCTTCCTCATAGACGGAGAGCTGGTCACCCGGTGGCGGCCGCTTGGGTTTGAGCGCGACGCTGAGGGGCTCGAGCAGTACATGGAGCACAATCGCGACAGGCAGTGGTTCTACTTCGCCCAGCCCTATCCGACGCATCTTCCCTATGACCCGCCCCAGGAGTACTACGATCTGTTCGTGGATGGCGGCTTCCAGCCAGGCGCGGACACACTTGCGCGCATGGACACCGTCAGGACGCGCATGATCCTGCACCCTCCCGATGTGCAATCCGCCATGGAAGCCGGCCGCAAGGATCCCATCGGCGATGGCGACGACGCCCACAAGCGCACTACCGCCGTCGTCGAGTTCGAGCCTGAGGACGCCCCCGGAATACGTGCGCTATATGATGGAGAGTTGCGGGTATTCGACGACATGGTCGGCCGCTGGATCGCCAAGCTGGAGGAGCTGGACCAACTCGACGACACGCTGATCGTCATCATCTCGGACCATGGCGAGGAGTTGCTGGAGCGCGGGCACGTCGGCCACACTTCCTGCAACCTGAAGGGCACCCTCTATGACGAGTGCCTGCGCGTCCCGCTCATCATGCACTACCCGAAGCGCCTGCCGGCAGGCAAGGTAGTCACGCAGCAAATCTCGCAGATTGACGTAATGCCGACGCTGTTTGACATTCTCGGCCTGGAGCTGACACTGCCCCATGACGGCACCTCGACGCTGCCGCTCATTGATGGCGATACCGATGTCTTCCGTGAGGAGGCCTACGCGGAAACGATGCCGGCCGGCTGGCAGGCTATCACCGGCGACGAGCGCCGCATCTGGTGTGTGCGCACGCTCGAATGGAAGCTCATCATGAACCTGAATCCGGTAGCCGGAACGCGAAGCTACGAGCTTTACAATCTCGCCGTTGACCCCGGCGAGCGGCACAACGTCCTCGATCGGGAGCCGGCGAAGGCGGCCGAACTGAAGGCCAAGCTGGAAGCTCACATGGCAGGCCGCCAGTAGTACAACCTGAGCCTATGCCCTGAAAGGAAGGAATAGCACGGTGACAAAGGACACCATTCGTCTCGGCATCGTCGGCATGTCGCCGACGAACATGGCTTCGACCTTCGTCCTTCTCAAGGACGAGCCCGATCTGCGTTATGACATCACCGCGGTCTGCGCCCGCCGACAGGAGGTGCTGGACAGATGCATTCAGCAATTCCGCATCCCCTTCGGAACGCTCGATTACCGCGAGCTTGCCCAGCGCGATGATGTGGACGTGGTCTGTGTTTTCACACCCGACTACCTGCACGCCGAACACTGCGTCGCCGCCCTGGAAGCCGGTAAGCACGTCGTCTGCACCAAGCCGATGGTGGCATCCCTGCAAGATGCGCAGAAGCTTGTCCAACTCGTGCGCGAGAAGGGCGTCAAGTTCCTCGTCGGGGAGACGATGCTCTTCGACCGGCAATTCCGCATGGCCAAGAAGCTCTTCGACGACGGCGACCTGGGCGAGCTTATCGCCGTCGAGAGCCACTACGTACACGACCTGCGTGCAGTCTTCGAGTTCACCCCGTGGCGGCTGACCGTGCCGCAGGACTTCCTGTATGGCGGCTGCGTCCACTCGATAGCGGCCATTCGCGCCTTCGCCGGAGATGTGGATACGGTACATGCCAACGCCATCAAGGGCAACCTTACCGAGGGCTATCCGCTCGAGGACAACTTCTTCATCAACGTCAAGTTCAAGTCGGGCGTCATCGGGCGGGTGTCGGGGCTGTACGGCATCGTCCATCCCCCCATGCCGATGATGCAGATCGGCATCTACGCCAGCAAAGGCAGCCTGCAGACCGGCTTCACTGACAATGAACCGGGGCAGGTGCGCGTGGTATTCGACAAGCTCGCGGATCACAAGCCCTTCGTAGCTGATATCGAGCCGGAGACCGATCTCAGCGCCTACGGGCTGGGCGCCAGCGTCATCCGCTATATGCGCCACTTCCAGGACTGCCTCGACAATGACCTCGAACCATACGCCAGCGTCCTGGACAGCGCAAAATCCATCGCGGTTGCTTCTGCCGCATGGGAGTCAATAAAGACGGGGCAGGTCGTACAGGCATTCAATGATTTCTGAGCACAGAGCACACAGGAGATGGCGCGGATGGATTGGGCATCAGTGGAAGGCAAGGTCATAACGGCCCGCGCACATGCCCATTCTGCTGTCGCTCATTCCCTGCTGAGGTCCACTATGCCCCGGCGGTAGTTGATCTCCCACGTCTCTCGATAGCGCGGTGCCATGGGCATATCGGCCAGTGCGGCTACCGTGCGGTCAACGTCATAGGCCACCCGTTGGAACCTGATCCCGGCCGGCTCCCAGATGGCGAACGCCGCCGTCGGGTCATTCCCCCGCGGTTGACCGACGCTTCCGGAGTTGACCATGCGCGTGTCCCCTACCAGCCAGTCAATCTGTCGGTGAAAATGGCCGAACAGAACCAACGCCGTGCCCTCCGCGTGCTCCCACGTCTCCAATTCCTCGGCGACTGTGGCATCGTCAACGTGGCTGCTGAGGGGCGACTGGTGGTGGCACAGGTATGTAGGGGTTCCATGGAAGGTCGCCGCAATGTCCGGCGGCTGTTGCCGGAGAAAGGTAGCGGCGGCGTCATCCAGTTGCGCTGCAGTCCATGCATCCCATTCCGCACCATTCCCCACTACGCCGCCTTGCCACGAGCCGGCATATTCCAGTGCACACGTGTCGTGGTTGCCGAGAATCGCCCATGTAGGCAGTTCGTGAACGAGTTCGCTCAGTAAACTGATACACTCCGCAGGATGCGGCCCGTAGCCCACAACATCACCCAGGACAATGCACGCATCCACACGCCCTGCCCCATCCACCACCGCCTCAAAGGCCGGCAGATTCGCATGGATGTCCGCCGCAACCAGTATCCTCTGCATAGGGCTTACAGGCCCCCCAGAGTATCCTGCAGCCGTTTACGGCCATCCACATAGTCCTGCGGCGTGGTAAGCGTAGGACTGTACTCCATGCACAGCATGCCGCTGTAGCCGGTGTCAACCAGCGCCCCCAACACGTCGCGCCAATCCACAAGGCCGCTGCCGACGGCGAGGTGATCCTGCTTACCGTCGTAGTCGTGCACATGGACGTGCGCCACCCGATCCCCCAGATGCCGTATCAGGTTCCCGATCGTCCCGAACTCGCGGTAGCCTTCCCCGTCATTCATGCAGATGTGGCCAACGTCAATGGTGACGCCGACCGACGCATCGGCCTGCATGATCAGGTCGTAGTCCGGCTTGACGCCGGGTTCGTTCTCGATGGCGGCCGTCACCCCCGTTCCTGCCGTCATCTGCCCCAACTCGTCCAGCGTGCGGGCGAACGCATCTCGAAGCGCCTGCGGGGCCCATTGCGCACCAGCCTTGCCCTTGTGCAAAGTCACAACGGCCACACCGACTTCCGCAGCCAACTCGATCGTCTGCCGCAGAGACTCCACCGACGCGCGGCGCACCAGATCATTCGGGCTCTCCAGCAATATGTCACACACGAACGACTCGCCGTGAATGCTGGCTTCCTTGAATGGCGCCAAGGCGTCATCTAGCCTCTCCCTGTCGTCACGTGACGCCTTGCGGACATCAAAAGTCGCCCATTCCTGGCTGAGGTCCGGCTGTGTGTGAAAGCTGATCCCGGTGAAATCGCGCTCGGCGAACCAGGCGATCTGCTCGTAGAGCCCGGTCATCTCCCCAAGCGTCCATACCATGCCGCCGATGCTCATGTCTATGTCCAGCGCTCTCACCTCTGACCGACGCGACCCTCCCATGCTATCCGCCTTGCTTCCTGGTCGGAGCCCATCGTTCAAGCTGCCTCAAGCTCGGGATGCAGGACGCCGTCTCAGACCCACGACCCCTGCCTGCTTCATCGCCTCCGCCCAACGAATGGCCCGTGCCGGCTCAACCGGCTTGCCGTCGCCTTCGAGCCTGGTCAGGCGGCAGATGTCGAGCACCGACCGCTTGCCGTCCACCCAGTAGAGCATCAAACGCGGGATGCCGCCCTTGCTTGCCTTCTGGATCGCCTCCTGGGCCTTCTTCGGCAGTTCGGCGTTCGAGACAATGCCGCGCAGCTTGCGGTACGGCACAATGGCGGCTGCACGCTTCTCCGCGGCGGTGAGTGGCTTCTTCTCCGCCGGCCCGGCGACCGCCAGACCGCGCTCTTTGGCCACCGCTGCCACTCTCCGCTCCGCCCGCTGGTGCCATGTCCGGGCGGCTCCGTCAATCTCGGCCCTAGCCTCTGCCATGCTGTCCCCTGCCGCCTTCATTTCCCGTTCCGACAGCAGCACACTCAGGGAGTCCAACGCGGCAAGCTGCCGGTCGCGCTCGTAGTCAATCTTCTCATGCACCTCGCGCCACGTCTCGGCGAACTGCTTGGCAACATCAGAGCCCTTCTTCTTCCCGCCCTGCGCTTCGTTGTCTGTACTGCTGACGAGAGCCACTAGGTTCGCCATTTCCTTGTCAACGGCCGCTCGGAGGAACTCGCCGGTGCGGTCGGCGACGGCCTCCGCGAAATCCAGAACCTGCGGCGTGCGCGCGTTGGCTATGCGATAAACGAAGCTGCCCGCCAGTGCGGCAACGCGGGCCAGCGAATCGGGGACCACCTTGTCCGGTGTGTCATGATCGGTATGATAGAACTTGTCCGGCCACTGGATCAAGGCAACGCTGGGAACGCCTATGGAGGGGTCGGATATGAAGTTGTCGTTCATCCAGAACGGCGTTTGCAGTGTCGCAAAGTACCGCTCGGTGCTCGCGTCGTTGCCCCACGTGTAGAAGGTGCCCCGGAAGTCCTCAATGAGTTCGAGCAGGACGTGGTCAATGAACGATGGCAGCGCGCCCGGACAGGTCTGATACATCAGGTGACTGCCGCACAGGCTCTGCTCCTGCCCCACGAAGTCCACGTTGGCGGCGGCGATGACCCGCTCCATGTCCTCGGGCCGCGCGTAGGCCAGGGCCTGCAAGGACTGGAATTCATGTACCAGCCAGACGCGGATCGTCCGGTAGGGCCGTGGCAGCTTGCCGGCCTTGATGAGGGCATTCAGCGCGCGGACTATCTCCAGACACACCGACACGCCCGAAGCATTGTCATTGCATCCGGGCTCGTAGAGGTGGGCTACCAAGGCGACCTCCTGGTCCGTGCGCCGCCCCTTGATGCTGGCACTCACCATCTCGTACTTGCCATCGTATATTCTCGTATCAACAAATGCGCGTAGCGTCACCGGCCGGTTCTTCTTCTGCTGTGCGGCCACCATGTCGCGAAGCTGCTTGCCCTCACGCGGCGAAAGCACGAACGCGAACAGCTTCCCATCCGGCTCCATCGTCTGCCACAGGTGCGCATCAGGCAGGTCCATCGGGGTAGGGCGCACAAGCGGATTGGTCGCCATGATGTCGGTGACAATGCCAATGGCCCCGTGCTTGGCTGCCAGCTTCTGGATGGCGCGAGGTGCGCTGCCCGTCAAGATAATCTTGCCCTTTACGTTGGTGCGCTTGTAATCGGCATCCTTGGCGCCTCCCTCCAGGATGACGACCTCGGCCCCAATGCCCCCCCTCGCAGTGGCGGCGCTGCCCCGGCAGAGCACGTACGGGTTGTCGCGGTATGACAGCAGTCGCCTGGCCTGAGCGCCCGGCTGCACTATGTGCAGTTCTGCGTCATGGCCGTCCCATGCTCTCTGCAGCCTGTAGGCTCCGTACTTCGCCTTGCCGGTTGCAGGAAAAGCGATTATCTCGGCCTCGCTGGCACTGGCTTCTCTTAGTCTGTCCACGCAGTATCGCGCCGACTTGGCGTACTCGGCGAATGAGCAGGTGCAGTCGTGCAGCCAGATATCCGTCGCCATGTTCTTGGCGTTCTCGCCGGATATCTCCGCCCGTAACAGCTTGTAGAGCTCCTCAAACATGCTTCCCATCGCCTTTCCGATTGTAGACATCCGGCGTGCCCATCTTCCGCTTCACCGCACTACCCCTCAGTGCCACCGTGGGATATGGAAATGATACTGGGCACTGTCACCACATCGCCTGGTCCGTAGTCGTAGATCAGGAACCGGGGCGTGCCATCCCCATCCCTGTCGGCGAATTGCCGGCGTAGGCCGTCCTCTGTCGCCTGCGGGTCCGTCGAAATGCTGACGTAAGCCCGGGAATCCTTCACCCCACTGAGCTTGTAGAGCGCGGAATGGTCCTCATTGCTCAGTGTCTTGCCCCTGTAGTAGAGACCGCCGAACTGCAAACGCACCGCCGACTGCACGCCATCTGCATGTACTGCGCCGACCGGCCCTTCCCCGATCCTCGGGTCCAGCTCGAGCACCAGTTCGACGCCACCCGCTACCGGCTTGGCCCCCTTGATGAGGTGCGTGGTGTCACTGCCGACCTCATTGGTAATCCGCGCGTACCGCCCCACCAGCTTCACCGGCTCATCAGGTGCAGGTGATACCTGGATCTTGCACGCCGCGAAGTCGGCCGCCACGATCTTGCCGCTCCATGCCGGCGCTGCAGTCGCATGTTCCGTCTCACCCTTCGCTATCCGCGTGCCGCCAACTAGGAACGCCCGCTTCACTGTGCCGCCTTCTTCCGACCACACGCCGAACGACCCCTGCATCGCGATGCCGTTGCCGGTTATCACCGTCCCTGCCGGGTCGGCTGAATGGATGATCGTGTCCGTCCGGCCACCGCACATAACCTGGAACGCGACGGGTGGTTGACCGCCCTTGTTGCCGCTCACCTCGAGACGCCGCACTTCGGAGATGACCGGCTCTCCTTCATACGCTTCCATAACTTCGACAAACACGCTGTCCAGCGGCTCAGTGCCAGAATTGTGCTGCACCACCCACACCAACTCGTACGGCTTGCCACCCCCAGGGGGCTTGCCCTTGGATAGCGACACCTCCGCACCGGCAGGCTGCAGTGAATGCAGGTGCAGGTGCACGTCCGGGTAGTTCTCCAGGTCCCAGCGCACGCTCCACGGCTCAACAGGCCGTGCTCGCCGCACATCGTAGAGGAAGGGGAAGGTCAGCAGATGGAAGTGCTGCTGGCTCCATTCCGAGTTCCACTTCTGCCCGTACGGCACGTCCGGCCCGGCGAGCGTGCCGCCGTTCTGCGCGGTCAACTGCAGGCCGCTTGCCTCGGCGGCGCCGCGCGGGCCGTGGAAGCTCCAATAGTGATCGGTCCCGCCGGTGAGACGGAACATGCTTACCGCATACGAGTGCTGGGCATCCACATCCACCAGCGCGATGGTCCGCTCCAGGGCCAGATCGTCGGTCAGCTCCATCAGTTCCGGCGGGTCAAGCTCATTGCAGAGCCGGCGTCCGGCCGTCGCCATCTTCACCCAGCCACCGTCACCGAACAGCCGCAAGCTGCCGCCACCTCGTCCCTGCCGGCCCCACTCATTGGCCGGCTCTCCTGCCGCACCCACAATCCTGCCGCAGTAGTGAATCGCCCAGTTCATGTCCCACTCAGTGCGGTAGTCCGGCCCCCGGTTGTAGCCCTGTTCAGGCAGCAAAGTGCGCTGCAGGGCCTCGAAGCCGATGGTCAAGCAATCGTGGTGGGCATGTCCGTACATCGTCCCGTATCTCATCCACAGCGCCCGTTGGTCGTCGCCTTCGCCGCTGCGCAGGATGACATGCCCATATCCGTCCAGCACCTGGCTGGGTAGATTGAGATATGGCCCCTCGCGCTCCACTATCTCGGTCACCTTGGCACGCAATTCCGGGTCGGTCAGATACCTGCTGGGAGCATTGGTCGTGCTGTCCCACAAAGCCCTCGCATAGTTGACTTCCTCCGGCCATCTCTCGAAGGCATTCACCCACTTGTTGGTCACTAACGAAGCCCCCGACTTCAAAGGCAGGGGATCGGTGTAGGCGAGATCGCCATCATCACCCACATTGGCATAGGTGCGGCTGATGAGGCTGAGGTCGATGTTGTGGTCGAACATGTACTTGAACTTGGGGCTATCAGCCAACAGCGGGAAGCCTGCCTGCGCGTACTGCTGCGGCCGCAACTCAGTCAGTCGCGTTAGCATGTCGGCAAGGTCCACCGTGCTCCCGTAGTGAGCGTTGTTGTAGCCGGGCGATTCGTAGCCCGAACCATCAATGAAGAAGTTGTTGGACAGGTAGTAGCGCATGCCGTGCCTGGGGTTGTTGAAGACCCAGTCAACAAGCTCGATGGAGTGCGGAGTATTCAGGAAGCGCGCCAGCCTCATGGCCATGGCATGCTCCGTCGGCCCGTTGCCGGCCACGCTATAATCCAGAACGCCCTGCGCTACGGTGCGGAAGTAGCCCGTCTCGATGAAGCTTTTCACATCCTGCATGGTCTGCATCTCGGGATGGTAGTTGTCCTGCAGAAACTTCAGCAACTCCGGGTCTTCCTCATCGAAGTAGTCCCAGATTCTCTCGAACGCCTCGGCGTAGAACCTCTCAAGCCCGATGGACCACACGGCATCCAGGTAGAAGCCGGGGGAGAAGTATGAGGAATAGCTGGGCGGTGGCGTGCCCTGTGGCGGGATTGCACCCCGCCACAGGTTGTCGCGCATGTACCTCTCCCGCTGGTTGATGTTGAGCGCCAGGTTCAGGTACTGCTCGGCAACGCGAAACAGCAGGACCGCCGTCGCGCGCGCCCAGCGCCGGTCACCACAGGCCAGGTAGTAACGCGAGAACAGCTCGGTGCGGCGCTCCCCGCCGCGATAGTTCTGTAACACGTAATAGCCGACAAATGAGTACGGCCGCCCCTTCTCGTCGAAGTACCCCCAACCATCATCCGGGAACTCCCCGCCGGTCATGTCGCCCGCGCCGAAGTCATTGCTAGGGAACCACCGCCCGCACTCCGGGCATTGCAGCTTAAACGGATGGTTCTCACGGTCCAGCACCCACGGATAGAATGCCGAGCGGCCCTCGAAGACCTTGGTGCCGCATATCGGGCAACCCTTCGCCGGCTCAGCATCCTCCGGCCGGTACACGGGGTTGTTGACGTACACGGCACGGGGGATGGTGCTCTCCGGCAGGGAGTAGAACAGCTTGTGTAGGTCCTCCACCTCCCCCACCCGCCGCTGGGCCTCCGCTTTCTGGTCGTGGGCGAACCCCTCTCGTTGGTTATTCAACTCCTCACGTGTCAGGTAGCTCAGGCCGCTCTTTGGCTCATCCTCGCTCTCAATCGGGAACAGCCGCGGCAGCTTTATCGTGCCGGCCCAAGTGTAACCGGGGTTCACTTCCCGTTCGCAGCGCTCGGTCAGCACCTCTTTCCACGCCATTACACGGATGGGCAGCGATAGAGCGTATTGCCCCGACCGGAACGTTACCTCCCCTGCCGACAACGGCTCAATAGCCCTAAAGTAGAAACGCTGCATCGTGTCGCCGGGCTTGTAAGGCCGGCGGTCAATGAGCTGCAACTCCTGCGGGTGTGTGACCTCAAGCTGACCGCTGTCCGCGGGCGTCTCAATCATGATCCGCGTCCACTGCCCGACAATCCAAAAAGTCGGCTGCTGGATGCACTTCAGCTCTCCCGCAGCATCCGTCGCCGCAGTGACGAGCGAGAGCAGGACGCTGACCATCAGGGCACTGGCCACATTCTTCATCGGGGAGAAACCTCCTATGGCTGCTCTTCGATGGGTTGCCCTTAGTTCTCCTAGCGAACTTCCCTGCAGGTACACAGAGCACCTGCCTCCGCATGCTTCCAGGCCCCTCGCGAGCGGCAGGTCAGTGCAGCCATGGCGTGGAATAGGGCTGTGCGGACAACTGGTGGGTTTGCTGAGAGCGGGTGTGACGGCATGGGCCTGATCGTTGGCCGGGAGACATTCGGGGCATTACGGGACAGTCTCGACGACGCGACGCGCATCGTGTTCACCAATGGCTGCTTCGACCTGCTGCACCTGGGGCATATCAGCCTGCTGAACTTCTCGCGCAGTCTCGGGGATGCGCTGGTCGTCGGTATCAACAGCGACGCCTCCGTGCGCAAGCTCAAGGGCGCTGGCCGGCCGGTTATACCCGAGGACGAGCGAGCGCGCATAATCGCCGCCTTGCCCGCCGTGGATTTCGTCATCATCTTCGACGAGCTCGACCCGGTGAAGACCATCGAGGCGGTCCGGCCCCACATCCACGTCAAGGGCGGCGACTATCAAAAAGAAGACATGAAGGAGACCGCCGTCGTCGAAGCGCTCGGAGGCGAAGTCGTGATCGGGCCGTACCTGAGCGGGAATTCAACGTCACGGCTGCTGGAGGTCATCAGGGCACGCGACGATGAGGAATCACCGCAGTGAGGTGGGGACAGCAGCGGCATGAACGTCACCGCGATGCGTCTGCTTGACAACACCCTGGGTGTGGCCGGGTGTTGGCTGCTCTCAGTGGTGAACTCTGTGAAGTCGCTTCTGCGCAGGGGACGCCCCAATGATGGCACGCCACCCAGGCGCGTCTTGGTCATCAAGCTGCTCGGCCTCGGCACGATACTGCTCACCTCCGCGGTCACCAGGTCGCTGAAGCAGCTCCTGCCCGGCGTGCAGGTGGACTTCCTGACCTTCGAGCAGTTCAAGCCGGCCGTCGAGCTAGCCGGCCATGTTGATGAGTTGTGCCTCGTGTCCGGGCGCTCCGCGTGGGCATTTGTTGTCTCTGCCATCCGCATTCTCAGGAAGCTGCGGGCCAACCGCTACGATCTGGTGGTGGACCTCGATTACTTCGCCCGCTTCACCATGATCCTCAGCTATCTGACCGGTGCCCCACGCCGCGCCGGTTTCCACAGCCCCTCCATGTACCGGGGCAACCTGCTCACGGATCGAATGCACTACTCAATCCACTTGCAGATGATTGACATGTTCTACGACGGCATCGCCAAGGTGTGCGGTGCCCAGCCCGAAAGACCTATCCCGGGGGTACAGCTTTCCGAAGACGACATGCGCCGGGGACACGAAGTACTGAGCAGGAACGGCCTGGACGAGACCAGGCCCATCATCCTATTGAACCCCAATGTCAGTGCCTTCAGCGCGCCGCCGCGACGATGGAACAAGGACAAGTTCGCCCTTCTGGCCCAGCGTTGCGTGCGGGAATTGGGCGCACAGGTGGCGATCACCGGCGGCCCCGGCGATGTGGAATATGTCGCCTCCATAGTCGAGAGCGTTGACGGCAACGGCGGCACGGTCGTGAGCCTCGCAGGCCAGACAACGCTGGCCGAGCTGGCCGCCGTCAGCCGGCTGGTCAGTTGCATGGTCAGTTGCGATACCGGCCCGATGATCCTGGCCTCTATCGCCGGCGCTCCTGTAGTCGTCCTGCTGGGGCCGACAGCATGGACGCACAAACCGGTCGGTCACAGGAATGTTGTCGTCTGCAGGCACCTGCCCTGCAGTCCGTGTCTTACCGTCTTCAATCAGAAACACGCCCGCTGCGTACATGGGAGCAATATCTGCATGCAGCAGATCGAGGTGGACGAGGTGTTTGCGGCGGTGCAGAAGGTCCTGCGCGGCGAGGCGCATGACTAGGCTACAATCCACGACGGAAGGGGACAGCCATGGCGAATACGGACCACACCATCTACTTCAACCTGAGTACCGACTGTGAGGCCACCGATCCGGCCCTCAACGACGCTGCTCTCGGAGAGCGCGCCACCTGCGGCCTGCGCGATGTGCTTGAGGCGGAGGGCTGGCGGGGGACATTCTATGTCATCGCGACCGACCTAGAGGCCCATCCGCGTTTGTATAATGAACTGCGCGAGGCTGGACACGAGGTCGGCCTACACCTTCACGCCGCCGCTCAGGGCTACTCCCCATTCCTTGGCATCTATGGCCCGGACGTGCAAGAGGAAATCATAGCAGAAGCCGCGGACCGCTTTGCGCAGGTCATGGGAACGCGTCCGCAAGCGCTCTGCATGGGCTACGGTTCCGCCAACGACTACACATATTCCATCCTGGTCAGCAACGGCTTCACCCACGGCACCTGCTCTATTCCGGGTCGTATTCTGCCCGAATGTGCCTCAATATGGGCCGGAGCACCGCTGTTCATGCACTACACGCATCCATATCACCGCTGCCTGGTCGGCGACATGGACTTCGTTGAGGTACCGGGTACGATAGACTGGGAGAGCAGGATGTGGGGAGGCAAACACCCCCAGGACCTGCGCGTGGAGCTTGTTGACGCCAAGAACCACTTCTACACCATAGACAAGTCGGCCCGCAGGCAGATTGCGGAGGATGTCCCGGTCAAACTCATCCATACCGTGACACACAATATCTTTGAGTACGGCGACCCGGCCGACTTCAGACGCCAGACGCTCGAGGGGATCATCACCCACTACAAGAAGATCGTCACCGACCTGGGATATGAGGTAGCAGGGGCGACGGTTCACGAAATAGTCGAGATGTATCGGGACAGGGCACCCAGACAGGCGAGAGAACTCGGATTGGACATGCGCGGTTATCTCAAGGACAAATGAGCGAAGCGAGGGACACGATGGACGAGGTTAAGATCGGCATAGTCGGTATGGGCGGACGAGGTCGGGGCTGGATCAACACGCTGAAGCTAGTACCATACTGTCGGCTGACGGCCGTCTGTGACAGAATTGGGCCGCTGGTGGAGCAGGGACTGGAGCGCGCCGAGGATCCGGACGTGCGGGGCTTCCGTGACTATGACGAGATGCTTGCCGAAGCCGACATGGATGCAGTCGCCGTCATCGCCGAACCGGAAGCCCTGGCGGAGTTGAGCGTCCGCGCGCTGGAGGCCGGCAAGCACGCCATCGCCGAAGTGCCCATGTGCTACGAAATGGACGACGTGTGGCGACTGGTAACCACCGTCGAGCGGACGGGCCTCAAGTTCGAGCTTGCCGAACAGGTCGCCTGGTCGCCCTGGGTGTTCGCATGGCGCGACATGATCGAGCGAGGGGAGCTCGGCAAGGTGCTCCTTGCCGAAGGCCAGTACCTGCACGGCATGCCCGACTACGTCCTGTGGGTGGACAGTGAAACCGGCCGCAAGATGGGTTCGGAAGAAGCCAAAGGCAACCCGAAGGCGGTCAGGAGCCGCTACTGTAACCTCGGCTCACCCATCAAGTACCACACCCACGACCTCAGCCCCCTGCTGCGCGTGCTGGATGATCGCGTCAAGCGGGTGTTCTGCATGGGCACGAGGCGCGAAGCCAGCTACTACCACGAGTTCCTGTCCGGCTCGGATCTTCAGGTGGCGCTCATGCACACCGAGAAGGATACCGTCATCCGCCTGGTATGTGGCTTCAACTTCCCGACCGCGCAACCGGCGCACTGGTACCATCTGGTGGGCACCGGCGGCGACATGGAGACCGCGCGCACCGGTACGGGCGCCCGTGATGACCCCGGCGCATGGTGGCTGGCCGGGCGCTACATGCAGACCCGCGTGCCGGTGATGTGGGGACACACCGCCTTCCAGCCGGTGCCTGCCGCCGCGCTCGCCAGCGGACACGGGGGCCTGGACTACTACCCCGCAGAGGACTTCGTCAACTGCATCATCAACGATACCGAGCCGTTCAACAATATCTACCGCGCCGCCGAGGTACAGGCACCGGGCATACTGGCGGGCGCTTCGGCGGAAACCGGTGAGCAAATCGAGGTGCCCGATTTTCGGCCCAATGAGACACGCAAGGCCGGCGAGCTGCCTCAGACGTCGGCGTAGGCGAAATGGTCACCTCAAGGAGTGTGCGATGACATGAACATCCACCCGGTTCCATTCAAGGCGATGGGTGGTCTGTATGAGCAGGACGACGTTGACGCCGCCATGCGGGTGATAAGCAGCGCCGCCACGCCGGAGGGCACATTCTTTCCTCTCCCCGAGGAGACGGATTTCCAGAATGCCTTCGCACAGCATGAGGGCGCCAAACATGCCGTGGCCGTCAATAGCTGCGGCACGGGCCTGGACCTGTGCATGATGGTCCTCGGCATCGGGCCGGGCGACGAGGTCATCACCACCCCCCTCACCTTCGTCTGCTCGGCGACCTGTGCAGCGGCACGCGGCGCGAAGGTGGTCTTCGCCGACATTGACCAGGCTACCATGAACCTCCACCCGGAGAAGGTGAGAGCCAAAATCACCGACCGGACCCGGGCCATCATCCCCGTCCACTATACCGGCCTGGCCTGTGACCTCGACGCATTTGACGAGATCAGCAGGGAGACGGGCATCCCCATCATCTATGATGCCGCCCACATGCCGGGCGGACTATACGAGGGGAAACCGGTCGGCGGACGGGGCAAGGCGTCCTGCTACAGCTTCCAGAGCAATAAGAACATGACCACTCTCGGCGAGGGTGGCGCGGTCACCACCGATGACCCCGACTTCGCCGAGCAGGTGCGCCAGCGCAAGACTTTCGGCTATGTGTACGGTCCTACGCTACGCGTCGTCACCGTCGGCTTCAACTACCGCATGACCAAGCCGCAGTACGCCGTCGGCCTAACCCAACTGGCCAAGCTCGATAGGGTTGTCGCCGAGCGCCGCGAGCGGATGCTGAAGATGAACGATCTGCTCAGCGATATTGACGAAATCATCAGGCCGGTCGGCCACGGCCCGAATCACGCCAGCCACATGTATGCCGTCCGGCTGGATACCGACAAGGTCGGCTGCTCGGAGGCGGACCTGCGCAAGCACCTCCAGGAAACCTATCAGGTCGGCACCTCCAAGTGCTATCCGCTTGCCTGGAGCTGGGAGGCCTTCGAGAAGATTGACTACGACAAGAGCGACTGCCCGATTGCGGAGAAGGCGTGCGAGCAGGTCTTCCAACTCCCCATCTTCCCCGACACGCCGTACGAGGACCTGGAATACGTCGCCTGGGCGCTGAGAGAAGCGATAGCCGCGCTGAAGTAGAGATGTCACTTTGACAGGGCCGTTCTGCGGTCAGTCCACCATACGAAACTGGGAACGGTGATGATCTTCGAGCCTGCTCCCCGCAACGACTTTGCCGAGTTCATCACGCTCTACTACGAGCGATGCCGTTCAGTGGCTCCTGAAGTGGAGGGTATCGCCGGGAAATGGGCCTTTGAGGATCTCATCCCCGGCATGAGCGATTTCGACTACCGGCTGATCTGCGCCGACGGCATGACGGCAGACGACTGGTGCCGCGTCTCCGCCGCAGTAGGCGAAATGCATTTGGAGCTTTGCAGGGCACACCCCGAATGGACGCGCAGGCTCGAACACCTTCCCGGCGTCAGCCTGACGTGGAGCGAACTCACGCTGCCCCAGCTCTATCATCCCGAGTACAAGCAGTGGACATTCTACGACACCGCGCAGCCCGAAAGACTGGCACGCGTCACGCAAGCCCTGGCGAGCCGGCCCTGGGACGCGAAAGATGAACGGTACAATCTGTCGAAGTTCCTGGCATACTACGGCCCGTACAACCGCGCGATTGACCCGGCCATTAACCTCGGCGCTTACGAAAACAAATATCCGCTTCACAGTCGCCTGATGCACTACTTCCCCCCGCCGGTCCAATCGGCCCTTGCCATTCTCGGGCATCAAACTCTCGTCGGCAAGATAGACGCCCTACGCCGAGCCGCCGTCATGTTCCCGAACGTAAGCGTGTTCGCAGAGGCTCTTGACATAGTTGAGCGGCACTACGAGATTCCTGAGTTGTATTCCGACCCGGCGCTGTCGGATTTCGAGGAGCGTCTCTTTGATGCAGTAAGGACAGTCGGCCTCCGTCTGGCCGACGCCATCACCATCATACCTGGTGCCGCCTGCACCTCACCGGCGCAATGGCAGCAGGCATTGAGCCGACAGCCTGTTGACCTGGCGATGACGGTCTTCGACGGCGCCAAGTACGCGCGACTGACCAAGGGTCGTATCTACTTCCTGGCCAACGCGCCGTCCTACTTCGACACGTCAATCCTCATCCCGTGGGAACTGAACCGGGTCAGGAACACCTTCTTCCGCCAACCACTGGCCGCATTCTGGGAGCTTCTCCAACACGAGAAGATCGAGGATCCTCTCGATATCGTTCCCAGATTGGCCCCCGACATCTTGACGACGGAGGAGGTGGAAGCCACCTTGGCCGCCGGCCAACTTTCCGGCACGTGGAGGAAAGGTCAGGAAGTTGCGACTGCGAGGCGCGTCGTGGAGGTCTTCGATGGCTTCTACCGCGCCCTGCACAAGATCAGCGCTGTAGCCATCGGCCTGTAGCCAGGTGGCGCGCCGCCCGCTGGACTACATCTGCCGCTGATCCATTGCCGCCTCAATCGCCCCCAGCATGTCTTCCACGGACCGCTCGGCGTGGTAGTGGGCCGCTATCCCTCGAGCTCCCTCGCGCCCCATACGGTCGGCGTTCTCCGGGTCACTCATGAGCAGCATCATCTTCTCAGCCAGCGCCCGTGCGTCGTCCGGCGGCACCAACAGACCGCCGCCCGTCCGCGATATCATCTCCGGGAAGACACCCGCATCGGGCACAACTACGGGAACGCCGCACGCTAGCGCCTCCATAGTCGCCAGTCCCCGATGCTCTATGCACCTGCCGGGCACCGAGAAGGCACTGCAGCGCCGCAGGAAGTCCACCTTGCCGGCGAAGTCCACCTCACCACAGTATTCGAATCTGGCCGCTAGAGTCGCCCTCCGGACTGCGTTCAGTATCCCTCGCCAATGGCCCCTATCCAGCACGCGGCCGGCGACGCGCAACCTTATGTCTCTATCGCCTTTCTGTGCCAACAGCCGCCATGCCTCCACCAGGATGTCCAGCCCTTTCGCCGGCGTAATGACGGACAGATAGCCGATGGTGAACGGCTCGCGTACGCGGGGAACGTCGAGGGCATAGTCCTCCGCCACTATGCCGGTGCGCACCACCCGCATCCGGTCGTGTGGGACGCTCAGGTAAGCGGCCATTTCCCGCGCGTAGTCTGGCGTCGGCGAGATGAAAAGGTCAATAAACGCGGAGTTGCGCTGCATCAGTTCGCGCGCTCTGTCCCGGTGCGGCTCCGGCATTGCCGTAAGGAAGGCATCCTCGCCTTGCACTCCGCAGATCAGAGGTACGGCAAAATGTCGCTTCAGCTCCTGGGCGAAGCCTGACAGCAATGTGTTGGTGATGATGAACAGGTCCGGCGGCGGCATGGCCTGCAGATGACTGATGAGCTTGCGGAATTCCTTGACCTGACGACCCTCCGTGCCGGCCAGCACCGACACTGTCATCGCTCCCAAGTCACGAGGCCTGGTCTTGACGGCCAACCCGGATGCCAGCCACAATAGTCCGGGGGAGTCAAAGATACGGTCCAGCCAGGCCGGAGTATAGCGGAACAGCGCCGACTGCTGCTGTAGCCACGCGTTGATGCCGCCGAGGAACACGCGACCTGCCACGAATGGCTCGGCGCTATCCGTGCGCAGTGGCGTGTAGAGCGGCAGGACTGACACATCGTGCCCACGGGAGATCAGGCCGCGGGCCAGCACGAAGTCGCGGGTGCAAGCCCCGCAGTACATCTGCCCCGCTCCCGCAGCAAAGTGGATGATCCTCATGAGTGCTCAAGCCGCAACGCCGGCGGCGACCCCCGGAGAATGCCGTGTCTGACGCTCATGACTTCCTGCAGGCACTATTCTCTCCGACCATCTAATCCGCCTTCGAGCCGCCTGCAGACCGCAATATCGCCAGGCAGGCCAAGCCGTAATACGTGTACTCAATATCGCCGACATCGTCAGACGGGAATGCCGCGAATCCGCCGTCCGGACGCGCTGCGTCTCTGACGAACCGGGCTGCAGCGGGCAGGTCAACACGCTCCAGCGCATCCAGGGCTGCCAGCGTGACCAGGCCCGTGAAGGTGGACAGAAGATCGCTGCAGGGCGCGTGTTCGTGGGCCAGGAAACCGCCGTCGGCACATTGCATGAGTTGAAGGAAGCCCGTCGCTGCCGCCGCCTGTTGGCGCGAACAGCGCCCCGTCATCTGCAGGAACCCGATGGCCGCTGCCGTGGCGCTGGTCTGCTCGCAGCCTTCACCAGGCTGCTCTTTGAAGCCTCCGCCTGCCCCCTGCAGGCTGCCAAGGGCTGAAGCGGCCGCTGCGACTTGGCGCGTGTCTTCACACAGCACCTCATAGCAGAGACCGCCGATATAGGTGTTATAGGCGCTGATGCCGGTGCCACCGGGTCGCGCGAAGCCGCCCGCCGCCAGCCGCTGCCCGTTGATGATACGTGAAATGCTCTCTGTATCGAGGCCCACTCGGACCCCGCATCGCGCCAACATGCGGCTGCAATTGAGCAGGCAGAAGCACTCAACAATGTTCTGCACCCCGTCGGCTGCAGCGCGCACGAATGGAGCCGCCCGGCGCACGGCCTCGTTACTCGGATCTAAAAGGCTCACCACGCGCAGGCCGAAATCGGTGTAATAGATGTCGGGGCCGCCATCACGTCCGGGGAATCCGCCGTCCGGCAACTGCGGGGATGTGACGTAGCCGACCTGAACCTGCCGGAACGCTTCGCTGAGGGACTGCGCCCCTCTCTCCAGCAGCGCATCCAGCCACTGCAGGTAGCCCGCCGTCACGGGCGCTCAGCCCCAAGGGTCGGGTTCCGCTCCGGCAGGACAATACGCGCCAGCAAGCGCAGCAGGTCCTGCAGCGGAGGATCTGATACGGTGTCGGCCAGCGCCAGCGACCGCTCCCGCAGCCGCACATACAACAACTCGGCCTTCTCGAAAGCGCCGGTGTCCGTATAGAGCCTCCGCGCCTGGTCAACAACACCGCTCTCCTCATCCCCGTTCGGGGACGCATCCAGCAGTGCCGCGAGCGTGTTCCCCGCGCCGGCCTCCAGCGCGAATGCGCGCAGCACGGTCGGACGCGAGGCGAGCACGTCCTGGCCCAGCGACACCTTGTTGCCCCCGTCGGCATCCCAGTCGCTCAAGTCGTTGCGAATCTGGTAGCCCTCACCGATGTATGTCGAGAAACTGCGTACAACGCTGTCGTCAATGCCGGCCTCGGCCGCGCGCAAGCCCGCGTACAAGGCCACTTCGAACGCCGGCGCGGTCTTCAGGCGGCCGATCTGCAGGGCGTGAAGCGGGCGCAACTCTCCGCCCCGACGGCGACTCCACATTAGCTCCGCGCCCTGACCGCAGCACAACTGCAGGTGCGCAGCCGACAGATGTCCCAGAATGTCGGCGATGCACTCGGCGCCCAACTCCGACGCCTGGGCGCAGATCAGACGGTACCCAAGACCCACCAGATAATCCCCGATATTGATTGCCTGACCGATCCCATGCGTGCGGTGCAGCGTCGGCTGCCCGTAGCGGTAGGGATCATCGTCCTCGATGTCGTCGTGCACCAGAGACGCTTTGTGCAGTGCCTCTATCGCCACCGCGATGCGCCGGATCGCGGGAGGAATCAGGGCCGGCAGTTCAGCATCCGGAGACAATGCGGCCATACCGTGCTTGCCCACCGCATAGGCAGACAAAGTGATGAACGGACGCAAACGCTTGCCGCCGCGCTGCAGCCAATCACGGGCTATCGCGTCCGTCGCCGCCAACTGGCCCTGGTCAGCCCCGTCCCCGCTCGGCGCACAGACGCAGGAAGCAAGCGCATCCGTCAATGCCTCCATGTCAAAGATGCTGCCCGTCTCGCGCAGAAGTGGCAGATAGCTGCGTTGGACTGTCGGCCCCTCATCGGCTTGGGCTGCAATCATCTCTGCGACAAGTTCCACTTCCGCGGTCGTATCCTTGCACCCATCATTGAGCAGGGGGATGGCCTGATGAGGAATGCCGAGCTCCGCAATGCTCTGGAATGACTGCTGCAGTGAGTCCAGGCACGCCACTCCCACGATCGCGTCCGCCTCGCCCTCCACCACCTTCATCAGCACCGATGAGGTGCCTTCGGCCACAACCACATCGTACCCGAGTTCCTCGGCCTGCTGCTTCAGACCCGATATGACGCACCTGCCACATCCGGCGCAGTGCAGCCCGACGGAGTCATACCAGCCCTCGCAATGGGCCCGGTCGCTCAGACACTTCGGCAACAGCAGCAGCCGGCGCTGAAACGGCACCGCTCGGAACGCCCCAGCCCAGGCGGCGTTATCCGCAGCGACCATCGCGAAACCCAGGAACCTGTCCGGCAATGACAGACCTTGCAGTATCTGCCGCCCCACGGACTGCAGAGCATCAAATACCGGCGGCCCGTTCGGTCCAGGGCTGCCGGCCAAATCGCAAGCACGCCGGCGGATGGCCGCGCGCGTGGCGGCATCCTGTGGCACCGACTTGATGTCTTCCGCGCCGTCACTGATAAGTAGCGGCCCGGCGCCGGGCTTAGTGCTCATAATCTCAAGTTATACTCCCTCAACGGTATGCTCACGGCTACTATTGGCCGTCCTCATACTAGGGTAGCACGTCCCCTGCCCCATGTTCAACAACTGCCCACGGACAACCTGTCCGGCCGCGGTGTCAATTGCGCTGGATGCGACGGTCTGACTGCAGGTGCGTGCCAGTCCGCCAGATCTCCATCATCGCACCCATCTTGTAGGCATCTCTGGGCTTGCTCTATGACTCATCTATGACCCGAGTTGTTCAGACGCCCGCAGGGCCCGCCCGAGCGCCTCCACTGTCCAGATAACCGGGTATAGCTCCTCCGAATACCAAAGTCTGGCGAAGTACACGCCGATCGGCGTGGCTTGCGTCCAGGTTCCATTCTCGATCCGCGTTAGCAAATACGAAACGCCATTGGTGAGCGACTGGCGCGTCTCCTGTGGCCAAGCCGACAATGCTGATACCGCAAGTGCAGTCTCCTCGACCGAGGAAGCCACCCCGGCCGCGCCTCCCCATCCCCCGTCGGGGTTCTGGGCCTGCCCCAGGTAGGTAATCGCCTCCGCCAGCGCCGTCCGCAATTGAGGCCCCCTCCGCAACACAAACGGCAGGCCTCCTGCACCCGTTCGCGTCCAAGCGGCGATTCTCCGGGACGCTGCAGGTGCCGCGTCTTGGCTCTCCATATCCCCCAGGTGCTCCAGCCCACGCGTCGCGAGGTCGCCTGTCGGGTCCCATTCCGCAAGTGCCATCAGCACCCGCGCAGTGCCCAGTACGGGATTCGCCCGGCCGGGAGCGGCCTGATTCCCGAACCACAACGGCAGCCACGACCCGTCAGCCTGTTGCTGCCGCAGCAGGTATCGCATCCCCCGCGCCACACAGGTTACCAGCTCGGGAAGCGGCTCCATACTAGCCGCCGCGTGCAGTGCGCGCAGTGCATGAGCCGTTATGTCCGGACAGCTCCGGTCGAACGGCAGCCGCCCCCAGCCCCGGCAGAACGTCGGCCAGCCGCCGTCCGGGTTCTGCAACCTCGCCAGCCATGTGACACCAGCCGGCACTGCGGCCATATCGCCTGTCTTCACCAGCGCCAGGATTGCGGCGGAGGTATCGTCGGCATCCGGCACGCCGCCGGCAAGATGCGTCCATCCCCATCCGCCGGGTCGTGCTCCTGTGAAAGGGTGGACGTGCCCATACTGCCCGGTCCGAATCCAGGCGCAAGTCCGCTCCACTTCATCCGGCGACAAGCCGCCTGACTTAGCCAAAGCGTTCAGGGCGGCCGTCGTTACCCACACGGACAGGTTCGTGTCAATCGGCCAACTGCCGTCGGCTCGCACCGAAGCACGCAGGAACTCCAGGCATTTCCGTACGACCGGCTCCTGCGCTCCATACGCGGCCGTGATGCTCATGGCCACGAAGGCTGTAAGCGGTGTTGCCTCCAGAAATCCCCCATGCTCTGGCTGTAGCGCCTCCAGCTTGCGCCTTATGCCGGTGTTGACCAGCCGCCGAATGAGGCGAACCAGTGGGCCTGTCGGCGGCGTGAAATGGTCCAGTGCCAGGCCGACCGCGATTAAGGCAGGCAGGGCATAGCTGACCACCGACAGCCCTGCAAAGCGGTAGAGGCCCTGTGGCAGTGCGGCCAACTCAAACGGCAGCGCGGGTATGCCGTCCCAGGGCACCAGGCCGGCCAGTGCGCAGTTGACTAGAATCGGCACGGCGAACGTGCGATCCGACCCGTATGCCGCCTTGATTCCGGCTACTCGTTCACTCGGCCCTTCTCCTGCCATTCCGGAAACATACCTGTTTGCCTTCGCAAGCGCACTGTCCGACTGCGCGATGTCTGCGGCGATACGAAGAGCAGAAACCGCCAGCAGGGATGTCGCCAGGTTGCTGGGACTGTCCGGCGTATCCCCCCAACCGCCGTCAGCGTTCTGTGTTGCCTCCAGCCAGCGGATGCCCCGCGCCACTATCGCCTCATCCTGCGGCTCTCCCGCCAGTGCAAGGGCGCTGATCGCGGTTGCGGTGGCCAGTGCGGAGGAGCAAAGGCGGCCTTCCCAGTAGCCGTCGCCAAGACGGGCCGCCAGGAGGCGTTCGCGGGCCAGGCGCAAGGCATCCTCAAGCTTCTGTCGCTCGATCACGTCGCGGCCCTCCGCTCGTGGCGAGCCAGCAGCACCCGCCACTGTGCCGCCTGAACGTTGGCCAACAATTGCAGCAGGAGACGCTTCCTGAGGGGCACACCCGCACCCGTCTGGCTGTCCCAGTACATGCGCGGCACCCACTTGAAGTTGAGCCGGTAACACTCCCGGATCAGCGCCCACTGGGCCCGGCTCAAGTCCGTCAAGGTACGCCGCGGTTGGCCCCGAATCGGCGCATGAAGCACCGGGAACACCGCCAGACGCTCCCCCAGCAGTGATCGCACCCAGGCGTGCGTCCGCTGCACGTCATCATCGGTCTCGCCCGGCAGGCCGACAACCAGGCTTGCCATGGGGATGAATCCTGCCCTGCACAGCCGCCGCAACTGCCGGGCGCACATATCACCCCATTCATCAAGCTGTATGCCCATCATCTTCGGCCTGCCGCCGTTGGCCTCCAGAAGCGCCCCGGACGCCGTCTCGACTCCCACATTCACCCACGCGGATCTGCGCGCTTTCTCGCCTACCAGGAGCCGATGCACCAGCGCCAACTCCACATCACCATACTGCGCGATGCTCGAGATGTTGGCGTGGTCAATCTGGATCAGGCGCAATCCCTCAATCTTCCTCAGCCGTCTGAGTAGGTCCAGGACGGCCTCGGGATCGCAGTGCGTGCCGCTGCCGCCGTATCTGAAGAAGTCCTCGCTGAGCGCCGCGATGCTTGTCATTCCGGCTACAACGTTAGTCTCCGCGTCGGCGATGATGGTTTCGGGCGGCAGATGCATCATCGGCGTCTGTGCGATGGTGCAGAAGTCACACCCGAGGCCGCAGCCGCGACTGATCTCGACCGCTCCCATCGCGCTCGCCCCCCGGATTGCAGGTATGGCGTCTCCCCGCACGCCCTCGCCCGCCATCACCTCAGGCAGGTCATCGCCCTCGAGCAGTGACTCGAACACGTCCGGCGCGTTGCCCTCTGCATAGCCGACAACGACGTGGTCAATGCCCAGCTTCCGCCGCGTAGGTGCATCATCGGCCAATTGCCAGGCGCCGGAGCCGCCGAGAACGACTTTCGCCTGCGGGGCACGAGCAGTCACCAACTCGCGGATGCGACCGAGCAATCGCTCGAACATCAACTGCGGCTGGATCGTGCCGCCGGCGACCGCCGCCATCGTCGAGCTGCTCATGCCCAGCCCCGTCGGCTCGCCCGAACTGACCGCTACTGCCCTGGTGGCAGGCCCGATGACATCCGACAGATGGCTATCGTCCACGACCGCCACGTCGCTGTGCTGGAAGCCGCCGGCAAGCAGTGCCGCCTCGATCCGCCGCAGCCCCAGAGGCGCGAACGCGGCCCGGCCATCCGGGTGCGGCGCTCTGGGCATCAGAACCTTGTCCATGATCTGCCAGGGGGTTGTGGTGGTCTGGCTGCAGGCGACCATACCGTCCAACAGAACGCGGTAGTGGACCATCAGCGTGCGGTCGGCGGTGAGCACGATCGGGACACCGTCGGTGCCTGGCATCTACTGACTCCCATGGGCGAGATTGTCGAGCTCGTTGATGAGAGCATCAATCTCGTCCAGAACCTCGGAACGCGGCGCTTCCGCCGGTGTCGCGTGGGAATCTGGCAGACGCCGCCCGCATTCGGCGCACTTCTCGCCTCCCCGTCCCGCCGCTGGAGGCGCTGCTGCGTCCAGGCCGCACTTCGGGCACCGCGCGCCGGTGCGCAGGTAGTACATGCGGCGGGCCGCTGCGTCCATGGTTACGAACTTGCCAGGAGCGCCGGCGATTGCCTCGTCATCCGCGTGCAGGGGGAACATGATCGCCGAGTTGGGGCAAACGCGAGCGCACGCCGGACAGCCCGGCTTGCAGTTGTCGGGGCTCTTCGTCGTGACATGGCCCGCCTCATCAAGCTCATAGACGCCGAAGATGCAGAACTGGAGGCAGTGCCGGCAGTTGGTGCAGCGCGACCGATCCACCAGCGGGTACCAGCGCGGCGCAACAGCTTCCTGCAGCTCCTGAAGGCGGCCCGGTGCGATACCGGGCTCCTGCGGCTGTCCCGGCAAAGCCGCCCTCAGGGCACTACGGGCATCCTCATAGGCCCCCAGGTCAAATGCACGCAGGCCGTCCTCTCCGACACCGTGAGACCGCAGCAGCCACTCCAGGGGGCGCGGATACAGCCGGCCAAAAACCACAATCGGCCCGGGTAGCGCTGCAAGCACCTCCCAGATGTGGCTCCGGTCGGCCACGTGGTAGAGGTCCGGCACCAGCACCGTGTCGAGGCCGCGAGCGACACACAGACCGCCCAGTTCCTCCTCGATGGCAGCGCGCTCGGAGGTGCCGGCGCTGCTGCGGGCGATTACCACTGTCGCATACATGGGTTCTTCGCTCTCCGAACGATCCGTTGAGGCATTCTTCAGACTTCGCCACCGCCCCGTGTTCCGTCGCTTACGTTCGCGCATTTCTTCGCCTTTGGGGCCTGCCTTTCCTCTGTGAGCGGTTGATAGGCTGCTTGCAGCGGTTCGGTCAATAAATGTTTCACGTGAAACATATCCGTCTTGAGCCGTTAAGGGTGTGAACCTGGGCGGTAAATGGGGCGTCATTTGACCCAGTGGGCCCCCCTTAGAGACCTATCTGGCGCACCTTCTTGCCTAAGAGGGGAGGGTAGCTTCCGACTGAAGGGCCGCCAAGGTGCCTTGAGCTTGACACCATGGCAGACATTGCATAGCATATCTGTACACAGTAGCCAACTCGAGGGCAGTCAGCCAACGGGGCTGCCCTGCATTGTGGGGCACAAATGGAGAAGCGGCCGGGGTCGTTGAGTCGTCGCACACCTTCATCTGTACGTCTTGGCAGCAGCCGCCGGACCGCAGATACGGCATCCCTGGCGCCTGTGCGGCGCAAGAAGGGGCGGAGACGCGCGAATCTGTTGGTGACGGTCGGCATACCGGCGGTTGTCGCCGCAATCGGGATAGCGGCCGTTGTGTTGTGGCTGAGGACTGCCCCGCAGGTAAGCGATGTCCTGCCTCGGCTGCCAGACCGCGCAGCAGTCACGGGACAGGCGACATCATCACAACCTGCTGCCGGTCCCGCTACCGCCACGTCGGGGCCTGCTGTGTCCGGTGCGGGTGCGGCGGCAACCACAGCGGCATCTGCGGCGGGGACGGCAGGTTCGACGCCTTCCGCCGGTGCCGGCGCTCCTACTGGTGCCTGGCTGCGCTTCAGGGGCGCCGATTTCGACAACATAAGCAAAGAACGCATCTCGCTGGCCGATAGCTGGGGTGCAGGCCGGCCGCGCAAGCTGTGGTCGCGCCAGCTTGGTGAGGGATATGCGGCACCAGCGGTGCTCGATGGACGCGTGTATCTGCTGGACTACGACCACGCCAACGGGGCCGACGAACTGCTCTGCCTGTCCCTGTCTGACGGCAAACAGATCTGGTCGCAGTCGTATCCGGTTGAGGTTAAGCGCAACCATGGCATGTCGCGCACAGTCCCTGCGGTTACCGGCAAGTATGTTGTAAGCCTGGGGCCGAAATGCCACGTGATGTGCTGCGACACGGCCGGCGGCAGCGTGCAGTGGAAGATTGACATGGTCAGCCAGTACGGCGCCCAGGTGCCCTCCTGGTATGCCGGGCAGTGTCCGCTGATTGACGGCAATCGGGTCATTCTCGCGCCGGGCGGCAGCGCGCTGATGGTCGCTGTGGACCTGGCGACGGGCAAGGAAGTCTGGCGAACGCCCAATCCGCGCGGCTGGCAGATGACCCATTCCTCGATTGTACCGATCAGCCTTGGCGGCAAGAAGACGTACGTCTATCCGGCCAGCGGCGGCGTTGTGGGGGTCTCGGCAGGCGACGGCTCGCTAGCATGGGAGACCAGCGAGTGGACCGTCAAGACGGCCAACGTCCCGTCAGCCGTACCGATCGGCGACGGCCGCATCTTCGTCTGCGGCGGCTACGGCGCGGGGGCGGCATTCATCCGCATCAGCGGCTCCAATGCATCCATCGCGCAGCGGCTTTCCGCTGAAGTGTTCGGCTCGCACCAGCAAACGCCGATCCTGTACAATGACCACATCTACGGGGTCATACCCAGCAAGGAACTCTCCTGCATTGACCTGAGCGGCAAGACGATCTGGCGAAGCGGCACGGCTCGTTTCGGCATCAATCCGTACATCATCGCCGACGGCAAGATCTACGTGATGAGCGACGCCGGCGAGCTGGTGATGGTGGAGGCCGGCCCGGGCGGGTATAAGGAGCTCGGGAGGGCGAAGATACTCAGCGGGTCGGAGCCATGGGGCCCGCTGGTCATCGTTGGCGGCCGGTTGCTGGCCCGCGATTTGACCAGCATGGTCTGTGTTGACGTGACGGGAACCTGATATGAGCAGGCGTACCGGCTCACAACTCGCCAGTAAGTCCGGCCCGGCCCTGAAGCCTGGGCGTGTCGCTCTTCTATCGCTGCTAGTGGCCGTCAGTGGCTGCTACGAACTCAGCCGCTCCGAAATCCGCTCTCATACCGAAAGCGCCGTGCGGCAGTCGAATGATGACATGAGCGCACTGCGGCAGGTTGACCCGGCGCTCGTCAAGTACCAGCAAGTCAGCCAAATCGCGACCGGCTTTGACGAGCCGCGCGGGATCGCGGTGACATTCGGTGAGGCGGCAAGTCTCTATGCGGTCGGCGACAGCGGCCTCCGCGTGTTCGATGCACAGGGCCACTGCAACTATCAGCGTCAACTGCCTGAGCCGCCGTACGCAATTGCGCTGGGCGAAGACGAGACTGAGTGGATCGGCCTGCGCACGGGGATAGTCGCATACGACACCAAGGGCAATGTGCAGGCCGGCTGGACACTGCCGGGTGAGAACGCCTACCTGACCAGCCTGGTTGTCTCAGGTGAGGATGTCTGGGTCGGGGATGCCGGAAACCGCGTCGTATTGCACTACAGCAAGTCCGGCGACTTGCTGGGCAGGATCGGCGAGAAGGATGAGGGCAAGGGTGTGCCGGGCCTGCTGCTGCCCAGTCCGCATCTCGATGTGGCCTTGGGGCCGGAGCAGACGCTCATCGTCAACAATCCCGGCCGCCACGCGGTCGGGACATACGCGGCGGATGGGACTCTCAAGTCAACATGGGGCAAGCCATCACAGGAGATTGACGGCTTCTGCGGCTGCTGTAACCCCACTGATATCGCGGTTTTGGCGGACGGCAGGATAGTCACCAGCGAGAAGGGCCTGCCGCGCGTGAAGGTACATAACCGCGACGGCACGCTCGAGAGTGTAGTCGCCGTGCCGGACGATTTCTCGCCGAAAGCGGCGGGCCTGGATCTGGCCGTGGACGGTGAGGGGCGCATTTACGTGATGGACCCGGCGGCGGGTACCGTGAAGGTGTTTGCCCGAAAGTAGCAGGCGTTCCCAGGAGAAAGGTCGCGATGCTGGAGAAGCCGGGCAGAATGACCAGGCGTGAATTCCTGCGCGATATCGGCAGGTATGGCGTTGCGTTGCTGTTGGGCGGCGGCGTCGGCGCGCTGATGACCCGCAACAGCGAAGAATGCATCAACCAGGGCATCTGCCGGGGTTGTGGCGCTTTTGAGGCCTGCCATCTGCCGCAGGCACTATCGGCGAAACGGGCTGGCGCAAGCGAAGGAGAGCAATGTCCCTAGAGCCTTCCACAGACGAGCGCGAGACGATGACCCGGCGCGAGTTCCTGACCCAGGCCGCGCGAGGCGCCGGTCTGCTGTTCACCGGTGGGTTGCTCGGGGCGCTGGTGTCTCGGGGGAACGCCAATGAGTACGTGTGGCAGGTGGACCCCGCCAAATGCACGCAATGCGGGAAGTGCGCCACGGCATGTGTGTTGAACCCCTCGGCAGTCAAGTGCGTGCACGAGTACGCAATGTGCGGGTACTGCGACCTCTGCTTCGGCTATCTAGCCGAGAAGCGCGCGGATGACACCGAAGGCGCCGAGAACCAGCGATGCCCCACCAATGCGATCAGCCGCAGCTTCATTGAGGATCCCTATTACCAGTACGTGATAGACGAGTCCAAGTGCATCGGCTGCGGAGCCTGCGTGAAGGGGTGCCGGGATTACGGGAACGGCTCGCTCATCCTGCAGATTCGGCATGACCGCTGCATCAACTGCAATCAGTGCGCCATCGCGAACGTATGCCCATCGGATGCCATCGTTCGCGTGCCGGCAAACAAGCCGTATCTGCTGCGAACCAAGGAATAGACCGGGAGACGGATATTGAGAGCTGCCTGCCAGGTGCTGTTGCTGCTTTGTCTTCCGGTGGCGGTTTTTGCCATTGAGAGATTCCCGCCGCCGGAATTCAGCAAGGGCTACTGGTTTCCCGATGTCACCACGCCGTCGCCACGCCCCGATATCCTGTCATACATGGACGTCGCGGTGCTGTTCGTGGCGCTGGCGCTGGCGGCCTATCTGTCTCTGAAAAGACGTTCGCGGCGCGAACTGGTCGTGCTGGTGCTGTTTTCGCTGTTGTACTTCGGCTTCTACCGCCGCGGCTGCGTATGCCCGATAGGCGCGATCCAGAACGTGTCTCTCGCGCTCTCGAACGCCGATTACGTGCTGCCCCTGGCGGCGGGCGTGTTCTTTCTCTTGCCATTGCTGTTCGCGCTCTTCTTCGGGCGGGTGTTCTGCGCCGCCGTGTGCCCGCTGGGGGCCGCCCAGGAAGTAGTGCTCTTCCGGCCTGTGAGAGTACCGAGCTGGCTGGATAGCGCGCTGGCTACCGTGCCCTATCTCTACCTGGGTGCGGCGGTGCTCTTCGCTGCGACGGGCAGTGCGTTCATCATCTGCCAGTTTGACCCGTTCGTGCTGTTCTTCCGGCTAGGCGGCAGCGCTGCAATGCTGATCGTCGGGGTCGCGGTGCTGCTGTTGGCCACGGTCGTGGGGCGGCCGTACTGCCGGTATGCGTGCCCCTATGGAGCGCTGCTGCAGATCGTGTCGCCGCTTGCCCGCTGGCGAGCCAGTATCAGCCCGGCTGAGTGCGTGAACTGCCATCTGTGCGCTGATGCGTGCCCCTATGGAGCCATCAGGCCGCCCACTCCGCAAGGGGAGAGCGTGAACCGAAAACCGGCAAAGGCACGCCTGGCGACGGCACTGCTACTGCTGCCGGTGCTCATTGCAGCGGGCGCGGGGCTGGTGCGACTGGGCAGTCCCCTGCTGGCACAGGTTCATCCGGCCGTGCGCCTGGCGGACCGGCTGTGGCTGGAGGAACAGGGGCTTGTGGAGGGCAAGACGGAGGCCACCGAGGCATTTCACATTCAGGCGACGCCGCCGATGGATGCCTACCGGGAGGCTGCTGCAATCAGAGGCAGTTTCAACACCGGCTCCTGGCTACTGGGAGCCTGGATTGGGCTGGTGCTCGGGCTGAAGACGGTTGGGGCATCAATCCGCCGTCGTCGTGATGAGTACCAGGCCGATCCCGCGACGTGCGTTGCCTGCGCCCGCTGTTATGCGTCGTGTCCCGTTGAGCGTGCGGGGAGTCAAGAGGCCGACGTGGGATTGACGGAGGAGGCGCCATGAGCGAAGAGCCGCTCGGGGAAGCCGAGGAAATCGCTCGCCACAACCTTTACTACCAGGCTGCGCTGGCAACTGCGGCACTGGCGTTCGTTTTCTGCCTGGTGGTGCTCGGTTTGCTGGTGGCAAACCTGGCGCAGGGGCGGGCGGCCGACCCCTTGCAGCCGGCGCGGATAGATGCGCTTAAGGCGGAGCTGGCCAGGCAGCCGGATAACGACCAGCTCAGGCAGCATATCCGTGCACTGGATGAATACATACGCAGCACGTACTTCACCACCCGGGCACGGGCCATCACCGGCGTCTATCTGCTGCTGGGAGGTCTGGCCGTGTTGCTGGCATCCCTGCACGTGGTTGCGCGATTCCGGGCCAAGGCCCCAGCGCCGCAGCCCTCGCGCGCTCGGGAGTTCTGGGTTGAGGCCGCTCTGGCACGGCGGTCGGTTGCCATCCTGGGCATTGTCATGGCGGGGGTCCTTCTTACTGTAGCCGTCCTCGCCCGGCATGATGCATCCTCGGAATACGTCAAGGCTGCACGTCTGGCGGCGGCATCCGACACGGGTGAGAAGCCACTCGACGGCACCAGGCCTCCTGAGGAAGAGACGCAGCAACCACCGGCCCCCGAGGCTGCGCCGCCGGCTGCGGTTCCGGGTCCTCCAGGACCTCCCGGGCCCGCAGGCATTTCGGGTCCCCGTGGCCCTCGCGGGGAGCCGGGGCCCCCTAGTCCACCTGCCGAGAAGCCGGCGCCCGAGAAGAAGGATAAGCCGCCCAAGGGCGACCAGTCGCCTGCCGCCGGCGGCACTGCGGACCTGGAGGGGACATACCCGACGGCAGAAGAACGCGCCAGGAACTGGCCGTCATTTCGGGGGTCCGCATCAGGCATCATCGCTGCGGGCGGGTATCCGACGCGCTGGGATGGTGCCAAGAGCGAAGGGGTGCTGTGGAAGGCGGACATACCCCTGCCCGGCCACAGCTCCCCCGCCTTCTGGGATGGGAAAGTGTTTGTGACCGGCGCCGATGAGAAGCGCCGTGGCGTGTACTGCATTGATGCAAACACGGGCGAAATGGCCTGGAAACACCAGGTGTTGATTGATGCGAGTGCCAACGACGAGGCGCCCGAGGTCTCGGAAGATACGGGCTTCGCCGCTCCTACGATGGCGTGCGACGGGCAACGAGTCTTCGCGATATTCGCCAACGGCGACGTGGCGGCTTTCGATCTGGAAGGCAAGCAGGTGTGGGCGAAGACGTTGGGCACTCCGGACAACGTGTACGGTCATGCGTCTTCGCTGGCGACGTACCGCAACATTGTCATCATACAGCTCGATCAGGGATATAGCGCAGCAGATGGCCTGTCGGCGCTGATTGCGCTCGATGCCGGCGATGGGAAGGCCGTGTGGCGGACGAAGCGGCCGGTCCCCAACTCGTGGGCCAGCCCGATTGTCGTCAACACCGCCGAGCGCGACGAGATCATCACCAGCGCCGACCCCTGGGTCATCTCCTACAATGCTGCCACTGGCGAGGAGCTCTGGCGCGCCGAATGTCTGAGCGGCGATATCGCTTCGACGCCATGCTATGCGGGCGGCTTGGTGTTCGCCTGTAGCGAGAGTGCCGGCCTGTTCGCCATTCGCCCTCCGGCGCCGGGCAAGGGCACCAAAGGTGAGGTAGTCTGGTCGGCCAGCGAGGGACTGCCGGATACCACCAGTCCGGTCAGCAACGGTGAGCTGGTGTTTGTGGCGGCCAGCTACGGCCTGATTACGTGCTATGACGCAAAGGACGGCAAGAAGCTGTGGCAGCAGGACTTGAAGGCGTCTTTGGTGTCGTCTCCGACCGTGGTGGGCGAGCATGTTTACATCGCCGACACGCGCGGGGTCATGCACATCTTCGAGGCCGCGCGCAAGTTCAAGGCCGTCTCTACGGGCAAAATCACTGAGGCGATACGCGCTACGCCCGCCTACGTGGACGGCAGGATCTACATCCGGGGCGAGAAGCATCTCTACTGCATAGGCAGCCGAGCAACCAGCGAATGAATGGAAGCGTGCCACCAGAGGCATCAGACGGCTACACAGTTGAAGGGACTACCGAGTGTTCGGATACGTCCACCTCAGCCCCTGCCGGTTTCGACAGCGCCCCCGTACCATGCGATGATAATGCACCCCCTGACGAGGAAGCGCTCGATCTGGACTTCGTTGATGAGATCGTCGAGGAACTGGGGCGCGAGCTGGACGCCGTCATCCCCATTCTCCAGGCCCTGCAAGGTCACTATCGCTACTTGCCGCAGGAAGCCCTGCGCCGCGTCTGTGAGATTACGGAGATTACCCCCGCGGCCATCACCGGCGTTTCCACTTTCTATTCGCGCTTCCGGCACAGTCCCGTCGGCCGGCATCTGATCAGCGTGTGCCACGGCACGGCCTGCCACGTCAAGGGCGCGTCTCTGATAAGCGAGGCGCTGAGCAGACACCTCGGCCTCGACGAGGGAGCCGACACGACGCAGGACGGCCTGTTCACCGTTCAGCGGGTGGACTGCCTGGGTTGCTGCACTCTTGCGCCAGTGGTCCAGATTGACGGCGTGACATACGGCCATCTGACGCCAGACGGCGTCCCGCAGATGGTCACGGACTTTCTGGAACTGCGGCGGCGCGGCGCCCTGGAGCGCCACCCGGCATCAGCAGACGCGCCGGCAGAGGGCGTGGCGGAAGTCCGCATCGGCGTGGGCTCGTGCTGCATTGCCAGTGGCAGCATGGATGTGCTAGTCGCGATGCAGGAGGCGCTGGACGCACTGGGAGCGCCGGCCGTGGTCAAGCCGGTCGGATGTGTGGGCATGTGCCATCAGACGCCGCTTGTCGAGGTGCTGGTGCCTGGAGAGGCGCCCGCACTCTATGCACGCGTCCAGCCTGAGGATGCGGAGGCCGTCATTCGCCACCACTTCCGGCCGCGCGGGCTGCTTCGCAAGATAAGGACAACGGTTGACCAGGCGCTCGAACAGATTCTCACCGACCAGTCCTGGAAGCCGGTGACGCGCCAGGCACTGGATGTACACGGCGACAGCGTGTCGGCATTTCTGAACGCGCAGAAGCACATTGCTACAGAACTGCACGGCACGGCCGGCCCACTGGACATCGGGGAGTATCTTCACCACAACGGCTTTGAGGCGCTGCGCACGTGCGTATCGGAGTTGACGCGGGACCAGGTGATCGAGACTGTGGCCGCATCCGGCCTGCGCGGACGTGGTGGGGCAGGCTTCCCGACCGGCCCCAAGTGGCGAGCGGTGGCTGATGCGCCCGGAGACGTGAAGTACATCATCTGCAACGGGGACGAGGGCGATCCCGGGGCCTTCATGGACCGGATGCTGCTGGAGTCGTATCCGTTCCGGGTGCTGGAGGGCATGGCAATCGCGGCCTATGCCGTGGGAGCGCGCGAGGGCCTGCTGTACATACGAACCGAGTACGCCCTGGCTGTAAGGCGGGTATGGGAAGCGATCCAGATATGCGAGGAGCAGGGGCTGCTGGGGGATGATCCCTTCGGCAGCGACTTCGGGCTTCGTCTGAGCATCATGGAGGGTGCGGGGGCGTTCGTTTGCGGGGAGGAGACCGGGCTGATAGCCTCGATAGAGGGCCGCCGGGGCAGCCCACATCTGCGTCCTCCCTACCCCGCTCAGAGCGGCTTGTGGGGCCGCCCCACATGCGTGAATAACGTGGAGACCCTCGCCCTGGTGCCATTCATCATCCGCAACGGCCCGGAGGCATTTACCGAATTCGGCACCCGACACAGCAAGGGCACGAAGGTCTTCTCCCTAACGGGAAAAGTGAAGCGAGGCGGCCTCATCGAGGTGCCTATGGGCATCACGATCCGCGAGATTGTGGAGCGGATCGGCGGAGGTGTCGGTGAGGGCCGCCGCTTCAAGGCGGTGCAGATCGGCGGCCCCTCCGGCGGTTGCATACCCGCCGAGCTGGCCGGCATGCCTGTTGACTATGAGGAACTGGTGGGTGCCGGCGCCATCATGGGATCCGGCGGGCTAGTGGTCCTCGATGACAGCGACTGCATGCTCGATGTCGCCCGCTACTTCCTGGAGTTCACGCAGCGGGAATCGTGCGGCAAGTGCACCCCCTGTCGAGTGGGCACGCGCAGGATGCTGGACATCATGGAGAGGATCTGCACCGGCCAGGGCAAACAGGACGACCTCGAGAAGCTGGAAGAACTGGCGCTGATGGTCAAGACGACGAGCTTGTGCGGCCTCGGTCAGACCGCGCCGAACCCCGTTCTCACGACGCTGCGCTATTTCCGGGATGAGTACGAGGCGCATCTGGAGGGCAGATGTCCGGCCGGGAGATGCCGGGCGCTCATCACCTATCGCATCACCGATAAGTGCATCGGCTGCACCAGGTGTGCCCAGCACTGCCCGGCGCAGGCCATCGCAATGGAACCGTACCAGCAACACGAAATTGATGCCGAGAAGTGCATCCGCTGCGACACCTGCCGGCAGGTCTGTCCGGTTGATGCGGTAATGGTTGAATAGCCTATGCCGAAGCTTACCATAGATGGCCGGGAGGTAGAAGTCGAAGCGGGTGCGACCGTTCTGGACGCGGCCCGGAAGCTAGGCATCGAGATACCCACGCTGTGCTTTGTGCAAGGCTGCAAGCCGCCGACATCCTGCATGGTATGTGTGGTGAGAGTGAACGGGGCTGAGCGGCTGGTGCCGGCCTGCGCCACGGAGGCCACCGACGGCATGGTGGTGGAAAGCGAGAGCGAAAAGGTCAAGGCGGCACGACGCAACGCGCTGGAGCTGCTGCTGGGGAATCACCTGGGTGACTGCATAGGTCCCTGTCAAAGCATCTGCCCTGCACACATGGACATCCCGAGGATGCTGAGACTCGTTGCCGCAGGGCGCATCGCGGAGGCAGCTGCGACCGTGAAGCAGCACATTCCCTTTCCCGCTACCTTGGGGCGGATCTGTCCGGAGCTGTGCGAGAAGGGCTGCCGGCGCGGAGACCTGGATAGTCCGGTCGGCATACGCCTGGTGAAGCGGTACGTGGGCGACTGGGATCTGGCTGCGGCACAGCCCTACCGGCCGGAGTGCCGCCCGCCGACCGGCAAGCACGTGGGCATAATCGGCGCCGGTCCGGCGGGTCTCACGGCTGCATACTACTTGATGCAGGCAGGACACGGCTGCACGATCATTGACGACCACGAGGAGCCGGGCGGCATGCTGCGCTACGGCGTTCCCGAGGACGTCCTGCCGCGCGATGTCCTTGGCGCGGAGATAGAGCGCGTTCTGCAACTAGGTGCGGAGCTCCGCACCGGCGTCCATGTCGGTCGGCATGTCTCGATAGACGATCTGCGCGGGGAATCCGATGCCATTCTGGTAGCAACGGGTGAGATGTCGCGGGATGCTGCAGGTGACCTGGGCCTGAGCATGTCCGGCAGAGGCCTGCAGGCTGACCGCAATTCGCACATGGCCGAGACGCCGGAGGTGTTCGCGGCGGGCTCGGCGCTGTCGCCTTCGCGGCACGCCGTGCGCGCTGTTGGCAGCGGCAGGTCGGCGGCAGTTGCCATCTGCCGCTATCTGGCCGGTGAGGAGGCCAGGGGCGCAGGGCGGCCCTATACCGTCCACATTGGGCGGTTAGAGGAGCACGAATTGCGCGCGTTTGCGTCCGGCATTCCCGAGCATGACCGGGTTGCGCCCGTTGGCGGCGAGCAAGCAGGCTTCTCCGATGCTGAAGCGGGACACGAGGCAAGGCGCTGTCTGCACTGCGATTGCGTAGGGCAGGATGACTGTAAGCTGCGCAAGTGGGCAACCGCCTACGATGCCAGCGTTACCCGCTACAAGGAAGGCCGGCGGACGTTCCAGCGCGAGACAACTCACCCCATCCTGGTGTACGAGCCGGGCAAGTGTATCGCCTGCGGCCTGTGCGTGCAGATTGCAGAAAGCGCCCGTGAGCGACTGGGCCTCACATTCGTTGGCAGGGGATTCGACATAGTGGTGGGAGTACCGTTCAACGAAACACTGGCAGCAGGGCTGGAGAAGGTGGCCCGCGAATGTGCCGAGGCCTGCCCCACGGCCGCACTCGCCCTGCGCAAGGAGCTACTATGACAGGTCCGGCAGAGGGTCTCGTTCTGCAGGAAATCACGAAACGGTTCCCGATTGCGGGAGGGCCGGATCTCACGGTGCTGGACGGTGTTTCCTGCCAGATCAGTGTTGGTGAGACCGTGGCCGTCGTGGGGCCCTCAGGTTCAGGCAAGAGCACGCTACTCAACATTACCGGAGCACTGGACAAACCGACATCAGGACGGGTACGCCTCGGTGACACCGAGGTAACCGCTCTGCACGGCAAGGCACTGGCTTCATTCCGCGCATCGCAAGTGGGGTTTGTCTTCCAGGATCATCATCTGCTGCCCCAGTTGACGGCCGTTGAGAACGTGTTGCTGCCCACGCTGGCGAATGCCGGAGGCAAGGAGGCCGATGCGAGGGCCACGCGGCTGATCGAGCGCGTCGGCCTTGCAGACCGGCAAGACGCCTTCCCCGCACAGCTTTCGGGAGGGGAGCGCCAGAGAGTTGCCGTCGCCAGAGCGTTGATAAACGATGCCCACCTGCTGTTGTGTGATGAACCGACGGGCAACCTCGACCGCCACACCGGGCAGACGGTCGTGTCTCTGCTGCTGGAGCTGGCCGAGCAGCAGGGCGTTACAGTGCTGATGGTCACCCACAACCTGGAGCAGGCGTCGCGGTTCGGCCGCTGCCTGCAACTGCGTGACGGCAGCCTTGCACCCGTGGATACCGCAGAGACAGAGGTCGGACGGCAGTGAATCTGAGAAGCCTCATCTCCCGCAGCCTTGCGTACTACTGGCAGACAGGCATTGTGGTCGTCTTCGGGCTCGGTGTGGCCACTGCGGTCATCACCGGCTCGCTACTCATCGGCGATTCGGTGCGTGGCAGCCTGCGCGATACGGCTCTGGCGCGACTCGGTAGGATTGACTATGCTATGACGGCACCCCGGTACCTCCGCCGGCAGTTCGCGGATGACATACGCGCGCAACCGGCAGCGGCGTCCATTCGCAACCTGTCCGCTCTACTCACATCAAACGGCGCGGCACGCAACCCCGCTACGGAGGCCACGGTCCCCGATGTGAGTGTGTGGGGCGTAGAGGACAGCTTCTGGAGCTTCTACGATCTCCCCCAGACGCCCGAGCTCTCCGGTCGGGCCTGTGCCGTCAACGCCGCCCTCGCCAGGGATCTCAGTCTGCGCGAAGGCGACTATCTTCTCCTGACCGTGCACAAGCGGAGCGCGATATCAACTGAAACGCTCTTTGCCCGCCGCGACAAACAGCACGTTGCACCGATGATGAGGGTGCAGGTCGAGTACATATTGCCTGCAGGAGGAGCGGGTGACTTCCGCCTGGACGCCCAAAGTGCAGCGCCGCGCAATGTATTCATTGGCAGGCAGTGGCTCGCCGACCGCCTCGGCAAACAAGATTCCATGAATGTCCTCGTCGCGTCAGTGGCACCGGAGGCGCAACCCGAAGCAGCGAGGGATCTGATTGACGCGGTAGTAGGCGGTCGCACGCTCGCCGACCTCGGACTGAAGCTGGTTCCCGACGCTCGACACAACTGCATATCACTCGTAGGCGACGGCATCCTGCTTTCCGAAGGACAGGTCGAGTCGGCAATCCGCGCGGCTGCCGGCTGCGACGCACGCAGTACTCCTGCTTCAGTCTATCTGGCGACGGCCATCACCAGGGCTGACGGAGTCGGTGGCAGGGAGTCGGCCTATGCGATGATCGCAGGCCTGAAGCCGCTGCAGCCGTTCACATTGCGCGCCGGGAGCGGCAAGCGGCCGCAGCCGGGCGGCATCTGGCTCAATACGTGGGCGGCTGAAGACCTCCAGGCCGCAGTAGGCGACCGCCTGCGCCTGACATACATGGTCCCGACGGAGGATGGCACATACCCGACCGCGCACACGGAGCTCACCGTAACGGGCATAGTGGAGATGGCGGGGCCGGCCGCCGATCCCACCCTGGTGCCCGACTTCGAGGGCATTACCGATGCGGCTCGCATCGGCGAATGGGACCCGCCATTCCCGGTGGATTTCAGCCGCATCACCGACCGCGATGAGGAGTACTGGGACAGGTACAGGGCAACTCCCAGAGGCTTTGTAAGCCCCGATACGGCACGCGCGATGTGGCAGAGCGGCCCGCAGGGATCCGAAGCCGACTGGGTGACCTCAATCCGCATGGTGCCACCGCCGGATACCACACTGGGCAAGTTCGGCAAGCTGTTCACCAAGATGCTGATGAAACGCACGCCCCCGCCTGCTGAAGGGCTTGTCTTCCGTCCGGTGCGTAAGCTGGCGCTGAGGGCGGCACAGGGCACCTCGGATTTCGGCCAGCTTCTCCTGGGCCTGAGCATGTTCCTGGTGCTATCCGGTGCCGGTCTCGGGGGAATGCTGCTGCGCCTCTCAATTGACCGGCGGGCGTCACAGGTCGGGATCATGTTGGCCACCGGCGTGCCCCCTGCTCTCGTCAAGAGAGCAATCTTCGCCGAAGGTGCAATCCTGACCGTGCTGGGGATGGCGGCCGGGGTCCCGGCAGGGCTGCTGTATGCGGCCGGCATCATACACGCCCTCACTAGCTGGTGGAGCGGGGCTCTGGGTGCGGCTCCATCCCTGTGGCTGCACGTGACGGCTGGCAGCATCGTTACCGGCGCCGTCTCAGGTCTGGTTATCGGGCTGCTCACTACGTTTTGGAGTGCACGGCACCTCGGTCGTCTGGAGGTTCTGGAACTCCTTGGCGGGTGGCGTGGAATGGCCGTATCTGTGGTGCGACCAAGCAGCAGACGGGTGGTGTTCCTACTCATATTGACATTGACTGCAGCGCCTGCTCTGGGCCTGCTAGCGGTTGTGGGAGTGCTCGCGCCGCAGGTGGCTTTCTTCGGAATCGGCTTCGCACTCCTGCTGGCAGCACTGGCGGCATCCGCTCTGCTGCTGTCCCGCACACTGCGCCTGAGGGGTGCTACCCGCTCCTTGCCGGCTTTCTCGGCACGGAACGCCGCGGCAAGCGCAAGCCGCAGTCTGCTGGTGATAGGCCTGCTCGCCGCCGCCACCTTCGTCATCGTGGCCGTCGCCGCCAATTCCCGCGATTTCTCGCGGATGGACCCCACGGACCGGAGTTCCGGCACCGGAGGCTTCGAACTGCAGGCCACCTCATCGGTCCCATTGTCCTTCGACCTGGGCACGCCGGCAGGACGGAGCAACCTGGGCTTCTCGGCTGATGACGAAGCGGCTTTCGCGGATGTCAAGGTCGTGTCTTTCCTGGCAAGCCAGGGAGAGGACATCAGTTGCCTGAACATCGCGCGCCCCAGTCACCCGCGCATCCTTGGCGTCCCCCACACCATGATACAACGCGGTGGTTTCTCACCGGGCACTGTGAGCGACAGCTTCGCCGACCAGCCCTGGAGCCTCCTGGAGCAGCCTGCAGCGGATGACACCATTCCGGCTTTCGGCGACGCAGCCAGCGTGCAGTGGACACTGCATTCGGGGCTGGGCAAGACGTATCAGATCCCGACGGATACCTTGAGGCCCGTCAGTCTGCGATTCGTGGGAGTGCTTCCAGGGAGCATCTTCCAGCGGGAGGTCCTGGTATCCGAGGACAGTTTCCACACGCTCTTCCCGTCGGTGAGTGCTCCAAGCTACTTCCTGCTTGATGTCCCGCCGGGGCGTGAGGACAACATCGCCGCAATCCTGCGCACGAATCTGGGAGACATGGGAGTGCGGGTGCGAACCACACGGGAGGTACTCAACGAGTTCATTGGGGTACAGAACACGTATCTGTCCATGTTCCTGGCTCTGGGCGGCCTCGGTCTGTTGCTGGGTACTGCCGGCCTTGTGACCGTGCTGCTGCGCAGTGCTCTGGAGCGCAGGTCGGAGCTGGCGCTGATGCTGGCAGTGGGCTTCCACCGCCCGAAAGTGGTTCGCGTACTGCTGCTGGAGAACGGCGGCCTGCTGGTGGCCGGATTGCTCCTGGGTACGGGCATGGCACTGCTCGCTGTTGCGCCGCACCTGGCGTCGGCACAGGCTCACGTGAACTGGCATGTTCTGAGCGGGGTGTTGCTGGGTATACTACTATTCGGGTTAGTAAGTTGCGCCATTGCCGTACACAGCGCCGTGCGAGGGAATCTCGTCGCGGCTCTCAGGCAGGAGTAGGGCCGTTGTATGTGAAGACACGACAGTCCAGCGTGCGTGTGGTGTGTAAGATCGGGGTGCTGGCCCTGTTCCTGGCGCTCGGCGGTGCGGCGATTGCTGCCCCGGCGATGGATTGGGCCTCGTTCCGTGGCGGGCCACGGATGTCGGGATACACATCGGAGAGTCTGTCTGTCCCGCTGCGGTTGCAGTGGACGTATGAGACAGGCTCGTCCATCGAGTCGACTGCGGCGATTGTGGGCGACACCGCCTACGTGGGCACCATGACCAACGCCCTGCTGGCATTGCGCGTGACAGATGGGACGCTGAAGTGGAAGTTCCTAGCCGACGACAGGATCAGTGCCTCACCGTGCCGGGCCGAAGATAGCGTGTACATCGGTGATGAGGGCGGAACGTTCTATGCAGTTGACGCCAGCAACGGGCGGCTGGTGTGGAAGTTCGGGACAGGTGACAAGATCATGTCATCTGCGACGGCGGCCCCAGGGGCGGTGCTGGTCGGGTCCTACGACAACTACCTGTACAAGCTGGCTGCGGCCACGGGTCGCAAGATCTGGAGCTTCAAGTCCGAGGCCCAAGTTCACTGCTCCCCCTGCGTTGTGTCCGACACCGTAGTCATCGCCGGATGTGACGGCGCGGTGCGAATGATTGACCTGGCCACCGGCAGGCAGAGGACCGCCGCCGACATCGGCCCGAACTTCGCGGCCTCACCGGCCTACGGCTCGGGCTGCGTGTTCGTCGGGGGCATGGGGGGCGAGTATGCCTCGGTACGGCTGGCAGATGGGAGGATCATCTGGAAAGTAATGGTGACGAGGAACCGTGGCGCAAGCTATTCATCGGCCGCAGTGGCCGGCGATGCGGTCATCTTCTCGTCCCGCAATCACACGGTCTTCAGGTTACACCGTGGCACCGGCGCTACGCGATGGGTTTTCACTGCCGGTGATGAGGTGGATTCCTCACCTATAATTGCCGACAATAGGGTTTTCTTCGGCTGCGATGACGGCAAGCTGTACGCTCTGGATCTGGCGACGGGGCACAAGGTCTGGCAGTTCAACGCCGGCGCCAGGATCGCCGCCAGTCCGGCCATTGCCGACGGCAGGCTTGTGATTGGAAGCTCCGACGGCGCCATATACTGCTTCGGGCGTTAGGGCGGCAGGGGTGAAAACTCCTGCAACATCAGGGGGCGCTCTGTCGTCTATGCAGAAGATGGTTGCAGCGGTGAAGCAGGCAAACTGAACATCATTGCGCAGGGGTGTTGCGATGATTCGCGGGGTCAAGCTGGTCATCATACCCATTCTGGTACTGTCGGCCCTTGATGCTCTCGGGGCCGACTGGCCTCAATTCGGCGGGCCGACGGCCAACTTCCTGGCTCCGGACACGGGGATCAACAAGAACTGGGGGCAGAGGCCGCCACAGGTCCTGTGGCGCGTGTCACTTGGTGACGACGGCTTCGCGGGTCCGTCGGTGGCCGGGGGTAAGGTCTTCATCACAGACCATGCGGGGGACCAGGACATCGTCAAGGCCTTCAATCTAGAAGATGGTAAGGAGGTCTGGCGATACAGCTATCAAGATACCGATAAGCCCAACTACGGGTTTGCGCGTTCCACGCCGGTATTCTCAGACGGCCGCATCTACGCCCTCAGCCGTCTCGGCCTTCTCCACTGTCTGAATGCCGAGAACGGCACGAAGCTGTGGTCCCGTAACATGGTGAACGAATTCGGCGGCAAGCGGCCGAAGTGGGACTACGCATGGTCGCCGGTGGTTGACGGTGACAGGCTGGTAATCCTGCCGGGCGGCTCCAATGCGGCCGTGGCCGTTCTCAACAAGGCTACGGGAGAAACGATTTGGACGGGCGGCGGCAGCGACGGCTCAGGGTACTCCACGCCGGTGGTGGCCACAATATTGGACCGCAAGCAGTACGTGGCATTCATGGCAACGTCGCTCATCGGCGTTGATGCGGCCCATGGCAAGCTGCTGTGGAGCGTTCCCTGGCAGACGAACTACGACGTGAACGCCGCGATGCCGATCGTGGTCGGCAACTTCGTCTTCATCACCAGCGGCTACAATCACGGCTGCGCACTATTCGAGATAACGCCCCAGGGCCCGGACCAGTACTGGGCCGAGAAGTTCATCGTCTCCCACTTCAGCTCGCCGGTGTTCTACAACCGCTTTGTCTACGGCACGGGCGATTCGGGGCATCTGGTCTGCCTGAACACGAGAGATCCGAAGGTGATGTGGAGGCAAGCCGGCTTCCAGAAAGGTGGCCTCGTCGCAGTTGACGGTGTGCTGATCGTTATGGACGACAAGCAGGGAGATGTCGTAATGGTCAATGCGTCAACCGACGGCTATCAGGAGCTGGGACGCATCAAGCCGCTCGGCGGCCAGAGTTGGACGGCACCGGTCATCGCGAACGGCAAGCTGATCGTCCGCAACAAGCAAGCCATGGCCTGCCTTGACTTGATGTAGCGGCCGTCAAAACCGCGAGGCGCCCCACTTGCGGGTCTACTCCGGCGGAGCGTGGCGGTAGCGTTGATGAATCCCCGGCCTGAGGTGGATGTCTATATGCGTGCTGTCAGCGCGGATAGATGCCAGGCCGATCTCGATAAACAAAAGCTTGGCGACATACACCGTAGCGCCGGTGTGAAAGACTAATTCGGTGCCATCGGCATCGGAGCAATACGTGCCCTGGAGCACGGCAGGCACCGTGATTGCCTGGCCCCCTACATCTAGCCTTAGCTCATCTCCACGGCTCTCGAATGTGCCCCCGCGTTCGCCCGTTTTCGTAATGGCCAGGCCGCCTCGACGCCGGAGCCGTGCCTGGTCATCTCGGCTGAGGCCGAGCTGGAAAAGCTCGATCACCTCAAGTAGGCTGATCGTCCCCGAGCCGGCGGCATGTGCCCGTGCTACGCCCTCCATGAGCCGTAGCGTCGGAACATGCAATTCGGGCAGGTACTGTTCGGCCAATCTCCGGACCACCTTTGCGAAGGCTATTCGCTTACTTGCTCCGCCAGGGCTTCACCCGCGCGCAGTCTCTGGGCCGCAAGGTCCGCCCCGTTGAGGCGCAACGCAGCTCCCTCGGCAACCGCGCTGAAAACGACACGACCGTTCTGCAGGGCAATGACGGCTACAGCGGCATCCGTCTGCACCCTTCCTGCAGGCGTATCCAGCTCAGTCTCCGCCGGGTCCAATTGGCTTATGACGATATCCGTGCCCGTGGCGGTCTCGACTGCAAGCGCAACCAGATTGTCGCGCTGCTCTTCCGGCACTGCGAGACGATAGGCCGATTTAACAAGCGCCGCGTCCGGCGGGTGGGCCTCATAGACGGTAGCGAAGGCTGAGACGCCGCTGTCGGGCCTGTGGCGACGGACGATGTACGGAATGGTGGCGCCGATGTCGGTGTTGCGCCAGTCGCGTTGGCCCCAGCCGTCGCCGATGTATGTCAGTTCGCCGCGCTGGCCGCAATGGTGCGCCGAGAACAGCAGGGCATCCCCCACTTTCCAGACAGCGCTCCAACTATCCGGACTGTGCGCCGATTTCACATTCCCAAGGTCCATGCCGCTGCGCTTGAGCGAGAAGTCCAATGTGTGCTGAACCCACTGGTCGGTGACAGGCACTGAAGCGAGGCCGATGTGGGCACGGTCACCGGGGTCATTGGGGTCGTTGGGCCAGGTCACAAATCCGACACTGCAGGTGGCGGCATTGCCGCGAATCCAGAAGCTCACTTTTCCCTCGCTGCCGAGGGGCATTTCCAGGGCGTTCGGACCCGTATAGCCGTTGGTGTCGCCCTGTATCAGCGCCTGGTTGACATCCTCTCCGCCGGTGATTTTCAGGTAGGCGCAGCGCTCGTCAGTGCGTCCGGGTGAATTCGGGCCTGATTGCGCCGTTCCGCTGCCACCGTAGCGGCCCCAGCCGACAAGCTGCCCCTTCGCACTCAACTCCGAGGCGGAGGGATTGGCTGCCAGCTCCCGCCCGTCGGCAAGCTTGATACTCACATCGTCCACGTAGATCTCATCCGTCTTGCCGGTGACGTGGAAGCGCACGCCGAAGCGCATCTGCTTCTCGGCGGCGAGGACTATGTCGCCCTGCTGCAACTGGATGCCGGAGACTTCGTAATCGCTGTTAGGCCCGTGATAGACCAGGTCGCGCGAGCCATCGGCACGCAGCCTGAAGATGTCGGCAATGTAGGAGTTCCCAGGCGCATGGTCAATCTGCACGACCGTGCGGCGGTAGACATCGGCACCGTCGTATGCGTTGGAGGACGCTTCCATCACCTTGACGCTGTCACCGGTATGGAAGAGGTGGAATTGCCCGCCGCGTCCCTTCATCTTCTGCTCTTTGAGGTCAACCATCCCGGTGTTGTGGGAGAAGGTGCGACGGGTCATGCCTGCCTTCGGGTGATCCCAGAGGTAGCCGAGGTCTGTCAGCAGTTCCTGCCCGTCCTTCCAGTAGTACAGGTTGAGGCTGTCAACATGATGATGTCCGCCCGAGTGAGTGGCGCTCAACAGCGCCAGAGATGTGCGGCCATCCTCACCGGTGCGCACCTGCCCCAGACAGAGTATCGGGAAGAAGTTGTCGTCAAAATGAAGCGGTGGGGCTTGCTTCTCTTCCAGGCCCGGCCTCCTGAAGAAGATGGCCGTTTCCTGGTCGCATTTGCCCAGGTCATCGCCGGCATACGCCTTCAGCAGTGCCAGGCATTGCGGGTTGTCGGGGTAATTGGCCGCCAGCAACTCGGCGAAGCGCGTACCGATGCCCGAGGTGCGATAGGAATCGGCATACGGGGGATAGACCAGATTGCCCTGTAGACCCTCCAGCATCCGCTGCCAGACCAGCTTGTACCTGCCTTCGTAGAGGTTCAGCCCCTCGATGTGCTTGCCGTTTTCATCCGTGTAGCCGGGTGGATCGGAGTAGCCACGGATTGACTGTCCTAGTGAGTATACTCCCCCCAGGCTCATCAGCGCGTATGCCGGCGATTCGGGCGTGCAGCCGTCAGCCAGGAACCAGTTATTCATGGTCAGGTCCCAGCCTTCGAGGCCGAAGCGCACGAAGCCGGGATGCCCCAGAGCGATGCCGACATTCGCCACTGCGATGCGGTTGCCGACCGATTTGTTGTTAATCCGCTTCTCGGCGACGAGGTGCACACAGCTTTCCAGGATCAGGTCGTGCTCGATCTTGATGCGTTCCTCCTCGCTGTACAGCGGCGTGCCATCGGCCTTCCTGGCGTCGTAGGTCAACTCGTACGCCGATAGGAACATGCCGGTCGCATAGCCCTCCTGGCCTCCGCCGCCGCATCTGCAGCCCGCCCACGAGCCGTTGTAGAGCTTGCGGTCGGGCTTGTTGGGCGGGTGCACCAGTTCATCCTCGGGAAGGCTGTCCATGCTGAAGGCCGCCACGTGCGGGTCCATGTCGGCAATCTCGCCGTACGTGGACACCAGCAGCCAGTTGGGATACACCTCCGCAAAGCGCAGAAGCAGCAGCCTGGTGGGCTCGGCGTACTCGGGCTTGCCGGTCAGCGCGTAGGCTCGCGCGAGGCGGTAGACCATGCTCTTGCACCAGCCTATCTTCTGGGCCCTGATGCCGCTAGAGAAGCTGGGGCGGTAGTTGGGATAGCCCCACTGCCTGAAAGTCTTAGCGCCATAGAAGCTGAACTTCTGGCCCTTGCCGGCTTCCGACTTGCACTCCAACACGATAGTCTCCGGGTACTCGTCATTGGGGAATACGGTGCCGCAGCGCCGACACGTTATGACGTCGGGGTTGTCCAGCGACCAACTCCATTCCCCACCGGGGTGACCGGGCAGTCCCTTGTCGTGACACGCCGGGCACTGGTAGCACGGAATGCACGTCGTGGTCGGTATCATGCTCTCGATGAACTCCGGCGTCAGCCGCTGCAGGTGCGGGAGCACGGTGTCTTCGGCGGACTTGGCGAAATCGCGCGCCCAATCATAACGTTTGATGTTTTCCCGCGCGTTTTCCAGGTCTTGTGCATTGATATAGCCGGCCGGGTGCTGGACCGTCTTGCGGTACTTCTCCCACAGTGACCAGTCCACCAACGGTTCATCCTCAACCGCGCCGCCCAAGACAAGTCCGCTCATGATGAGTATTCCTCCCATAATCAGACAGATCAGACTACAGATGCGCATGTGACTGCCCCCTTCTGCGGCTGGTACATCGGACTTCCGCGATGGCTCAATTTCGCCGGCCAAGCGGCCTTGGCCTCCACGATTGGGAAAACACCAAACGCAAACGCCGGCCACGCGAGCGGCCGGCGTTTGTCCATCTGCAAGAGAACAGCACTATGGGGATGGGGGTGGGGGTGGCGGAGGAGGAGCGGATGGAGGAGGACCAGGCGGCGGAATCCGTGTCCTGTTCTCCTCTTCCTCGGGCGTTTCCTTAACGCCGTAGTCAGGCAAGGAGTAGGTCTTGCGACCGATCTCGACCAGCCTGCCGCCGCCCAGCAGCGCAGCATACGATTGCCTGAACGAGTGCGGGCGCTTGCCACTCTCAGTATGGGGATGCACGCAGGCGGCCAGTATCTCGTCCTTCCCCGCGGCCGGATTGTAGTAGTACTCCGCGCCGGTCTTTGTACAGCGCAGGATGGACTCGTCGGTCACGTATCCCTTCTCATAGAGCTGCTGCAGACTCTCGGGGCGCGTCCCGTGATCCTCCACCCACATCTGGATACCCAGGTAGATCGAGGTCAGATTCGTGTTGCATTCCGCCACGCGGCTGCGGTCATTGGTGGTCGAGTACGACGGCATCAGCATGGCGGACAGGATCGCGATAATCGCGATTACCACCAGCAGTTCTATCAGCGTAAATCCACATCTATTCATTGCCAGCAACCTCCTTGACCTGAGCAGGAACGCCGGGCCATCGTCCGGCCGGCAGCTTCCAGCCCGCGCCGTCAAGCCGCACCATGTTGAAGGACTTGTGCGGGTGGCGGTCCGGGATGTCATCGTATGCTAGTATCGTGTCAGGCCGGTCATCGCTGCACAGACCGGGTACGAAGTAATAGTCAATGACCGTCAGCTTGCCCTGCTCGTCCCGATACCAACTGAAGTTCTCCCCGGCTTCGCGCAACTCGGCTTGAGTGTCAAAGGAGCCACGCCAGACGCCTTGCGTGGGGCAGCGCAGTACCTGCTCATTCTTGATGTAAGGCATCAGTCCGTTGGCGAAGCTGTCGCGGGGGTAGCGGCCGCCGTAATCTGCGGCGTACATCGCCGCAGCGTGCGCGAGCTGCTTCAGATTGCTCAGGCAGTTGTTCTCACGCGCCTTGGAGCGTGCCTGTGCTCCAATCAGCACAACGAACGCCGTCAGGCCGGTCAGTATCAACATGACCATGAGCAGCTCAAGTCCGCTGAATCCCCTGTTTGCGGCCCGTCCGGTTCGCATCAATCATCCATCCATGCATAGCGTTGCAGCCCTGCCCGGAGGTAGTCCGCTCTTGTCCACAGTCCAAGCGAGCCGTCCGTGAAGAGCACATTGGCCCTGTCATTGTGCCGGCTTGCGCCTGAGTCTCCCGACAGCGGCATCCGGCGTATGAACTGGTCGTAGCGGTAGCCGCTGACGTAGAAATAGCCCGTTTCCAGCGTCACCTCAGGTGCGTCCTCCGGCGGAGGCATGGCCGCTGGTGGCGGCTGCTGTACAGGCGGTCCGGGCGGCGGCGTAGTCGAAACATCCGGAGGAGGTGGCGGTCCACCAGTGGGAGGCTGCGGAGGCTCGTCCGCCGGCATCATTCCCATCGGCTTGCCGGCCGATATGCTGGGGCAGGCAAAGGTCAGGCGGGTGTTGACATACACCGGCCACAGCGGGGACAGGTCATTGTCACGCGGCGGATAGCGCATGTCGTTGTCTGCGGCATAGTTGCGCAGGGCGAGCGCGATATTCACCAGGTTGCTCGTGCACGTCGCGGCTCGCGCCTTCTCGCGGGCGCGGGCGAATACCGGAAACAGAATCGCGGCGAGGATCGCGATCATTGCTATGGTTATCAGCAAGTCCGCGAGACAGAATGCGCGCTTGCCGACTATTCTTATGATATGCTGCCGTTTCATGGCGTGAACTCTCCGAATGAATTGCCCAAGGGGCTTGTGTCAACCCCGGGCATTGACTTTACATCGGACGGGACACACTGAGAGGAAGCTTTGAACCACCTCGCGTGACCATCTATGCAAAGATAGTTGCAGCCCTCGTTGTGGGCATTGAGGATTCGCTCCATCATCAGAACCAGGTCGCCACGGTCGTCGTCGCGATAGCCGCCCTTGTAGGAGTAGTCGCCTTCGGTGCCATCGAACGTGCGAGTCGTGCTGGGGCAGTCGAGCACCCGCTCGTCGGGCAGGTACTTGTGGAGTAGGGGTGTGAAATCGAGATCGTTCGGCGGAAAGCCACCGCAGTAGTCGGCGGCATACTGGCGCAGGCTCACTCCGACGTTCAGCATGTTGGTGAGGCAGTTCGATTGGCGGGCCTTCTCCCTGGCTCGCGCGAAGACCGGAAACAGGATGGCCGCCAGAATAGCAATGATCGCCACGGCACTCGCAAATTCAACAAGTATGAAGCCGCGTTTCATGGCTTATCCCCCCGTAGCGGCGGGGTTCCGTCCAGCGCCCCGGAGGTGAGCATTTGCCTGCTGAAGATGTGCGTCTCGGGGAAGGCGCGCCACTGCACATGCCCATCCAGATACAACACGTTCGCGCCGCCCTGGTGCTGTCGGGCCAGGTAGTCCATCGCAACGGGGAGAGACGGCAGGTCATCGCCATAGAGGCCGCCGCGATAGACATAGTCCACCAGTAAATCAGTGCGGCCCGCCACCCGCGATGGCGGCACGTCGTCCTTCTGCGTTTTCGCAAGAACCTCCACCTGCGGGCACACTAGAATCCCCTTGTCTGCCGCATACTTGTCCCAAAGGGCTTCCAGGCCACATTGCTGCGCCGGAAAGGCGCCGCCATAGTCCAATGCATACGCGCGTAGTGCCACCCCGATTTCGTGCATGTTGTGTGCACATGCCGCAGTCCGGGTATGCGTCACCGCGCGCGTTGCGTAGCCCATCACCAGGGCGTACATGAGGCCGATGACGGCCAGCGTGCAGAGCACATCCGCATACATGAAGCCGCGCCGGTAGGTCATCGGTTCTCCTCCTGCGGGCCAATCGGTGCCGGCTCAATCGCTTCGGGTTCGGGCGGCGGCAACGTCCGCCACCGGCTGATCTGGTACGTGCCGTTCGAACGGCGGCATACCACCTCGATGCGGCGTACCAGTTGCGCGCGTCCGGGGCGCTGTTGGATGCCGTCGGAGGTGATGGTCAGCTTGCCGTCTGTCTGCACGGCGCGGGCGGTGAAGAGCGCGGTGCCGACGCTGCCGGCTATCGGCCCATCAGCGATGACACCCCGGTTGGCGCGCGCCATGGCCAGTTCGATGCCGCTCTCCGCCGCATAGACGCACTGCAGCGTATCGCGCTGGTGTTGCACGCGGGCGGCGCCGACGGCCACGGTCGTCACGTATGCGGCCATGCCCAGCATCGCCGCGGTGCCTACGAGAATCACCGCTAGCAGCAATGCCGCTCCTCTTCGCCTGCTGCATCTCATCGCCGCTCACGCGCCTTATTGCGCATCCGGGCTGCGAAGCCCCACTCGGCGGTGTCCTGGCCGAGCACTGCTATCAGACCGTGCTTGCCCTCCGAGAACACCAAGGTGCCTTTGTACAGAGTCTCCTCGCCGCTGCAGGTGCGCGATACCTTGCCACCTGCAGCAGGCGCATAGATCGCAACAGTCCCGTCAGGCATGATGAATGTTGCCATGTCATCGGCGGCACTCTGGAACTGCGTTGCCATCCAGATATCATTGCGCAACTGGGATTGCAGGGCGACGCGGCCCAACGTCGCTTTCAGCCCGGCCTCGCTGCGCATCATGGCCCTGTCACCGAGAAAGAACATTCTCAGCACCAACGAGATGAGCACGGTGAAGACCGCGATTGCGATGAGTGTCTCCAGCAGCGTGATGCCCCTGCGGTTCATCGGCTCATCCCCCCGGCGGCGATAATGCGGCTGAGGGTGACGGCTGAAGTGGGGCGTCCGGGGCGCTGCTGCCACGCTATCTTCACACTGACCGTGCGGCTTTGCGGGTCCGGCCCTTGAGCGACCGTGAGCGTTCCCGCTGCTCCCGGCAGTTTGCCAAGCATCGGCACGTGCAGAGGATACTCGCCGATTGCAGGAAGCGCTGCATATCCTTCCGCCTGCATGGTCTCCAGTTGTGTCTCAGCAACCATTAGAGCGATGCTGCGGCTCTCGGCGACGCCGGCGGCGAGGCTGCCGAGAGAGTAGATGTGTACCGTGGCCCCCAGCACCGCGGCCAGGATGGCCATTCCCACCAATGTCGAGATGAGTGTCGCTCCCCGTCTCATTCGTCATCGGCCTCCGGGAAGGCTATGTCACTTCTCAGCGGGGCCGACCTGTAGTACCAGAAGCGGTCAGCTCTGGTGCGGGCGTTGCGCTGCCAGAGCCACATCCCCATTCCAAGGAATATCACCGGCGCACCCGCCCATGCCAGCCCTCCAATGCCGCATAACAGGAACAATGCCACAAATACGATGGCCAGCACAAGCACGCAAACAAAGCGCAGCCACATGCTCCCGACGGGCCACCACTCGACCAGATAGCCGGGCAGGTCAGCCAGCACCGCCCACCAATGCGCGAATGTCGGCATCGCGTCGGCCAGCTTGTCCCAGGTTGTCGGTGCGTCAGGGGCAGAGCGCATTGCTATTCATCCTCGGGAGAAGCGACTCTACTCTCGAGCTGCGCGGGCAGGTAGTATATGCCGTAACCCAACAGCCCCAGGACCAAGAAATGGCCGGCTGCGACCAGCAGTGGCACATGCAGCATGGGGGCGCCGATGTGCATTGTCGTTACGGTGAACGCCGCAACCGGCAGCAACACCAGTGCTGCGAGAACGAGGAACTGCACGTAGTGAGCAAGGCCGTACAGGCCCCAGTAGATGTCTGACGCGATCCGGCGCATTACTACCTCACTCCCAGCACGCGGATGACCTCGGCGATGTCGGTGACGCCGGCCTTGACCTTCTCAAACGCCGCGGCCCGCAACCCGTCACTTGTCAGCTTCATGCGCAGGGCAGCCATGTTGCGCGCCATTATCAGATTGGCCGTGTCTTCGTCAATCGCCGTCAGGTCGAATATGCCGATGCGCCCCTTGTAGCCGGTCTCATGACATGCGGGGCACCCTTTGCCGGTCTTGAACGTAGCGCCCGCGGCCATTTCCGAAGTGATCCCTGCAGCGGCCAGTTCCTCCGCGCTCGGAGTGCAGGTTGCAGCGCAGCTTTCGCACACCTTGCGTAGCAGCCGTTGGGAAACAATGGCCGCCAACGCCGAGCTGATCATGTACGGCTCGACCGCCAGGTCGAACAGGCGCGGGATCACGAGCTCCGGCCCGCTGGCATGCATGGTTGTGAGCAGCAGCTGGCCGGTCATCCCCGCGCGCATGGCGATTTGTGCGGTTTCGGGGTCGCGGATTTCGCCGACCATCACCACCCCCGGATCCTGGCGCAGCAACACCGCAAGCGCCTTCGCGAAGTCCAGCCCGGCACCGACCTGTGTCTGAGAAACGCCCTCCAGATCGAATTCCACCGGGTCTTCGATGCTGGAGATGGCGCGTCCGGGCCCCAGGCCCGCCAGGTAGGTGAGTGCGGCGTAGATCGTTGTCGTCTTGCCGGCGCCACCCGGCCCGCACAGCACCACCGCGCCGGTCGGTGCAGACAGGAGCGTTTTCATCCGCGCCACTTGCGGGCCGCTCATGCCCAGCTCATCCAGGCCGAAGAGCTGTGTAGCGGGGTTGAGCAGACGGACGTTGACCTTCTCCCCCGCTATGCCCGGCATGATGGTTACGCGCAGGTCAACCGGACCGGTCTGCGCCGCGAGCCGGATGCGGCCCTCCTGGGTGATGTCGGAGCGGTGCGCCTGCAGATTCGCCTGGTTCTTCAGCATTCGCAGCAGGCGCTCGGCAGCAGTCCTGGGCATCCCGGCCACGGAGAACACCGCACCGTCAACGCGGTAGCGGAGGGCGTAGGCGTCTCCCGTCGGCTCCAGATCCATGTCGCTGGCCGCATGAGCTATCGCCTGGGCGATAAGCAAATTGCCGAGCAGGGGCATGTCATCGGCGTACATGTTCACGCGAGCCGCTATCTTGTCAAACGTCAGGGGTGCCTTCGCCTCCTCGCTCAGCGCCCAGCGTGTCAGCTTACGATATCCGCTTATCGTGTGCAGCGCCCATTCTGCATGTGGTCGCGGCACTCCACGCACTACCCACGGGTTGCGGTGATCGGCGAAGGCGAGCCGCAGACTGGCCCGGCGGCCGCCGCGCAGAAGGACCTCGGAGATTGCGCCGTAGTCCGCGAGGGCATATGATGTGTCGCCAGCCACCTTACCGGCCTCGCTCAACGCCAGACCGTCAGGTGAGAGATGCAGCCACCTCCTGTCACCCGGGACGGTTTGCTCACATGTCAGCGGCTCGAATAACCACATTTCAGCTTCTCCCTTCGGCAGCTACCTACCGCGAAGACATCTGTGCTGGTCTATGATGACAGCTCTCCGATAATCCCGGCCAACGGCAGGAACATGCTGAGGCCGACGAAGCCGACGCATATGCCAACGAATATGATGAGAAGCGGCTCGAGAACTGCCGCCGTGCGGACGGTGTGCATCTCGACACGGGCGATGTAGGTCTCCGCGGCGGCCTGGCAGGTCGCCGCCAGATGTCCGGACTTCTCGGCCGTCTGCAAATGCCAGACAAGTGCCGGCGGCAGAATTCCGGCACCGGCGATTGATTTGCCGGCCGAATATCCACGGCGGGCACGATCCACCGCCCTGCGCATCGCTAGATTCATCAGTTCGTTTTCAGCAGCAGGGCCGGCCGCCTCAAGCGCTCGGTCCAGCGGCATTCCGGCTTCCAGTGCCAAGGCCAGCACGCCAAGTACGCGTGCCGTTGCACAGTCCCGATTCAGCCGCCCGAAAATGGGCATCCACAGCGACCACATCGCCAGATCGAGCTGTACCCGCTTCGATCGCCGCAAGAACACCCGCAAAAGCGCGAACGCCAGCAGCAACACTACGAGCCAGAACAGAAAGAAGGGGGCCGCGTTGCTCACTCTGATGGCCATGAGCGTAGGAAGCGGGAACTTGTCTTGGGTCATGCCCAACTCAAGGAATAGGTCCATGAACTTGGGCAGTATGAAGGTCGTCAGGAACACGAACACCACACCCATCCATATCAGGATGATGGCGGGGTAAACGATAGGCGTCATGGAGCGCTCGCGGATGCGGTTGCTGTTGTCGAGGTGTGCGGCGAGCATGCGCAGGCTCTCGGGAAGGCGGTTGGCTTGCTCAGCGGAGCGCACCACGGCGATTCCGTAGCTGCCGATGAGGGTTGGGTGCTGCTCCATCGCCTCCGACAGCGTGAGGCCCTGGCCGGCGACAAGCTGGGACATGGTGCGCAAGCGAACTGCGTCTGCCGAACATGGCGCATCCTGGGCGAGCACCTCCAGCGCTGCCGACAGCGTCACGCCGGAGGCCAGCAGATCGGCCAGATGACGGTACAGCCACACCCGCTCGATCTCATGCCGACGCCCCCACATCTCGCCTGCGCGGCTCATTGCGGCGACTTCATTCAGGCGCAGGCCACGGCACTGCAAGTTCCTGATGGCCTGCGGCAAGCTGGCCGCTGAGACCTCGCCACTTCTCAGGATATCTCCGTCATCCGCTGAGTACCGATAAAGGCCCATAGACAGAAGCCCCTTTCCCGAATGCCAATGCCGGCGAGTGCGGCATGACTCTCACGGAATACGTTGCGCGTGGTACTGCGCCTCGACGACACACACATACCTGTGTCTTAGTGTGTTCTCGCGTGCGGTTTTTGTCTAACAGCGCAAAACAAATTGCCTGCCGATTGCTCGACAGGCAAGAGACAACATCGCGTTAGGACTGCAAAGTGCGGTGCTAGCGGTCCAGGCCGACGCTGCATGGGACCATGTAGTCATCCCCGACATTGACCAGGTACTTATGGCCGGCCGCGAAGTCCCCCTTATCCTGGAAGCCGTGGATGATCGTGATGTCGCCCGTGGAAATGCCCTCGGGCGTCACGGCTCGTATCTCATAACTGGTGTCCAGAGGCAGCGCATTGCCGAAATGTATCGTCCCGCCTACGAGATCGGCCTTCTGCGGAAGCGGCGGGTCGAGGAAGACAAGGTTGTTCTCCGCGTCGGAAGCGTCAATCTTGACGACCTTGCCCTTGTAGGCGGCCTGATCCGCGGCCAGCGTGACGCCGCCGTAGCTAAGCAGTGTGGCATTGCTCATGCGCATGAGCTTCATCTGCCCATTCACGAGCCTCAGGAAGCCGATCCGGCCGTTGAACTCGATGCCGCCCTCGACCGTCACCTGGGTCGGCTCTTCACAGTTGATGAGTATGTCAGTCGTGCCGTCCGCAAGCTCGACCGCTACCGCCGCGACCGAATTATGGTCCGCATCGTGCTCGACTTTCAGGACGCGAACCTGTTTGATGAACGGGGTCGTGTCATACGGCTCCAGTACGGTCACGAACTGGCTCTCCATGTTCTCACCCAGGCGGCTCTGGATCAGGTAGCGCAGGCGGCGGGGATTCCCGGACTTGTTCTGGGGCGGGTCGCCGCTGGCAAGGGCCACTGCATCGCAGGCCGTCAGGCCGTGCAGCCGCAGGTGCGGCTCCGTGCCCTCCTTGATGCGGCCGCGCAGGTCCTCGGCCTTCCAGTCCACCGTGTACCCGCCAGCCACAGCGCCAGGCGAGCGTTCGACATCGTACAGGTATGTGAAGCCGCTGCTCTTGTAGAAATCGGCCTGCTCACCATCGAGGGTGGCGAACTCCACGTCCGGACTGGCAAAGGTGCCCGTCGGCTGCTTGACCAGCGACAGACCGGCAACAGTCGCATTCTCCGCAGGGCCATGGTAGGAGAGACGATGATTCTTGCCGCCACGGGCCCGGAAAACGTCGAACACGTAGCTGTCGGTGTCCGAGACGTCCACCAGCGCCACCGTCCGCCGGTAGGTTTGCATATCGGGATAGGCCGTCAGGGAGCTGACATCCATCACCCGCAGCGGCGGCTGTACTGCAAATAGGCTGATTCTGCCGCCGGGGCTGTAGCCGGACCTCGTGTCATTCACCACCAGCGTATTGTGGCTGATGGTATTGGATGTCCAGGCTCCCCGCTTGGGCCAGGAGCCTGTGTACTCCGGATAGCCCAGCTCGGGAAGCATGTCCATGTTCTCTGCGTAGAGACCAATGTTGAGGCAGTCGCAGTGCGAGTGCCCCTTGCTGTAGCCGTAATGGATCCACAGGGCACGGCCGCCTGCAGGCTGCTCAGTCTGCAACACCGCCTGGCCGTAGCGCCCAAGATGGTCGCACTTGAGCTTGAATGGTTCGGCCAGAGCGACCTTCTCCGCCTCGCGGATGAGAGCATCGGGGTCCGGAGCGAAGATGTCATCCGGGAGCCGCAGTGATGACTTGTACTCCGCGTGCTCGCGCCAGGCCATTTGGGCGAAGCGAGGGTCCCTGTAGAGCTTGTAGGCCCGCATGAAGGTGGCCGCGTTACCCGCCCGGCCCCATGTGCCGGTCGCGCCGCTATCGCCGATGTTCGGGACGGTGGAATCCAGCACGTTGAGACGTGCTTCTACCAGGAAGCTCTGCTTCAGCTTCGGGAACTCGGCCACCATGTCATGTGCCTTGTAGTCCGGGTAGGATGACATGATCTCGACGAGCTGCTGCATGTAGCGGGTCCAGATGAAGCCATATCCCCCACATTCGCCGCCCATTCCGTCACGGTCCAGGCCTTCGACCAACACCCAGGGCACCGGATCCTTGCTTTGGTTATACTCACCCGGATAGCATGGATCGAATAGCCAGTTCAGCCATTCCTCCGTGATCTTCTCTCTGTCCAGGGCTATCGCACTATTCGCCAGGCAGGCGTGTGTCATGCCGGTATTGCCCCTGATGCGGCCATCCCTGCACGAAGCCAGTATCTCCATCAGCAGATGGTCCTCAATGTGCCGGCAGATTGCGGCGATGCTGCTCTTATCACCCAGTTTGTGCTGCTCCGCCTTCCGCGAGCAGAACGCCACCAGCTCTCCATCGTCCTGGATGCCATCGTAGATCAGGTCGTAGGTGCGGGCGAACCTCTGCCCCGCGCCGGTCTCCCAGATGCATCCCTCAATGCGGCCCTCTCCGGTGCCGCCCTGGCTGTGCTGGAAGCCCAACTTGTGCAGGGGCAGATAATCCATCTCGGGGTACACGTCGGCGACGCGGTCCAGAAGCACGGCCGCCTTGTGGGCATACGCCTTGTCGCCGGTGAGCGTGTAGGCCTGCGCCAGAGCCGATATGGCCCCGTAGATTCTGGGCCACTGCACCCACTGGCAGTAAGCAGCAATGATGTGATGCGTATCCCCCTTCTCGTCCACCATTCCGTAGCCGTCGTCCACATAGAGCTTGTGCAAGGGGTCGTTTGGGTCGGGGTGCTCGGCGTTGAAAAGCAGAGAACGGTCGCCCAGTTCGCGCCGGAACATGCCGTGTTCGTCCAGCGCCGTCTGGTAGAACGCCCAGAAATCGTTCTTGGGATAGACCTGGCCGCAGTTGGGACATTTCGCCTTCCACGGTGCATTGTTCGCGTCGTACTTCCACCACCTCATGCCATACTTCAGCGCCGCCTCACCGCAGTTGGGGCAGCCGGGCCGCTTGCCCTCGTACAGGACCCCCTTGTTGGTAATGTCGGCGCGTGGCAATTCCTGGGAGGGTACCATCTCCCAAAGCTGATCGTCACTCATCTGCAGCCAGCTTTGGGCTCCGGCAATGGCGCTCTTCTGCTGACCGGCGGCCCAGTCAAGTGTTTCGATGTTCTTCAGCGCGTTCGCACGCATCTGCGCGGTGACGAAGCGACTGCACTTCTTGGCACCCGCTGTGGAAGCTGCCATGACAAGTAGCAAACCCACCAGCAAACTCACGACGCACCTTTCCAGCATCTACGTTCCTCCGATGGGACAAGATTCGGTTCACCGGCTACTGTTCGTCAGGGGTGGGTGATTTCCCTGTTGGAATACTCCAATGGCTCCGCTTTGTTGCGCAAGCATACCGCTCATGCAAGTTCAGGCGCGATCCGAGGAAGAACGCAGGCTCTCGTGCGCCAAAGGAGGCCCTCAAAGGGGGATGCAACCGTTCAGATATCAGGTGGGCCGGGGGGGGGGGGGGGAGATGGAGGCCACCGTGAAGCCGGCAGTGGCCGCATCGCTGGTCGCTCCATCGTCGTCCGTAGCTGTGACACTGACACTATACGCGGCAGCGCCAGGGCCGAGATTCCCAGCAGCCGTATAGGTGCCTGCATAGTCGTTGCCGGCTGCGGTCAGAGCTACCGTCTCCGTGCCCGAGGGCCCGGCAACGCTCGCGGACACCGATGCCACCTGACTGTCGTCCGTGGCCTGAGCCGTGATCGTGACCGTGCCGCCCGTGTACCCCAACTGGCTCGGCACGACCGACAAGCTGGTGACCGTGGGCGCAGCATTGGTCGAGCCGCCGCCACCGCCGCCACCACCACAGCCTGCCACACATGCGGTCAACACTAGTGCGACCAATAGCACCGTGTGCTTCATCTGTCATATCTCCCTGGCGTTTTCTGCAGTCCAGTTTACTGCAATGACTGCGGGCCTGCAATCCCGTTTCTATGCCGCCGGTCTGCACTGCCGGGGGCCTGACGCCCTGAACTCTGTGGACGCGCCTCTACGGAAGCAGGTACGCCGGCGCTCGGCGGCAAACCAATGGGATAGGCAGCAGTCCGGCCCTACGCGGCCACTGTGTTACCGTGACGACACCAAATCTTCATACTGTCAGGTTGGACGTGCGGCGTAGGCGTGATGTTCCACGGCCGCACGAAGCTTGAGGTGAAGCGGTTAATGTCTCGCATTGTGCTGGTGAACTCAAATGTGACCAAGCCGCCGATTGCGCCGCTGGGGCTGGAGTACGTGGGCGAGGCCTGCCGCCGCCGGGGCATGGAAGTCGAAATCGTGGACCTGTGTCTTGAGGCCGACCCGACAGGTGCGCTGCAGCGGCGCGTCACAGAGACGGACCCGCAGTTGGTCGGGATCACATTCCGCAACACCGACAACTGCATGCTGCTCAGCTCGCACTCATTCGTGCCTGAACTGCAGCAGGTCGTGGCCGCCATTCGGCAGTCCACCGATGCGCCCGTCGTGGCAGGAGGTGCGGGGTTCTGCGTGGCACCGGAAGCCATCATGAGGGCAGCCGGAATTGACTACGGTGTGCTCGGCGACGGCGAGGAAGCAGTGCCGCTTCTGCTGCAAGCCCTGCGAGGCGAGATGAGCCCGCAGGATGTGCCCGGGCTGCTGTGGCACGATGGCGATGGGATCGAAGGTAACGCCCCGGCCTGGCCGGACATCGCGGACGGCCCCGCTCTGCAGCGCGATATGATAGATAACCGCCGCTACTTCAACGAGGGCGGGCAGATGGGACTGGAGACCAAGCGCGGATGCGACCGGAAGTGCATTTTCTGCGCGGACCCGTTGGGCAAAGGCCACCGCGTGAGGCGGCGCTCGCCGGTGGCCGTCGCGGACGAGGTCCAGAACCTGCTTAGTCAAGGGATTGACGTCTATCACCTGTGCGACAGCGAATTCAACATTCCCGAGGATCATGCCCTGGCCGTCTGCGAGGAACTCGCCGGCCGGGGATTGGGAGAGAAGACGCGGTGGTATGCATATCTCGCGCCACATCCGTTCTCGGGAGAGCTTGCCGAGGCGATGCGGCGTGCGGGCTGCGCGGGGATCAACTTCGGAGCAGACAGCGGGAATGACGAGATGCTGGCGCGTCTGGGACGCGATTTCTCACATGACGCCATATCGGAAGCCGTCAGTCTATGCCACGAGCAGGGGATTGTGGTAATGCTCGACTTGCTCATCGGCGCGCCGGGCGAGACGAAAGAGACCGCCAGGGAGACCATCGAGGGGGCGAAGGCCGCCGGTCCGTCCTGCATGGGCATCTCTCTGGGAGTGAGGGTCTATGCGGGCACAGGAATGGCCCACTTCGTCGCGAGCGAGGGCCCTCTGGAGGATAACCCGGCGCTCTGGGGGGAGACAGAGGGGAACGAGGACCTGCTGGCCCCCGTGTTCTACATCGCGCCGGCACTGGGCGCGCCGGCTGAGGCGGCAGGCTTCCTGTCGGACGTTATCGCCGGTGACCAGCGCTTCTTCTTCGGCGGCAGCGGCGATGACCGTGACTACGATTACGATGACAACCAGCCACTGGTGGATGCCGTCGCCGCCGGAGCGCGCGGCGCTTACTGGGACATCCTGAGGCAAATCCGCAACCGCAACCCCACGTAACGTCGCAACGGTGGCCGCGCCATCAGTCCACAGCGATCCGGATACGGTGTCGTCGGTCCGGCTAGTGTCTCTGGTAGCGTATGGAGCTGGGTACCAAGACTGTATCGCCGGGGCCGAACTCCATGATATAGGCCCGAATCGCCCCGTCACCATCGGCGTCGGGGAACTGTGCCGCCATGAAATCCCTGTCCAGTGTCAGAATTCCCCCATCCAGCGCGAGGAGCTTGGCCACCGGCTCGAACGCCTCATTGACGACATGCATTGCCGGCTGCGCGAGGCACATTTCGGTCGGGGTGACGAGCTGCCGGTCCGCCGCTTTGATCTGCTTCACACAGGCACGGCTGCAGATCGGCTCCTGGTCGCCGAACAGCAGCTTGCTGTCAGCGTCAACGCCCTTGACGACGAAGGCGCTGCCGTAACCACCCGTATTCATGATCACGGTCGCTCCGGGCAGGTCGCGGCCGGCAAGCACCGGATCCGCGAGTGTTACGGTGTTGGCCCGATAGTCACATGAGGCGATCGTCGTGGTCGCCGGGGCATCCCCATCCAGCTTCCAGTCACCTCTGGCGAGGCGAGTTGCGTTGTGCAGATAGGCGTTCTGGACCTCGCCCTGTGCGTCAAGCCCCAGGTAGCCCACCTGGCCGGCGAAGCGGATGCCGTCGGCGATCTCGGCTTCCTGCACCGGCTCCGTGGCATTGAAGTAATAGTGGGTGGCACCGGAGGTAAGCTCGATCTTCAGTGCCACCAGGTCATCATTGCCTGTCGCAACGGGGGTAACGCTCTTGATGAACTCCTCGCCGGCGCCCGGCTCGAACACCGTCGTGAAGGTGCTTGCGAGGTTGTCCCCCGTCCTGCGTCGTATCAGGAACTTCACGCTTTCCGGCGTGTCGCGGCGATTCTGTTGCGGCTTGCCGTCGCAAACGATTGTGCGCTCATCATCGCCAACCAGGAAGGCCTTGATGTACGCACCATCGCTGCCGGTCACCATGCCGACGGCCCTGTCACCCCTGGTAATGATGCTCCATTTGCCGTAGGCTCCCGGTGCGAGGTTCGCCTCCTGGACGTTGTAGAGGAACTGGAAGCCGCTGCCCTTGTAACCGAAGTAGCTCACCGAGCCGTAGGGAGCCGCGCCCAGCCTCTCATCGTCGTAATAGTGGCCGAACTTGACGTCAGGCCCGGCCAGCGTCCCTTCCTTGCGCGGCTCGGTGAGGGCCAGGTTCGACGCGAAGTCGGCGTTGGTCCCGTGCACGAGCCAGTCATGCTGCGTGCCGCCCTGCACGCGGAAGATGTCAATGAAGTAGCTCTGCCCCGGCGACACCTCTATCATCGCCACACTCCGCCGGTACATGTGACACTGCGGGTACACACTATCGTTCTGGGCCTCGACATACTGGCACACAGGCCCTGCGTCATAGGCAAGGCAGCGGCCGCGCCCGTTGGTCTGTATTGATTGGTCAACCATTACCGTATTGTGCGCCACGTTGTGGAAGAAGAAGCCGGCGCGTCGCGGATCGTTGGAGTTCGCAGTCTCGGGGGCGCCAAGGTCCGGGATCATCGAGCAGTTCTCGGCGAAAATGTCGAGCTGCATCTTGTCACGGTGCGAATGGCCGATGAACCTGCCGTAGAACAGAGAGCCGGCAACGGGGCGCTGTGGGTTGCCGTTCTGCAGTATCGCCAGGCCGTACCCCGGCATGTGCTGGCTTTCGTAGCCCAAGGGGGTCTTCAGTTGGGCCGCGGCTGCCTTCATCTCATCCGTCATGCACGGCTCGAATATGTCCTGGCCGCCGTCCGGGAACATGTTCAGAAAGAATGCGGCATAGACGGGGTCCCTGTAGGTCTGGTAGGCGAAGAGGTATTCGCGCTTCTGCCAGGTCATGGCGCGGTTGGAGATGTAGCCGGCGTCGCCGAGGGCGGGCGAGAAGTTGCCGGCGCATCTCATCTGAACGCCCCAGTCATACAGCTTCCTGAAGCGCGGTATCTTGGTGACGTCAACGCCGCTGAGGCGCAGCAACTGGGCCAACTGCGTGAGGGTTTCCACATGCTCACGGTTGTAGCCGCCCGGAGCTTCATGTGGATTGCCGTCGCGATACACCAGGTTATACAGCGCGTCATAGATGGGCATGAAACTGGGGAGCCTGTAATCCGTGCTGTTGAGCACCCAGTCTATCATCTCTTCGCTGCTGGGAGTGCCGGGAGTATCCTTCAGCACGGCGGCAACCTGCAGCAATCCGACCTGGTGCATTCCCCAGTTGCCGCAGATGTAGCCGGTCTCATTCACCACTTCGCGAGCTTGAGAGCGCAACAGTTGCTCCTCGATGAGGTGGCGGATGTCCCCCATGCTCTGTCCGGTCAGTTGCTCCAGTTCCGGACAGGGCTCCAGCAGTGCAGGGAAGATCGCGTCATAGGCCTTCGCGCATGTCTGCATCGTGTAGCATTCCCAAGTGTAGTAAAAGAGCCGCCCGTGATATGAGGGGTCAAGCTCGAGACCCCGGCGCGACTGCTTCGCGTAGTCATAGCCCGGGTAGTACTTCGCGAGCTGCCACAGCAGCACCGCACACGCGCGGGCGTACCTGGGGTCGCCGGTGTACATATATGCCTCGGAGAGGTCCCACATCGGCCTGTGGACGTGTCTTTGGCTCATCCAGTGGTTGTAATAGCCCACAAACCAGTACTTCTGACGGGGACCGTACTGAGGCGACGTCCATCCCCAGCCGTCGTCAACGATCTCGCCCTTGAGCACCGAGCGGTCCTTGAAATCGGTATCAATGAATGCCTGGTAGTCGCTGTCGGGATAGACCTTGCCGCAGTTGGGGCATTTCACCTTGTATGGAGCGTCCTCGCTGATGATCCAGGCGTATGTCCCATGCTTGCGGATCTCCAGTCCGCAATTCGGACAGCCCGTCTCATGCACGTACACGGAGCGCGGAATGCGCGGGTCGGGTATGTACCTGGCCAGTTGGTCGTAGGGGACCGCCGCGAACTTATCGGCTCCCGATACCGTGGCATCGCGTGTCTTCTTGGCCCAGTCGTATTTCTGAATGTTCTCGAGCGCATTGGCGATTCTGTCAGGCGTGAAGAGAGTGCGCTCGGTCTTTGCCTCTGCCGGCAGTACGGCCAAGGCAAGCAACAGGGCAATCAGCAGACAAACGGCTCCGGTGTCCATTCTCACGATACCTCACCCTCCGTCTTGGATTGCGGATGAAAGCCTAATACCCGCCATGTTCCTCCACCAAGTCACGCATGATCTCGATTCTGTCTTCCGCCGCACCGGGCGGCACCTGGTCGCCCACACCGGCTATGAGGCGCGGGCCGTGGCGCTTGAGGTGGACCCATTCGATCACGGCCTGTCTGAAGCGCCCGATGTCGGTCTGCGGCAGCCACAACTCAGGCGACACTCCGCCGGACAGTATGAGGTCCGGGCCCGCTTCCTCCCGGCATTGCTCGGGCGTGAGGTCGCCCATCGGCGTCGGTGTTACTGCATCTGCGCAGTCGGCCCCGATGTCCCGAAACATCTCCAGAGAGCCTCGCAGCTTCCCATCAATGTGCACGGCCACGCACTTGCCCGCCGCGTGCAGCCGGCGGATTGCCTCCTCGTAGAACGGCTGGGACCACTTCGCGAAAAAGTGAGGGGGCTGTATGTCACTGGAGAAGTTGTCCGTCACTATGATTACCTCGGCCGGAGAGGCGGCCAGCAGGTCCACAAGCTCCAGAGTGTTGCGGTTGATCCGGTCCACGACCTCGTGCATCGTATCGGGCCAGTCATAGGTGGCGTACATGAGCGCCTCGGTGCCCATCCAGAGGTTAAGTAGATGCCCGATGGCGCTGTAGCCGAGGCCGAGATAGACGACGCCGACATCGCCGACGTAGTCCGCCCACGCCCGGTAGTTGTCCCACAGCGGCTGATAGGTTCTGCCGGCCAGCGCATAGCCGAGTACCCGCAAGTCCTGTTCGGTTCGCACCCCCCACTGGTTGATGGCCCAGGCGTAGGTGCGCTCTTCCCATACCCGCCTGCGTTCGATGGTGCCGAGGGCTGTGGTCAGCCGCCAGATGATGGTCTCGTGACCGCCGCTGCAGTCTTTGACCGTTTCTGCTGCCACATCGTCGCCATACTGAGCGCTGTAGAAGGCGGCCAGATTGGGGATGTAGAAGCCGGCGCCGACCCGCCTATGGTAGTCAATCAGCTCCGCCTCAGGCCGCTCGTACGCCCGGCTGAGGTCCCACGGCATCCGGTGCTTGTGATAGAACCAGTGCGACAGGTCCAGCATGTACGGTACCACATCCGGTGTCCGGCCCCGATAAACGCTGAGGATACGCTCGCGCAATGACATGCTCATGGTGAATCATCCTGGCCGACCAGCCTGTCAGAGCAGGGGATCATGGACGCACCCGCACCCACTCGATTCCGGTCGTGTCGGTCTGAGGGCCGGCGTAATAGGCGACCAGCACGTCCCCGTCGGGAAGGGCTGCAGTGCGGGGCAGCCCCACGGAGAACTGCTGCATCTCTGCCCACTGGTCCTTCATTGCTCGCTTGTTCTTCCATGTCTGGCTGTCCACGACTGAGTCACAGAGGGTCAAGGCCGTGTCGTCCGGCCATGTTCTTCCGCCGTCCGAGCTGCACCGCAACATGATCTTCGGCGCGGCAGTGCGGTCAACGTACGGCATGGCGATGCGACCGTCGGGCAGTGACACCGGATTGGCGGGCTGGCCTGGTATGCCCGTGTCCCACATCTCGGACCACGTCCGGCCATGATCACTCGATTCGCGAGCCTGGATGTTCACATACTCGGCCCGCTCATTGTCCAGCGTCCAGAATACGTTCAGCACCGTCCCATCACTGAGCACGCCGGGCCGCTGGTCCCAGAAGAAAAAGCGGTTCTCCGGGTCGTTGCCGGCCACGCTGAAAAGTGGCCATGACACGCCTTCATCCTGCGAGAATGCCAACATGGAGGCATGACGCCAGGGGGCCGGATCGCTGCTCCCGTACGGCTTGTTCAACTCGAACTGGCAGGCCCAGTCGCCGTTGTGCAGCAGCAGGATCGGCCCGGTCGCGGGAACGCATAGGGTCACCGGATAGGTGTCCACGTACTGCGGAGGCGACCAGCTCTCCCCTGCGTCCTGTGAGCGAGAAAGGAAGATGCGCGTGTCGAGTAAGGTCTCGGTGTCCTCATGCCAGAACGGCAGGCTGGGGTCTGTGACGTCCACCCACATGAGCGTGGCGACCAAACCTCCCGCGCCCAGGCTGGTGAGATACCCGCCCCGAAAACGGCCGGGCTTGCCATTAAGATGCGGGGCCTGCCAGGGCGCGACCGGCTCCCTCCAGGTCTGCCCTTCATCATCCGAGCAGGTGAGCAGAGTCTGCTGCGCGCTGCTATTCTTCGCCGGAGCACCCCTGAACACGCACAGCCACCGCCCGCCGGGCATGACGCAGGCGCCGGGGAATGCGGCGCTCTGCAGGTCGGAGCCCGGCTCGGCGCGGAAGGCCGTTCCCCGGTCAATGATATCCATGCCGCCTGCCTCCGCAATCAGCCGTACCGTCGCGCTTCATCAATCATCACCAAGTAGTTGTCCACTGGCACATAGCTGGTGACCCAGTTGCCCAGGCCCAGACAATAACCGCCGCCGCTCATGCAGACATCCAGCACCTTACGCACCTGCGTGCGGATGACCCGCTCATCCGCGCGAGTTATCAGGTCCACATCCAGGCCGCCGAGCAGACCGATGCGGTCACCCCACAGGCGTTTGGCCTCCGTCACGGGGGTGATGACGTCCTCAAATGAGTGCTTCGCATCGGCCTTCACATCGTCAATGATGTCATCCATTATCTCATCGAGCTTGCCGCAGGCATGGAGGAAGAACAGCTTCTCGTGCTGATGGGCCAGCTCGGCATAGCGCCTGTGCCAGGGCAGGAACCACCGCCGCAGGTGTTCGGGGTCTATGATGACGCCGGTTTTGAACCCGAAATCATCCGCCCCGTATATCACGGACACGCACTCGTAATCACACAGGTGCCTGACCAGCGCGAGGGCGAATTTCCCTGCGCGGCGACAGACCTCCTCCACGAAGTCAGGGCGTTCGTAAAGCGAGACGGCCATGTTCTCGAAGCCCATCAGGTCGCGCACTATCTCGAAAACGTGGACCGTGTGCACCGCGCCCATGTTTTCGGGCATGTGCTGCTCGTGCCAATCTAACTGGGAGAAGTCCACTTTCGAGATCTCGGGCCACTCATACGCCTCAATGTCCTCAGGGCTCTTGATCGGTCCGGCATGCTCCTCAACCCACTGCTGCTCGTAGATGGAATAGCGCGTGCCCGGCAGCCACACGCGAAAGAGCTCCATCCCCAGGAAGCGATGGACGGCAGTATCGCGCTTCATCAAGTATGCGGGGTCGTCCGGGCTGATGCCTTCTGTCAGCGCGTATCGCTCTGCGAGCTGGGCCCTCACGATGCCGTCAATGGCGTGCTCGAAAATGAAGACCCGTCCCGGCTCTTCTTCGCGCCGCAGGTTGCGGAATAGGGCGTCCTTGTCCAGAACCGGCGGCTCAGGCAGTCTCATCCGCAGGCTTCCTGTCGTCAGGATAGGAGTTGCACGTGCTGTAGTGTTCCCTGTCGTGTCGCCTTTCTCCTGTCGGGAGGGATGCGGCAGGCAAGGGGGAACTACGCGGATGCAGTTCGTATTCGGGTCGTCGGTCATGGGAGGTTAATACATGTCGAGTTTGAGGGTCGCATTCATAGGGACGGGACGGAAAACCGAGACGCCCGGTGCCCTGGGCTACGCTATGGCGTACGCACATGCCGACGGCTACCGGCTCCTGAATGACATCGAGTTGGTCGCCTGCGCCGATATCGTGCCGGAGAATGCAGGGGCATTTGCTGACACTTACGGGATAGCCGGCATTTACGCCGACTACAGCGAGATGTTGGCGGCGGTGAAGCCCGACATCGTGAGCATCTGCACCTGGCCGCACCTGCACGCGCAGATGGTGATGGATTGCGCCGCTGCAGGAGTGCGGGCGGTCCATTGTGAGAAGCCGATGGCCGACACCTTCGCGGGCGCCAAGGCGATGGTCGAGGCCTGTGAGAATGCCGGTGCGAAGCTGACATTCAACCACCAGCGCCGCTACGGCAAGCCGTTCTATCTGGCCCGGCAGATGCTGGATGATGGGATCATCGGCGACCTGCAGAGAATCGAGTTCGGCACTTGGGACCTGTACGACTACGGCTCGCACAGTTGGGACATGGCCAACTACTTCAACGGCGAGGGCGACACCAGGTGGGTCCTGTGCGGTCTCGATTACGGCAAGGAGAACC
>CAZJVY010000005.1:59429-84210 GCA_964549395.1 uncultured Armatimonadia bacterium | reverse complement strand
CGCTACAAGGACAGCAAGCCAGAATATGCCGGCGCATTCAAGCGCGCCGCGCACCTGGCCGTGCAGTCGATCACGCCTTGGCTCATGGACTACAGCCCGCCCTTCATCATCAAGAACAGATTTGCCGCCGAGAAGTGCCACGGCGATGCGGGTTACGACGGCAGCCCCTATTCAGCATATGCGCTGCTGATTGCCAGCATCCTGGGCACCGCCTACCAGATGGCCGACGAGGAGATATCCGAGGGCCCGACACCCACGGACATGGGAGGGTACGTATTCCAGCTCTGGCCCAGCTTCCACAAGACCTTTGCCACCTGCGGCCCGTATCACATGGAGATAGACAATCGGGGCCAGAGCGGACACGATGCCACCGGCCTGGGACGGCTTCATAAACGAGGTATGCGCCCCGAGACGGCGCTCTCCATGTCCATTCCCGCCACGCCGAAGGTGCAGATGTCCATTGACCCTTCGCCGGAATATGCCGCCATCGGCCCTGCAGTGCAATGGGGTCTGAAGAGCAAGCCGTTGGCCGGGATGGCCGATTCGCAGAGCTGTGGCGGCATCTTTTCCGCTCAACTCACTGTGCTCGAAGAGACGCCGGCGGGTGTCGCCTTCAGCCTGCGCTACAGCGGGGACCTGACCGGAGCAGAGGCGATCACCGAAACATACGAACTTACCCCGGACGGCTTGACCATCGTTCCCGTAGTAGAGAACGGAGAGCTGTCGGAGTTCATCGTTCCTCTGATTGTGAGCGACGGCATGGGCGAGGCCAATGTGGAGTGCGTGGACGGGGGCTTCCGTGTTGAGTACGAGGGTGCAGTATATGAAGTCACAGTTGATGATACTGAGGGCATTGAGAACGTCTTAGACACTGGGCTGCTTCCCAACATCAACGGCATCTATCGGCTCGGTAGGTTCAAGGGGAGTGTTGGAGGCCGTCGCTTCCATCTCACCTTGGATGGCGTCAGATAGCAAGCGAGCCGGGCGAGACAGCCTGGCCCGTCGTGCTTCCGCCCAGTTGGCCGCCTGCATGTTGCAGGCAGTGTCCTGTTGTCGCACCTGGTCGTAATATGCCAGTCTGACGCCGCATTCGAGAGTGGGCAAAGCGTGCGCCGACAGGGAACTTTTCGGCACAGGCTGCGTCTTTAGTACCAAATGTCGCTGCTGGATTGCTTTGCCTATTGCCGAAAGGAAGTGAAGCTCCAATGACGTTGCTGCGTAGTAGTAGAATCTTGCGAACCATTGCGGCCATGGCGGTAATCGGCGTCGTTCTCGGTGGGTGGCTGCTGTATGGTCTGGAGAAGGGGCGCTATGTCGGGGTACCGATCACCACAGCCAGCCCTGCCGCTGCACAGGTGCTTGACCAGAGCCAGATCAGCGCCGCAGCTAAGAAAGCAATGCCGAGCGTGGTTACAGTAGCTTCAACGAAGACAGTGAAGTATAACCCCAGGATGTCCCCTTTCTCCAATGATCCGTTCTTCCGACGATTCTTCGGCGATGCGCCTGACCGCGAGGGCGAGCAAACCCAGCGTGGCCTGGGGTCCGGCGTAGTCGTCAGCGAGGACGGCTACATCCTGACCAACGCCCACGTCGTCGCTCAGGCCGATGATATCGAGGTGTATCTCTATGACGACCGCGTGCTGAAGGCGGAGGTCAAGGGCGCCGATGAAGCGAGCGATGTGGCAGTTCTGAAGATTGATGCGAAGGACCTACCGGCACTGCTCTTGGCTGACTCGGACAGAGCCGAAGTGGGGGACATTGTCCTCGCCATCGGCAGCCCCTACGAGTTGGGCAACACCGTGACTATGGGCATCATCAGCGCCAAGGGCCGCACCGATCTCAGGATACTGGGCAAGGACGGTATCGAGGACTTCATCCAGACCGACGCGGCCATCAACCCGGGCAACTCCGGCGGCGCCCTGATTAACCTTAATGGCGAGCTCGTTGGTATAAACACGGCGATCTTCACCCGGACGGGTGGCTACCAGGGCATCGGTTTCGCGATACCGGCCAACCTCGCACGGCGCGTCATGGACAGCCTTATTCAACACGGCGAAGTCGTACGTGGCTGGCTTGGCGTCGGCATACAGAACATCACGCCCGAATTGGCAGAGCAGTTTGGCTTGAAGGACACAAAGGGCGTCCTCGTATCCGGAGTTGAGGACAACAGTCCTGCGGCAAGCGCCGGGTTCAAGACCGGCGACGTAATCCGCAAGGTTAATGGCAGGGATGTTGACTCCCCAACCGCCCTCAGGTCGATGATAGGCACCAAGGCGCCTGGCGCAGAGGTGACACTCGACATCGTCACGGACGGCCAGGAGGGAACGCGCGTCGTGAAGATCGGCAAGGCTCCCAAGGACCTTGAGGCAGTTGCCTCCGGTCAGCCGGGCGTGAACGGCGACACCGAACTCCTGCCCGGGGTATGGGTCAGCGACCTTACCAGCGAGACGCGCGACAGCATGGGGCTGCCCAAGAGCGCCCAGGGAGTAGTCATCACTCGGACGGACGCCGAGAAGGTGAAGAGCTCCATGCCGCTGCAGCCAGGGGACCTGATCTTGGCCGTCAATCAACAGAAGGTCGCTTCCGTAGTGGAGGCCCAGCAGGTGATCAAGGCCGGCAAACGTGACACCGTGCTCCTGCTAGTGCAGCGCGGCAGGTACACGATTTTCACCACAGTGAAGAAGTAGCCGCCGGAGACAGCATCGCGGTCTAAGCATAGCTCGAAAGGAGCCGGGCCAACGCGCTCGGCTTCTTTCGATTCCTGATGTCATAAGCCACGTGCAGGCCATCGGCACGCGGGAGCGGAATACTCACCAGGCAGGCCCGTCGAGTATCCACTAACCGATGTCGGAGGAGATAACCATGCCGGACAGAGTCCTGGCTACCGCTTTGCTGGCCGCGCTGCTTTGTGCCACCAGCCACGTTCAGGCCAAGAAATGCAGCAGGTTCGTCACGGCACAGATGCGCGCCAACGCGCTGGAGAATGTCAAGAAGTACGACTGGGCCGCGGCCCGGCAGCAAGCTGAGATATCGGGGGCGGCGCGGTGGGCGACTCTCACTGACGAGCAACTGTGGGAGATGGTTACCTCACAGGAGCTACCGCGCGATATCCATACCAACAAGGAAGCGGGCTGCCCGAACTGCGGCACGGGGATCACCCCCTATGGGAATTACCCATGGCAGGTCGGCGGCGACTGGAAGCTCAAATGCCCCAACTGCGGGGCGGTCTATCCCAAGAACGACTTCTATGCCTTCTACAAGAGCGCGTTGGACGAGCACGGGTTCTTTCGACGCGAGCTAGGCGACAAGTCGCTGCTATTCAACGCCGACCACCCCGATCCCAATGACCCACTGCACAAGGTCTATGTGGACGACGGCTACGGCATGGTTGATGAAAAGGGCAATCGGCACCGGTTCATCGCCTACTACAACAGCTTCGTCCAATGGGTCCGCGTATTCGGTGCTATTGACAGCCTGTCCCGGGCCTATACGGTGACCGGCGACCCCGTGCACGCCCACAAGTGCGCCGTGTTGTTGGACCGCATCGCCGACGTCTATCCCGACATGGACTTCGCGCCCTTCTCGAAGCTTGGCTTCGAGCACTCTCACGGCGGCTGGGGCATCGGCCGCATCCAGGGCTGCCTGTGGGAGAACGACAACGTCTGGCGTGCTTCCCATGCCTACGACAAGATCTTCGACGGCTTGCAGGACGACAAGGAACTGGTGAGCTTCTGTTCACAGATGGCCGCAAAGCACAAGCTTGGCGACAAGAGCAGCATTGAGGCCATCTGCCGTCACATCGAGGAAGACTTGCTCGTATCGATGCTCGAGTCGTACAAGGACGGGCGCGTTGACGGCAATAAGGCACGCATCCGCAACCCGGCGGCCGCCGCAATAGCCCTTGACCGCGGCGATGTCACCCAGCAGTGGCTGGACTACCTGTTCGACCCCGGCTTCCCGCACGAGAAGTACCAGAACCCGGTGCCGCAACTGGCCGTAGAGGGCCTCGACCGCGACGGCATGGGTGCCATGTGTGGTGGCTACGGTCTGATGCAGAAGGACAGTCTCATTGACCTGGCGGAAGTCCTTGCCGCGTACCCCGAGTACACCACCCACAACATCGTGGCCGAATACCCGAAGCTCAAACAGGCCTTCCTCATCACCCACCGTCTTCATTGCCTCGACGCGGCGATCCCCAATATCGGCGACAGCGGCGCAACCGGCACATGGGGCCGCAGTGACAGTACTCGCACATTCATACGCGGCTTCAGGCTCTACAATGACCCGCGCATGGCCGCGCTGGCCTGGCACTATGCGGGGGGAGACACCGCGAAACTGCGCCTCCCTGACGACATCTTCGCGAGCGACCCTGAAGCTGCATTGCAGCAGATCGTCCAAGCAGGCCAGGCAGGTGAGTTCAGACTTGTCTGTGAGCACACCGGCCGCTATGGACAGGCCGTGCTGCAGACAGAGTCGCCCCTGGACGGCCGCGCCCTGTGGATCCACTACGGCCAGGACAAAGGCCACTCACACTCCGATTGCCTCAATATCGGTCTCTACGCCAAAAACGTTGACATGCTGCCGGAGTTGGGCTATCCGGAGTTCACCGGCGCGTGGCCCAAGCGCGGCGCCTGGACCTCCAACACCATCAGCCATGAGACCCTTGTTGTTAACGATACTCGGTCCGGCTATAGCCCTGGTGGCAAGCTGACTCTCTTCGCGGTCCAGCCCCCGCTGCGGGTAATGGACGTGTCCTCGAAGACCGCATACGAGGGCCTGACCACGTACCGTCGCACGGTGGCGATGGTGGACATCTCTGCCACCGATAGCTACGTCTTGGATGTCTTCCGGGCTCGCGGCGGCAAGAGCCACCGGCTCTCCTACCATGGCCCTGCGGAAACGGCCACAGTGTCCGGCATCGGGCTTGTGAAGCAGGCGACCGGCACCTTCGCCGGTCCGGATGTCGAGTTCGCGACTCTGACGGGCGAACAGGAAGCTTTCTACAAGGCAAGTGGCCACACGTACCTGTATGATGTCGAACGCTCGGCGGGGCCGGTAGACAGCCCCTTCACGATGGACTGGAAGGCGGAGGACCTGCGCGGTCGCATAGCGGAAGGCAAGGAGCCGCACCTGCGATTGCATTCTCTCTCGAAGTGTGACGAGGTGGCAACGGCAGCCGGGGATCCTCCGCAGAATAAGCGCGGCAACCCGAGGCGGCTGCGCTACTTGCTGCAGAGCCGCCTCGGCGATAACGTAGAGAGCCAATTCGTGACGGTTCTGGAACCGTATGATACCACCCCCTTCATCAAGCAGGTTCGCGCTCTGAAGGTCGAACACGACGCAGACCCCAATTCGGTTGCCGCCGTCGCGGTTGACCTCACGGACGGGACTACGGACATACTGATAGCCTGCAAGGAACGGACGCATGTGAAGGTGGAAGGCGATGTGGAGTTTGACGGTCAGTTCGGTATGGTTCGCCTCGTCAATAGCGAGGTGAAGCTGATGCGGATGAGCAATGCCACGCTGCTGAAGCTGGGCGACATTGAGTTGAGGGCGGACAGGTCCGCCTATGAGGGAACCGTGACCGCCATAGACGTGAGCGATCCGATGAACAACAAAGTGCTACTGGACCCGCCGCTGCCGCAGGACCCCGGCCTTGTGGGCCTTGTCATCCACTTCCATAACGACTTGCCGCTTGATACCAGCTATGACATCAAGGCCCTAACGGCCGACGGCATCTCCACCGGCGACATCACCATTGTCCGCAACTTCAAGGACAGCAAAGATTTCACGGCCGGCTACAATTACTTGGTCAACACCGGCGATGCTTATTCAGTGCCCTACCATGCCGGGCTCGACCGTTGATCGGCGTCAATACAGCACGCCACGACTCTTTCGGCAGGTCATTAGCCGACCCGAACGAAACGTAGAGTAGGACCGCGATGACAGCAGGCCAAACCACGACGGAGGGATCAACATGACCGCAAGACTGATTCTGGCATCGGTTCTCTGCGTGCTACTGCTGCATTCCGCGGCGGTGTCCTATGCCAAGCAGTGCAGCAGGATCATCACCGCCGAGATGCGTGCCAATGTGCTCGAGAACGTGAAGAACTTCCCCTGGGCCGCAAACGAGCAGAACAGCGCAATATCGGCGGCTGCCGCCTACGTCGAGAAGAACGACGATGAGCTCTGGGAGATGGTGACGAGCCAGGAACTGCCGCGTGACATTCACACCAACAAGGAAGCCGGCTGCCCCAACTGCGGCAAGGGCATCACTCCCTACGGCAACTACCCCTGGCAGGTGGGCGGCGACTGGAAGCTCAAGTGCCCGAACTGCGGCGCAATCTATCCCAAGAACGATTTCTGGGCTTTCTACAAGAGCGGCCTTGATGAGCACGGCTATTTCCACCGGGAGCTGGGCGATCAGTCGTTGCTGTTCAATGCCGAGCACCCTGATCCCAACGACCCGTTGCACAAGGTGTATGTGGATGATGGGTACGGGCTACTGGACGAGAAGGGCGTCAAGCACCGGTTCATCGCCTACTACAACTCCTGGATACACTGGGGCAACATAAGACGCACTTTTGCCGCCCTGGCACGCGCATACACGCTGACTTCCGATCCCAAGTACGCCCATAAGGCGGCAGTATTGCTGGACCGCATCGCCGACGTCTATCCTGACATGGATTTCAAGCCACTATCGCGCATGGGCTTCGAGCACTCCCACGGCGGCTCGGGTCGCGGCCGCATCCTCGGCTGCATCTGGGAGGCGGGCCTCGCGCAGTCAATGGCCGAGGCCTATGACAACATCTGGGATGGTATCCAGAACGATACAGAGCTCGCCACATTCTGCTCCGCAAAGGCCAAGCAGTACAACCTGGGCGACAAGAGCAGCCCTCAGGCTATTTGCACGCATATTGAGGAGCGTCTCATCTCCGAGATACTTACCTCGTGCACGGACGGCCGCGTCGCTCCGAATCCGGGCGGCACCCAGGTCACCGTCATAATCGCGGCCGTCGCTCTCGACCGCAAGGAAGAGACGCTCAAGTGGCTGGACTTCCTATTCGACCAGAACTTCCCCGGGGAGCTCAATGCCGGCGGGGAGAAGCCAGTGCAGTGGATCCTTGTTGAGGGCATAGACCGCGACGGCATGGGCGGCGAATGTGGGGGGTATGGACTGGGTTGGACCCGCCGTGCAACCGATTTCCCGGACCTCTTCGCTCTCTACCCGGACTACCAGGGCCATGACCTGGTTGCGGAGTTTCCGAAGCTCAAGCAGTGCTTCTACATCGAGCCGCGGCTGATGTGCCTCGATTCGGCCTTCCCCAACATAGGCGACAGCGGCGGAACCGGCACCTGGGGCCGCCTTGGGAGCGCGGCGACATTCGCCAAGGGATACCGTCTGTTCAAGGACCCCTACATGGCGGCGCTGGCGTGGCGCTATGCCGAGGAGAGTGTTGAGCGCCTGCGGACCGCCGACGACATCTTCAAGAAGGAGCCTCTGGCGCTGGCCAACGAGATCGCCGCCGTCGCCAAAGCGGAGCCGTTCAAGCTCAAGTGCGACCACTTGGGGCGTTACGGGCAGGCGTATGTGCAGACTGAGCGACCCGAGGAGGGGCGCGCCCTGTGGATACACTACGGCTATAGCAAAGGCCACTCGCACGCCGACAACCTCAACATCGGTCTCTACGCCAAGAACATAGACATGCTGCCGGAGTTGGGCTATCCGGAGTACACCGGCGCGTGGCCCAAGCGCCACGCCTGGACGGCCAGCACCATCAGCCACAACACACTGCTGGTCAACGACCACAAGGCGAACTACAGCGCGGGCGGCAAGATTAACCTGTTCGCCGTCCAACCGCCACTGCGCGTGATGGATGTCACGTCCAGCCGTGCGTACAACGACATGAAGACCTACAGGCGCACCGTGGCGCTGCTGGATGTCTCCGACACCGACAGCTATGTGTTCGACGTTTTCCGAGCCCGCGGTGGGAAGAACCACCGTCTCTCGTACCACGGTCCCGCCCAGACGGCCACCGTGTCCGGCATTCAGCTAGTGAAGCAGGCGACCGGCACATTCGCCAGTCCCGATGTCGAATTCGCCACTTTGGACGGGGAGCTTGCCGACTTCTACAAGACGTCCGGCTTCACCTATCTGTACGATGTTGAGCGAACGCCGGCACCGGCTGACAACTACTACACCGTTGACTGGGAATGCGAGGACCTGCGCGGTCGCATCAAGGAGGGCAAGGAGCCACACCTGCGCCTACATGCCATGACGCCGTGTGACGAGGTCGCGACAGCGGCTGGTGATCCGCCGCAGAACAGGAGCGGCGCTCCCCGGCGGCTGCGCTACCTGCTGCAGAGCCGCCTCGGCGACAACGTGGAGAGTCAGTTCGTGACGGTTCTGGAGCCGTACGACACCACCCCCTTCATCAAGCAGGTGCGCACTCTGAAGGTCGAGCACGACGCAGACCCTAACTCGGTCGCTGCCGTCGCAGTTGACCTCACGGACGGAACGACAGACATCCTGATAAGCTGCGAGGAACGGGCGAAGGTGAAGGTGGAGGGGGGCGTGGAGTTTGACGGTCAGTTCGGCATGGTCCGCCTCATCAACGGCCAGGTGAAGCTGATGCGGATGAGCAACGCCACGTTGCTGAGCTTCGGTGACACCAAGCTGGTAAGCGAGAAAGCCGCCTATGAGGGCACGGTCACGGGTATTGACGCCTCCGACGCGGCCAACAACTTGGTGACTTTGGACCCGCCGCTGCCGCAGGACGCTGCCCTGGTGGGCCGCACCATCCATTTCCAGAACGACGTGCCAATAGACACAACCTATGACATCAAGCAAGTGACACCCCAGGGCATCTCAACCGGCGACATAACCGTCATCTGGGGCTTCAAGGACCCTGCTGACTACGATGCCGGCTACAAGTATCTGGTCAATCCGGGCGATAGGTATGTAGTGCCATGTCACGTAGGCCTGGATCGCTAGGAGCAAGCATCGGCGACGGGGCGTAGGATTGCACAACAGGGGCGATAGCACCGGTTCCAGCTCGGGTCCGAGGAGGATGCGGATGTACAGGCTGGTCAGCAGTGGCTTGCTCATGTGCACAGTACTCCTGTGCGCTATGACCGTCGTAGAGGCCAAAAAATGCAGTCGATTCGTGACCGCTCAGATGCGGGGCAACGCAGTTGAGAACGCAAAGCGGTTCGACTGGGCGGCTGGCACACAGAAAGCGGCGGTAAGTGCGGCTGAGCCCTGGGCCAATCTCAGCGACGAAGAGCTGTGGGAGATGGTGCCCTCCAACGAATTGCCGTGGGACATCCACACCAACAAGGAAGCCGGCTGCCCCAATTGCGGCCAGGGCATTCAGAAATACGGCAATTACCCCTGGAAGATTGACTACTGGAACAAGCCCTGGAAAATCATGTGCCCGAATTGCGGTGAGAGCTACCCGAAGAACGACTTCTATGCGTTCTACAAGACGGCTCTGGACGAGCACGGGCTGTTCCGCAAGCACCTGGGCGACCGCTCTTTGCTTTTCAACGCCGACCATCCCGATCCCAAGGACCCGCTGCACAAGCTCTATGTGGATGATGGCTACGGCATGGTGGACGAGAAGGGCAACCGGCACAGCGCAATCGCCTACTACGTTGACTGGGGCCTGTGGCCACAGATCTACCGGGGTCTTGATGCATTGTCCCGCGCCTACACGCTGACCGATGACCCCAGGTATGCCCACAAGTGCGCCGTGCTTCTGGACCGCATCGCCGATGTCTTTCCCGACATGTATGTCGCGAAACTGGCTGAGCTGGGCTTCCAGCGCTCCTATGCAGGCCCGCCGTGGTATGGCCGCATCGAGTTGTGGACCGGCAACTACCGGACCAAGGCATACGCCTACGACCATGTCTACGACGGCATCCGGGACGATAGCGAACTGGTACGGTTCTGTTCACAAAAGGCGGCCCAATGCAAGCTGGCGGATAAGAGCAGCATCGAGAAGATCTGCCACCACATCGAGGACCATGTGCTGCTGGAGATACTGAAGGCCTGCAAGGAAGGTGACATTAACGGCAACACTGGCTACACACACATGGTCGTGACCGTGGCAGCTATCGCCTTGGACAGAGAGAAAACGACCGAGGAGTGACTCAATTTCATGTTCGATCCCGACTTCCCGGGGCATTCCAGGTCCTTGAAGAACCCGATCCCGTGGGTCCTGGTCGAAGGGCTCGACCGCGACGGCATGGGCGGCGAATGCGGCGGCTATGGCCTCGGCTGGACCAACTCCATGGTTGCGTTGCCGGAAATGCTTGCCAGCTATCCCGACTACACGAACCACAAGATGACGGCCGAGTATCCCAAGCTGAAGCAGTGCTTCCTGCTGTGGCCGAGGATGATGTGTCTCGACGCGGCCTTCCCCAACATCGGCGATTCGGGGGCGACGGGGCAGTGGAACCGCATAGGAAGTGCCGAGACCTTTGTGCGCGGCTACAAGCTGTTCAGGGACCCGCGCATGGCCGCTCTGGCCGCACACTACGCGCACGGCAACCACGCGCAGTACCGTCTGCCAGATGACATATTCGCCGAGGATCCTGACGCTCTGGCCAGGGAAATCGCGGCCATCGCGAAGGACGAGCCGGTTAAGCTCAGGTGCGAGCACACCGGCCGTTACGGCCAGGCGATCCTGCAAACTGAAACGGCGGAAGAGGGCCGCGCACTGTGGGTCCACTACGGCTACAGGAAGGGCCACTCACACGCCGACAACCTCAACATCGGTCTCTACGCCAGGAACATGGACATGCTGCCGGAGTTGGGCTACCCGGAGTACACCGGCGGATGGCCCAAGCGCCACGCCTGGACGGCCAACACAATCAGCCACAACACGCTGCTGGTCAACGACCAGAAGGCGAACCACAATGCGGGCGGTAAGATCGAGCTGTTCACTGTCCAACCCCCGCTGCGTGTGATGGATGTTGCATCCAGCCGCTCCTACAACGGCCTGACGACCTACAGGCGCACCGTGGCGCTGGTGGACGTCTCTGACACCGACAGCTACGTGTTCGACGTTTTCCGAGCCCGCGGCGGCAAGAACCACCGTCTCTCCTACCACGGACCGGCGGAGACGGCCACCGTGTCCGGCATTCAGTTAGTGAAGCAGGCGACCGGCACATTTGCCAGTCCCGATGTCGAATTCGCCACGTTGGACGGGGAACTAGCCGACTTCTACAAGACGTCCGGCTTCACCTATCTGTACGATGTTGAGCGCTCGGCGGGGCCGGTGGACAGCCCCTTCACGGTTGACTGGAAGGCGGAGGACCTCCGCGGCCGCATTAGGGAGGGCAAGGAGCCGCACCTGCGCTTGCACTCCCTGTCGTCGTGCGACGAGGTGGCAACGGCAGCCGGCGACCCCCCGCAGAACAAGGCGGGCAACCCGCGGCGGCTGTGCTACATGCTGCAGAGCCGGCTTGGGGATAATGTCGAGAGCCAGTTCGTGACGGTGCTGGAGCCGTACGACACCACCCCCTTCATCAAGCAGGTGCGCACGCTGAAGGTGCAGCACGATGCGGATCCCAATTCGGTTGCTGCCGTCGCGGTTGACCTGCTGGATGGGACGACCGACATCCTGATAAGCTGCGAGGAACGGGCGAAGGTGAAGGTGGAGGGGGGCGTGGAGTTTGACGGTCAGTTCGGCATGGTCCGCCTCATCAACGGCCAGGTGAAGCTGATGCGGATGAGCAACGCCACGTTGCTCAAATCTGGCGATGTCGAGTTGAAGACGGACACGCCGGCCTACGAGGGCACAGTTACCGGCATAGACGTCAGCGATCCCATGGACAGCAAAGTGTCGCTGGATCCCCCGCTGCCGCAGGACGCTGGTCTTGTGGGGCGGGCCATACACTTCCGCAACGACATCCCCATTGACACCACGTACGATATCAGCGCCTTGACCGACGCCGGCGTTTCCACCGGCGACATTACGGTAGTCTGGGGTTTTCGGGAAGCAGGGAACTTCGACGCGGGGTACAAGTACCTGGTCAATGTTGGCGACAAATACATCGTTCCGACGTCGCTGGGTCTGGACCGTTGAGGCCGTTTACGTGTACATTGTGGAAGTGAAATCAGTGAGATAGTGGTTCGGCGGACTGGATGCTGTCACTCAGATCGGGTGAGATGCACATGTCCGATACGGATAGTGGCACAAGAATTGCCAGCGCTACGACTACAGGCCGGCGGCGCACGAATCAGGACGCGGCCATCGCGCTCGATCTGCAGGGGCAGGACAACATCTGGGGGTTTGCAGCCATCGTCGGCGTGGCTGACGGCATGGGCGGACATGCCGCCGGCGAGGTCGCCAGTCGCATTGCTGCGGAGACTGTCGGCGAGTTCCTTTGTCAGGGCGGGAGTGATGCGAGGCCGGATACGACAGAGCTGTCTGGCGGCGAAGCGACGGAGGCGTTGGCCGAGGCAGTGCGCCTTGCCAACCTGCGCATCTACCAGCAGGCGCAGGCCGATGATTCGCGACGCGACATGGGCACCACCCTGACACTGGTCGGGCTGACCCAAGACACGGCAGTTGTGGCACACGTCGGAGATTGCCGCGGGTACTTGGTGAACGCTTCAGGCATTCATCAGATAACCCAGGACCACTCGTGGGTCGCCAAGCAAGTGCGAGAGGCGCGGATGACGGAGGAGGAGGCTGCCCACTCGCCGCTGCGCGCCCAGATCATGCGCACTCTCGGCGTCGAGGACGATGTGGAGCCCGACATGCTGGCAATCCCTCTGGAGCCGGGCACCGTGTTTCTCGTTTGCTCGGATGGCTTGACGGACGTGATGGGAGCCGTCGAGATCGAGGAGACGCTGAAGACGACTGACACACTACGGCAGGGCTGTGACGCGCTGATCGGTAAGGCTCTCGAACGGAGTGCGCCTGATAACGTAACGGTGGCCTGCGTGGAGTTCGGGCGATTGCAGCGTGGCGCAGACACCTCGGCTGCACAGCAGCAAGAGATGACCCATGAGCTGTACCCGAGCCTGAGGACCAGGGGGCAATCTGCTGACCATTTCGACATGCGCCGAATGCGGCCGGTCATCATTGCGGCGATAGCGGCCGTAGTCATTGCCTCGGCCTTGCTGCTCCGCTCTTGCCTGCTCGCGCCGGTGCGACAGCAGCCGGAGGACCGGCAACCGCAGCCACAGACGGAGTCGGCGGTAGAACTGCCGCCCCTGGAGGAAGGGCTTGCAGTGAAGGTCGCGGTCATCAACGGTGACTTGGTGGCTGCAGCCAACAGGCACGTGCAGATCACGATCCACCCGCCGGGGCCCTTCAAGGATGAGCCCAAGGCGGTCATCGGCCCGGACGGAGACTACACGCGCGCCATCACCGACCATGAGGCCGCCAAGTGGGCCGACAAGAGTTGCACCGTCAAGCTCTCGGTCAAGGGCGAGTATGTCTATGTTCGCACCGTGCCTGAGGACCTCGAGCTGTACCTTGACAACAAGCTGGTCAAGGAGAGAAGGATACGGGTTAGCTCACTCACAGGCAAGCCGGCCCGTGTCGGGTTCTATTTCCCGGCCAATGACAAGAAGTCCGGTTACACCGTGGCTCTCACGCGCATTGATCCGGCAAACTTGCCTGCTCCGTCTGAAGACAAAGCGCCTGGGCGATAAGCAACCTGCAGGGGTGGCTGAGGGAGCGGCCGTCCTGCAACAACCTGTTGCCTGAGGACACAGCGGTTATGGGGAAGAAGACGCCGTCTAAGCCCCCCAATCTGCGTGATCCGGAACTCCTGGCGCTCATAGTCGTCTCGCTTGCCGCTGCGACGGTGCTTGCCTGCTCGTTGCTGCGGGACGTGCAGCGCTTCTCCAGCAGGCCTCCGGCTCTTGCGAGGAAAGCACCTTTACCAGCACGTGCGCCAGCCATCCGCAAGGCCCCATCGGTACCCCAGTTATTGCAGCGTTTCAGCGCAGACCGCGCGATGGTACACGTTCGCGTGCTGGCTGACGACATCGGCAGGCGTCACGGAGGCACAGCACAGGAGCGTCACGCTGCCCAGTACATCGCGGCCGTATTCAAGCAATACGGCTACCGCGTGCGCTGGCAGATCTCGATCCCCATACCTGAAAGCGGCCGGCGCACTCAGAACGTCTGCGCGATCAAACCGAGTTCAGGAGCAGGTGACGACGGTCTGATGCTTGTCGTCGGCGCGCACTACGACTCGATAGACGCAACGCATCGCTCTCCGGGCGCCAATGACAACGCATCAGGCGTCGCTGTGATGCTGGAGGCGTCGCGGGCACTGCGAGATGTGCCGCTGCCGTACCGTGTCGAATTCGTGGCATTCGGCGCGGAGGAGCGCCAGGGAACGCGCTTCGAACATCATCACTACGGCTCCCGCCACTACGTACGCCAGTACCGTGCAGGCGCTGCAGAGGCGCAGATAGCCGGGATGCTCTCGGTGGACATGATCGGCGTGGGGGAGACGCTTTACGTGCGCAGCATGAACAGGCCAGACCGACACCTTGTCGAGAAGGCGCAGCAGTCCGCCCGGCGGCTCGGTATCGCGCTGCCGCTCAAACCGGATGCACACGGCTGCAGCGACCACGAACCGTTTGAGGAGCTCGGCATACCGGTCGCCTGGCTGGAGCGCCTTCCGGATCCGGACAATCACACTGCCCGCGACCGCTGCGAGAATCTCAGCCGGACCCATCTGCAAACTACGGGCCGGCTGCTGCTCCACCTCCTCGCAAGCCTTGATCACAGCGACCTGCAGCACCTGGCTGCAGCTTCCCCCCGGTTCCACGACAGACCGGACTGAGGCATCGCCGCTTCCCTGCGGATAGAGGAAGAGGCAGACACATGGAGAATTCCCTGTCTATATGGGGATGCATTGGGCACGACCTCGGATTAGATATCAGGCCAGATGGCGTGGGATAGTGCGCTTTGGGTGGCCCCATGTGGCGCGTCTCCGCTATGATGTGCAAGGAGATGAGAAATGACCAGCAGACAGCGAAGTTGCGCGTTGCTGACAGTTGTGGCGGTCATTCTGGCGGCCGGGCTGGCCTGTGCCCAAGGCGACAAGCCCTGGACCAAGGCCGGTGGACAGGCTGGCGAGGAGATAACCGGCCCTGATGGCGCCGCGTATGTCTGGGTTCCGCCGGGGCAGTTCATGATGGGCGCGGAAGACATCAGCTATCGCGAGAAACCCGTGCATCAGGTGCAGACTACCAGGGGCTTCTGGTTGAGGAAGACGCCGGTGACGAATGCGCAGTACCGGTCGTTCTGCACGGCAACGGGGCGCGAGTTCCCGTCCCTCAGCGACCGCGGCGACGACCATCCGGTCGTGTGGCTGACCTGGGAGGATGCAAAGGCCTATTGCGACCACTACGGGCTGCGGCTGCCCACGGAGGCGGAGTGGGAGTACGCAGCGGCCGGGCCGGACGCAAGAGCATACCCCTGGGGGGTTGAGTGGGACGACACCAAGTGCTGCAACTGGAAGACGAAGGACCCCAAGGGTGGGCCTGTTCCAGTGGGCGGCTTTCCGGAAGGCGTGGCCTGGTGTGGGGCGCTGGACATGGCAGGCAACGTGTGGCAGTGGTGCGCTGACTGGTACGCGGACGACTACTACGCCAATTCTCCACCTGCGGACCCCGGCGGACCTGCAGATGGACAACGCCGCGTGATCCGCGGCGGCTGCTGGGGCCTGTCGGTCCCCAAGTATTTCCGCTGCGCTTATCGCAACTACAGCAGCGGCCCCGGCTACCGCTTCGACGACCTCGGTTTCCGCTGCGTGCGAGGCTTCTAAGACTGCGCGAGATTACGGGGGATGCGCTGCTGTGTTTGGAGTGCACCAAGGAGGAGCTGCTGGAAGGGATGCGGGACCGCACGTTGCCCGGCGGAGCGGTGCATGTTCTGCGAGCCGATTCAGTGGCGGAGGCCAACGAGATAATGAAGCGTGTGCGGGACTACGAAGTCCCGCCCGACCTCACCGCCCGGCCGTTCGGAGGCTGACAGCGCCGCTCAAGTAGCGACCTCATCAACAAGGCTCTTCAGAGCCTCTACAGACGCCACGGCGGCCTTCGCACTATCCATCTCCAGCAGGCAGGGGACGGTTACGTTCTTGTAGGCAAGCCATGCCCCGAGGCCGTACCAGCGCGTCCACGAGAACAGGTCATGGATCGCCTCATGGGTCGTGTGGGTATGGGGGTCGCCCTGGTGGATATGCAAGGCCAGCAGGCGGTCACCCAGCGCGGCCATCCACTCCGATATCTGCGCTTGCGCGATGCTCGCCCGGGCGTGGCCGATGTCGAAGCAGTAGCCGGGGTCGAGGCCCCGCTCGCGCAGCGGCCCGGCCAGGTCCGCCAGGTGCGTTGGCAGGCCGCCGAAGGTGGTGCGGGGCTTCTTCGAGGAGTTGTTCTCCAGCGCCACCGTCATGCCGAGACTCTCCATGCGACCGACCATCTTTGCATACGTTTCGATGACCCTGGCGACGGCGAGCGCGTTTCGGTTGAGGCGGCCGTAGTGATCGCAGAGCACATCCGCCGGCAGCTTCGGTGGGTGCAATACGAGTAGCGGCGAAGTCTGCTCCACGCAGAAATCAACCGCACTGCGCATCTCCGGCCCATTGAGGAAACGTCCGCTTTCATCAAACTGCGGGCCGGGCAGGTGGCCGACGAGCTGCAGGCCGCAATTGCGCGCTGCCTCAGCCTCTTCTGCCAGTACGGGGTACGTTTGAGGGCCGCCTATGCGCAACTGGTACGAAGTTAGCTTGTACCTGGCGGCGAGGTCCGCAACCGTCTGGACGGGTCCCCAGTCGGCGGCCGGGGCAAGCCCGAGCTGATCCACGAAGTGCTTCTGCACAGCCGCGGCCGGGATTGTCACCGGTACGAACTCCATCTGCAGGTTCTCGCCGTCCAGCCGGCACATTGTGAAACCGGGCAGTGATTCAAGCGCCTTGTCGGGGTCAACGGCCTGGAGCAGGTATTCCGTAAGCCCCCCGTAGCGGGTCACTTTGGGCCTGTGTGCGTGGGCAGTGATGAAATGCCGGACTCCATGCTGCTCGCACAGCCCAATGAACTCGTTGCGGCTTCTGTCTGTGAAGTACTGCAGATAGTGGTGCGCCACTATGATGGTGTGATCGTGCGGGGCGGTATCCTGCAGCACTCTGCGCAGCCAGCGCATCCTGTGCGGTGGCAGGGTGAAGTTGTGCAGCCCCAGCACAATCAGCCGGTAGCCCGAGTGCTCGACGGTGTAGTACAGGTCCCCGAAGTATCTACGGTAGCGATGTGTGGAGTTCTGGCTGACCTCCTTGTTCCCGATGTTGGGAAACAGGGGCAAGCGGCTCTCCTGCAGGACGCGGCGCGCGTTCTCGTAGCAGAGCCGGTGACCGTCCTCGACGATGTCGCCGGCAAGGACGACGAATGCCGCGCCGGCCGTTTCGGCCGCCGTCAGGGCCATCCTTAGGTGCTGGTCCTGGATGCCCGGCACGCGATAGACGTGCGGGTCGGCTATGACCGCGAAACTGGGTAGGCTTCCCATGTTGGTGGGCGCAGTCGCTGGAAACGACAGGTTGCGCGCCGCGTTCTCCTTATGAATGTTGCCATGACAGGGGCACAAGCAAGCGTGCCTGCTCGTCCATCCTCGTAAGGGCCGCCTGACGGCGCGCTGTTCTAGGCGAAGCTGCGGAAGCTCTCCTCGACCTCGCCGCCCAGCAGTCGGTCATCAACGTCCCCCGCATCAACAGCTTCTGCGATCAGCGGCATCGTGTCGGCCACCGCCGCGATGGTCTGCTCAACGGCCTCGTCATCGTGGGAATAGGTGATGAACAGCAGTCCCCCTCGGCGAATGAGCGCGCCGCGCTTGGCTGTTTCCTGCAGGAATAGCGTCCACACCTTGCCATTGAGTTCGGCGTCTTCGTACTCGAACCTCATGCTGTGCATGACCGACGGGCCGTAGCATTTGAACGGCACACCGTTGGCCTGCGCCGCAGTCTCGAACCCCTCGCGTAGCTTATCACCCTGCTTCCACATGTGCTTCTGGACCGGCTCGTTGCTGTAGATGTCCAGGCAGGCCGAGGCAGCCGCCAGCGATAATGCCTCCCCGCCGTAGGTGATGCTAATGACCAAGTCCTTGGCACGCTGCATGATCTCCTTCCTGCCGCAGACCACACCTAGTGGCATGCCGTTGGCGACACCCTTGGCGAAGACCGCCAGGTCGGGCGTGACGCCGTAGTACTCCTGCGCGCCACCGGGGGCCATGCGGAAGCCGCTGACGATCTCGTCGAACATCAGGACGGCCTCATGCTCGTCTGCCAGCCTGCGGATGCCCTCGACGACCTCCTGCGGTGCGGCGGTCCCGCCGGCCACATCAACGGAGATCATCGCCACGTTGCCCCGGTGCTTGTTGAGCAGGTCTTCCAGAGCGTTCAGGTCATCGCGCGGGAAGCCCTCAATCGTAGGCTCAAACGCCTTGGGCACTCCGGGATTCCCCGACTGTGCGGCCCAGACATCGGACCAGCCCCGGTAGCCGCTGTTGAGAATGACCTCCTTGGCCGTATAGCCGCGCGCGATGCGGGCCGCCGCCGAGGTGCCCTCGGCTCCGCCCTTCATGAACCGCACCATCTCGGCGCAGGGCACCATCTCGCACAGCTTCTCGGCTACCTCGACTTCCAACGGACTCAACAGGCCGGCGATAATTCCCTTGCCGAGCTGCTCTCTGATCGCTGCGTCCACAGGCTCGTAGCAATATCCCAGTGTTATCGGGCCGAGCCCCAGCACGTAGTCAACATAGCTGTTGCCGTCAATGTCGGTGACGCGGCAACCCTTGCAGCTTTCGAAGTATATCGGCCACACGCCAGGCGCGAAGGCGGTCGCCCGCTTGCTGTTGGTCTGCGAACCGCCGGGTATAAGGCCGCAGGCCCGCCCGTACATTGCCACCGATTTGGTCACATCAAGCGTGTCTGACAAGGTGCTTACCTCCGGATTCGTAGTCATGCGTGGAAGTGTGTATTGTCTCAACTGCGGAAGTGGTCCCAGCCCCCTGTGACAAGGCAGATGTCGTCACCGTTGTCATCCAGAAGCTGCACCCCCGCTCCCGGCGTCACCTCACCGATGTCGGTCAATGGTACGGATAGGGCGTGTAGCGCGGCCTGCAATTGCGGCACATCGGCCGGCGGCGCTGTCAGCAGTAGTTGGAAGTCCTCGCCACCCGCTGCGGCCCAGTGCAATGGATCGCGGCCGAGCAACTCCGCGCACTTCAGCGACTGCTCTGAAACCGGAATGTCGGCGGCCCGCAACTGCATTGCCACACCGGACGCAGTCGCCACATGCCCGGCGTCCTGCAGGAGGCCGTCGCTGATGTCAATAGCGCCATGCACCTTGCCGATGGGCGCGAGTGCGGCTGCTGCCTTAAGGTGGGGGACAGGCGCAGTGAGGCTCTGCAGCAGTTGGGGAAATTGAGCGCTTCTGAATGACTTGTCCGACAGAAGCAGCTCGATGGCGGCCGCAGGATTGCCCAGAGTACCCGTGACCAGCACTCGGTCTCCGGCTTGCGCTCCCTCCCGCAGCCACAACGCATCGGGGTGCGCCTTGCCGAGGGCGACAACGTCAACCACCAGTGGGCCGTCGGTGGCGACGATGTCGCCACCTGCCAGGGAGATGCCGAAACGGGCCGCCAGCGCCTGCAGGCCCGCGATCAACTGCTCGGCCCGCTCGACGGTGCATGTGGAGGGGAGACAAAGCGTGCAGAAGAGCGCAATGGGCTGGCCGCCCATTGCGGCGATGTCGCTCAATGCCGCAGCCGCCGCGCGGTGGCCGACCTGGTACGGGGACATCCAATCGAAACGGAAATGCTGCCCCTCGACCATGGCGTCCGTGGACAGCAAAGTGACAACGTCCGGCTCGGAAGTTATGACAGCGGCATCGTCGCCGATGCCCTTGATCAGCGGCGCATTCCCCTCACCAACGATCTGTGCGATCCGCGCGATGAGGCCGAACTCGCCGATTTCGGACAGGTCCATCGCTATCGCCCGTTCGCGTCGGCGGCCTGTTGCTTGAGCTCGGACAAAGCTGCAGTGATCTGGTCAATCAGTCGCTCGGACTTCCCCACCAGACGCCGTGCCTTGCGGTCGGGCTTGTTCTGCCACAGAATTATAGCCACGGTAGTAGCCACCCCGGCAGCAACCAGACCTGCTCCGAGCAGGACCCAGGGGTTGATTGAGCGCCGCTCATTCTCCTCCGTCATGGCAGTCGTGTCCTCGACATGGAATGGGTTGATCGCGATGCAGCCCGTCGTCCCCGACAACGCTAGCGGGGCGTTGAGACAGCCCCCCTGACACACAAATGCCCGGAACACTCTGTCCGGGCGTTTGCTGGCGCATGTGTTGATGGGAGTGGCGTCAGACCTCCCAGACCTTCGAGCCTTCCTCGTCGTCGCCGGCAGGCGGCGGCTCATCCATGCTCTGGAATATGCGCTGCACGAACACCAGGAGCTCCTTGGGGTTAAACGGTTTTGTCAGATATGAACTGACGCCAGACTGCCACCCCTTGAAGATGTCGGCATCCTGGGCTTTGGCGGTCAGCATGATGACCGGAATGTCCTTATACTTCGGCTCGGCCTGCAGATTCTTGAGCACCTCGAAGCCGTCCATGCGGGGCATCATGACATCCAGAACGATCATGTCGGGCATTTCCTGCTCGACCTTTTCGAGGGCTTCAATACCGTCGAAAGCGGTTATGACTTCATAGCCGGCCCGCGCCAAGTTCACTTCGACCAAGCGCACGATGTGACGCTCGTCGTCTACTACCAGGATTCTCTTTGCCATGTTGGGCCAGGCCCTCCCTTGCCAAGAACGGCCAATAAGACACCCAACGGCCGCCCGCCGTCAGGCACGCCATCTTTCGCCGCAGTATAGCAAACGGACTACCCATTGTCAACCGAACACCGCCGCGACCAACGGCCCTCCAGCGCATTTCCTCTCCTCGCGCAAAAGCACCTGCACCACGGCAAGAAACCGTGCGTCTACGCAAGCCTTGCCAGCGTGTCGAACTCGCCGGCCAGGGCCGCATAGAGCCGACGATACAGCGCGTAGTAGCTCTCATACACTGCAACAGACCGCGAATCGGGCGGTAACGTGTCAACTACTGATATCGCGGCTTCACAGGCAGCTTGGACGGTCGGGTACAGCCCGGCTCCCACGGCCGCCAGCAATGCCACGCCATAGGCCGCACCTTCGTCCACGTTGATGGTGGATATGTCGTGCTGCAGTACGTCGGCCTGAATCTGCCGCCACAGCTTGCTGCGAGCGCCGCCTCCGGATGCGCGCACCTGAGTGAACTCTACACCCAGGCCCTTGATGAGGCCAAAACAGTCGCGCAGGCCGAAAGCCACGCCCTCCAGCACTGCGCGGACCAAGTCCGGCTTGGAGTGGGTCAGATTCAGCCCGAAAAACACACCGCGCGCGTCGGGATCGGGATACGGGCAGCGCTCGCCGGTCAGATATGGCAGGAATACGAGGCCCTCGCAGCCGGCAGGCGCCGTCCCGGCCTCCGCAGCCATCAGTTCATACGGGTCAATCCCCATCTCGGCCGCCACAGACACCTCCGCGGCACAGATGCTGTCGCGCAACCACCGCAGTGAGCCGCCCGCGGAAAGCATCACGCCCATCACGTGCCACTTGCCGGGCACGGCATGGCAGAACGTGTGCGTGCGGAGCTGTTCGTCCATAATCGGCTCGTCCAGGTAGGCGAACACCACACCCGAGGTGCCCGTGGTCACCGAAACCGAGCCGGATGCGACGATACCGCTGCCTACTGCCCCTGCAGCCTGGTCTCCGCCGCCGCCCACAACCGGCGTGCCCTCGGCCAGTCCCGTTAGCCGCGCGGCCTCGGCGTTGATCCTGCCCGTCACTTCAGGCGATTCATAGACTCTCGGCAGCAGCGCCTCATCCAGTTCCAGGCCGTCGAGCATTGCTTGCGACCAGCGTCGCTGTCTCACGTTGAGTAGCGATGTGCCGGACGCATCCGACACCTCGGTGGCGAACTCGCCTGTGAGCATAAAGCGGATGTAGTCCTTGGGCAACAGAACTTTGGCCAGCTTCGCATAGCTGTCCGGCTCGCTATCGCGCAACCAGATAATCTTCGGCGCCTGAAAGCCTGTCAGCACAGGATTGCATGTTTCCGCGATGATTGTGTCGGCCCCGATCGTGTCGGTGATCCACTCACACTGCGGCGCCGTGCGCTGATCGCACCACAGGAGGGCCGGCCGAATGACGTGATTCTCCGCGTTCAGGAACACCGACCCGTGCATCTGCCCGGACAGTCCCACAGCGGCGATGTCCCCCGGCGACACACCCGAAATGCGGACTGCCTCGGCGATGGCTGCGTGGGACGCCTCCCACCACTGCTCGGGATGCTGCTCAGCCCATCCCGGTCGCGGCGTGAGCAGGGGGTAGCCCAAAGTGGCATCCGCGACCACCTTGCCCTCCTGGTCGATGAGCAGCGCCTTGGCTCCGCTGGTGCCCACGTCCAATCCGACAAGATACCTCATGGCCTTCACCGCCGCCTGGTTATGTGCAGAGGTGGTGCTTGCGCATGGCAATCCGCCCGCGTGGTGAGGTAGCGTTTCATGCCTCGGTGATGGTGACTGTCTCGCCACTGCGGACCGCCTTGAAGGCTGTCGGGTCCCCCTCGACCTTCCCGAACACGTTGACCGGGCTGGCGGGCCGGATTTCGCTTCCTCTGCTCATGGGTGTCGGCCCGAAGAATATGCACAGTGCCGTACCTGGGGGCCAGTAGCCCAGGTCGCCCATGTCCACGGTCGCCTGCGGGTCCTCCGGCTCTATATCCACGCCGATGGAGAAGTAGATCTCATCGCCCCAGGTCTGCGCGGATGCCTCGATCGGCAGCGCCGCCAGGATGGCCTTGGCTGTCTCGCTGTTATTCAGCACGGCCTCCGCGGAGACGCCGCCGGCCGCAATCTTTATCTTGCCTGCCATTTTCTTCACTCCTTGCCCCGTGGTTGTCCGCCTTGTTCGTCGAGGTTGCCGGCCTGAGCGGCGGGTTGGGTTCAGCAGAACTGCTGCAGGTGCCGCAGCCCCTTGATGAAGCCTTCCTCGCGGCCGAAGGCGCGGTCCTCGTGCTCGATGCTCAGCACGCCGTCATAGCCGTTGTCGCGCAATCGCGCGATGTATGCGCCCCAGTCAATCTCGCCATAGCCCGGGATGACGTAGCGGAAATGATTCCAATCCTGGTTACCCCTATAGCGCAGGATGTGCCGGCGAATCTCCGTATCCTTGGCATGGGTATGGAAGATCCGCGACGCGAACTTCTCGACAGCATGCAAGTGGTCAATGCCCATCCAGTACAGGTGGCTGGGGTCGAAATTGAGACCGAAATTCTCGGCAGGGCAGACCTCGAAGATCAGGTCCCAGTGCCCCAGGTGCTGGATGTTGGTGGCGAACCAGTTCTCCATGGCGAGGCGGATGCCGTGATGCGCAGCATCCCTGGATAGCTCGTTGAAAAATGGCGAGGCGTCGTCGCGGATCGTGTCCTCGCGGCTCTTGCCAGCCGGCGGCAGCCCGGCGATGCAGCAGAGCGTATCCACTTTCATCGCAGCACAGGCGTCCAGTGCGCGCCGCAGCGCGTCGCGGTTGGCCTGACGCTGTTCCGGGTCGGCGTGTGTAATGTCAACATAGCAGGCCAGGCTCGAAATCTGCAGGCCCGCGTCGGCGACGGCATCTGTGACCTTGGCTGCGTCGTAGCTGTTGACGTCCAGGTGCACACAGCCCGGCCTGCATGTAATCTCCAGCGCCGCAAAACCGGCGTCTGACGCGAACTTCACCACCGTGTCCAGGTCATCTTTCGCAAACGGTGCAGTGAGCATTCCTACGTGCATGAGCATTCTCCCTTGCCAGTTGAGCGCAGCCAGTGGCCGAAGGCATTGGTGCTTGCCCAATTGAGTTCGCCGGCTGGTGCAAATACCCTCCCGAAGCTCTATCCGCGCAGGCAAAAGCAGCGGACGGCCTCCTCAGTCGCCAGTGCCACCAGCCTGCGCGCCATCTCGGCGTCCATGGCCTCTGCCAGCGACATGGCGGTGTTGCAGATCGAGAAGAGCGGGCCGAAACCCTTCTCGTGGAGCTGGTTGGCCTCCAGATCAACTCCGCCGGCGATGACCATGTTCGGACAGCCCATTCGCTGAGCTATGCGGACAGGGCCGCTGGGTGCCTTGCCGAAGGCTGTCTGGTAGTTGATCGCGCCTTCGCCCGTGATGATGAGGTCGGCGCCCTGCGCCTTCTTCTCCAGTTCGATGGCCTCCAGCACGATGTCCACGCCGTGCTCCAGCTTTGCGCCGCAGAAGGCGACCAGGCCCGCTCCAAGGCCGCCGGCAGCGCCCGCGCCCGGTATGGCCGCTACGTCAATGCCCAGATCGCGCTTTACCACCTCGGCGAAATTGCGCAGGGCCGCGTCTAGCCGCGCCACCATATCCGCATCTGCGCCTTTCTGCGGGCCGTAGACGTATGCCGCCCCGCGCTCGCCGTAAAGCGGATTGTCTACGTCACACGCGACGCGGAAGGTGGTCTCAGCCACTCGCGGGTCCATCCCGCTCAGGCCAATCTCCGCCAGCAACGCCAGACCCCCGCCGCTGCAGCCGCATACCAGGTCCTTACCCTCGGCATCCAGCAATCTCGCACCCAATGCCTGCGCCATACCCGCGCCTGCGTCGTTGGTCGCCGAGCCACCTATGCCGACGATGATGGTTCGGCAGCCGCGGTCCAATGC
>CAZJVY010000005.1:0-59419 GCA_964549395.1 uncultured Armatimonadia bacterium | reverse complement strand
GTCCTGGAGGGATCGCGCTCGTTCTCGGGGACGAGCGGCAAACCGGACGCTGCAGCCATTTCGATGACCGCCGTGGCACCGTCTCCGAGAATCCCGAAGCGGGCGTTCACCGGCTCTCCCACCGGCCCGCACACCGTCTCGGTGATGAAGGTGCCGCCGGTGGCATCCACCAGCGACTGCACGGTGCCCTCGCCGCCGTCAGCCATCGGGGCTGAGACGACCTCCGCGTCGGGCAGAAAGCGACGGATGCCCTTCTCCATCGCAGCGCACACCTCCGCCGCGCTAAGCGAGCCCTTGAATGAATCAGGCGCCAGTACTATTTTCATGGTGGTACCTGTCGCTTCCGGTTCTCAAAACAGGGCGGCACGGCGGCCGCCCTGTTGGTTCAGGTCTGCTATGATAAAAGGCTCTTACACCTGAGCCCAAGCCCGCTGGAAGGTGCGCTTCGTGTGGGCCACGATCAGCTCGGATGAGTCGCCGTCGTAGGGCTTCACCTCGAAGGTCAGCACAGGCTTGTCGGTGGGCACCTCGTTCTGGAAATAGCCCACGTACACCAGCGTCTGCAGGAACTCGACCAGCTCGGCCACATCGTTCTCGCCACCGGGATAGCCGAACCGGGGATGCAGATCCCCGTATAGGTGCAGATCGTCACTGGCGCACACGCAGTTGCCGGCGTGCATGTGAATGAGGTGCGGCGCCAATTCCGCCAGAATGTCGGCCATGCTGCCCGGCAGCATCGGCAGATGCGACAGGTCTGCGGTGATGCCGAAGTTGTCCACCTGCTCCTTCACTCGCTCGGCAAGCTGCACCGTCAGGTCCGCCGGCCCGATGAGGCATTTCTTGTCGGTCGTATCGTCGAACTGCTCGACGGATAGATAGACGCAGTAATCTCCGGCCTTCTCCTGGGCATATTTGCATATCTGTACGCACGAATCCACCATCGCGTCCATGGCGGCGGGGACATCGCCTTTCTTGTCCGGCATCGGTCCGCTGAGACATGCCACGATGCGCGCGTCCGTCATGTAGCCGGCGTCAATTGCGCCCTTGACTGACTCGATCGCCGCATTGCGGCCGGCCTCGTCGAGATCATTGAGTGACAGCTTAGCACCCAGCAGCCCCGGCTGCGCGCCGATGCCGACCTTCATGCCGGCCTGGTCGCAAATTGACTTGATCTGCTCCATCACCGGTGCGTCATACGGCTTGATCTCCACAACGTCGAAGAAATCGTCTTCCCCCAGATAGCGAATCTGCTCGACGGGATCGCCTTCAGGGAACGCCATGAAATGCACGATGCCGACATCCATAAGTTGTCGCCACGACTCGGTCATGATACTGCCTCCTGACGTGATACCTTGATGACTGCCCCACCCGTACGGGGGCAGTCTCATTGAACCATGGTTGGAACGAATGGAGGCCTAGCGGAAGGCCTCTATTGGTACTTCCGCACGGTCACTGGGAATCCTCCAATAACCGCCTGCATTTGTCAAGGCGGGCAGATGAAGGTCTCCCAACCCCCGAATTGACTTGCTATGGGGCGTGTGATACGATTTTCGATGGAGGCCGCCGAGATCATCTGGCGGCCGAAATGTGCCATACTCGCGGGAGAAACGCCAGAGTGGACAGAGAAGTCCTGCTTGTGAAACAACGGGGCGCCGAGGTTCTGCGCAACCCGGCCTTGAACAAGGGCACCGCCTTCACCCTTGAGGAGCGAGCGGCTCTCGGCCTCAGCGGCCTGCTGCCTCCTGCAGTATGTGACCTGGAATCGCAAATGGAGCGCGTGATCGAGAATTTCCGCGCGGAGCAGACGCCTCTGGACAGGTACATCTACCTGCGGCTGCTGCAGGACCGCAACGAAACGCTCTTCCACGCTGTGCTCATGCGCTATCTGCCCGAGATGATGCCGATTGCCTATACACCGACCGTCGCCCAGGCCGTGCGCCGCTTCAGCCACATATTCCGCAGTTCGCGGGGCCTGCACATCACTCCGGAGAACATAGACCGCGCCGACGAGATGCTCCGGGACGCTCCGGAAGGCGAGGTTGCGGTGATCGTCTGCACCGACAACGAGGGCATTCTCGGGATCGGGGACCAAGGCGTCGGCGGCATCGGCATTCCCATCGGCAAGTTGGCCCTCTATGTGGCCGCGGGCGGGTTCCACCCGTCGAGCTGTCTGCCGATATCGCTCGATGTGGGTACGGACAATGAGGAACTGCTGGCCGATCCTCTGTATCTCGGCTCGCGGCGGCCTCGCCTGGGTGATGAGGAGTACGCCGAATTCATTGAGACGTTTGTCGGCGCGGTTCAGCGGCAGTGCCCCGGGGCGGTGCTGCAGTGGGAGGACCTCAGCCGGCGACGCGCCTTTGACAACCTGGAGCGTTACAGGGACGTGCTGCCATCCTTCAACGACGACATCCAGGGGACTGCCGCAGTGACGCATGCAGCGCTGCTGGGGGCGCTCAGGATCGCCGGTCGCACATTGGCCGAGGAGCGCATCTGCATCGTTGGAGCCGGTGCCGCCGGGGTCGGAGTGGCCAGCGGCCTTATCGCGGCCCTTGAAGCCGAAGGGCTATCGGCTGAACAGGCCAGGGAGCAGGTCTATGTGTTTGACTCGCAGGGCCTGGTGGTCAGCGACCGACCGGGTCTGCCACAGTACAAGCAACGCATCGCCGCCGCGCCGGAAACCGTGCGCAGTTGGGACCGGACACCGGACCAGACCACGCTGTTGGAGACGGTCAGTCACCTGCGCCCCGGCACCCTCATCGGGCTGTCGGGAACGCCGGGTGCTTTCGGCCGTGAAATCGTTCAGGTCATGTCGTCCCATTGCGACAGGCCCATCATCTTCCCGCTGAGCAACCCCTCCGGCAACGTTGAGGCCCCTCCGCACGACATCGTCAACTGGTCGGAAGGACGAGCGATTGTCGCCGCTGGCAGCCCCTTTGAGCCGATGCACTACCAGGGGCGCAGCATTGCGTTCGCACAGGTGAACAATGTGTACATATTCCCGGGCGTCGGCGTGGGCACATATCTGAGCGCGGCCCGCCGCATCTCGGATGGGATATTCGTCGCCGCCGCGCAGGCTGCACATGATGCTATGAATGACGATGAGCTTGCCACGGAACACGTCTTGCCGAGCCTGGACCGATTGCGGGCGGTGGCGGTACAGGTGGCCTCAGCCGTCATGCGCGCTGCGGCTGCCGAAGGAGTGGCCGGCGCGGACCTGCCCGACGACCCGGAGACCCGGATTGCCGACTGGCAGTATCTGCCGCAGTACCGGCCGTATGTGCCGGCATGACCTGTCGCATCCGGTGTTGTGTGGCGTGTGCCGGTCAAAGGAGCCTCAATGATGAACTGGAGACAGCGTTTCCTCAGCGCCTTGAGCTGTGAGCAGCCGGATCACGTGCCGGTGTGGGAGATGTACATGAATGGCTCGTCCATCATCGGCGTGCACCAGCTCCTCACCGGCGACACGGCTGTCACGTCCGACCGCCAGGACCTCACCGGCCAGGAGGGCGAGGCCGTCACGGACATGTACTGCGACATCATCGAGCAATTGGACATGGATGGCGCCTGCTTCGGGGTCGGCCAGGGCCTGGTACCGGAAAGCGCCAACACGGCCAGAGACAAGTTCGGTACGCTCCAGGAGCTTTCCGACCTGGGGGAGCCGTACCCGCTGGAGGGCCCGATTAAGGACGAATCGGACCTTGTTGGCTTTGACATGGCCTCCAAGCTCGATGAAGATGACTTCGCTCAGACAATCCAAGCGATGGAGAGGATCGGCCCCGAACGGGCGCACGTGGTCTCAATGCCTGAGCCGTTCAAGATATCCTGGCGCCTGCGCGGGGGCATGGAGCAGTTGCTCATTGACTATGTGACCAATCCGCGCCTGGTCCACGGCATGTCGCGGGTCGGCACGGATTACTGCCTGGCGGTGGTGGAGATGAGCGCCAAGCTGGGCGCCGATACGGTCGTCCTGCCCGGCGACCTGGCCGGTGAAGAGAACCTCATCATGTCACCGAAGCACTACCGTGAGTACATCAAACCGTATCAGGCCGAAATCGTGGCCCATGCCCACAAGCACGGTCTGAAGGCCATCAAGCACTCCGACGGGAACATGTGGCCGATACTCGACGACCTGACCGAGATCGGCTTTGACGGGTTCCATCCCGTCCAGCCCCAGTGCATGGACATCGGCGAGGTCAAACGGCATCTGACCGGCAAAGCCTGCGTGCTGGGCAATATTGACTGCCGCGACCTGCTGGTCTTTGGCACGGAGGAGGACGTCGAGCGGACCGTCAGGGAGACCATTGACGTCGCGGCTCCAGGTGGCGGGTACATCCTGGTTTCGTCCAACTCGATCCACCCGTCGGTCAAACCCGAGAACTTCGCAGCGATGGTGGAAGCGGCACACAAGTACGGAACGTACGCATGAGCGTGGTGGTTTCCACGGGCGCAGCTCGGGCAGTCCGGTATGACATCATTGCCGTTGATCGGCCGGCCGATTCTATGCCCACGTTTCATTAACAGGAGGAATTCGTCAATGAGCTTGAGATTGGTCAGCTTCATCAAGGACGCCGACACGACTGATACTAGAGTGGGAGCCCTGGTCGGGGATGCCGTGATTGACCTGAGCGCCCTTGCCGCCGCTAACAACGCCGCGGACTGCCCCGGCTCTGGAATGACCGTCGTCGAGCTGCTGGCCTCTGCCGCGGCTCTTGACTGGGCCGCGCAGATTGCCGGCGATGCCGATAATGTTGAGCCGGCGGCGAAGCATGCCCGCGCAGACGTCAGACTACTTTCGCCGATCCCGAATCCCGGCAAGGTTCTCTGTCTGGCCACCAATTATGAATCGCATCTGAACGAGAGCCTTTCGCGACGGCTCACGGGGGAGGGCAAGCGCACGATCGAGGCCCCGCGCGTGTTCATGAAGCCTTCGACAAACACGGTATGCGGGGACGGTGACCCGATCCTGATTACGCGGCAGAGCCGTTTCTGCGACTATGAGGGCGAGCTGGCGGTTATCATCGGCAAGCGCTGCAGGGAGGTCAGCCCTGAGGAGGCCATGAGCTACGTCGGCGGCGTGAGCTGCTGCAACGACATCTCGGAGCGCCAGCTCTGCATCTGGGAGCGTTCCGAGGTTAAGGACTGGGACAAGTTCTTCGACTGGCTCAATGGCAAGTGGTTCGACAACGGATTCCCCGTTGGGCCGTGTGTCGTTCCGGCCCGGTTCGTCAGCGATCCACATGGTCTGCAGTTGCAGACCCGTGTGAACGGCATCGTCAAGCAGCAGACCTCGACCGGCGACATGATATTCAACATCCCCGAAGTCATTGCATTCATCTCGGAGATCATGACGCTCGAACCCGGCGACATCATCGCAACCGGAACACCGGCCGGGGTGGGCACCAGTGATGGGACCGACCTCAAGCCGGGGGATGTGGTGGAGGTGGAGATATCCGAGATCGGCACCCTCACCAATCCTGTCGCTGCCGGGTGAATGCGGGGCAAGCGCTGAAGGCCCGATGAGGGTCGGTATGCACGTGGCTCACACACTGGACTACCACTCAAAGGGCACACAAAAGCGGCACGAATCCCATCGCTTTCGTGCCGCCATTGATTTTGCTGTCTGCGGATGACCTGGGCTAGCTGCGCGCGGCTGCGGACCTGCGCGCCATCTGTGCCTTGCGCCGAGAAGCCGTGTTCTGCTTGATGAGGCCCTGCTTGACGGCCTTGTCTATGCACTTCTGGGCGTGGGTGACCGCTGCCGCAATCTGGTCCGCATCGCCCTCTTGCAGCGCCTGGTTCACGGCCTTGACGGCTTCCTTCATCGCTCGCTTGCGGCCCAGATTCCGCACCTTCCGTGTCTGGGACTGGCGCAGGCTCTTCTTTCTGGATGCTGTCTGCGGCATGGTTCGGTATGCACCCCTTCTGACGTGCTCATCGCTTCGGCGCGTCGTGCTGCGCCTGACGTATAGGTGGAAACAAATCCATCCAGGCCACCACTGTCGGCCTGTCGGCAGTCTTGTGCTAGCGGACGGCAGAGTATAACATATAGGAGCCTTCAAGAGCAAGTTCTCCGGAGAGAGCAGGGAGCATTTTGGACGACGAATCCCAACCCCGCGATGCGCAACCCAGGACCATCAAGGGCCAGTCGCTCGCCTCGGCCGCAGTCCTGATGATATTCGCCACTCTCGGGGCGCGGGTGGCCGGGCTGGTGCGGGTGATGGTCCTGGCCCGCTTTGGCACGAGCGGGGAGATCAACGCCTACTACCAGGCGTTCGTGATTCCCGACTTGGTGTACTTCCTCATTGCGGGCGGGGCACTGCGCACAGGCTTTGTCCCGGTCTTTACCGAGTACATGGCCAAGGGGCACTGGCAGCAGGCCTGGAGAACCTTCAGTTCCCTCTTCTGGCTGCTGCTAATCTTCGGCAGCCTGGTCGTCACGGTGGGGATAGTAATCGCTCCCATGCTGGCAGTGTGGATCGCTCCCGGCTGGGTCGGCACGCAACCCGAGCTGCTGCGCCTGTGCGGCCATCTGATGCGCATCATCTTCCCCGCGCAGCTCTGCTTTGTAGTCGGCGGTCTGCTGATGGGCACCCTGAACGCCTACAAGCACTTCCTGTGGCCCGCTTTGGGTCCCATCGTCTATGACCTCTTCATCATCAGTGGGGCGGTCCTGGCCCTGACGATGCCGCAAACCTTCGGCCTCCCTACCGTCGCTTACGCGGTTGTGCTGGGTGCGCTGGCGGGGAATGTGCTGCTGCAGGTGCGTCCGCTGATTGCACGCAATGTCCGGCTGCAGAAGGTGCTGGACCTGCACGATGACGGCGTGAAGCGGGTCATCAAGCTCGCGCTGCCAGTCGTTTTCGGGCTGGCGGTGGCCGAGATCAACTACATCGTCATCCGCACCTTTTCGACCGTGGTTGCTCCCGATCAGGGCCCTGCGGTGATGGAGTTCGCGAACCGCCTGTGGAAGCTTCCGGCCGGCATCTTCGGCGCCGCCATCGCCATCGCGCTGTTCCCGATGCTGGCCGAGCACTACGCCAAGGAAGACGAAGACAGGTACCGCCGGGACTTCTCCTTCGGGATCCGCAATACCATGTTCCTCACCGTCCCCTCGGCGATTGTCATGGGCGTCATGCCCGCCGCGATCGTGCGCCTCCTGATGCAATACGGCGATTTCTCAGCGGAGAGCACCGCGGCGGTCGCGCAGGTCATGATGTGGTTTGCGCCCGGCATCGTCGCCCTTTCGGGGCTGTACATTGTCGCCAGGGCCTTCTATGCGCGCCACGATACGAGGACGCCGCTGCTGGTCGGCGTGATCTCCGTGTCCACGTGTGTTGTGCTGTCGTTTGCCTTAATGAAAGCGATGGCGCTGGCGGGCCTTGCGCTGGCGATGACAACCAGCAATTTCATCAACGCCGGCGTGCTGATGGCGGTTCTGAAGCGCCGGGTGGGCCGATTGGACGGTGCAGGGATGGTCGGCTCGCAACTGCGCTGTCTGCCCGCCAATCTGTTCCTGGCTGCCGCGTGCTACTGGGGGCCTAGTTACGCCGAGAGCCTGCTGGGGCTGGAGGGGGTGGCTGTGCGGGCCGTTGCCGTCCTGGCTCCGCTGGTCGTCGGCGGCGCCGGCTTCTTCGCTCTCAGCGCCGCCTTCAAGGTGCCGGAGCTTAAGTCAGCATGGCGAATGGTCGCCCGTCGCTTCAGTGGCAAGAAGATCCCGCCTAAGGTTGACGAGATTGCCTGACGCTTGGCGGGCTCGGCCCGAGACGACATGGCAAGTGCTCCGGCCGATACCGGAAACCCCGCATTCGTGATATAATGGATATGGCGGCGCGCCGGAGAAGGTGCCGCCACATTTGCCATTACTAACAGCACCGGCCACAAGAAAGAAAAGTGACGCGTAGCACCATGCTCAAGGACGTGAAGCAGCAGAACATCCGGACGTTCTCCATTGTGGCGCACATTGACCACGGGAAATCAACCCTGGCCGACCGCATCCTCGAGTACTGCCACACCATCGGCGAGCGCGAGATGCGGGCCCAGGTGCTCGACGACATGGACCTGGAGCGCGAGCGCGGCATCACCATCAAGGCCAGCGCGGTGCGGCTGGAGTACCCGGCTGATGATGGTGAAACATATGTCCTGAACTTGATTGACACGCCGGGGCATGTGGATTTCCACTATGAGGTCAGTCGCGCTCTGAAGTCCTGCGATGGTGCGCTCCTGCTCGTGGATGTGTCGCAGGGCATCGAGGCGCAAACCGTGGCCAACATGTATCTGGCGATGGAGGCCGGCCTCGAGATCATCCCGGTCATCAACAAGATTGACCTGACAGGCTTTGATATTGAGCCGGTGCTTGAGGAGCTGGAAACCACATTCGGTTTCAGGCCGGAGGAAGCGTTGCTCACAAGCGCCAAGACCGGCCAGGGAACCCACGAGTTGCTGGAGGCGATAGTCAAGCGCATTCCGCCGCCCCAGGGCGATCCGGATAGCCCCCTACAGGCGCTTACATTTGATTCCAAGTTTGACCCGCACCGGGGGGCTCTTGCATACGTGCGGCTGTTCAACGGCAGCATCAAGCGCGGCGACCGCATCATGATGATGTCGGATGGACGCAAGTTCGAGGTGGACCAGGTCGGTGTCTTCAGCCCGCAGATGCAGGCTAAGGATTCACTTGCCGTCGGCGAGGTCGGCTACGTCATCGCCGGCATGAAACAGACCAGAGACTGCCGCGTCGGCGACACGATTACGCTTGCGAACAAGCCTGCCCCCCAGCCGCTTTCCGGCTACCGCGAGCCGCAGCCGATGGTGTTTTGTGGGCTGTACCCAAGCGACAATGCCGACTATGCCGTGGTCAAGGACGCTCTGGACAAGTACAGCCTTAACGACGCCGCTTTCCGCTACGAACCCGAGACGTCGGCGGCCTTGGGCTTCGGCTTCCGCTGCGGCTTCCTGGGCCTTCTGCACATGGAGATCGTACAGGAGCGTCTGGAGCGGGAGTATGACCTGGACCTGGTTGCGACCGCGCCGAGCGTGGTCTATCGTGTGCTCACCAGGGACGGCCAGGTGGATGAGATCGAGAACCCCGCACGCATGCCGGACGCCGGCAGGATCGAGGTCATCGAAGAGCCGGTCGTCAAAGCTAATGTCGTCACGCCGCACAAGTACGTTGGGGCCTGCATGAAGCTATCCGAAGATAGGCGGGGCGCGTTCGACAAGATGGAGTACCTCCACGGCGACCGCGTCGTCCTGCACTATCGGCTGCCGCTTGCCGAGATAATCGTGGACTATTTCGACCAGCTCAAGTCTGCCACGCGCGGCTATGCGACGCTGGACTACGAATTCGCCGGTTTCAATGCGGAGGACCTGGTGAAGGTCGAGATCCTCATCAACGGAGAGCCGGTTGACGCCCTGGCTATCATCTCCCACCGGGAGTTCGCCGAGAAGCGCGGTCGCAGCATCTGTCGCAAGCTGAAACAAACCATTCCCCGTCAGATGTTTGAGGTGCGCATCCAGGCCGCCATCGGGAGTCGTATCATCGCCTCGACCCGCAATGCTCCTCTGCGCAAGGACGTGCTGGAAAAGTGCTACGGCGGTGATGTCACGCGCAAACGCAAGCTGTTGGAGCGCCAGAAAGAGGGCAAGAAGCGCATGAAGCAGGTTGGCAGCGTGGAGGTCCCACAAGAGGCCTTTATGGCCATACTGCAGCTCGACTGAGGGTGCCACAGTGCAGATTGGGCTCTACGTCCACTTTCCGTTCTGCATCAGCAAGTGCAGGTACTGCGATTTCAACTCATACCCGGCCCCCGCAGAGCTGCGCGAAAGATACCTGTCAGCACTCACTTGCGAGTTGCAGCGCCGCCTCCCGCAATTGTCCGAAGCCTCCGTTTCTACCGTGTTCTTCGGCGGTGGCACCCCGACTATATACACCACGGACGAACTTGCACGTGTTCTGCGGGTGATCGGCTCCGCCGGCAACGTGGAGCCGGGCGCGGAGGTCACGTGTGAGGCCAATCCCGACACCGTTTCCCTGCAGAAGCTCAAGGCACTGCGCGGGGCCGGCTTCAACCGCCTCAGCCTTGGGGTGCAGTCGCTGGCGGACGATGAGCTGCAGGTCCTCGGGCGCAGCCACAATGCGCACGTCGCCTCCGCCGCAATCGCCGCCGCACGCGAGACATTTGACAACCTCTCCGTGGACCTCATCTACGGCATCCCCGGGCAAGGCGTACAGTCCTGGGGCAGGACTCTCTACGGGATCATCAGGTCGAAGCCGGACCACGTATCCGCCTACGGTCTGATGATAGAAGAGGGCACACCGCTGCATGAGATGGTCGCCGCCGGCCAGGTGCAGCCCCTGGATGATGACACATACGCCGATCTCTACGAACTGGCCCAGCGCACGCTGGGGTTCGCCGGCTACGAGCAGTACGAGATATCCAACTTCGCCCGCCCAGGCCGTCGCTGCACACACAACCTGACCTACTGGCGCAACCAGCCGTACCTTGGGTGCGGTGCGGGAGCGGCAAGCTACCTCGGCGGCGTCCGCAGCATGAACGTTGTGGACCCGGAGAGCTACTGCCGTGCCGTGGAAGCAAATGGCGAGGTGACTGCATCGCAGGAGCACCTGGACCCCGCACACCGGGCCGGTGAAACGGTCATGCTGTGTCTGCGCACCATCAAGGGCGCGGACCTCCGGCAGATTATGCGGGAGTGCGGCACCGACCTCCGAGAGCAGCACGCCGATACCATTGCGACTCTGGTCGCTGAGGGCATTGCCACGTACGATGACGGCATCTTGCGTCTTACGCCGGCGAAGGGTTTTCTGCTTCATAGCGAGATCGCCCGTAGGTTTCTGGTCTGAAGCGTGGGTCTAGGCGATGACGGGCAAACCACCGACAGAAGAACAGCGGCTCTTCCGGCCCAACTACAAGGCCTATGCATTCGTGGTGCTGTTCACCGCAGTGATGACCGGGATCTACTGGCTGGGGCTTAGAGCCGTCCACAATCTCGGGCAGGCGACAATACCGGGCGGCCTGCGCTCCCACTACATCATGCTGGAAGTTGTCATCTGCGCCCTGGCCTGGTTCTATGTCGTCGAGAACCTGCTGCGCCACTACCAGGTTGATGAGGCCGGTCTCACCGTGTACCGCATACTGCTGCCAGTGCTCCGCTATTCCTGGGAGCAGATCGTGCATGTCCACAGCTACGGCTATGGCGACGGCTTCAGGTTGACCATTGCCGGCCGTGGACACCTGATGGTGATGCTGGAGTGCTTGACCCAGGGCCACGAAATGGCCGGCTACATCCAGCGAATGGCAGGAAAGAAGCCGCATCGCACGGGATAGTGTGTGAATGGCGGTATAAGGGACGGGGGAATTGTGGTATAATGAACCGTGGCCCCATCGGTCGCCGGAACAAACCGGCCGGTGCAGGCATCAAAACAAGAGCAGCACCCGACACGGCGACAGACGGAGAAGGTGAAAGCATGACACGCATTACGCAAGTGCTTGTACCAGTTGCGTTGGTGCTCATATCTCTGGCTATGGTAGCTGCCTGCCAGGCTGACGGCGAGGTTGTCGTGTTCAGTGGTGAGCTGAATAAGGCCGACGCAGCCGCATGGGGAGCCGGTAGCGGCAAGGTAACCGACGAGCAGACGTACCTGGAGCGCGATGTGCTCGAGGTGGACACCAAGGGCTTCTACGAGGGCGCGCGGCTGCACCTGAAAAGCCCTGTGCCGCTGACTTCTTACCTGACTGACCCCGAAAAGAGCTTTCTCGTGCTGATAGTGAAGGTCCACCGTGCGGAGACAACGCAGGCAGATGTCTTGGCTGGCCCAGGGGCGGACATGATGCCACCCGATATGATGCCGGGAGGGCCCGGCGGCCCACCGCCTGGTGAGCCGGGCGGACCGGGAGCGATGCCACCGGAAGCGCCAGGGGCGATGCCGCCGGAGCCTGGCATGGATGTCCCGCCGGGAGGAATCCCCGGCCAGCCTGAACAGCCCGGCCAACCCCCTGTTGAAGCGCTGCCGCCGATGGTGACAAAGCTCAGAGCCCTCATGGTCACAGACAAGGGACAACTCGATTCGGGGGCAATTGACATCTACCAGGCGGAGAGCGCGCTCGAAGAGTGGTACACCATGGTCATCCCGCTATCGCGCTTCGCTGGTGACGGGAAAGATGCCGCCGCGAGACTCCAGGACATCGCTCTCTTTGGCGATGTCGAGGAGAAATTCTGGGTCGCGACCGTCAAGCTCGTGGCGGAGAGCGACCCTCTTGTCGCCGACGCAGGTGCTCAGCGCATAGTCAAGGCCGGGAAGCCCGTGCAGTTCGAAGCGAAGCCACAGACCGGCGCCGCCCGTCCGCAGTACACGTGGGATTTCGATGACTGGGACGGCATCAGCGAGGATGGCATTGGCCAGAAGGTCACGTGGACATTTGACGAGCCCGGCTTCTACGTGGTCACACTGACAGTCAACGACCGCACGGGGAGACGTCTCCCGCAAACTGCCCGCGTGGACGTGAAAGTCGAGGAGTAATCGTGTGCGTGAGCGATAGGCATCAACAGGACCCTCCGGCTGAGCCCCGGGGGTCCTTTTTGTATGGCGAGACAGCCGATGACCGTTGATGAGTTCACACTATGCGGCGGAACCGTCGTTGACCCCGCCAGCGGCTTCGCCGGCGAGGCGGACGTTGTTGTCGCCGACGGGGTGGTCAGGCACATTGCGCCGCCGGGCGAGTGCCGTGCAGCAGGGGACATCATTGAAGTTGCCGGGATGTTGGTCGTCCCCGGCCTGGTTGACATCCACGTTCATTTACGAGAGCCGGGGCAGACCCAGAAGGAGACGATCGCGACCGGCACTCGGGCGGCCGTCGCAGGCGGCTTCACTACGGTGTGTTGCATGTCCAACACCACGCCGCCCATCGACTCGGTAGAGCGAGTGCGCGACCTTGTTGACCGGATTGAGCGGACGGCGGTGTGCAAGGTCTGCCCGCTCGGTGCCGCAACTGCAGGTCACGGACAGGACGAACTGACTGACTTTGCTGCGATGTTGGCGGCCGGCTGCGTTGCCATTACCGATGATGCCTTCCCACTGCAGAGACGAGAACTGAAGCGCGAGGCCCTTCTGCGAGCGGCGGCAGCGGATTGCGTCTTCATCGCTCACCCGGAGGACAAGTCAATCAGCGGCGACGGCGTCATCAATGAGGGGGACTTGAGCGCGAGGTCGGGCCTGCCCGGAATGCCTCGGCGGGCCACGGCGGAAGCAGTTGCCGAATGGGTCGGCCTCCACGATACCGGCGCACGTCTGCACCTGGCCCACATCGCCACCAAGGACGAAGCCGACATCATCGCTGAGGCGCTTCCACAGTGGGCAGGCCGGCTGAGCATGGAGACCGCGCCCCATTACCTGTGTGTCACCGAAGACGCCGTTCTGGAGTTCGGGGCCAATGCGAAGGTCAATCCGCCTTTGCGAACCGCACAGGACAACGCGGCCATAGTGGCGGCAGTAAGGGACGACACCATCTCGGTCATCGCTACCGATCACGCCCCCCATTCTGCGGAGGAGAAGGCACTAGGGATCATGCGTGCTCCTTCTGGCTTGGTCGGTCTCGAAACGTGTCTCGCAGTCATGGCGACCGTTTTACAGCCGCGCACCACGGGCGACTGGATGTGGCTGTTGGGGAAGCTTAGTGCCACTCCCGCCAGATTGCTGGGCTTGCCTGCCGGACGGCTCTTCGCAGGTGGCCCGGCTGACATCGCCATCATTGATCCGGCGGCCGAGTGGACCGTCCAGCCCAATCGCTTCAACTCCAAAGGCCGCGCGACACCGTTTGCCGGGCAGATCCTGCGTTCCCAGGTATGGGGGACCGTCGTGAACGGCGGGTTGGTGCTCAAAACAGGCGACCTGCTCGTATGATCATCGGGCCTGGACGCAGTCTCGCCGCAAGCCGAGTAGATGACATGCAAGGTCAAGTAGCCCCGGCCAAAGGATTGTCCCGTACGCTCGGCGAAGACGGGGTAGGCGTCACACGGACGTCTCTGTGAGGCAAGAAAGCACATGAAGAAAGCGATACTGGCTCTGGAGGACGGCACCGTATTCGAAGGCTATTCATTCGGGGCCGAAGGCACCACCGATGGCGAGGTGGTCTTCAACACTGGCATGACTGGCTACCAGGAGGTGCTGACAGACCCTTCGTACCGCGGCCAAATCGTGACAATGACCTATACCGAAATGGGCAACTACGGGATCAACTCCGAGGACATGGAGTCATGGCGGCCGTGGGTGGAAGGCTTTGTGGTACGGGAGAACTCGCCTCTGGCCAGCAACTGGCGGGCCGACACCACTCTCAGCGACTATCTGCGCGACCACGGCATCGCCGGCATCGAGGGCATTGACACCCGCATGTTGACCAAGCACCTCCGCACCTACGGCGCGCAGATCGGCGTCATCACCACCGAGGTGATGGACCATGCAAGGGCCGTGCAGATCGCCAAGGAAGCTCCGCGGATGGTCGGTGCCGACTATGTGATGGATGTCACCTGCGATGGTCCCCGCCGCTGGACCGGGGATGCGTATGATGAGACCACACCGCTACCCGACCGCCAGCTCCAGTTCGACGTAGGGAGCGCGGCGACGCAGCAGAGGCAGAGACCTTCCTTCAACGGACGCCTCTATGAGATCCGTCCCCAGTATCGCGTCGTGTGCATGGACTGCGGTGTCAAACAGAACATCCTCCGCCATCTCTACAGCCGTGGCTGCGAGGTCATTACCGTGCCGGCCAACTCCGCTGCCGAGCAGGTGCTCAGTTGGAACCCTGACGGTGTCGTGCTCTCCAACGGTCCTGGTGACCCCGAGGCCCTCGGCTATGTCATCGAGACGGCAAAGGGGCTCCTCGGCAAGGTCCCCGTCTTCGGCATCTGCCTCGGTCAGCAGATACTCGGATGGGCGCTGGGAGGCAGAACATACAAGCTGAAGTTCGGACACCGGGGCTGCAACCATCCGGTCAAGAACCTGCGCACGGGACAGGTCGAAATCACAACCCAGAATCACGGATTCTGCGTTGACCCGGACACGCTGCCCGCTAGTGACGTGGAGATTACACACATCAATCTCAACGACCAGACCTGTGAAGGCATCAGGCACAAGCAGTTTCCCATGTTCTCGGTCCAGTACCATCCGGAGGCAGGCCCCGGTCCCCATGACGCGAACTACCTTTTCGATGATTTCATCGCGCTCATGGGCGAGGAGTCTTGAAGCCTTCGTCGCCTTCGGTTCGCGCCGCCTGGCATATCCTCCGCTTGTTCCAGTCGAGGTGGGCTGATGAATCGCGTGAAACGGGAACAGGTACTGCCGGACCTCTGGCTCTTTGCCGACACCTGCAACGTCTACGTGTTGAGAAGCGGCGACCGCGCGCTCGTCATTGATTTCGGCAGCGGCGAGTGGCTTCCCCAGTTGGCCGGCCTTGGCATCACGGCTATCGAGCAGGTTCTCCTGACCCACCACCACGCCGACCAGTGCGTCGGCCTTCTGAAACAGGACCTGTGGCCGTTCACCATCCACGCTCCGGCGGGTGAGGAGTTCTTCCTCGAGCCGGGGCAGGCTAACCCCTTCGGCCCGGCTCCCTGGTACTTCATGGGCTGCCCACCAAGCTATTCGCCTCCTCCGCAGCGCATCGCTCACGTCAGGTACGACATGATGGCGGGCAATGCTCATTTCTACTGGCACGGCCGACGCGTGCGCTTCATTCATACCCCCGGTCACGGCCAGAACGCCTGCTCCATCCTAATAGACCACGATGGCAAGCAGGTCGTTTTCTGCGGCGATGCGGCCCATGCAGGCAGCACAGTTTGGGAGCCTTTCCACCTGGAGTGGGACCACTGGACCGGCAGCGGAGCCCTGGCCGCCTGGGAGGGCATACGCAGGCTGTGTGGAATTGCCGTGGACCTGCTCTGTCCCTCACATGGGCCCGTTGTCGGCACCGAGCCGCACCGGACACTGCAGGAGTTGTCCGACCGCCTGCTTCGCTTCTACCACGCCAAGGGCCAGATTAGCCCGGGCGAATGTGACCGTTGGCTTGAGCCCGAGATACTTGACTGCGGCGCGCGCAGGTATTCCAGCCACCTCTATCAGTTCGGGGGCAACGGTTACCTGCTCGTCTCCGCTGGCGGCGAGGGCCTGGTCGTTGACCCTTTCTCCGCCGACATGAGTGCGCTTGAGGACCTGCTAGCTACGCTGGGCGGGACCAGACCGACGGCGATGGTGGTCAGTCACTACCACTATGACCACTGCGACGGGATCCCATATCTGCGCGAGCGCTACGGGGCAGAGGCGTGGCTGCACCCGTGGGTGGCCGAGCCCTGGAATGAGCCGGACCATACGTTCCTCCCGTGGCTGCTGCAAGAGCCTATCGAGGCAGACCATCTCTGGCCCGAACGCGGGATGTGGGAATGGAACGAGTACGAGTTCCAGATCGCGCCGTGGCCTGGGCAGACCTGGTGGCACTGCGCATTCATGACGAGCATTGACGGCAAGCGCGTTCTGTTTGCCGGCGACTCGTTCACACCCTCCTCGAAGTGGAACGGCACCGGCGGCTTCTGTGCTTACAACAACAGCCGCTTCGACGATGGGTTCATACCCAGTGCGCAGTTGGTGCTCGACTGGAGGCCTGACACCATGGCGGCCGGCCACGGCAATTGCTACGAGTTCCACCCCGGCAAGTTCTCCAAGATCATCGAATGGGCCGCCAGCGCCCGCGACGCAGTCAGGGCATTGTGCCCGTCGGGCGACCTGGAGGCAGACTACTACAAAGTCCGCGAAGTGGTGAGGCACCGCTAGTTGAGAGGCGAGACCGGGGCCTGAGGAAGGTTGTTGTCATTTCTGCGGCGAATGGACCAGCTCTGGACTGCGAAGGCGGGCAGAGCTGTGGGTGAAATAATCGGGGCCCGAGGTTTGTGATGACCCCGGGCCCGCACCTGGGTGGGAGAAGCGAAGTCCTGCGAGCCGTTGAGGCTTACGCAGAGACTACGACCATATCTGATGCAACCCGCGTGCCAATCGCCGCGGCGAGGGGAAAGATTGCCGTCAAAAAAACTTCAGTTCGCACGCAGAATTGCCGAACATAGTGTAGGGTTGTGCAGTCTAATAAATATGAACTTGTACAAGGCTATACAAAAACTGTTTATTTGAACGGTTATCTGTGGTATAATTGTAGTAGCCGCAAATGAGACGTAGCGTTCCTTTTCAAGCTGGTAAACAACGTATCCGGAGGTGCAGAATGGGCGATCAGCGCGCTGGCATTCCGACCCACGCTCTGGTTAGCGCCGTGGAAGCCGCCGAGGGCGGCTCAACCGGCATCGCCGTCATTTTGCGCGACCGCCAACGCAACACCATACACTCTACCAGCTACAGCAAAGAAGACATCACTCTGGAGGCAGCAGCATACGAGGCAATTTCCGAAGCACTCCTCACTGCACGTGAGACGGGTTCGCACACAATGGCGGTATACTGTGACGTGGCGTCGGTCGTTGGACAACTGAATAAGGAAGAAGAAGTCCCGGCGGAACTGCTATCCGCAAATCTGCAGTTACGGGCCCTGTTCAACAGGTTCCGCAACGTGCAAGTGAAGCTTGCCCAGTCGGGCGAGTACTTCACCGCGCACAAACTGGCAGAGGGGGCAGCAAAGGGGACCTCCCAGAAGGCTCCCGTGCAGCCGTCACTGGGGCTTCCGGGCAAGACACCCTAAGCTCTGGCGGCCGCTTGTAGCGGCATGGCCGAGCAACCAGGCGCGCAAGCAAAGGCGAACTCCATGAGCTTTGCACATCTCGGGAGTTCGCTTTTCTCTTTAGCGCAGGGGGAACACTGCCCTGCGCGATGCAGTCATCGCAGGCCATCACCAGTCGCCGTACCGCTGCATACGCGATGAGCAGTGGTCGTTGGTGGTTAGCCCCGACGGCAAGCACGAGCTTCACGACCTTGTTAATGACAGCCAGGAGAAGGATAATGTGTTTAGTCGGGAGAAGGGTATTACACAGCGGCTGCTGAAGCGCCTTGGCTATTTCAGCTGTACAAAGCTGCCCGGTGAGCAATTCGAGAACGTACAGGAAGCATACGAATGGGCACACACATCAATTGAATGATGCCCTGCTGGGTGCTATTGTCGAGAATCGTACGTAACCTCTCCTTCCGGAGAGTTAGGCGCAGGAATGACGTGGGAGGAATAGAGAATGTCGAGGAACATGCTGATAGTGAGCCTACTGCTGTTGGCCGTACTGATTACCTGGACCATCCTGATGCCGGGCTGCCAGCCCAAGCCGCAAGAAGCGGCGGTGGAGCCGCCAGCTCCCGTACCGCAGCCAGAATCCGCAGGAGGCGAGACCACCGTAGCCGCGCCGACAGAGTTTACCTGGGCCGAGGCCCCGACGCTCGCCTCGATACCTAACGCCTCCATCACCGGCATGGTGAACGGTGAGAAGTTCGAGGCCAAGACCGTTCGCGTCAAGAAGGGCGATAGCGGGCCCGAACTCGAGATGTCCAACGGCACCGCCGACACCCCGACCGGCCTCATCATGGATGACACCGGCGTGGAGTTGCGGTTCCCGCTCGCCGAGGGTACCACCGGCCAGTTCACGAAGGCCTTGGCTGATGACGTAGACTTCGATTCCGCGCACGGGTGGTACTGGTATCCGCAGGGCGGCGACAAGGGCCCCATGAGCGTCAACCCGACCTGGGCTTGCGCTGTCGAAGTGACCGAATGGACAATGCAGACCAGCGCTGACGACGAGAACGTCCTGGGCAACATTAAGGGCAAGGTCGCTGTCTGCTTCGACGACGACAGCAAGAGCTGGGTTGCGGGTACCTTCGACTGCATCTATTACAAGTGGTAAGCGGCGCGGCCAGTCGGCCACAGAGCCGCTTCTGCCAATAGTTGCCAAAGCGGGAACGCCACAAATGCGCCCGCTGTCTGCAAGGACGGCGGGCGTCTTTGCCACCCGTGACGATGGAAGGGAAGAGGGGCAACGCCATGCAGCAGCGTCCAAACGTGATCTTCATTCTGGTTGACGACATGGGCTACGGCGATTTCTCCATGTTCAACGGCGGCCTGTCGCGTACCCCGACGCTGGACGGCCTCATGGATGAAAGCATCTGCTTGACCCAGCAGTACTGCGGCTCTGCTGTCTGCGCGCCCTCGCGAGCCGCCTTGATGACGGGCCGCTATCCGCACCGGACAGGCGCTATAGACACGCTTGACGCTCGCGGACTTGACCGACTGGCACTGCGCGAGGTGACGATGGGGGACATGTTCAGGGCGGCCGGATACGTCACCGGTCTCATCGGGAAGTGGCATCTGGGCGCGGCGGATCCCCGCTATCATCCCAACGCGCGCGGCTTCGACCGGTTCACCGGCTTCCGGGGCGGCTGGTGGGACTACTGGGACTGGACGCTTGACTATGACGGGTCATTCAGGGAGAGTGACGGTCGCTATCTGACGGACGTGTTCACCGACGAGGCCATACGCTTCATCCAGCGCCATAGCAGAAAGCCGTTCTTCCTCCACCTCACGTACAACGCCCCGCATGGTCCCTTCCAGGCTCCCCAGGACGACCTCGACTTGTTCGCCGACGCGGCGGACCTGACCACGTGTGTCAAGACCATCTACGCGATGATTCACCGTATGGACGCCGGCGTAGCCCGAATACTTGAGGTACTCCAGCAGCAGCGAATCGCCGACAACACCATCGTGCTGTTCACCAGCGACAATGGCCCGCAGTTCGGCGGCCAGGGGGACAACTCGTCACACCGCTTTAACTGCGGCTTCAAGGGTGCGAAGGGGCTTGTCTACGAGGGCGGCATCCGCGTCCCGATGATCATCCGCTGGCCGGACGGCTTGCCAGGTGGGCGGCAGGTTGACGAGATGGTGCACTTCGTGGACTGGATGCCGACGCTGGCGGCTGCGAGCGGCGTGCCGATGCCGGATGGGCCCGCGATTGACGGATGGAACATCTGGCCGGTCCTGCTGGGCGAATCAGGGCAGGTCAACCCCGTTCGCTTCTGGCAATGGAACCGATACGACCCCGTCATTGAGTGCAATGCCGCCATGCGCGACGGTGAGTGGAAGTTGGTGCGCCCTAGGATAGCCGAGGCCATGTACCTGCCACCGGAGGAGGGCGAGCTGGACAGGGCGACAAAGCGCGACCCCGAGCACCGAACGGACATCTGCCACGACCCGCTGCCTGAACGTGAGCTGCCGGCCCCTCCGCTGCCCGAGCTCTACAACATCGCCGATGACCCCCTGGAACAGGCTGACCTTGCGGGAGAGCAGCCGGACCGCACCCGCCGCATGCTTACGCAGCTTGAGAGCTGGTTTGCGGAAGTGGAAGCCGACCGCGCCGGCATAGACGACGTATGGTAGCGGATGCACCCAGTGGTCAGATGATTTAGGCGAGAGTGAGTTCCTTGCACCGCCTGCGGACACCCCGTAGTCAGCGTGGCAGTATTGCTGCCACTTGCACTCATAGCACTATGTTGTATACTTGCAGGCAACAAAGGATTTAGTATAATAACATATTGACCTAACATATCGTGGGAGGTCCGATGGCATATGTCCAAACCCAAAGTCTTCGTTACCCGCGCCATTCCACAAGCTGGCATTGACATGCTGCAGGAGGTCGCCGAGGTAGATGTCTGGGGAGGGCAGTTGCCGCCCGACAAGTCGGTCATCATCGAGAAAGTGCAGGATTGCGCCGGTCTGCTGAGCCTGCTCACCGACACGATTGATGCCGAGGTCATCGCGGCAGGCAAGAAGCTGAAGGTCATCAGCAACTACGCAGTCGGCTATAACAACATAGATGTCGCAGCAGCTACCGCAAGCGGCATTGCGGTGGGCAATACGCCTGGTGTCCTAACTGATACAACTGCGGACATGGCTTGGGCATTGCTTATGGCCGTAGCGCGACGTATCGTCGAAGGCGACAAGTACGTACGCGCCGGCAGATGGCTGACCTGGGAGCCGCAGCTTTTCCTGGGAGCCGACGTCCACCACGCCACCCTCGGCATTATCGGCCTTGGGCGCATCGGCCAGGCAGTGGCCAGACGCGCCCGCGGCTTCGATATGCGCGTGCTGTACTATGATGTGGTGCGCAACGAGGACGCGGAGGCCGGCACGGGCGTCAAGTTCGCGGAACTCGATGAGTTGCTGCGAGAGTCGGATTTCGTATCCCTGCACTGTCCGCTGACTGAGACTACCAGACATCTGATCGGCGCCCATGAATTCGAGCTGATGGGGCCTGAGAGCTACCTGATCAATACCTCACGCGGGGCGGTTGTTGATGAGACCGCGCTCGTCACTGCGCTCACTGAAGAGAAGATTGCCGGCGCGGCCCTTGACGTAACAGACACTGAACCGATCCTCAACGACAGCCCGTTGCTCAAGTTAGAAAACGTCGTCATCTGCCCGCACATCGCCAGTGCCAGCCGTCAGACCCGCACCAAAATGGCCACCATGGCTGCAGAGAACCTCATCGCCGGTCTGGATGACAAGCCGCTGCCCAATTGCGTCAATCCGCCGGTCCTGGCCCCAAAATAGCCAGATAGCGTGCCAACCGGCAACCATCCCAGGCGGAGCACCGGGTAACCGGTGCTCCGCTGTGCTATAATGGAACGTGTTCGGACCTGGAAAAGCGCAGTGCCAAGGAGATGAGCAACGCCATGAGCGACCCCCGCCCGCGCAATCTGCTCGTACTGCTCTGGGACGAACTGCAGAGGGACACGCTCGGCCTCTACGGTGGTCCGGTTCCCACACCGGCATGCGATGGCCTGGCCGAAAGGGGCGTGGTATTTGACCGCTACTACTGCGCCAACCCTCTGTGCGTGCCCACCAGGCCCTCGATGATGGGTGGCCGCTGGCCCCACCAGCACGGCTCTGTCACCTTCGGCAAAGAATACGCGACGATGAAACCGGGCGAGGAGCTGATGATAGATCGCCTGGCGGACGCGGGCTATCATATCGGTTACCAGGGCATCTGGCACATCACCCGTGCGCCGGAGGATGACCGCAGCGCAGAATATGCGCTCTTCAAGGAGGAGGGCTTTGCGCGAGAGCAATACCTTGAGATGCTGATCGAGCAGGGCGGCAAGGATGGTGACCAGAGCGGGCCGGTCAATTTTCACAGCGATCATGGCATTATCGAGGGCAAACTGAGCATACCCGTGCCGGCACGCTGGACACGCCCTATCGAGGAACACCTGGACATGCAGCGCGCGCACAGCATTGCCGACTTCATTCTCAATGCGCCGGACGACAGGCCCTTCGCAGCGTGGTGTTCGTCCGGAATTCCGCATCCGCCGCTCCTGGTACCTGAGGAATTCGTGGACCTCTTCGATTCGACTGACATGACTCCGCCGCCGGGATTTGGCGAAGACCGCTGCGGTATGCCTGACGCCGTCGCCAAGGCGCCCGGTTACCAGTGCATCGCCGATTGGGGCTGGGACAGATGGGCCGTGGCCATTGCCGCGTACTACGGCTTTGTGGCCTTTGGTGATGCCTGCCACCGGGTAGTCCTGGACGCGCTGGAGCAGTCCGGCCGAGCCGAAGAGACGTTGGTGGTCATGACCTGTGACCACGGGGAGATGCTGGGCGCGCACAACATGTATCAGAAAGGTTGCATGTACGAGGACTCGATACGACTTCCCTTTGTCATCGCTGGCCCTGGCATCGCACCAGGCCGGCGCGGCCAGCTCGCCTCACAGACCGACATGGCTCCGACCATACTGGAGCTTCTGGGCCTGCCGGCCCTGAAGGAAGCCAGCGGGAAAAGCCTGGTGCCAATTATCCGGGACGCCGCCGCACCCGGGCCCGAATACACTTTCTCCGAATTCAACGGGGAGATCGACGGCGGGAACAAGATCCGCACTTGCATCTCCGAACGCTACAAGTACAGCTACTACCATGAAGACCCCATTGATCAGCTTTTCGACCTTGATGAAGATACGGATGAGCTCAGCAACCTGGCCACCGACCCCGACTATGCCGACATCACGCGCGAGATGCAAACCGTGCTTGCCCGGTGGATGCGGGAAACCGATGACTACATCACGCCGCAGTGGCCCGACTAACCGGGTTGCTTGCCGCGGGCAGCGCCCTCAGAAGCACTTGCTGCCGATCCGTCACATCGCAGCCCGGGCGGTACAGCACCCAGTCCTCGCACGCATCCACTGAACTCCAGTACTCAATCCGCACGGTCCCCTCCGGGAACACCATCCCGTCGGCGATCGACGTAATGCTCAAAACCTGCATGTGATAGTCTCCCGATTGGGATGTGCGCCGGGGGCGCCATCAGCCACGGGCTGCAAAGCCCTCATGGAACACCACCTCGCCGCTCGGCATATCCTCCCCCAGCGGCAGGGCAAGGAAGACCTCCTCCGGCACACCATCAAGGGTCAACTCCGGGCGGTTGCGGAAACCAAACCGCGTGTAGTAGTTGGGGTCGCCGACAAGCACACACCCCCTACCGCCGGCTTCCCTGAGCAGGCGCAGGCCCTCATTGATCAGCGCCGAGCCTATCCCCTGCCGCTGGCACTCCGGCAGCACGGACACCGGCCCCAGGCCGTACCAGTCGCAGTCGCGGCCGGAGATGGTCACCGGCGAGAACGCGATGTGCCCAACCACTCTTCCATCAAGCTCGGCCACCAGCGAGGCCGTGAGCGCATCGGCGGCCCGCAGTGCATGGATGATGAACTGCTCTGTGTGATCCCCATGCGGGCAATCCAGGAATGCCGCGATGGTCACCTCCGTGATTGCCTCGATGTCTGAACTCCGCTCATTCCTGATAATCATGGTGAACGTGTATCTCCTCCATTGTCTGTTGGTCGCGCTCAGGGGCAGTCCTGGAATCTCATTGTCTCCTTGTCTCAACGTCTCACACTTGTGCACATGAGACGATAGTCGCTTTGGGGGTGCGTTGCTGGTACTAAAGCGGTGACAGACCCCAAGAGGAAGAGCAATAGTGCGCCGAAATGGCCCCATTAGCGCGGCGAACTGCGAGCGTCCATTCGCCGACCATCCGTCGAGTCCCTGCCGGGAGCCAAATCAGGCACCGGACCCCGCCGGCAGGGCACCGCCGCAGCCGGGGGCATGCGACTGCCGGCACATAGAAGCCGCTTGCGCTCCGGGCCCGCCGGCGCTATGCTCGCCCCGTACACCAAGCCACCAGACCCCCGCGCGACGGAGTCGGTCTAGAATGCGGACCGCCCGATGACTATTAGCGACCGCGCCTCCGGGAATATCTCGCGCGGCTCCTCGTTGGGCCGCACGCCCTCGAAACGGTCCAGACCGGCAACGCCGACCAAATCAGCGCCAAGCTGCCTGAATCTCTCGCCCATCTGCGACTTGAGCTCACTCATGTTCCGTTCCACTGTCCCCTTAACTGGTAACCCGCAAGATCGGCCGGTCTGGCCTTCCGCCCCTTCCGGCAGAAATCCTGCAACGTTGCCCTATGAGTGCCACGGAGGAGTAGCGCTCTGGAGTGGGGAAACCATCGCCGACGATACGAGAACGTCACGAAGGAGATGTCTCCGAATGGCAGAGCTGAAATGGTGGGAGAAGCCGATCCGCATGGGCCGGCACGAATGGATGGCCGACCTCGCCCGCGTGAAAGATATGGACCTCGACCAACTGGCGAGAGAACACGCCCAGGAGTGGCATATCAATTGCGAGTGGATCATCGGCACGCCGGGCATCGCCCCGGGGTTGGGCTGGATGACCACCTTCAACAGTGACAAGTTCGAGAAGTACCCCGCCCTTGGCGATTTCGACGTGCTGCGCGAGTACATCCCTCATGCCAGGAAGTATGGCATCCACCCGCTCTCGTATCTGAACATGCACTGGTACTCCTACGAGTTCGGGGAAGCGCACTCGGACTGGTTGCAGACCATGGCGGACGAGCGCGAGTACGGACGCGTCAATCCGCTCTACGGGTCCGGCACGACTCTGTGCGTGAACAGCGGCTGGCGCGACTGGGCTTTCGACCTGGTGCGAGAGGCAATGAAGACAGGCCTCGACGGAGTTTTCCTGGACGGTCCCGTTGTGTATCCGTCCTGCTGCTACTGCGCATCCTGTCTGGAGAAGTTCGCAGCCCAGTACGGCCAGGAGCCGCCACGCAAGGAAGACTGGTCGGACCCCATGTACAAGGAGTTCATCAGCTTCCGCGAGCAGTCCATGGCCGCTTTCCTGCGTGATGCAGGGGACGCCATGCGCGAGGTCAACCCCGAGGGCGTCATCTTCCTAAATGCCGGAAGCTGGCACGGCGGCGCGTGGCGGGTGGCACGTGACATTGCCGCTGTCGGCCCCTATCAGAACTTCAACGGCGCGGAGGCGTTCTATCATCTCAACCGCGAAACGCCGATGCTGTTCTGGTCGCTCGCGGCCAAGCATCTTGTGGCAGGCGGCAAGCCGGCGATTGTCTTCGTCCACCACTGCCTCGGGGCGTGGCACTACTTGCCCCTGCCCGCAATCGAGACCAAGGTGGCCGCGGCCCAGACGGTGGCCTGCGGCTCCGGGACGTGGATGGCGGTCTTCGACTACTCGCTGGACAACTCGCGCGAGGAGACGATCGCGCCGATGCGCGAGATAAACGGTTTTCTGGAGGAGTGCGAGCCGTATTGCACCGCCGCCGAGTCGGGTGCCAACATCGCTCTGCTCTATTCGGGCCAGAGCGCCAAGTTCTACCTGTCGCAGATTGATGACCTGTTCACCGATGTTGACACCACCAGCGAGGAGGACCTCACCTTCCGCGGGGGCACGGGGGAGAAGATAGTGAACTGGACCGCCCGCAAGAGCCGCTGCGACAAATGGCAGGGCGACACATATCAGGGCTGGTTCAACGCCCTAACCCGGCAACATATCCCCTTCGACGTGATTCTCGAAGCCGGCCTCACCGACGGCTCGCTGGCCAGGTACGATACGCTCATTGTCGGCAATGCCTCGTGTTTGAGCGCCGAGCAGAAGCACGCGATAGCCGACTTCGTCGAAGGCGGGGGCAATGTCGTGGCAGAGTTCGAAGCCGGGGAGTACGATGAGCGCGGCAACGAGACTGACGTCAGTCTGCGCAGCGTGCTTGGCTACGAGAGCATCGAAGGAGCCTTTGCGCCGGCGACGACGGAAGAATACGTTGACCTCGAAGATGCCGCTCATCCAGCCCTCACCGACTTCCACGGCGGGCAGTGGCTGCCGCGACCGGTCAATGTCCTGAAAGTCAGGCAATCCAGGGCGGGTGTAGCTGTCGGGCACTACATGAACCCGACCGCCAAGGTCTACTCCAAGCCACAGGGCACCTCCGAATGGCCGGCCGCCATCTGCACCGAGCCGGTCGGGCGGGTCATCTACTTCGCCGGGCTCTTCGGCGAGTTCTATGGCATGTACAAGCCGGAGCAGATCGAGCACCTGCTGGTCGGTGCGCTCAGGTGGGCGCACGGAAAGCCGATGCCGCTGCGTGTCAGCGCCCCTCCTACCGTCGAAGCGGAGCTGTGGCGTCAGCCTGACCACAACCGCATCATCGTCCACCTCGTCAACAACACCGCCGACACGCAGCGGCCGATGACTACGCTGATCCCAATCACCGACATCGGCATCGAGTTGGACTGCGAGGGCGCCAGGGCGGTTAGCTCCGCGCGCGGTGTCGACGTGGACATGCAGCAGATAGATGGCGGAGTCAGGCTGACCGTGCCCGAGTTGCAGGTCTATGACCTGATCATCGTGGACCTTCAATAGCTGCCGCGTCTGGCTGCATTGGATGAAGACCGGTCAGAAGCAATATTATTGCCCAGGGAGCGAACGATGGCTGACACTCATGCACTATCAGCAGAAGTCGTAGTCGTAGGCGGAGGGCTGTCGGGCGTCTGTGCGGCGTTGGCGGCCGCCCGCCGCGGAGCCGACACGATACTGGTTCACGACCGGCCGATGCTGGGCGGCAATACCTCCAGTGAGATCCGCGTGCATGCCGGCGGAGCCGACTGCTCGGGTGCCCGCCCGCAATGCCGCGAGTCTGGCATCGTGGACGAGATCCGACTGGAAGACGCCGCACGCAATCCCCAGCGCTGCGCACAGATGTGGGACCTCATTCTCTATGAGAAGTGTCTTGAAGAAGACAACCTGACGCTCTACCTCAACACGACCTGCGTGACAGTTGAGACGCAGAACGGGACGATAGTGCAGATCGAGGCGGCGCGCGAGTCCACGGAAGACCACTTCACCATCAAGGGGCGCTTCTTCATTGACTGCACGGGTGACGGGCGCTTGGCAGCGGAGGCCGGCGCGGACTGCCGCATCGGCCGCGAGGGGCCGGACGAATTCGATGAGCCGCACGCCCAGGGCCCGGACTGCAAGACGATGGGAGCTTCTCTGATGTGGGTCGCCGAGAATGTCGGCGTGCCGGTGCCGTTCACACCGCCCAGCTTCGCTCACACGTTCAGCGATGACGACCTGCCGGATCGCGGCCACGGCGGCTTCGACCACGGGTACTGGTGGGTGGAGTACGGGGGAGAGCTGGACACCATCAAGGACAAGGAGGAGATTCGCGACGAGCTGATGGCCTGCATGATGGGCGTATGGGACCACATCAAGAACGGCGGCCGTCATGGTGCGGACAACTGGGTGCTGAAGTGGTTCGGCTGGGTGCCGGGGCACCGTGAATCCCGCCGCGTCGTCGGAGAGCATGTGCTGACCGAAAACGATCTCATGGAGGCCGTGCTGTTCGAGGATCGCGTGGCTCATGGCGGCTGGCCGATGGACACGCACCCCCCCGGAGGCATCTACAGCACCGAGCCGCCGGCGACGTTCCTGCGCACGCCGGACATCTACAGCATACCCTTGCGTGCCCTCTACTCGAAAGACATCGCCAACCTGTTCATGGCCGGCCGCTGCGCATCGTCAACACACATGGCCATGTCATCAACCCGACTGGCGGCCACCGGCGCGGCGATGGGCCAGGCTGTGGGAACTGCGGCGGCAATGTGCTGCACCAGAGACTGCACCCCGCATGACCTGGCCGCGAAGCACATGGCGGAGCTCCAGCAGCAGCTTCTTAAAGACGATCAGTACATCATTGACCTGCCGGCGGATGACCCGGCGGACCTCGCCTGCAAGGCTACTGCCACCGCTTCGTCGCAGCTTGCCGCCAGCGAGGCCGCGAAGGTGATTGATGGATTTACGCGCTCCCGGCACGAGGACACGCACCAGTGGGTTTCCGATCCGGCTCAGGCCATGCCGCAGTGGATCGAGTTGCGGTTGCCGGCGGCCGCCGAGATAGGGGAGATTCATCTGACCTTTGACAGCGGCTATTCCCGTCCGCTGACGCTGACCGAGAGCGACTCGTTCAATGCCAGGATGATACGCGGGCCGCAACCGGAGACGGTCGCCGACTACGTCATCGAGTTCGGCAAGGACGGGGAGTACACGGAGATCGTTCGCGAAACTGGCAACTATCTGCGCAAGCTGGTGCATCTGGTTGAGCCGACCGAGGCGGACGCGGTGCGCATAACCGTCAGCCGCACAAACGGTGACCCCTCCGCCCGCATCTACGAGGTGCGATTGTACGCCTGAGCCGTAGGGCACTGCGAACCGGCGTTCCTCAAGTCCAGGGGCGGCCCATCCCCCCTGCAACTTGCGTCAGGTCTTTGCACCGCCTCCCTGCGCCTCACAATATCGGCCTCACTCAATACACGCCCTCGTTGTAGGCCGTCTCGTACATCGCGACGATGTTCTCCACCGGAGTCACCGCCTGGATGTTGTGACACGGTGCCAGGATGTAGCCGCCGCCCCTGCCCAGCGTCTCCAGGCATCTGCGCGTTTCGGCGACAACATCATCTACCGTGCCGAAGGGGACGATTTCCTGATTATCCACCCCGCCGTGAAAGCACAGCCGGTCGCCGTAGGTATCCTTGAGCCAGGCCAGATCCAGATCGCCGCACTTGTACTGAATCGGATTGAGCACATTCACGCCGATGTCTATCATGCGCGGGATCAGCTTCCACATCGCCCCGTCGTCGTGATGGAAGATGCGCACCCGGTGGTCCTGCATCAGCCTGGCGAACCGCCGGTACTGGGCGTCGAAGTACTCGTCGAACATCGCTTCCGAGATCATCAGGTCGGTCTGCGTGCCGAAGTCGTCGGTCAATTGTGAAACGTCTATCAATCCGCCTGCCGCCTCGAAAAGCCGCTCCGCGTAGCCGTAGAAGAAGTCACAGATGCCGCCGATGATGGCGTGAGACAACTCGGGGTCTGCCGCGAGGTCCACGAGAGATTGCTCTAACCCGCGCAGCATATTGAAGTAGTAGAAGGGGGCCGTGTAGCCGGCAAAGATGGCCTTGTCGCGTCTCTCCTCGCACTGCCGGCGGATGGTCGAGAAGTCGAACCAATCGGGGCTGGGCCAGCGGTACTCATCCAGATCGGCGACGGTCTTTGCATAGGCCAGTGGATAGTAGTACTGTTCCATGTATATTCCGGTGTCGTACTGCATCGGCTTGCGGCGCATGCCCCAGAAGTCCTCGACCGTCCCATCCTCATATTCGGGAACGGGCGGGCCGATGTATTCGGGCGCACAACCCGCGAATCCGTCAATGTGCAACCGCTCCTGAATGGTGGCGTTGTCATCAGTGCCAAAGTAGGCCTGCAGCTTCTTCCACACCTCGCCGGTGGCCCAGATATCGAGCGGCACGCGGTCCGGCGTTCCCAGGTCAATTGCAGTAAGCACCCGCTCCCGCGAGATCATCTAGGGGTTCCTTCTTGCTGAGTTTCTCCGCTACGGGAGACTCAGATTTCCGTTCAGGACAGGTTTCACCTGCGTAGTTTGCATTGGGCTTGGGGGAGATAGCTCCTACCAAAAAGATGCGCTATATCCATCGTTGACAATCGAACACATGTTTGATAAAATGGCGGCGCAACATGTGGGGAGAAGGGGGCACAACGATGCAAGACAGCAAGCCACCGACGCATGAGTTTACAGGCACAGTCGGTCGCGTCCCGTTCGGCGGATATGACATTCCTCGCCGTTTCATCTGGCACGATAGGCAATATGAAATCCGATACATCGGCGGTCATTGGTGCCGGCGTGGCCGCTGGTGGGATGGTGAAGGCGACCGTCGCTTTTTCCGCGTCATTACTACTGCGGGCATGGCTATGGATCTGTGCCAGGATGAGAGCACCGGCCGCTGGAGCGTCGCTGCAGTGCATGACTGACATGCGTTTCATCCACCTGCACGTTCATTCAAACTTCTCACTGCTCGATGGCGCTGCGCCGGTGGATGCGCTGGCCGAGGCCGCTGCACAGATGGATATGGGGGCCCTGGCGCTTACCGATCACGACGGGCTGTATGGAGCGGTGCGTTTCTATCAGGCGGCCATCGCGCAGGGCATCAAGCCGATTATCGGCGTCGAAATGACCGTGGAGCCGGTCTCCGCTGCAAAGCTGAAACATCCCGCGCACCTGCTACTGCTGGCCGAGAATGATGAGGGCTATGGCAATCTGTGCCGCCTGGTCACCGCTGCGCGTCTGGGCACTGCACAACGCGCGCAACCTTTCTCCCAGGATTACGCCCACGTTGACCGCGACAAACCGGTGCTTTCCCAGGAAAACCTGATGCGTCACTGTTCCCATCTGATCGCACTTTCCGGCTGCCGGCGCGGCGAGATTGCGCAGCACCTGTTTGCCGCCGACCGCAGGCTTGCCGAACGCGTGGCCCACTATTACGGGGGCCTGTTCGGGCCGGGCGCCTTCTACATCGAGCTGCACAATCACCTGCTGCCACCGCCGTGGCAGGATATGCGTTACCGGCTTGCCGATCTGGCCCGACGCGTCGGCCTGCCGGTAGTGGCCACCAACAATGTCCATTACGTGAGTAGGCAGTATTCGCGCCTGCAGGATCTGTTGGTCTGCATCCGTACTAACAAATCCGTTGACGAGCCGCAAGCGGAGCGCAAGATCAACAGCGAATACGACCTGAAATCACCCGCACGAATGCACGAGCTTTTCGCTGACCTGCCCGAGGCGCTGCAGGCTACCTGCGATATCGCGCAACGCTGCAATTGGAAGCTTGACATCGAACATTTCCACTTCCCACGCTTCAATCTGGCGGCTGTGCGCAGGCAGGACTGCGGCCGCTTTCCACCACCGACAGAGGAAGAAGACGCGCGAGGGTACCTGCGACGGCTGTGCTATGCGGGGGCCAAGTGGCGGTATGCTGAGATGACTCCTGAAGTGGGTAAGAGGCTGGAGCACGAACTGAAGATTATCGAGGGGCAAGGCCTGTGCGACTATTTTCTGATCGTCTGGGATATCGTGCGCTTTGCGCGCAGCCGGGGCATTCGCGCCACCGGTCGAGGCTCTGCGGGCGATTCGCTGGTCAGCTATGTGCTGGACATTACCCACGCCGACCCGCTCGCCCATGAGCTGCTCTTCGAGCGCTTTCTCAGTGCCGAACGCCATGGCATGCCTGATATAGACATTGATTTTTGCGCTCGTCGCCGCGATGAGGTAACCGCCTATATCTATCGCCGCTACGGGGCGGAGCATGTGGCGGCGGTATGCACCATCAACACCTTCGGCGCGCGTTCGGCGATCCGTGAAATCGGTAAGGCATTGAGCATTCCCGATGCAGAGCTCGGGCCGCTGGCGGAAGCTTTCCCCTATATCCGCGCCTCGCAGATTCAGGACGCGCTGGTTAAGCTGCCGGAGGCTAGAGAAGCGCCTGTTGATCTTTCCGACAAAGGCTTGCTGCTGGAACTGTGCGAGCAAATCAGCGGTTTCCCACGCCACCTGAGCGTGCATGTGGGTGGTCTGGTCATCAGCGAGCAGCCGCTAACGAGCATCGCGCCGTTGGAGCTGGCTGCCAAGGGAATAGTCATCGCCGGTTTCGATAAGGATGATATTGAGACGCTTGGGCTTCTGAAGATGGACATTCTCGGCTTGCGGATTCACACTGCAATCGAGTACTGCCTTGATGAGATAGAGCGCCGCACCGGTAAGCGTTTGGGTCTGGAAAGAATCCCCCTGGATGACGAAGCGGCCTTCCGGCTCCTGCGCTCCACCAGAACCGTCGGCCTCTTTCAGTTGGAAAGCCCCGGCCAGCGCAACCTGCTGGGCCGCGCTCAACCGAGTGAGTTTGAGGAGATCATCGCCAACATCTCGCTATTCCGTCCCGGGCCGGTGCAGTCCGACATGATTACGCCGTATCTGCGCCGCAAGCACGGACAGGAGCCGGTCACCTACTTGCATCCGGCGCTGGAGCCGATCCTGCGCCGCACCTTCGGTGTCATCATCTACCAGGAGCAGGTCATCCGGATCGCGCAGGCGATTGCTGGGTTCACTCTCGGCCAGGGCGACCTGTTGCGGCGGGCGATGACGCATGACCGCTCCGCCGGAGAGATGGAGAGCCTACGCAGTGAGTTCGTCGAGGGGGCAATCAGACGTGGTGTGGACCGTTTTGTGGCCGACCGCATCTTCGATGCTGTCTCCGGCTTTGCCGCCTACGGGTTCAACAAGGCGCACGCGGCGTGCTTTGCGAGGATCTCCTATGAGACGGCATATCTGAAGGCGCATTATCCGGCTGACTTTCTGGCCGGCATCCTTTCCAGCGAGCCGATGGGCTTTTACCCGGCACGCACCATCGCGGAAGAGGCAAAGCGTCTGGGCATCGGTATCTTGCCGGTCTGCGTGAACCGCAGTGAAGACCACTTCACCGTCGAGAATGGCAGTATCCGCGTCGGCCTGCGGCTGTTTCGGGGAATGAGCGAGGCGGCTCTGCAGTCCATATTGCAGACGCGCAAGTCCGGTCTCTTCAAATCATTACGTGATTTCTGCCAGCGCACCAGCGTACCCAGACCTGTGGTGGAGAACCTCATTCTAGCCGGTGCCTTTCAGTTCACCAACCGGACTGTGCCACAGCTCCTGTGGACACTTGCCGCGCTTCCCAGAAACATAGTTGCCGACCGGTTTGGCCGCCGCAGCGCCCGGGCACTTGACTTTGCCGAAAGCGAACACATTGGTCTGCTGCCGCAGCTTCAGCCGCAAACCGAATACGGCCGGGTCGGACTGGAATTGAAGCTGATGGGCGTCAGCACCGGTCCGCACCCCTTTGTCTTCTGGCGCAAGAAGCTCGACGGCATGGGGGTTCTCAGCAGCACGCAGCTTTACAGCCATCGGGATGGCGAAAATGTAAAAGTGGCCGGGATTGTCGTAGCCAGAGCACGCCCACCGACACGCAGTGGCCGCACTGCTATCTTCATCAGCTTGGAGGACGAAAAGGGCCTGGTGGACGCCGCCGTATTTGAAGATACCTACCAACGCTACGGCCGCGAGCTATACGCCAGCCCGGTACTGATGGTGGAGGGCAAACTGAGTCGCCAGGGCAAGCTCGACATCTCCATCATCGCCGGCAAGATTACTCCTCTGGGCGGATGGGATGATCTGCAACATGCAGAGGAGCAGGAAAGCGACCGCGTAGTGCCGGTCACCTTCCCCTCGAAAAACGGCGGCCGGTGAATGACGGCCTCCACGTCACAACTATTGCCTCAACTCCCTTGCAGAACGCGCACTCCGCGCGGAAGGACTTAGGGATTGGCCTATTGAATCGCTTGAGACAACACCAGGATCCGGGCGCTTTCCGGTCGGGTGCGCCACCGAAATGTGTGCAGCCATGCGCAATATAAATAAAAAAAAGCTTGACAAATCTGCTCACCAAGTGTATTGACATATACAACATCTCTTTGAGAACAGGGAAGCGCCAGTGGCCGCACATTTCCCGCGTCCAGATCCGGCTGATGCTAGCAAGGGAATTTGACTAGTGGCCACGCCGACAGTGTATATGTTTGCATCGGAGGAGGTGAACATAGTGGCCGCCAAGAAAGGTTGCAGCTCCAAGAAAGCAGCGAAGCCAGCAAAGAAGACGACAAAGAAGGCAGCAAAGAAGACGACAAAGAAGAAGTAGTAGCACGGCAGCAAACGGCGTAACTGTGTTACACCGACAGGCTGGGACTCCCAATGCGTCCCAGCCTGGTCATTCGCACAGGCCCCTGAGCCCTTACCCCCGGCCAACTCGCATCAACAGCGAACAGCAGTCTGCTTCACACTACGACTTGCTGCAAATGCACGACTCCAGCCGCGCGTGACAGTTGGGGCATTTCGGTACTTGTACACCGCACGGATACCCCGGCGCAGCGCCCGGTCCCAGCATGAGGTACGATGCCTGCAACTCGCGGCCGTCCACCTTCACCCTCACCGTAAGCCGGTTCTCGTCCGCCACGTCTCCGGCGCGCAGAGCGAAGCGCTGCTGCCCGAACGCTTCTCCGGCCATCATGACCGTCCAACCGTCAGGCGCATCCAGCTCAATCCGACCGCTCATCACCTCACTGCCGCGTCGCACCGAAACGCCGACCGTCTTGCCTATGCCAGGCCGCAGTACCGGCTCGCCGCCGTAGTGCAGCGCGATGTCATAGCCGTCTACTGTCTCTATGGCTGACTGCGGGTCCTGCTGCAGAGCCGAAAGGGCCTGCGTGTTGTCGGACAGCAACGTGAGGGCATCATCCGGGACCACGGTCTGCTCTGCTATGTCAGACACGGTGGACCGTTCGACCAGCATCCGTTTCCCGACTTCGACCGTCTGCTCGGTCAGCTCCGCGATGTCAGTTGGCGCTTGCAGGTCCTCGGTGAACTTGTGCAGCACGATGCCTTCCCCGACCGGCTCCCGCCATTCATCGGGTATCGCGGCCGTCCCGCCGATTATCCCCAACAGCGCGCCCAGAGTCGCGCCCGTACAGTCGGTGTCATAGCCGCAGTTGACTGCTTTGCACAACCGGTCGCCGAAGTCTTCGCCGTACAGCCAGCCGATGATCGTGAAGCCGTGATTCTGCGCCGCGTTACACGGCCAGAAGTGGCCGAAATCGCGCACTATTCTCTCGCGGGCCTCGGCCCATTCAACACCGTTCTCATGCAGCCACAGTGCATCCCGTACCGCGCGGGAGATCAGGGAGTGTACCGGTATCATCGCCAGACCGATGCGGATCAGGTCCAGCGGGTCAGAGACGATGAACGCAGCGCTCTCCAGGGCCGCCCAGAACATCTCCCCGTGCACGCCCTCACCACCGGCGTGGTCCAGCACGGCGTCATTCCATGCCAGAGCCGCCGCCAATCCCGGGTCGCCCGGAGCCGCGCAGGCCCAGATCTCGCTGCGAATCGGCGACCCCATCTCGTCAATGTAGTAGTTGTCGTAGCAGCCGGATATCGGCGGCCGTAGACCCCGGTCAAGGTTGCGGCGACAAAACCCGTACTCATTCCACGGGTACGGCCCCAGGTGCTTGATCCAGTAGTCGGCGAAGTCGGAAACCGAGGGATGGACCCCTCGCTCCCGCAGCATCTGCAGCCAGACGAGCTGCAGGTCCAGGTCATCATTTGGCAGCGGCTCAGTCGGCACCGGATCGTAGAAGGTCAGTTCGTGGACGCTCTTGTCGCCTTCGTGCGGCGTCCCCAGCGTTCCACCAATGTTCTTTCCCAGCCAGCAGGCATAGACCTTATCGCGGTAGGTCTCCTCGGCGATCTGAATCGGGTTCATTGCATCATCTCCCTGCGACATGCATCGTCTCCTGCCGGACAGGTTAAGCAATGCAGCGCCTGCCGTCAAGAGAGCGTACCTGTCAGTCCCCCCAACATGCCGCGCTCCTCCGGTCTCGTACTGCAGCCCATCGGGTCGGCGCCCTTTCCCGAGGAACATTGTGCCGATGCGGGTCTAAGCAGGTTGACGGAAGCAGTGGGGAGAATTAGCGTCGGATTGCGGAAACAGCGGTCGCAACGTTCGCACGATTGAGACGGAGGAATTGACGTGAACAGCACAAAGCCGGAGCTGCTTACCCCCGCACAGGGATTCCCCGAAGGTCCATGCTTCGACAAAGCCGGTAATCTATACTGGGTCAACTGCCGATCCGGGCAGATATCGAGGCTGACACCGGAAGGCGAGCTGTCCTGCTTCCTCAACACGGGAGCCACGCCGCAGGCCGGGAATTTTGCGTCCAGTGGCGACATGTACGTGTGTGAGGCCGGCCTCCATCAGATGATCGTGGTTCACCCCGATGCATCGTGGGATGTACTGGCCTCTGAGTGTGACGGTGTGCCCTTTCGCTCCCCCAACGATCTGGTCGTGGACGAGCACGACAACGTCTATTTCACAGACCCGGGCGGCTCCAAGCCGGACAACCCGATCGGGACCGTGCATTTCGTGACCCCATCCGGCGATGTTGCCAGAATTGACGGCGGCATGGAGTTCCCTAACGGGATAGCCATGGCTGCCGACGGGAAGACCTTGACGGTGGTCGAGACATACCCGCGCTGCATATGGGCATACGATGTCATCGAGCCGGGACAGGTCGAGAACAAGCGGATGCTGTGGCGGCACGCAGATGAGAAGTGCCTGCCCGACGGGATGGCATATGACTGCGAGGGGAACCTGTGGGTCGCCGCGTTCGGGGTTGGCACGATAGACGTCGTCTCTCCACAGGGCGAGACGCTGGACCGCTTTGAGGCCGGCGGCCTGAGGCCGACCAACTGCGCCTTCGGCGGCCCCGATTTCACCACGCTATACATCACAGAGACCGAGACAAACTCGCTCTACACGCTGGCGACAGGGCTCAAGGGCCAGAAGCTCTTCCCTGACCGGGTGTTGCCTTCCGCCGCCGTGTAGCCCAAAGGCGGACAACCGCCTCGCCGCGGCTCGGTGGTTCAGCCCACCCACAACGGGACGACCCTAAACTCCTCCACGTCCACCAGGCCTTTATCCGTGAGCTTAAGGGATGGTATCACGGGCAGCGCCAGAAATGACAGCGTCATGAATGGCGCGCGCAGTCGGCAGCCCAGGTCCCGTGCCGCGGCCCTGACAGTCTCACCAGTCTCATGGACGGCACTCAGGGGCCGGTCGCTCATCAGCCCTGCGATTGGCAGCGGCAGCATGGCCAGGACCTTGCCGTCCGCCACGGCCACTTGCCCTCCTGCCGCCTTCTCGATCTCACGCACCGCTGTCAGCATGTCATCGTCATTGGTGCCCACCACGACGATGTTGTGTGAATCATGTGCCACGCTGCTGGCCAACGCGCCGCGTTTGAGGCCGAAGCCGCGCACAAAGCCCAGGCCTACATTGCCCGTCGCCTTGTGCCGCTCGATCACAGCTAGCTTCAGCAGGTCGCGGTCGGGATCGGCGACGGCGCGTCCGTCCTGGATTCGCGCGGTCTCAACGCTCTGTCCGGTGACGACCTGTCCTTCCACCACTTCGATGACGCGAAGCCGGGCGCCCTCAGCAGGCGCCCTCACAGCCAGGCCCTGAAACGCGTCCCAATTGATGTTCATGCTTGGCGGCAGGTCGGCGGGTAAGGCGGGCAGATCGGCAATCATCGCTCCGTCTTCGGCCACCAGCCGGCCCTCGAAGCAAACATGTTTCACGTGAAACATTGTCAAATTGGTTAGAGCAATAATGTCAGCGCGCCAGCCGGGGGCGATTGCACCGTAGCCGTGTCGGTCCAGGCCGAAGCGTTCGGCGGCGTTGAGTGTCGCCATCCGCATCGCCGTGACCGGATTGAGGCCGAGGCCGATGGCCTTGCGGACCAGATCATCAACATGGCCTGCGCCCAGCAATTCACCAGGTTCGCGGTCATCGGTGCAGAAGCAGCAGCGGCGGCTGTTGTCAGGCGTCACGATGGGCAGCAGGTCGGCCAGGTTCCGCGCACTGCTCGCCTCCCGGATCATCACGTACATCCCCCTGCGCAGCTTCTCCAGGGCCTCCTCGGGTCGCGTGCATTCGTGGTCGGAGTTGATGCCTGCAGCGACATATGCGTTCAGGGCGTTGCCGCTCAGCCTTGGACAATGGCCGTCCAGGATGCCGCCCCGTTCCTTAGTCGCTTGTATCTTCCCCAGGACTCCGTCGTCACAGGATAGTACGCCGGGGAAGTTCATCATTTCACCGAGGCCCGGCACGCCTGGTTCCTCGAGCAGCGCCGCCACATCGGCAGCGGTCAGCTCCGCCCCAGAAGTCTCCATGTGAGTTGCCGGCACGCATGACGGGGCCATGATGAAGGCGCTCATCGGGATGCCCTGGCGGCTCTGGAGCAGGTACCTGACGCCGGCGATGCCGTGGACGTTAGCGATCTCGTGCGGATCCAGGACGACGGCGCTGGTGCCGTGGGGGACCACCGCACGTGCGAACTCCGGCAATGTCACCTGGCTGCTCTCCAGGTGCATGTGAGCATCAATGAGGCCAGGACAGAGGCACATGTCGCTCATGTCCACCACGTTGCGGCTGTGGGAGCCGTCCCCCGGTGCGACAATCGTCCCCCCGACTATGGCCACGTCGGCCCTTTCGACCTCGCCCGAAAAGACATTGACGACATCGGCGCCACGCAGAACGAGGTCAGCGGCATCCTGCCCACGGGCAGCGGAGATCAGTGAGCACAGATTCACGGCAGGCCCTCCATGCAATTGCTTGATGCTCTTCCGGTACCGCACTGGTTTTCGCGCCTGCCGGCCGCATTCCCTGCCATCGTGTGGTATCCTACCAGAGGAGGAGAAGCCATTCGGGAAGGCGAAGGCTAGGCAGCAGTTACGGGTGCCACGCGTACGGCTGCAGATGCCCTCAACTGGCGGCGAATGGGCTTGTGCATCCTGCTTGGGGCAGACACGGCGACATAAGAGCTGCATCCCGGTCCAGTACGGAGAGTGACGATGAATCCGCGTGAGCGCTATATCGCGGCCCTGACCTTCGGCAGCCCCGACAAGGTGCCCTTCACTCCGGGCGGCGGCCGCGAGTCGACAAGACGTGCATGGGAGCAGCAGGGCCTACCCGCGGGCGCGAACCCGATGGCCGTGGTCCGCGAGATTCTCGGCATCGCCGAGGAGACAACCCAGCCCGTGGTGAGTCTCGGCGTGGACCTCAAAATGGTCCCGCAGTTCGAGGAGAAAGTGCTGGAGCACAAGAACGGCCACTACGTTGTCCAGGACTGGATGGGCGCCATCACCGAGATATCCGACGAGTTCGACTATACCTACATCCGTTCGGCCAGAGATTTCGTCACGCGTAAGTGGCACAAGTTCCCCGTCCAGAATCGCGATGACTGGGAGAACATGAAATGGCGCTACGACATTGACGCGCCAGGGCGCTTTCCTGATGATTTCGAGGACCGCTGCCGAAATCTGGCCCAGCGCGACTACGTCCACCGCATCCAGGTCAACGGTCCCTTCTGGCAGATACGCGAATGGTGCGGCTTTGAGGGCCTCTGCATGATGACGGTCGAGGACCCCGAGTTCGTCATGGAGATGGCCGAATTCTGGATGGAGTTCGTCTCCGGCACACTGGCCCGCATACTGGAGCGCGCCGAGCTTGATGCTCTCGGCATTTCCGAGGACATGGCCTACAAGGCACACAGCATGATCTCACCGGCCATGTCGCGGGAGTTCCTGCAGCCATCCTATCGGCGATGGGTCGAGCAGGTGCGGGCCGCCGGCTGCAGCGTCATTGACCTTGACTCCGACGGCTACATCGGCGAACTGATACCGGTATGGATGGAAGTCGGAATTAACGTATGCTCGCCGATAGAGGTGGCCGCCCACAACGACATTGTCGAGTTCCGCAGGCACTTTGGCACTCAAATGGGATACTACGGCGGCATTGACAAGCGGGCAATGGCCAAGGGCGGCACGGTCCTCGAGGATGAGCTGAAGCGCGTCATTCCGCCGCTATTCGAGCAAGGCGGCTACATCCCGTCGTGCGACCACGGGATCCCCTCTGATGTCTCCTGGGCCAACTACGTCGAGTACTGCCGGCTGTTGGCCCAGTACTGCGGCTGGCTGTAGCGGGAAGGAGGATGAGCGAGCATGAGAGACTGGAGAACGCTCTTGGAGGAGAAAGGCGTTCTGATATCCGATGGTGCCTGGGGCACCGAGTTGTCCAAGCAGGGGCTCGGTGTCGGTGAGGCACCCGAAGGATGGAATCTGGAGCATCCTGAGTTGGTGCTGGCCGTGGCCGAGGCCTACGTCAATGCCGACCCCGACATCATTCTCACCAACACGCTCGGCGGCTCGCGCCTCAAACTGGAGAAGGCCGGCGTGGTGGCGAAAGGCTCGGACATCATTCTGACCAACAGCTTCGGCGGCAGCCGCTACAAGCTACAGAAGACCGGCCTTGGCGACGTCATGGCACAGGTCAACCGCACAGCCGCCGAGCTATCAAGGCAAGCAGCAGGCGACAGAGTGTTGGTATTTGCCTCGGTTGGCCCCACCGGCGAGTTCATGGCTCCGCTGGGCACGATCACCGAAGAGCAGATGACGGCTTGTTTTGCAGAGCAGATTACCGCGCTTGCCGAGGGCGGGGCTGATGCCATTTTGGTGGAAACTCAAACCGACCTGGGTGAGGCGAAGGCCGCACTCAAGGCGGCTAGGGAGAGCACTGACCTGGATGTCGTCGTGTCCATGACCTTCGCCAAGGGCCCCAAAGGCTATGCGACCATGATGGGAGTGACGCCGGCGCAGGCCGCCCAGGAGTTGAGCGAGGCCGGGGCGGACATCGTCGGCTCCAACTGCGGCGGCGGCATGGAGCAGATAATTGATGTCATCACCCAGATGCGGCCGGCCACGAACCTGCCGCTCTGGGCCAAACCCAATGCCGGCCTCCCCGAACTGATTGCCGGCCAGACGGTCTTCCGCGAAACCCCTGAGCAGATGGCATCACATTTCGGCGAACTGGTGGACGCCGGCGCAAGCATTATCGGGGGCTGCTGCGGCACAACACCGGAACATGTCGCCATGTTCGTGGCAAAGAGGGACAGGCTCACCGCTGATGGCACCTGAGGGTGAAGCGTGGAGTACGGGCCGCGTTCAGGTTTACACCGGCGACGGCAAGGGCAAGACCAGTGCCGCACTAGGCCTTGTTCTGCGGGCCGTCGGCGCCGGCCTGCGGGTGTTCATCGTCCAGTTTGTCAAGTCGGGAAAGTCAAGTGAGTTTGGGGCCCTGGCCCATTTTCCCGATCAGGTTACCATCAGGCAATACGGTCGCGGCTTCATCGAGGCCGAGCCCACCGCCGAGGACATCACAGCCGCCAGGGAAGGCCTGGCCGAAGCCCGTGCTGCGCTGCGGTCGGGAGAGTATCAGATTGTGATACTCGATGAAGCCAACGTCGCGGTGCACCTGAAGCTGTTCTCTGTCGAGGAACTGCTGGGCTTGATAGACAGTCGGCTGCAAGACGTCGAAGTAGTCATCACCGGCAGGAACGCGCATCCGGAGCTCATTCAGCGCGCCGATCTCGTAACGGAAATGCGCAAGGTCAAGCACTATTACGACCAGGGGCTTCCAGCGCGGCGCGGAATCGAGCTGTAGCAGCCGACGAAGTGACCTCATCTCGGAAGCGGCATACATGTTCACCTCTCGTGTTTGAAGTGCGGGCCATACGTATTCCGAGAGAGCAGGCACACCATGTTCCAGACTCGGGCACGCCGTAGTACCGCCGAGTCCATGAATCAGCCCGGCGACGACTGAGGAGACACACACCATGCGAATCGTCTGTGCATCCATCTGCTATCGAGGTTACGCCGATGACGAGGTCGCCGGCACCCTTGAGAATGCGCCCGCCATCGGCTACAAGTACATGGAGATTCACGGCCCCATGATCTGGAGCGTCGAGGCGGTGGATGCATTTGATGCACAAGCCGTCAAGGCACGGGTCGCAGAGGCGGGCATGACCTGCTTCGGTCTCTACCCGCCGGGCTGGGGCGGCGCGGATGAAGAGGATGTGAGGAAACGGTCCCGCGCCATCGCCAAGTGCGTGGAGCTCGCGGAGAAGCTCGGCTGCTACCACGTGAGCACAAGCGGGGCGTCGAAGCGTGGGGAAGAAGGTGGCCTGCAGCGCGTCATCTCCTGCGTCGAGCAGGTCCTGGCGCTAGTGCCACCCGACAGCGAGATCAAGATGGGTCTGGAACCGCACTACGGCAACATCATGCAGGAGCGGGAGGATTTCGAGATCATACTTGCCGCCATTGACGATCCGCGCGTCGGGATCTGCGTGGATACCGGGCATTTCCACTCGGCTGGCCTGGATACTGTGAAGCTAATCCGTGACTTCGGCCCGCGCATTCATTCCGTGCACCTGAAGGACCACATCGGCACCGCCTCTGTTGGCATAGGCCGGGGCGAGATAGACCTGCCGTCGGAAATCGCGGCCCTGCGCGAGATCGGCTACCGGGGCGGCCTGACCATAGAGCTGGAGGTCGAAGACCCCGAGAACCTGCCCCGCTACACCGAGGAAGCATACATCTACATCAGCGGTCTGCTCGGCACAAAGCTCTGAGGCCGAATGCGGCGCTCCGTCAGCTAGTCCGCGATTTTCAGCAGACGTGCGGCGTTGTTGAAGGCGATGTCGGCAATCTCCTCTTCGCCGGCGCCGGCCTCTCGCAGGAATTGGGTCATGTTCGCCACGCTGGGCGGATAGGGGTTCTCTTCAGGGGCCTTGTGGCCGAAAACCATCCCATACGGCAGGAACGGTGGGCCGACGCGCGTCACCCAGTCGGTGCCGGCGATGATCCGCTCTGACGGTATGCGCTCCAGGGCGCTTCCCACTCCAGGCGAATTGAAATCGCGGATCTCGGCCCAGAAGTTGTCGGGGAAGGTCCCGAAGCGGCTCTCGATTTGATCCAGATAGCCATCCACCACCGGCGGGGCGTCGGTCGGCATGCCGATGAAATGCGCAAGCACGTACTTTGCATCCGGAACGCGCTCGGCCAGGTCCATGAAGTCTTCCAGTTGCTCCGTACCGCCACCCTCAAACTGGCCCTGCGGGCCGCTGTTAGATGTCGAGATGTGCACTTGAACCGGCACGTCATGGGCGGCGGCCAGCTTTGCTATCTCAACGACCCCGTTGCTGTCCATCATGTAGTCGAAGATGTACTGCACCATCTCGCCGACCATGACGAAGCCCCACTCCTCGAAGCACAGCTCCATCGTGTCCAGAGATTCATCGAGGAAATGCGGGTTGGGAGTGAAAGCGCCATAAAGACGGCCGGGCGCCCGACCGACCAGATCGCGGATGAACCTGTTCTCGGCTTCAATCATATCCGGGTCTGTCATCATCATTGACGGCCACGGGAAGTCGCCGCTGATAACGAAGCGCAAATCTGTTTCGCTTTCGTCGAGGACCGCAAGCAGGTCAGGCAAGATGTCGCCGCGGTCGGTGCCGTCGGCGTCCATGTTGCTGACATGAATGTGGGTGTCGAGCCAGCGTGCAACAGCCATTGCGGCTTGCCTCCCTTGCGGTCAGTGCGCGGCGAGTATGGCGGGCTTGAGGGTCCACGCCTGCAGCCTCGCCTGGTCAAGCAGCTTGGGCGCAGAAAAGCCCGGCAGCATCATTGCGCTGCTCCACGCACTGCGCGCCGCCTGTTCGTCCACATGCTCATCGAGAAGATTGTCGGCCTCCCTGATGGGTATCTCGTCCGGCAGTCTGCCATGCTCAATCAGTTGTGCGGCCGCATGAGAGAGCGCGAGGAAGTAGTCACCTGGCGTCACTGCAACGTCACCGACGCGCACACTGTCCGGCAGTCGGCGGTGGATGCGAATGAATTCGGCCGTCTCAGACGCGCAGCGAGCGAAGTCCTCGGCTGCCGCCGCGAAGCCGGTCGCAGTGCCCAATGATGGCATCGCCGGGCCGTCCAGATACGCGCAGACTTCGCCGGGCGGCACTGCCCCCTCGGTGGTGGCTCGCGCCACGAACCGCGCGAACATCCCGAAAAGCTCCGCCGCTGAGATGCTCAGCTCGTCGAACTCCTGGAATCTCACGCCGCCGGTCGCATTCCGGGTCATAACAAGTAACTCTTCCCGACCAAATACCCGGCCCATCGCGCGGTCGGGATAGAGCAGCGGCAACTGGTCGGCGGTGATCATCTCGATATCGTCATGGGACGCCACGTACTCGATGAACCGGTCGAAATGCTCGTAGCCGGCCGCTGTGAGCTCGCGCGGCTTCATGTCTGTTGAGAACCAGCGCTCGAGCACGAGCTGGCAGGGGTGATTGGCGATGCTGATAAGCCCGCCATCGTCAAGAGCCTGGTAAGATTCGTCGAAGATGCGCTTGTGCTCCTCCAATGCACCGGGCATGCCGAGCTCGAAGCCCAGCACGAAGAAATGACGAACCTCCCTCCCTCTGCGGTCGCATCCGTACATGTGGGAAGTGTTGATGATGCCGCCATACCAGAACGGTTGGGCGTACAGCCCGACATAGCCAAAGCCGCTCACGTAAGTCGAAATGCCCCACTTGCGCAGGGCGGGGAATACCTGCGGCGACCAGTTGCAGCCCGGCTGGCCGTAGGTGACGGGGGTGCTTCCCCATATCTCGATGAGGTCCTCAACCCCCTGGCGCTCGCGGCGCTCGAACTCGGCAGCGCCCTCCAGCCAGTCCAGAGGTCCCATGTACTCGGCGGGTTGCGGCCTGCCGCCGTGCCAGTTGCCATGGAAGCCGATAACATGTCGAGCCAGAGCATCCATAGCATCATAGCGGACACGGTCGCGCATCACGCGTGCCTTCTGGCCTACCAGCTTCATCGTGCCCCGCACGCCGTGCTTCTCCAGAATCTCACACAGACGCTTGGCCGCGTCGTCGCTCTGCGTGACCGTGCAGTCCTCGACATCGAACCAGAACAATACGTGTCTCTCCGGCATCGGATACCCCTCCCGGGGTTGATTTCATATGTTGACGACCGAGCAGTATGCTCCTAAGTGTGACAATACTACTTCTAACTGCACTGTGATATGACCTCTGCACGCAGGATTCTGTGGTGCGGGCCAATAATGGAACAAGGGGGTCTGCAGGAACCGCAGCCGCCTCCGGTGTAGCGCTGTCCGTATCGAATGGAAAGGTTGATGGGGTTGAGACGGCATCTGGCAACAATAGTCGTACTTCTGCTGATCTGTGTAAGTGCCTACGCACAGCCCATATTCGATTACGTCAATGCTCCCGACGCGGCCTATGTGTGGGAGAAGACGGGGCAAACACAACTGGCATCGGGGGCGAGTGTGACGCAGATCAGACTGACGTCACAAGTCTGGAGAGGGATCACCTGGACACATCGGATGCAGTTGCTGACACCTGCGAACATGAAGTACCCGCGGACGGCACTGCTGCTAATTACGGGTGGCAGTCCGGGTGAGAAGGAGATGCCGCAACTTGCGATGGTGGCCGCCCTCGTCTCGGCGCCGGTGGTGGTACTCGGCGACATCCCTAACCAGCCGCTCTGTGACGGGCTACGCGAGGATGCGCTCATCGCCTTTACGTTCCAGAACTGCCTGGAGAGCGGGGATACGACCTGGCCGCTGCTCTTCCCGATGACAAAGGCAGCGGTGAGGGCGATGGACGCAGTCGAGGAGTACACGCGGCAGGAATGGGCCGCGCCGGTGGACAGCTTCTATGTAACCGGCGCATCCAAGCGCGGATGGACCACATGGTTCACCGGCGAGGTGGCTCCCGACCGCATCAAAGGCATCGCGCCGATGGTATATGACAACCTGAACTTGCCGGCACAGATGAAGCACCAGATCGAGGCATGGGGCAAGTACAGCGAGCAGATTGATGACTACACTGAACTGAGCTTGCCCGACCTGATCGCAACGGACAAGGGCAGTGCGCTGGGCCGGATAGTGGACCCGTACACTTACCGGTCGCGGGCGCGGATGCCCAAGCTGGTCATCACAGGCACCAATGACCGCTACTGGCCGTTGGATGCCGCCAATCTCTACTTCTCCGACCTGCCGGAGCCGAGGTACATCCTCTACGTGCCCAATTCCGGCCACGGACTGGAGGACTACACGCGGGTGATAATGTCGCAGGCGGGCTTCTTCGCGGCCTGCACCGGCCGTGCGCCGTTGCCGCGCTTGCAGTGGGCCTGCGAGCATGGCAAACACCTGAAGCTGCACGTCTCATCTGATGTGGCTCCCGTACAGGTATTGCAGTGGACTGCCTCAGCTCCCACCCGCGACTTCAGGGAAGCCGCATGGAGCAAGACCGAGTTGCGGCCTCGCAAGGGGCGCTACACAGGCCGCATGAAGTACCCGCAGCAGGGCTTCAACGCGACGTTCGCCGAGGTTATGTACGAAGTGGAAGGACGGCAGATGCCGCTCTCTACCGGCGTAACCATAGTCGGGCCGCAGTAGAAACGTGCGCCCGGCGGGCGTACTGACAGCAGGATTCGGCGGATACTTGGAGAATATGTGCGATGTAAGCCCGAAGAGTAACCTGCCTGCACTGCGATGGCAGGAAGAACGTACGAAGCTGAGGTGATGACGACATGCTTGGCAAGAATCTGTCGGCGCAAGACAAGCTGCTGGTGGCCGCGATGGTCCTGGCAGGGATGATGTTTGCCGTTAGCGTGCTTCACTCCGGCAGTCTTGTACCCGCGCCGGAGCCCGCCTACTGCGACGACGCGGGCGGCACCACCGAGCGCCCGGCGTACACGGTTGCAGGAGGGGACGGCGAAGTGACCATTGACAACGTCGTCGTGTTGCGCATTCGCGCCGGAGCGGGCGGCTTCACCGCCGAGGAGCGGGCGATGATCATCAGGAGCCGCCTCAATAACCTGTTGCTCGAGGGTATTGACCCCAGCGACGTGCACGCCGGGATGATGCGTGGCGAGCCGTCTGTCGTGGCGGGCGACGCGCTCATCATTACCGCCGACCCCGAGCACGCACGCCTCAACGGAGTCCCGCAGGCGAGTCTGGCTGACACATGGGCGCAGAATATCGCCGCGGCCCTCGGCGGAGAGCCCGGCCCCTCGACGCTAAGCCTGGCGACTTCTGGGGCAACTTCCGCATGGCAGCCCAGTGAGCCCTATCAGGACAAGGACGTCCCCATTCTCTCCATCGGCCGAGGCATCCAGGTCGGCATGGCGCGGGTGACGGGCCCCAAATCCAAGGTTGACACCGTCCAAGCCGTCGCGCAACTGGAGTCCAGGCTGCAGAAGTTCGGCGATGTCGAAATCTACGTGCCAGTATCCACCAAGACGCCAGGCAAGAAGCTGGACCGTGTCAACGAGTGCGCGGTCGTCGGCCTGGCCGACCTGAAGCTTTAGGAGGGATCCGGATGAAACCTACAACGCGTAGGTTGATGGCATACTTTACCGCCTTGTTCGTGATCGCGGCCGTAGCGAATTTCGCTGCGCCGCCGCCGAAGGCGCATGGGATTGACTTGGGCGGACTGGCGGGCGACCTGCTCAAGATCGGTGGCATCGCGTATGTCGTGACCAAGTTCGGCAGCCAGATCAACAACGGCATCAACGATGTCATGGCCCAAAACGGTGTGATGCCCCAAGCCAAGACCAAGGTAGTCCCCATCATGCGCATCGGGACCAAAGACCCAACCGCCGTGGGCGCCGCGCAGGTCGTGGGGCCGCCCTCGCAGGTGGACAAGGTCCAGGCCGTGGGTGAGGCCAGCATCAAGATAAGCAATCTGGAAGGACGGGTCCTCATCCCGCTCTCCACCAAGAAGACGACAACGAAGAGCGTGCGCGGAGTCGGGGGCGTCGGGGTCTCAGCCAATATCAAGATCAACATATAGTTGCGGCTAGAGCAGGGGAGCCCGTTCTGCCCTTACCCGGGCGGGCTCCCCTTCGCTTCCCCCAATAGGCGTCTCAATCGGCAGCCGGCTGTGCGTATTGGCGGCAAGCAGTGCCCCCCAATGGCCATCCTCCTCTCTTGCAGCGAGGACTTGACCGCTTCACGTCGTGGTGCCGCCGGGCTTGCGGCGAACAGGTGGCAGGCCGTGCAGACTGAGGCGGACAGGGCGCAGAAGCGTCTAACAGAAATGCTGACACAGCAACCGATGCGCGTCGGTTCCGAGCGCGAAGGGAAGTCTAGAATTGCCTCATCTAATGGCTCTGATGGCGCTTATGGGGCTGATGCGGATCAGCGGGCCGCCGCTGCCGGAGATAGAGCGGCACTCGCTGACCGATGACGAGCTGTTCTCGGCGCTTGAGATGACTACTCCGGCCATGGCGGAGGTGGCGGCCAGCTACCGCAACGGCGACATCGCGGGCGCCAAAGCGGCACTGGCAAGACACTTCCGCACCCGCACACAGCCCCGTTGGTTCATAGATCATCTCGGTCCCGTGGGCAACAGTCCCGAGCCTTACGGGCCCGCAGAGACCGCGATGCGCCACTACTTCAAGGTCAGAGGCGTCGGTTATGAGTTCGGCCCGGACATAGACTGGATGGACAACCCCACATACGCACCGCAGTACGAATTTGACTGGGACTGGTCCCTGACGTTCTTGCGGATGCCGTGGTGGGATGATCTTGCCGCCGGCTACCGGCTGACCGGCGACGAGCGCTACGCCAAGGAGTTCGTCGCCCAGTTCCTGGACTTCCGCAAGGAGCACCCCATACCCGTCGCTCGGACCGAACGCCTGCGCAGCCACCCCATGCAGTACACGGCTCCCGAGTGGCGCACCCTCGAAGTCGGGATGCGGCTGAGAGACAACTGGACCAATGCTTTCTTCACCTTCCTGCGTTCCCCCAACTTCACCGACGATGCGGTGGTGGAGATGGTCAAGGCGTATGTGGAGATGGCCAGATATCTCTACCGGTTCCCGACGCGGGGTGAGTTGACGTCCAACTGGCTTGTCACCGAGAGCACCGGGCTGTTCGTGGTGGGCGTGCTACTCCCGGAATTCAAGGAGGCGGAGCAGTGGCGCACCGAGGCAGCCGCCCGCCTGCAGGAAGAGTTGGACCGCCAGGTCTATCCCGATGGGAGCCAGTGGGAGCTCAGCCCAGGCTACGGCGCCGGGGTGGCGAGGAGCTTCCACCGGTCGTATCAGCTTGGCAAGCTCAATGACCGGCCGCTGCCCGACAAGTTCGCCGAGCGGCTGGAAAGCATGTACAACTATCTGCTCTACTGCAGTATCAACGGCCTGCTGCCGGCCCTCAACGATACCGGCCGCTCCGGGCTGCCTGAGGCGATGGCTGACGCATTCGAGGACTATCCCCAGCGGGGAGACTTCCTGTGGGCGGCCACGGGTGGTAAGTACGGCACTGTGCCACAGCAGACCAACTATGCATTCCCCTACGCCGGGCAGTACGTGATGCGTAGCGACTGGGGCCCGCAGGCCCGCTACCTGATCGTGGATGCCGGGCCGTACGGAGTCGCGCACCAACACGAGGACAACCTGTCGTTCGAGCTATGGGCCTACGGGGACTACCTCATTACAGACCCGGGCACATACCGCTACAACGATACATCGCCGTGGCGTCAGTTCATGCTGTCATCGCTCTCGCACAACACGCTGGTGGTGGACTACCAGGGACAGAACCGTGCCGCCGATCAGGCGACTTGGACCGCCAGTGGGCCGGCACCGCACGTATGGAGAGCTGCTGACGGTACGGTGTACTTCCGAGGCACCTACGGCAGCGGCTATGGTGATGAGTCCCGGTTGAGGGTCGCCCACACACGCTCCGCAATCTTCGTTGATAACCGCTACTGGGTGCTGATAGACCGTGCCAAGCCGCGTGACAATGCCGAACACCTGTATGAAGTGCTGTTCATGCTCAATAGCGAAGACGCAGACGTGCAGGATGGGTGTATCTCGACAAGCAAGGCCAGCGGGCCGAATCTGGCAATCGCGTTTGCTCCCGACAGCGGGCAGGAAGCGGCTGTGGTCAAGGGGCAGATTGAGCCAGTGAGGAGAGGCTGGCGCCGTGGAGGGAACACGGTGGTGCCCAATCCCACTGCCGTCGTGAGCCGCAAAAGCAAGGGGCCCGCGACATTCGTCACACTGCTCTATCCGTATCCGCAAGGGGAAGAACGCCCCCGCGTGGCTGTCAGCATCGTGGAACAGGACGACAGTGGAATTGACTTGGTGGTGCAATTGCCCGACGGGCAGAGCAGGCGTGTTGTGGAGAACCTCAAGACTGACTCTGTTGAGTTGCCCGAGTAGCGCGCGACAGGCCGGCATCCTCAGCCCAGCGCCGGCGCGACGGACAGATAAGTCTCTGGTCCATGCGGCCGGTCATGCTGTCATCCCTCTCTCGGTTCAGAGAAGCGGCACCGGCTCTCCTGTATCCAGATTCACCACCGTCACGCTGTCATCCGCAATCACGGCGCACGAAGGGACGCACAGGGCATCATCCTTCGCCAGAGGGTAGGTTGTGGTGCCGGGGTTGAGGTGCGTAACGCCCTCGACAACGCGAACCAGTGGCACATGGGTGTGGCCCGTGAGCAGGTAGTCAACACCCCACCTGGCGGCCAGTGACAGGAGCTCGTCAGGCGACTGCAGATGACCGTGAGTGGCCAGGAAACGCGTCCCCTCGATCTGTGCCAGCGCATACGGCGACTGGATTGGAGCCTCGATGACCAGGCTGTCCACATCGGAGTCGCCGTTACCTCTGGCGAGCAACAACGGCACCGCCAGTGAGTTGAGCGCGGCGGCAATCTCTCGCGGGCCGTGGCCAGGGCCGGGGTCGAACTTCGGGCCGTGATAGAGGATGTCCCCGCAGTGGAAAATGAAGTCACAATCGCGCAGGACTACGTCCCAAGCCTTCTCCCATGCCGCGAAATCGCCGTGCGTATCGGATACCACGCCGATCTTCACCCGGTCTACCCCCTTTGCCGATCCGACAACTGCAAGGTCCAGCCGCACAACGGCCTTCTGTGAGGTACTGCCGGCACTGCTTCCTACGGTTCGGCGACGCCATATTCGACGCGGCTGGAGCCGCCGGCCACGATGCTCTCAATGCCCAGCGCGTCCCATAACGGCGTGCCGTAGCGCTGCTTGATGACCACACAGCGCCGGCAAACCCGCAGGGCCTCCTGCAGCGCCTCAGCGCTCACCGTGGACTTGTCGGCCAGCTCGCGCAGAGGCTTCATGGCCTCAGACCTCTTCGCCGGCTCATGGAACACCGGATCGAAGTACACTACGTCAAAGCTATGATCTGCGCAGGTCGGCAGATAGTCGTTGTAGTCGGCCTCCAGGACCTCCACGCGACGCAGAAGCCCGGTGAACTTGCGGCTGGAGTCCTCGTACGTCGCCAGGCCATGGATTGTAAGTTGGGCTATCACCGGGACCTTCTCAATGCCCAGGACGCTGCCTTCCGGCCCGACTGCGTGCGCTGCGACAACGGCGTCCGTAGCGCGGCCGACCGTGCAGTCAAGCAAGGTGTCACCGGGCTGCAGTCGCATCGCCTCGACCATGGGATCGCCCCGGCCTGCTTCGAGGTTGTGAATGCGAACCTTTGCCATGCTCGGGTGGAAAAAGTAGGCCAAGCCAGTCTCGGGCTCGTGATAGGTCACACGCTGCTGGGAGACGACCAGCACTCCGTCGGCCCCGTGTTGCCCGCACAGTTGCTCAAGACCGCCCTCCCTCGGCACCGCAGGCGCACGCAGGCGCTCGGCCCATTGCTCCGCTTGCCGGCGCAAGTCGGCTGACGGACGGCGCGAGGTTGTGACAATGATGCTTCGTTGCATATCGGTCGCTTCGGGCCGCGAACGGGACGCCAAGGCCCCGGCGCACATGCGGAGAGCACAAGCGCGCAGGTCGCTCAGGCTAGCCGGGCGGCCACGTCATGCGCCGGCCCCCCAGAACGTGAAAGTGCAGATGGAAGACCGACTGGCCGGCCTGTTCCCCCTTGTTGGCCACTACGCGATAGCCGTCCATGATGCCCTTCAGCTCAGCCACCTTGTCACACGTGCGGCATAGACGGCCCAGCAGTTCCGTGTCCTCCTCGCCTGCGTCCGAAAGTCCGGCGATGTGCTGCTTTGGGATTACCAGCACATGCACGGGGGCTTGCGGGTTGAGATCGTCGAACGCGATTGTCGCGTCATCTTCATACACAACTGAAGACGGGATTTCCTTGCTGGCGATCTTGCAGAATATGCAGTCGGACACACCAAGCACCTCCCATTTCGGGTAGCAGTGCGAGACCCAACCGGCTAGAAGTCACGACCGACGACGATGGGCACTGCATATCGGTCGCCGGGATTGACCAGGTAGTTGTAACCGGCGGCGAAGTCCGCGTTATCCTTGAAGCTGCGGATGATCGTGATGTCGCCGGTGGAGATGCCGTCGGCCGTAATGGCCTTGATGTCATAGCTGGTGTCGAGCGGCAGGTCGTTCTGGAAGTGGATCACCTTGCCGATGAGGCCGTCATCCTGCGGCAGCGGAGGGGCGAGCATGACGCGATTGTTGAGTGGGTCGGAGATGTCAATGGCAGTGACCGTTCCCTCGTAGGCCGCAACCGGCGCCGTCAACTCCGCCTCGCCTTTTCTCAGCAGTGTGGCATTGCACATCCGCATTGTCTTGACCTGGTCATTGACCAACCTGATCATCCCGAACTGACCGTCGAACCCCACGCCACCTTCCACCTTGACGCTGGTTCGTTCCTCGCAACTGATGATGATATCAGTGGTCCCATCGGCCAGGTCCACGGCAACCGCCGTCACGGAGTCGGGGTCGGCGTCATGCTCAACCTGCAGCCTCCGGACCTGCTTGACGAAGGGCGCTGTATCGTATGGCTCCAGCACCGTGACAAACTGGCTGGTCACGTTCTCGCCCAGGCGGCTACGTATCACATAGCGGAGTCGGCGCAGATTGCCGACCTTGTTCTGGGGCGGGTCCCCGCTGGCCAGGGCCACCTCATCACAGGGACTGAGCGCATGTAGGCGCAGGTGTGGTTCCTTGCCCTCGGCGATCCTTCCGCGTAGGTCCTCGCCCTTCCAGTCCACGGTGAGATACGTGTCAACAGGCTTGCCGGATCGCTCCACGTCGTACAGGTACATGAAGCCACTGCCGTGATAGCCGATGACGTCACCGTCGTAGAACTCGGCGAACTTGACATTCTCGCCGGCGAATGTACCTGTCGCTTGCGGCTGCAACTGAAGCCCCGCGACAGTGGCAGTCTGAGCGGGACCGTTGTAAATCAGTCGGTGGTTCTTGCCCCCGCGTGCCCGGAACACATCAAAGACATAGCTGTCGGTGTCTGATATGTCCACGAGCGCCACTGTGCGGCGGTAAGTCCGCAGTCCCGGGTAGGCCGTCTTGGAGCTGACGTCCATGACCCGCAGAGGAGGATCCACCGCAAACAGGTTGATCCTGCCGCCGGGGCTGCCGCCGCACGCTGTGTCATTGACCAGCAGCATGTTGTGGCTGACGCTGTGCGAGTTCCACGCGAAACGGTTGGGCCAGCTCTGACCGGTGTACTCCGGGTAGCCCAGATCGGGCAGCATGTCCAGGTTCTTTGCGTATAGCCCGATGTTGAGGCAGTCGGCGTGCGAGTGCCCCAGGCCGTAGCCGTAGTTTATCCACAGCGCGCGGCCTTCCTGAGGGGTCTCGGTCTGTAGCACAGCTTGCCCGTACCGTCCCAGGTGCTCGCAGTGGAGCCTGAACGGCTCGTCCTTCACCGCTGCCGCAATTCCCCCTGCCAGGGCCTCTGGGTCGGCTTCATAGATGTCCTCAGGGAGCCGGTACTTGCCGGCGTCGCCCTCTGCGAAGTGGGCCGCAAGGGCCGCCATGCGGGGGTCCCTGTAGTACCTGTACCCACGCACGAACTGGGTGACGTTTCCGCCTCGGTACCAGCCCCCCGTAGCTCCAGCGTCGCCGATGTTTGGTACCGCCGCATCCAGGCAATTGAGGCGTGCATCTATGAGGAAGCATTGCTTGAGCTTGGGGAAGTCAGCCACGACATCGTGTTTCCGGTAGTCCGGGTAGGCACAGAGCACGTCCGCCAGATCGCGCATCGTGGAACTGACGAACCTGCCGTAGCCCGCCGACATGTTGCCCATGCCGTGACGGTCCACTCCCTCGATGAGCATCCACGGGATGGAATTGCCGGTGCCCCCGCCGTATCTCTCGTTCGGGAAGCCGGGACTGAACACGTAGTCCAGCCACTGCTCGGTCTCCGGCCCACGGTCCAGGGCGATTGCGGCGGCGGCCGGGTTGCGGATTCTGGCCGTATTGCCGCTAATACGATCATCCTTGTACGACTTGAGCATATCCACCAGCAGATTGTCCTCGATATGCTTGCAGATGACGGCGATGCTGCTCTTGTCCGCCAGCTTGTACTTCTGCGACTGGCGGGCACAGAAATCCACAAGTTCCTGGTCGCCCTGGATGCCTTCGAACACATAGTCGTAGGCATGCGCCACCAACCACACCACGTCATTCTCCCAGCCGTGGTCCTCAATGCGGCCCAGGTACGGCGGCCCGGCGTAGGAGCGCGGGAAGCCGACCTTGGCGAGGTTGTCCAGGTCCATTTCGGGGTACACATCGGCCAGGCGGTCCAGCAGCACCGCCGTCTTGTACGCGTACTTGCGATCGTCGGTCAACGTGTACGCCCGGGAAAGCGCGCCGATGGCGCTGCGTACGGCTTGCCACTGGCCCAGCCACACGTAATAGGCAATGGCGACGAACTTGTTGCCCTTTTCATCGAACATACCATAGCCGTCATCCACGTACACCTTGTGCAGGGGGGCCTTCGGGTCCGGATGGTCCGCATTGAATAGCAGCGAGCGGTCCCCCAGCTCGTGGCGGAACATACCGTGCTCATCGAGCGCGGTCTTGTAGAACGCGTAGAAGTCATTCTTCGGGTAAATGCTCTTGCAGTTCGGGCATTGGATCGTCCAGGGGCGGTTCCAGAAATCCACCGTCCACGGGTAGTTGCCGAACTTGTCTATCGCCTTGCCGCAGTTGGGGCAGCCGATTGCCTGGCTGACGTGGATGTCGCGTGGCAGTTCCTGGGAGGGCACAATCGCCCACAGTTGCTCGTCGGTCATGGACGCCCACCTGTCGGCCGCCGCGACGGCGTTGCGCTGTTCGGTCGCCGCCCATTCGAGCTTCCCGGCGTTCGCCACGGCGTTGGCGCGCATCTGGGCGGTGACAAACCGGCTGCATTGCTTGGCATCGGCACCGTGTGCTCCGGCCACTAACGATGACAGCAAGATGAGCAACACTCGAAGCCTCGTGTCCATCCGATCGCCTCCGAAAGCCGTTTGGCGGGCGTTTGTGCGGCGTTCACATACCCAAGTTTCCTGCCAGGTCGGGCGACTCCTTCCAGTTCCTGGCTTGCGAGACAGCCGACCTGCACCGACAAATAGGGGCCGCCGCAGCGCGGCGACCCCTGTTCCTTCAGCGCCTTCAAGGTTCAGAACAGGCCGACAACCTTCCCGTCGTCGTCAATGTCCACGTCAACGGCGGCGGGCCTGGTCGGCAGCGCCGGCATGGTGCGCATCTCGCCCAATAGCGGGTAGAGGAAGCCCGCGCCGAGCGATGGCCTGATGTCGCGGATCGGGATCGTGAAGTCCGTGGGTCGGCCCTTCACGTCGGGGTCGTGCGACAGCGACAGGTGCGTTTTTGCCATGCAGATGGGTAGCTTGTCGTAACCCGCCTTGGTAAACTGCCTGATCTTAGCCTCGGCTGTGGGCATGTAGTCAACGCCCGCGGCTCCGTAGATCTCGGTGGCGATGGTCTCGATCTTCTCCTTGATGGAGGCATCGAGAGGGTAGAGGAAGCGGAAGTCGTTATCATCTTCGCACACTTGCTTGACGGCTGCGGCGAGCTCGGCGCCGCCCTCGCCGCCCTTGCCATGGACGTAGGTCTCGACGGCGGCCTTCGCACCTGCTGCCAGCGCCTCTTCTCTCAGTGCGGCTATCTCGCCGGGCGTATCAGAGGGGAAGATGTTGATCGCCACGACTACCGGCAGTCCCATCTTGCCCATGTTCTCAATGTGTTTGGCGAGGTTAGCGCAGCCTGCGCGCAGTGCCGGAACGTTCTCCTTCTCTATGTCTTCCTTGGGTGGCTTGCGGCCGGGCTTGAACTGGAAGGCGCCACCGTGCAGCTTGAGCGCTCGCACCGTGGCCACGATCACCACTGCCGAAGGCCGCATCCCGCCGACCCGGCACTTGATATTGATGAACTTCTCAGCGCCGCAGTCGGCGCCGAAGCCGGCCTCGGTAATCACGTAGTCGCCTAGCTTGAGTGCAATCTTGTCGGCCAGGACTGAGTTAGTACCGATCGCGATATTGGCGAACGGCCCGGCATGCACGAACACCGGCCCGCCATCCAGCGCTTGGGCCAGATTCGGCTTGATAGCATCCTTCATCAGTACCGTCATCGCGCCGGCAGCGTCGAGGTCCTCGGCCGTTACAGGGCTGCCGTCGCGGTCCGTAGCCACCTGAATGCGGGCGAAGCGCTCGCGCATGTCCTTCAAACCGGTGGATAGCGCCAAAACCGCCATCACCTCGGAGGCCACCGTGATGTCGAACTGAGCCTCGCGCGGCCAGCCGCCGGTCTTCCCGCCCAGGCCGATCACGATACTACGCAGCGCCACATCGTTCATGTCCACGACGCGGTTCCAGGTGATGGAATACGGGTCTATGCCGAGCGGGTTCTTGTGCCAGAGACTGGCGTCGAGCATGGCTGCCAGCAGGTTCGTGGCCGCGCCGACGGCATGGATGTCGCCGGTGAAATGGAGGTTGATGTCCTCCATCGGCAGCACTTGGGCGTACCCCCCCCCGCAGGCGCCGCCCTTAATCCCGAAGGTCGGCCCCATCGAAGGCTCGCGCACAGTACAGATAGCCCTCTCACCGATATGTCGCAACGCCTGCCCAAGGCCGAGCGTAACGACGGTCTTCCCCTCACCTAGCGGTGTCGGGGTAATGGCGGTGACGAGGATCAGCTTGGCGTCCGGTTCGCTGGCGAGACGGTCAAGTATTGACAATTCCACTTTTGCCATGTGGTTGCCGTAGAGACGAAGCTCCTCGGGGCGTATTCCGACCTCGCCGGCGATAGCGCCGATGTCACGGAGGGTTGCCTGCTGGGCGATTTCGATGTCACTAAGCATGATGTCACGGGCCCACCTTTCCTTCTGAGGTGATAACATGTAGGGCACCGCGTGCGGCACAGCCGCCCGCCTACCCGGCCTGGACGAGTTTCAGGATCTGCTCAACCTGCACGTAGTCGCCGACCAGTTTCTCGGCCGTTGCCAGCTTGTCCTTTTCGGTGGGATCGGTCTTCGCAACCAGATCGGAAATCTGCGAGGTGATCGCGTAGGTGCCCTCCTCGGTTGCCAGCACCGGCATCTCGCTCTCGCGGACCAACTCCATGATGTTGTCGCCGGGGAGAAGGCCGGTCGTCAGGCATATCGAGGCACCCATGCGATGGCCTCCAGATGTAGTCCTGTGGGAGCTCAACGCCGCCAGGACCAGGTCGTCACGGTCGCCGGGCATGATGGCAAGTACGCCGGCCTTGAATAGCGGCAGCATGCGACGGGGCGAGGCTGCCGCCACAATGCAGTCCTCAATGACCTGATCCAGGTGCTGCTCTCCGTTGATGGCCTCGCAGTCGGTCTCTGCAACCACCTGGCGCAGCCTTATCGCGGACAGTACGTGACGGTAGGGCACGATTCCCAACAGCGGGACCGATTCGCGTCCGAACCAGATCTGCAGCGCTTCGGACACCTTGTCATAGCCGTCTTCATACACCTTGTTGGCGATGACACCCAGCACGGGGACACCTTCCTCGCGGAACAGGGCCTTGTTGATTGCGAAATCATCCACGGGCCTGCCGATGCCGCCGCCGGTGATGACCAGGGTGGTTGCGTTCAGCAGGCGGGCCACAGCGGCGTTGGACAGGCCGATGACCGAGCCGACTCCCGCGTGCCCCGTTCCCTCGATGATGACAACATCGGCCGCCTCACTGCCAGAGCCCGCAACGATCTCGTAGCTATCCCGGATCAACTGCTGCAGCTCGCCACTGCCTCCGCCGTCGCGCAGGAATTTGCGCGTGAATCCGGAAGGGATGGTTACAGGATTGCTGGCCTTTGGCGGAGTAGTAATCCCGAAAACGCCGTGCATGAGCGCAACGTCTTCATCAACCGTGTCGCTGCCTATCTGCACGGTGCGCTGGCCGACGGGCTTCATGTAACCGACCCTGTATCCCAGGCGTCTGAATGCGGCGAGTAGACCGAATGATATGAGGGTTTTTCCGCTGTGCTGGCCGGTGCCGGCAACGAATATGTTGTGAGCCATCTGTAGTAGAGCCTTCCTCCATGCACGCGTCTGCGTCACGCTAGCGGGAGCGATCAGTTGTGTTCGGAGTCCGTGGGTGGTTCCAGATGGCAATGATAGGGCAGAACGGCCTTGAGTGCAAGGGCTTGTGGGCAGCCTCGCAAGCGCAGCATCAGGGAACTCAACTGCATGGGACCAGACATGCGGACCGCCTCAAGCGCCGGCGCATGACGCCCGATGAGTGAGTAGGACGGACGCGCGCGTGGCGGAACGCGCCTCAACTTGGCCTTTGCACGGCATCGAGGAATCTCTGGGCGGACCTTGACAATGAGGAGGCAATGCCCTATACTCTGCGTCCTGCTGGCCGGTGTTCAACCGGTCAGTACTTGTTGGTCAAGGCGCCGCAAAGTGGGCCTTGACAGTGCATGGCCAGAGTTGTATAATAGCAAGTCTACGAAGAGTGATCCTTGACAACTGAATAGCGTGAAAAGCCAGAAGACTGTACGAGCAGAGGATTGATCTTCGGCGGGAGACATGAGCTCCAGTACGGAGAGACGATTTCGATGGAGAGTTTGATCCTGGCTCAGGACGAACGCTGGCGGCGCGCCTAATGAATGCGAGTCGAACGAGAAGCAGATCACAGATCTCTTCGGAGTGACGCGGTCTGTGGAGAGTGGCATACGGGTGAGTAACACGTGGGTAACCTACCTCCAAGACGGGGAAAACACAGGGAAACTTGTGCTAATCCCCGATGGTCTACCGACACGGATGTGTCGGCTAGTAAAGGTCTCGTACCGCTTGGAGATGGGCCCGCGGCTCATTAGCTAGTTGGTGAGGTAACGGCTCACCAAGGTGACGATGGGTAGCCGGTCTGAGAGGATGATCGGCCACACTGGGACTGAGACATGGTCCAGACTCCTACGGGAGTTAGCATCAGGGAATCTTGCGCAATGGGCGAAAGCCTGACGCAGCGACGCCGCGTGAGGGATGAAGGTCTGCGGATCGTAAACCTCTGTTAGGAGGGACGAAGGCCCCGCTCGGCGGGGAATGACGGTACCTCCAAAGAAAGCCCCGGCTAACTACGTGCCAGCAGCCGCGGTAATACGTAGGGGGCCAGCGTTGTCCGGATTTACTGGGCGTAAAGAGCGCGTAGGCGGTCTGGTAAGCGGAGGGTGAAATCCCGGGGCTCAACTCCGGGGCTGCTTTCCGAACTGCTAGACTAGAGTACGGGAGAGGGCAGTGGAATTCCTGGTGTAGCGGTGGAATGCGTAAATATCAGGAGGAACACCCGTGGCGAAGGCTGCTGTCTGGAACGTGACTGACGCTGAGGCGCGAAAGCTAGGGGAGCGAACGGGATTAGATACCCCGGTAGTCCTAGC
>CAZJVY010000004.1:57315-93910 GCA_964549395.1 uncultured Armatimonadia bacterium | reverse complement strand
ATGCCTTTCGACTACCAGGACACACCAGGCGATACCGAGTGGTTCATTCACGACAGGTTCGGGATGTTCATTCACTGGGGAGTGTATGCCGCAGGCGGGCGGCACGAATGGCTCAAAAAGTATGAGAGCATGACCGACCAGCAGTACCAGCGCTACTTCGACCACTTCGACCCCGACCTCTACGACCCCGCGCAGTGGGCGAAGCTGGCCAGGGAAGCCGGCATGAAGTACTTCGTCATCACCACCAAGCACCACGACGGCTGCTGCCTGTGGGATACCAAGCTCACCGACTGGAACGTCACCAACACGCCGGGCGGCCGCGACCTGATCGCCCCGATGGTCGAGGCGTTCCGCGCCGAGGGCCTGAAGGTCGGCTTCTACCACTCGCTGATTGACTGGACGCATCCGCACTTCACGCTGGACGGCCATCATCCGCGCTGCGCCGATGAGGAATACATCAAGGCCAATCAGAACCGCGACTGGAGCAAGTACGTGGAGTTCCTGCACGGCTGCGTGCGCGAGCTTCTCACCAACTACGGCAAGATCCACTACCTGTTCTTCGACTACTCGTACTCGCAGATGCCTGCGCAGGGGTTGCTGACGGCGGGCAAGGGCAAGGACGACTGGCACTCCGAGGAGCTTATCAAGCTGTGCCGCGAGCTGCAGCCGGGCATCGTCATCAACGACCGCACCGAGATCCCGCAGGACGTGACCACGCCGGAGCAGGTGCAGCCCGCCAGCGCCATGCGCGCCGATGATGGCAAGCTGCTCATCTGGGAGGCCTGCCAGACCTTCTCCGGAAGCTGGGGCTACTACCGCGACCAGCTTGACTGGAAGAGCCCGGAGATGATCGTCAAGATGCTGATTGACGGGGTCGCCAAGGGCGGCAACATGCTGTTCAACGTGGGGCCGACCGGTCGCGGGCAGTTCGAGCCGCGCGCCGTGGAGCGCCTCAAGGCGGTTGGTGAGTGGATGAGCCTGCACGGGCGGTCCATCTACGGCTGCGGGCCTACCGACCTCACCCCGCCGCCGGATGGCCGCTTCACGGTGAACGCCGCCGGCGACCGCCTCTACCTGCACATGTTCTCGTGGCCGTTCAAGCACATTTACGTGCCGAACCTGGCGCCGAGGGTGGATTACGCGCAGCTTCTCAACGACGGCTCGGAGACCAAGATCGTGCCGCAGGAAGCGATGCACCGCCGCCTGCCGCCGGGCCAGGAGGACACGCTGATACTGGAGATTCCGGTGCAGAAGCCGCCGGTGGCCGTGCCGGTCATCGAGCTGTTCCTCAAGTAGCTCGCGCCGCAGCAGCCGGATAGGGCGCCGGTCCCCTAAGGGGCCGGCGCTTGCACGCTTGCAGGCCGGCTGCAATCGCCGCCGCAGGAGTCGGCTTGCCACGCCTCGAATATGGCGCAGAAGAAGTGACTACACTCGCAGCCCAATACGGAGGGGCAGTCCATGGGCACTCGCAGGATAGCAGCCGTTTCCCGCCAACTCTACATGCCCTCGCCCCGCCACGGCGTTTCGGCGGTGTTGAGCGCTTCCTATGTGGGCGGCGGCCTGCGCCGGGTCGAGCTGTACGGCGACGAATCGACCAGCGACACGCTGGAGAATCACAGCGTCCGCTACTCAGAAGATAACGGCAAGACCTGGGGCGAGTGGACCGACCGGCCCCAGCGCAAGTACTCCCAGGGCGACATCCTGATGGAGCTTTTCGATTTCGCGTGGGGCTACGATCCCGTATCCGACCGCACCATCCACACGACCTTGCGCAGGCTCTACATCGGGGAGGACAAGGCCGCCTGGGAAAACATGTACGACCACACCTTCTGCCAGCTCTCGACGGATGAAGGCCGGAGCTTCTCCGAGCCGCGTCTGCTCCGCTACCAGGACGGCCCCGCGTTCGACCCGGACAACTGGGGCAATCCGGAGTACGTGAACACGAACCGCTCGTATGGCGGCTATAACATCCTCGCCCTCGACAACGGCACCATGATCAACCCCTTCACCTTCGATGTCCGGCATCCCAACGAGAAGGGCGAAATGGAGACCGTGGCCGGCGTCGCCTGCTGGATCGGCCGCTGGAACCGCAGCGCGGAGGACTACGACTGGAGCGTATCCGGCCATGTGGCGGTGCCGTTGAGCGTCTCCTCGCGCGGCCTGATGGAGCCGTTCGTGGCGCAACTGCGAAACGGCGACATCCTGCTGGAGATGCGCGGATCCAATACCGACGTGACGCCCGGCCGCAAGTGGATATCGGTCTCGCAGGACGGCGGCCACACCTGGACCGCCCCCACGGACCTGCGCTATGACGACGGCGAGCAGTTCTACGCCCCCTCGACGTTCGCCCACATGCTCCGCAGCGGCAAGACCGGCAAGCTCTACTGGATCGGCAACATATCGCCGGTGCCGCCGCAGGGCAATTCGCCGCGCCATCCGCTGTACATCGCCGAGATTGACGAGGACCTGTGCGCGCTGAAGCGGGACACCTTGACCGTCATTGATGACCGGGACCCGGAACGCGACACGGCGCGCCTGCAACTGACGAACTTCAGCCTGTTCGAGAACCGCGAGACCGGCCACTTCGAGCTTTACCTGACCCGCCTGGGCGAGCGCGGCGTTGATGACAGGACGACCCCCGAGTTCTGGACGGCGGACTCGTACAGATATGTCATCGAGCTGCTCTGACGGCCGCAGGCAAACGGAGGCGAGTTACAATATGGAAAAGGTGCTACTGGTCATCGGTGACGCGGCGGAGGTCACCGACACACTCTACCCGTACTATCGCATCCCCGAGGACGGGTACGAGTTGCTGGTGGCCGCCCCGGAGAAGCGCATCTATCATCTGGTGCAGCACGACACGCACCCCGATTGGGACATCACCGTGGAGTCGAAGGGCTACAACTTCGCCTCGGACATCGCGTTTCGCGACGTGAAACCGCAGGAGTATCTCGGCTTGGTCCTATCCGGCGGGCGAGCGCCGGAGTATATCCGCTATGACGAGGACCTGATGAATATCACCCGGCATTTCGCCGAGACCGGCAAGCCGATGGCGGCGGTCTGTCACGGCATCGAGATACTGGCGAGGGCCGATGTCATCAGGGGCAGGACCGTCACCACGGTGGCCAAATGTCGCTTCGATGCACAGGTCTGCGGGGCGACCTATGTGGACCAGCCGGTGGTGGTTGACGGCAACCTGGTCACCGCCCGCACCTTCCACGACAACACGGAGTGGATGCGCGAGTTCATGAGGGTGCTCAACGCCGCCCGCGCCGTCGCGTAGCTCGGGCTTCCACAGCCCGAGTCCGCAACTTGTGTCACGAGGCTGGCGCCTCGGCAATGCGGTCTATGCCGAATCACCATCAGGGGGTATAGCCTGCTCCTGCTGGGCCAGATGGCGCTCCTTGAGTGCGCCCAGCATCGCGGTGAGGTCCCGCGCGCCGAAGATGATCACTATCACCGACAGAGCCGCGAATATGATGATGCCCGCGTACCAGATGAATGTCCAGAGGGCCACCCAGAAGGAGGGATTGCCCTGCTGCGAGAGAAGTCTGGTCTTGCCCTATGTCCGAAGATCGCCGACTTGGAGGCTGAGCAACAGATGCCGGAGCCGATTCGCGTCACCGTATGGAACGAGTTCCGCCACGAGCAGACGAATCCCGAAATCGCCAAGCTGTACCCGGACGGCATGCACGGGGCAATCGCCGGCTACCTGGCGAAACAGCCCGGCATCGAGGTCCGCACCGCTACTTTGGATGAGCCGGACCACGGCCTCACCGACGCAGTCCTGCAGAACACCGATGTCCTGACCTGGTGGGGCCACGGCGCGCATGGCGAAGTGCGCGATGACATCGTCGAGAAGATCCACGGCCGCGTCCTGGACGGTATGGGTTTGGTTCCATTGCACTCGTCACACAAGTCGAAGATATTCATGAAGCTGATGGGCACCTCATGCCAGCTCAAGTGGCGCGAGATCGGCGAAAAGGAGCGGCTATGGGTGGTTGCGCCCGGTCACCCCATCGTCGAGGGCATCGGTGAGTATATCGAGCTGCCGCACGTCGAAATGTACGGCGAGCACCACGACGTCCCCGCACCTGACGAGCTGATATTCATAAGCTGGTTCGCGGGCGGCGAGGTGTTCCGCTCGGGCATGTGCTTCTACCGGGGCATGGGCAAGATCTTCTATTTCCGGCCCGGCCACGAGACGCTGCCGATCTACTATGATGAGAACATCCTCCGCGTCATCGCCAATGCCGTGCGCTGGGCGGCTCCGGTGGACCGCGTTCCACGCACTTTCGGCAATGTTAAGCCTCTGGAGAATGTGTAACGCGGCCGACCGACATCTTCGTGCGCCCCAACTGCAGTCCTAGCCACGTGTAGATGTCGCTGCTCATTGATTGCCCGCTGAGCGGTCTGTGCCATGTCCGCACGGTGACCACTCCCGGCAACGAAGCGTACAGTCCTTCACCGACCGCAATGGTGATGGTATGATAATCGCGTACGTGTACGAATTCGGTCCGGGCGACACTTACCACATCCCCACGACCGCCTACATGGAGCGGAAAGAGTAGGCGACGCCCAGCGTCTCAGCGTCCTGCCGCTGCGAAGGTAGCCCACCAACGCCGGGAAGATGTACGGAAGAACGTGACGGGGAGCAGACGGAGGTGCCGAGACTGCAGATACTGACGATAGAGGGGCTTCTGGCCCCTTCCTTGCGTAGCACGAATGCAGACTATTCCTTCGCTTTCGCCAAGAGATACTGCATCACGATCCGTTGGACCAGTATGTGGGCCTCGCTCAGTGTCATTTTGGTGGTGGGGCGCTTGTCGCCTTTGGAATAGGCGTGCAGTGCTTTTGGTCCGCTCAGTTCCTCATCGTGAAGCAGCGCCCCCAAGGCCTCTACCTCCCGTCTTCTCGCCCAGCCAGCATCGCCAACCGTCGTTTTCCATTTTTTGCCGCCAAGCACCTCAAGCAGCCTCCGCATCGCCAAACAGGGCTCCGATCTGCCTTCTTCGACGCATCGAAGCCAGTACTTCAGGACTCGCTTTACGTCGTCGTTGGTGGCGAGCACCTGCGATAGGCGTTGCGTTGTCGCGGCAGCCAAGACAGCTTCCCGCAGAGGATCGGGCCCTGGCGCAAGCCCGACTCCGTAGCTGGCGGCGAAACTGGCTGTTACCCTCCGGTATCTCTGCGGCACGCCACCCGATGTCTCTATGGTACCGGTGATTGAGATGGGTTTAACGTCCATGTAGATGAACCGGGCGTAGGAATTGAGCAGAGCCAGTTGCTCGTCCGCAAATCTGTCTACCTCTCGTAGTTCCGAGAAAGTCTCCATCGTCTCCGAGACCAGATGATACTCATCATCTTGCTTTACAACAGCCAAATTGGGGCCAGGAAACCACTCTGCAAGTCGAGCGAGTACCGTGGGCTCCCCATCCAGGACCATCCGCCATTTCCAGATGCGATACATGTTGTCAGCCTCAGTTATCTACAGATTCCTGATCCGTGATGCCTGACCTGAGCCCTAAGACGGGCCGCTCACTGCTCTGCAGTGTAGTTTTCCCCGGCCCCGCACCGAGTCCCTCTCGCTTCCCCCGTGGCGGCACCGTTTCCACCCGCCTGACACATGTCGGGGAGGTAATTCCAGTGCAGGGAGCGAAACTGAACCAAGTGCAACTGCTCAGCTCTATTGGGCGGCTTTGGAGACGACGTTTCTAGGGAGTGATTGGTCATGCGATTGGAGATTGCAGTTGGAATGGCGCTATGCCTGCTGGTCGGTGCCGTCAGCGGCTTCGCCCAAACGCCGAATGACCTCAAGGACCACGGTATTCCGGTGCCTGCAGCCGAGAACCGAGGCTACACCGTGACTGTGGACGGCGAAGACAATCGGGTCGTGCTGATCTGGCAGATGGACGCCGGCACCAGGTACCAACTGGTCATCTATGCCGACACCGGCAAGGTCCTGCAGGTCCCCGTGGAGCCTTACGCCGGCGATAATGCGTTCGCGGTGTGGCACTCCACCCGCGGCCTATGGTACTCGCACTATGGAAGCCACTTCTATGAATTCGACCCCAAGACCCTCACCTTTACATTTGGGGGCGAGACACCCTCCCGCTGCGCGATGTCAATGCACGAGGACAGCTCCGGCGTCATCTGGGCTTCTCTTTACCCCAATGCCCATCTCGTAAGCTTCAACCCGGAGACCCGAGAGCTGGTCAACTACGGACAGGTAAACGAGGAGACCTGGGCACAGTACACAACCTACATGGCAATGGATGAGGCGGGGTGGGTCTATGTCGGCATCGGCAACACGCTCGCCCAACTGGTCGGTTTCAATCCCGCAACCGGCGAGCGCCGCGCCTATGTGCCGCAGGAAAAGCGCGAGCATGGCGTCGGCTATCCCTTTGTGGGAAGCGACGGCAAGGTCTACGCTACCGTGCCCGGCTGGAGTAGCGCAAACGTGCTGCTGGCAGGAGAGCCCGCGCCGATCGAGGGCACGGAAGGGATGCAACACGACCAACTCATGCAGTTGCTGGCGAAACAGGAACCGGCAGTTGGGTTGGACCCGATACGTGGCGCGCGGTCGAGGTCATTGCGCCAGTTCCCCGATGGCAGCAGAATTACCAAGGTGGACCTCGAGGCCAGGCTCCTCGGCGTGGTGGACGCAGATGGCACCGCACGTGAAGTGGCTTTCGACTATAAGACGCCCGGGCCTGAACTTGCCGTGCTCTACGCCGGCCCCGATGGCAGAATCTACGGCAGCACGGCACACCCCTCCAGGCTCTTCACATACGATCCGGCCAAGGATCAACTGGTCTTCTACCCCGCCGGCAAGATAGCGTTCAAGAGCCTGCGCACTCAGGGCAACTATTTATTTGGCGGCCACTATAGCGGAGGCGTGTTCTGGCTGGTAGACACCTCCAAGCCCCTCACGCTGGCGCCGGTGCCCTCCATCTTCGGCCAGGAGATAACCTATGACAAACCCGAGGAAGGCGCCGCCGACAATCCACAGAACCTTGGGAAATTCCAGCCGAATGTAAATATACCCCGCAACGCCTTCGCCCATCCGGATGGCAAGCATATCATGATCAGCGGCCAGCCCGGCTACGGCTACGTGGGCGGCGGACTGGTAATCTACAATCTGGAAACCAAGGAAATCACGCAACTCACTCACAAGGACCTGCTGCCCGATTACAGCACCATGGCCATCGCGGCATTGCCCAATGGCGATCTGCTCTGCGGGACCAGTCCGCGCGGCGGCCACGGCACCAACACGATGCACGATTATGCCACTCTCTACATCCTCGACTGGCAGACCAAGAAGGTAATCTGGCAGAGCGAGCCGCTGGAGCAGATGCAGTCAATGCAGAGCATGATACAGGGGCCCGACGGGCTTTACTATTGTGTCGGCGGCGACGGCTCGTTCCTGGTCTTCAACGGCCAGAGCAGGGAAGTGGTGCACACCGCCAGCCTCTCCGAGTACGGCGGGCATACCACCAATCAGGCCATGGTGCTGGGCCCTGACAACAAGATCTACCTGGGGCTTACCAAGGCGCTGCTGCGGATTACGCCCGGAACCTTCGAGGTTGAGAAGCTTTGCGAGCCTCCGGGCGGAATCCAGGCCGGCCTGGGCATCATCAGCGGCCGGGTCTACTTCGGAAGCCGTGCCCATCTCATGAGCTTCGGCCTGTAGCTGCATGAACTGCGCAAGCCGTTCTGCGGCCGCGAATTCGACTGCTGGTGCGCGAGACAAGGTGAGAATGTGATGCGAGCCGTGACCGCAGCACAGATGCGCGAGATAGACCGCGCTACCATCCATGATTGCGGCATCCCCGGCCTCGATCTGATGGAGAACGCGGGCCGCGCGGTCGCCGATGCCGCCGCCGAACTGCTGCCCGCAGACGGCCCCGTGCTGGTGGTGGCTGGCAAGGGCAACAACGGCGGGGATGGCTTCGTCGGGGCCAGGCATCTCGCGCAGCGCGGCTTCAAGCCCCACATCGCCCTTCTGGCGGCTGCGGATGATCTCACCGGCGACGCCCAGACCAACTACCGGCGCGCTCGCGAGTTGGCGCTTCCCGTTCACGAGAATCCCTCCGACGAGGAGCTGTCGAAGCTGCTCATCGAGACCGATCTGGTCATTGACGCGATCCTGGGCACCGGCCTTACCGGACAGGTGCGCGGCCGCTTCGCCGAGGTTCTCACTGCACTGGCGGCCTGTGGGGAGCCGATCGTCGCTGTGGACATCCCCTCCGGCATCAACGCCGACACCGGGGCATTGCTCGGCGATGTCCCCCGGGCGGTGGTGACTGTCACCTTCGGCCTGGCGAAGCAGGGGCTGTACCTGTATCCCGGCCGCGCCTACTGCGGAGACATCCGCGTAGCCGAGATCGGGTTGGCGCCGGCTGCAATAGACAGGCCCGAATACAATGTCCGCGTAACCGAACCGGCCGATGTCGCTGCTGCGCTTCCCCGGCGTGCCCCGGACGCTCACAAGGGCGATGCGGGTCGAGCGCTGGTGATAGCCGGCTCCACCGGCCTCACCGGAGCGGCGGCGATGGCGGCACTTGCGACAGCGCGCGCCGGCGCCGGCCTCGTCACCCTCGCTTGCCCGGCTTCACTCAACGCCATACTGGAGACCAAGTGCACCGAGGTGATGACCGCGCCGCAGATGGACCACGGCTGCGGATACCTGCGGCCCCGCAACGCCCCTGACATCCTCAAGCTGGCAAGCGGCGTGCAGAGCGTGATACTGGGCCCCGGCCTCGGCACTGAGACGGCCACAGGCAAGCTGGTGCGCGAGCTGATCGGCCGGCTCGAGTGTCCCGTGCTCCTGGACGCCGACGGCATCAACGCCTTTGCGGGCGCTGCCGATGAACTGGCAAGCCACGCAGGCCAACTCGTCATCACCCCGCATCCGGGCGAGCTGTCGCGACTCACCGGCGCCTCGATTGCGGAGATTCAGAGCGACCGGGTGGGCGCAGCACAGCGGTGGGCCGCGCAGTTCAATGCCGTTGTGGTGCTCAAGGGCGCCGGCACGGTCTGCGCCGCGCCGGACGGCGAGGCCTGGATCAATACATCCGGCAATTCCGGCATGGCCAGCGGCGGAATGGGCGACATCCTCGGCGGCATTATCGGCGCACTTCTGGCGGCGGGCACTGCATCGCTCCCTGCCGCCTATGCGGGGGTATGGCTGCACGGTCGCGCCGCCGACATCGCCGCCGAATGTATCGGCCCACGCGGCTACCTGGCTACCGACCTGCTCCAGTTCATCCCCGCCGTTTACGCAGAGATCTTGTGACAGGAGATGAGTCATGACGGCACCTGTCTACCCGATGACCCACATCGCCCCCACAATCGCCGCGATACTCGACGTTCCCCCACCGGCGCAGAGCACGGGCCAACCGATTGCGCAGGTCGTCGCCGAGCTTGGGGACTGCGACCGGCTGGCCGTCCTGGCACCCGATGCCCTCGGCATGTACCCATGGGGCCTCTGGCGGGACAAGATGCCCTTTCTGACCTCGCTCATCAATGACAGGCACGTCGTCTTGCGGGCGGTCATGCCGACCATCACGCCGGTCAACTTCGCCACCATGATCACCGGCGGCGACCAATCCGTTCATGGGATAGAGACCAAGGAGGGCGACTTCCGGTGTGAGACGATATTCGAGGTCCTGGCCACCCACGACAAGCAGGGGGCCGCGGTGGGACAGAAAGGTTGCACGATGAACGACCTGATAGCCCGCTGGGCACACATCGGGAGAACAGCGCCGCGTTATGAGGATGACCAAGTAGTTGACATGCTGCTCGAGGTGGCGGTGCGGGATACGCCGGAATTCCTCATCACCCAGCTCGTGACCACCGACGACATCTTCCATGAGTTCAGGCCCTCGTCGGAGCTGGTCGTGCCCTACCTGACCGAGGTGGATGCGCGTCTCGACAGGCTGGTCGTGGACCTCACCGACCTGGGGTATGGGATAATCATCCTGGCCGACCACGGCCAGCACGACGCCGACGGTCGCGGCACTCATGGCACCGAAGCCGACGAAGACGCCCTGGTGCCCTGCACGTGGACACGGTGAAAGAGACATCGCCGCCGGCCTGAAGCGCTACCCCGCGTTCTCTATCAGCCCGGCTATCCGCAGTTCGCTGGCACGCACCTGCTCGATAACCTCGGCCGCGGTCAGGAATCTTGCCGCCAGTTCCCCCGCTTCCACCTGCTGGCCGTCCTGAGGCACCAAATCGGGGAACACGTCCTGCAGCAGTGTGGCCTCGGTCTCGAACATCGCCGCAATCTGCAGCAGCATTGACCTGTTCGGCTCCTGCGCCAGTGCAGCGGCCTCGGTGCAGAACTGAGACGCCTCCAGGCGCGCGCCGGCCAGAGAACTGCGCGGGTAGAGGCTCCAGGCGCCGAGACGCCCCATCCGCTCCACATTGTGCTGCGAGCCGGCCGCCCGCAGGTCCTCGGCAAGCTGCGCCAGCCCCTTCAGCCCCGGCAGCAGCGGCCCATAGGTGCGCGGATCCGCAATCATGCGACTTGCCAGGTCCATCACCGGCGCGATATGAGCCGCCGGGTCTCCCGGCGAGGTCGTCGGGGTGATGATGATGAGAGGATACTTCCCCCTGCTGTTTGGATGCCCCGCCGGATACAGTGTCTGCCACGGGCCCTCCCAGTTCCCCTTGAGCTCCGCCTCGTTCCAGCGCACTGTGCCCAGCGGCGGCAGCAGCAACTCTATCTGGTCGCCCTCATTCGCCTTCTCAATGTTCTGCACCAGCGCCCATACGCTCGGCTGGTCGGCATCGAGGATGCGCGGCTCCGCCAGCCGCACCCCGATCATGCACACCATTCCCTGCACCACTGCCTGCTTGAGGCGCGTATAGGCATCCAGTGGGGCGAGGTCGCTGCAGGGCTCAACCTGCACGCCGGCCAACCGTCCCGCTCCCAGCACCGGGTGCTGATAGTATGGCCTGCATGGCCAGTAACTGGGCAGTTCGGTATTGTACGTGAAGCAGAACGCATCCCCGGAGAGCGCGTTTGTCCACGGCCGGCTCAGACTGAGGCCGGTGGCCTTGCGCAGCGCCAGCGTCAGGGCCGTGCCGTGCGTGCCGCCGTTGCTGGAAAGCCGCACGTACTGAAACGAGGTCCCATCGAGGCGGCAGTTGGCGAGGCTGGCACCGGCCAGGTTGACCCCTCGCAACAGCGCTCCGCTCAGATCCGCATCCGCTATCACCGCATCGGCCAGGTTGCTGTCCTCGATAATCGCTCCGCGCAGGGAGGCGCCGCTGAAGTCCGCGCCCTGGACGTTGCAGCCCAAGAAGCGGCTGCCACGCAGGTCGGCCCCCTGCCACTTGCTGTCGCGCAGGTCCAGTCGCTCGAACTGCATGCCCGCTGCCTGAGCCTGCGCGAAGTCGTAACCGACCAGGGACTGTCCGCCGGGTGGCACTCGCGTGGCGTCGTCTCGAACCGGAGCCTGTGCCTCCGCCGGCCGATACACCGGCAAGACCAGCATGGCAATCAAGAACACCTGCCGCTTCATTGCGTGCATGGGCCGGGATACCTTTCCGAGCGGCAATCCGCAGGGACTACCACTGTGATGGCATTGCTTGTACGCTCATGAGGGATTGTAGCGGTGCTCCCGCACACCTGTCAAGCGCACCGCCTTGGCATCTCCGACACCGTGAAGTAGTCTACTTGTTATCGCCACGCCTTATGAGTTATACTGTGGTCGCAATCTTGTCCTGCCGAACAAGTCACAACAATACCAACAGGAGGAGATCGAGCGTGATCAACTCCGGCCGAGCATTGAGGCCAGAAACCGGCGTTGGACCTGCTATTGTGCGTGGATTCCTGACCGCACTCATACTGCTCGTATTCGTCTCGCAGGCGGCTTTCGCGCAGGGCCCGCGCCAGATCCGTACTGAACGGGTATCCGGCCGCACACTTCCGATGGCTACTCCGGCCGGGGTCCGTACGGTCCCGGACGAGGCTGTGGCCGGTCAGGTACTCGTCCGGCTACAGCCCGGCACCAGCACGGCTGCGCTGCAGGGCCTGCTGGCAGCGACCGATACGGGTATTGTCCGCACATACCCGGACGGACAGCTTTTCCTGCTCAAGCTCCCTGCCGGCCAGACCGTCAACGAAGCCGTCGCCGCCCTCAATGTCAGGCCCGAGGTGGCGCTGGCATCTCCCGACCGCTTGATGTACCTGCTGCTTACCCCCAACGACCCCCGCTACTCCGAGCAGTGGCACTGGCCCCTTATTCACGCGCCGGCAGCATGGGACGTCCAGACCGGCAGCGCCGGCGTTGCGGTCGCCGTGGTTGACAGCGGCGTTGACCTCGATCATCCCGACCTTGCCACCCGCATCTGGGTCAACAGCGACGAGACCGCGGGCGACGGCATTGATAACGACGGCAACGGCTTCGTGGATGACAGGTTCGGCTGGAATTTCGTTGAGGGCAACAACAACCCCAGCCCCACCCCCAACGGCGTTGACGACAACAGTGACGGCTACGTTGACCTCGGCGCAAGTCACGGCACTCATGTGGCAGGTATCATCGGCGCCGCCACTAACAACGCTGAGGGCGTCGCCGGCCACGACTGGCAGTGCCGCATCATGGCCATCAAGGTGATGAATGATGAGGGCGGCGGTGTCAGCAGCGACGCCATCGCCGGAGTGCAGTACGCCGCCGCCAACGGCGCAAAGGTCATCAACCTGAGCATCGGCGGTTTCTTCGACCAACAGTGGACGCAGGTGATTGCCGATGCCGTGGCCGCCGGGGTCACCGTGGTCGCGGCGGCCGGCAATGACAGTTGGACGTTCACCGATAACCCTGACACGTGGATGTCGCCTGTCTGCAATGACGGCACCAACTTCAGAGACAATAACGTCCTCGGTGTCGGAGCTACCGACCGCTACGACCGCGTTGCCTGGTTCTCCAACCTCGACGGCTCCTCCCGCAACTTCGTAGATGTCATGGCGCCGGGTCTCTACGTTCTGAGCTGCCTGTACTACGATCCCGACCATCCCGAACTGCACTTCACCAGTCCCTACGGCCAAGAAAGCGGCACCTCGATGGCCTGTCCCGTCGCTGCGGGCCTCGCCTCGTTGATAGCCGCTCAGTTCCCGCACTTCCGCCCCGCCAGTATCATCAGCCAGATTCGTACCGGCGCCGACAACATAGACGCCGAGAATTCCGCGTATGTGGGCAAGATGGGAGCCGGGCGGGTGAATTCCCAGAACTGCCTCCAGGACAGCCCGCCCGCACTGCCACGTACCGTCATGGCCTACGATACGCCCAATGATGAAGGCGGCAGTATCACGGTTGTCTGGTCGCTGTCGGCCGATGACGGCAAAGGCTTCAACGATGTCATCGGCTATCGCGTGCAGCGCTCCACAAGTGGAGAAGAGGGCACATTTGTTACACTCGCAAGCCCGGCCGCCGGCGTTGCCATGTACCAGGATACCAGCATCACCGAGAACCAGAACTATGTCCCCTTCTACTACCGCATCGGCGTCCGCGACAGTGCAACCGAAGTCTTCACGGCAGCCACCGCGCCGGCCTATGCGAAGGATGACACGCCGCCACCGGCCATCGCGGACGGCCAGTTCGTCGGCGGCGACGTCCAGGGAGACGACGGCGGCGCCATTTCCCTGAGCTGGACCGCATATTCCCCGCCCGGAGACTTCGGCGCTTACCGCGTATGGCGGGCCGACGCGCCCTTCACCAGCGTCGGCTCCCTCCCTCAGCCGCTGGCCGTTATCAACGACGCCGCAACCAAGACCTATGTTGACCGGGGGCAGACCGCCGGCTTCCCCGTCGTGGACGGCAAGGAGTACTACTATGCCGTGACCGTGCGCGACGACAAGGCGGAACCCAATGAGATCACCGATGTCCAGTCCATCGGGCCGGTCGTAGCCAGCCCCAACTTCACCGTCGTACTGCCACCCGGCTTGAGCATGATCTCGATCCCTGCCGTGCCGCACGACAACAGCATGGGCGCCATCTTCCGCATTGACGATCCTGCCGACCTGGCACTGGCCCGCTGGGATCCTACTGCGGCCGGCGGCGGTGCCTACGCGATCTACTCGCAAACGCCCAACTCGCCGTTCCTGAAACAACAGCTCGGACGCGGCTTCTGGTACCGCAACGCCGTCGCCAAGGTCCTCAACATCAGCGGGATGCCGCCGCCATACGATGAGGCCAACCCCGACAATCCGGCCAATAACGTCTCGGTGCCGTTCTACGCGGGCTGGAACCAGCTCGGCAATCCATACGGCCAAGCCATGCCCGTAACCGACACCGTGATCATCGCCGGCGGCGACGAGATGAACCTCCAGGAGGCAAACAACGCCGGCTACTGTCGCAACTACCTGTGGCGCTACGATGCCTTTACATCCAGCTACAAGCTCGTCAGCCCCTACATGACGTTCGCCGAAGCCGCGGTGCCCAAGAACGAGGGCTTCTACTTCCTGGCCTTCGACCAGGGAACGCTGCGACTACCGCGGCCCGCAGTGGCGGTAACTTCACTTAGGCCGGCCGCCGCAGGTAACTCGGTTGTTGACGAGAAGCACTGGTCCGTGCAACTGGTCGCCCGGGCCGGCGATGCGGCCGACACGGACAACTTCATCGGCGTCAATCCCGCGGCCGCCAGCCTCTCCGGTGTGCTCAGCCCTCCGCTGCTCGATGGTGCCGTTGACCTGGCCGTGGCTGCTGCCGACCGGAACTATGCGGCCACCAGCTTCGTCGAATCCGTGGACGGCTCACAGACCTGGTACGTGACTGTCACGACCGCCGAACCGGGACGAGCCGTGACGCTGAGTTGGCCGGACCTCAGCCAGGTGCCGAGCGCATACAGGCTGCTGCTTAAGGACACGGAGACCGGCCGTACCGTCAACATGCGGACGGCCACAGCCTATACCTGTCAACTGGCGGAGCAGCAAAGCGTCCGCAAGCTGCAGGTCGTTGCAGCCGAAAGAGACGGATCCGCGCTTGCGGTGACGGGGCTGCGGGCCACGGCAACCGGCGGCGGAGCAGGGATCTATTTTACGCTGTCTCAGGATGCGGGAGTGGACGTTGAGGTACTCAACATTTGCGGACGCGTGGTGCGCAGAATTGCCGCCGACCGGGCGTTGTCGGCCGGCGCCAATGTCGTGCTGTGGGATCAGCGTGCCGACAACGGCACCCGCGTGCCACGGGGACGCTACCTCGTCTGCGTGGTTGTCAGAGCCGACGATGGGTCGGTGGCGAAGGCCATCGGCTCCCTGCACGTACAGCCATGAACTGACCGAATTACACCTGGGAGGGACGGACACACAAGGCGGGCCGCCACTGACCTGCACCAGACCGGTATGCGCAAATCAAGTCGCGGCCCGCGAGGCCACAGGAGGTCGTCACCCAGGTGAGTTGCCGAAGTAACCCCGTCCGCGCTGCCATTATGTGCGTACTGGCCGCTGTGATACTGGTCGCCCCCGCCGCCTTCGCCGCACAACCCAAGGCCATCCATCTGCTCTACTGGCCTGCCGGGAACGGCTCCGTGCGCATCTCGTCGGCACGCGATCCGCTCATTGCCGCTGCTGATCGCCTCCTGGTCGGCGTGGTACCCCCAACCGGCGGCCTGCACGTCGCCGGCCGCAGTGCGTTACGCACCGAATCGGTGCGTCTCGCTTCGGCGGCACGAGGCGAAGTGTCCAGATTACTGGCCGGCGACCAAATCGCCGTCGTCGAACTTCCCCCGGGTACCGACCTCTACGCCGCTGCTGCCGATATCGCCGCCGCCGGTGCGGCATTCGTCGAGCCGGACATGCTGGTCAGACCCGCACTCGTGCCCAATGATCCGCATTACCCCGACCAGTCCCACCACCCACAGATCAACTCACCCGGCGGCTGGGACATGACCACCGGCTCCTCAAACGTCGTCATAGCCGTAGTGGACGCCGGCGTGTACACCGACCACCCCGATCTGCAGAACAACATCTGGATTAACACTGACGAAATCCCCGGCAACGGCATTGACGACGACAACAACGGCTACGTGGACGACTGGCAGGGATGGGACTTCTTCAACGAAAACAACGACCCCAACCCCGATCCCGACGGCCTGGACAACGACTATTTTAACGGCAGGGACGACCAGGTCACTCACGGCACCATAGTCAGCGGCGTGGCCGGCGCTATCGGCAATGATGGGTACGGCACCGCAGGCGTAAGCTGGAAATCGAAGATCATGGCCCTCCAGGTCTTCCCGGACGATGGGGGGACCTACGTATCAGTCGTCGTTGAGGGAATGGATTATGCTGTGGACAACGGTGCCGACATAATCAACCTCAGCATCGGGTCGTCCTATGAGCAGAGCTTCAACGCTCCCATCTATCGCGCCTATCGGGCGGGCGTGGCTGTGATATGCGCCGCCGGCAATGACCGTAAGGCGATGAGCGATGATGCGAACAGCTGGGTCTCGCCCACCTGCAACGACGGCCCCAACCCGACTGACAACTATGTCCTTGGAGTGGCCGCCGTGGACCCCTATGATCGGCTGGCCTCGTACAGCAACTATGACACCTCATCTCGCAATTTCGTGGACGTATGCGCCCCGGGCACCGGCATCTACGGCCCCAGCTACTACAACCCGGACTACAGCTATCTCAACAGCTACTTCAGCGGCAATAATGTCGGCACTTCCTTCTCCTGCCCGCAGGTGTCGGGTCTGGCGGCGCTCGTGCTGGCTCAGCATCCCGAGTACAGCCCCGCGCAGGTCTATGACACCATCCGCAACAATGCCGATGACATAGACATTCTCAACCCCGGACGCGCGGGTCAGTTGGGGACCGGCCGCATCAACTGCGGCCGCACGCTGGGAAAGCTCGCGGCCCCGGCAGCGGTCTCCAACTTCCAGGCATTTGACACGCCGGGAGATGACGGCGGCAGCATCACACTCACCTGGACCAGGTCGTCCGACGACGGCGGCGGCGCCAACTCATTGACGGCATATCAGATACTTCGGCGCCAGGGCGAAGCCGGCACGTTCGAGCAGATCGCCGAACTGCCGCCCGGCACCGAGACCTATGTTGACACCGATGTCAGCGACGGGCAGGTCTATTACTACAAGGTCCGCTGCACCGATGACGCCCTGACTTCCGAGACCGATGCATCTGCCGGCGTCAGCCCCCTCAACGACTCTTCACCCGCGCCGGTAGACGACCTGTCGGCTCTCGACCGTGGCAATGACGACGGGGGCGCTGTCGTGCTGAATTGGCCCACTTACACGCCACCCGCCGACTTCGCATCCTACCGCATCTATCGCAACCGCCGCGACTTCTCATCAACCACCGACATCCCGGTCATCGCCACTCTCACCAACCCGGCCACAAGTACCTATGTTGACGCGACGACTCAGGACGGTGTGGACTACTACTACGCCGTCGGGGTGCGCGATACCGCATCCAACGAGGAGCGCACCATCCGCGCGACGGGGCCGGTGCAGTCCTATCCCAACAACAACATCTCCTTCGGGCCGGGCCTGCTCTTCCTCGGGCCGGCCGCAGTGCCGCCCGACCGCGACCCGGCCACTCTCCTCAACACCGCGCCCGCGAACCTGAAGGCCGCTCGCTGGGACCCGACTGCCCAGGCCTATGTCACCTACTCGCCCGGCAACGTCCCCGAACTGCTGCGTTTGGCACTCGGCCGTGGCTTCTGGGCCAGACTCGACCAGGCCGTCGTTATTCAGCCCAGCGGCACAAGCGCGCCGGCCGGCGACTTCTCCATCGAGCTGACGCCGGGCTGGCACCAGCTCGCCAACCCCTTCTTCGGCCCGCTTGACTTCGGCGCATCAACGGTCACCTACAACTCGAACACCATGGACCTGGCCAGCGCCGAGAATGCAGACATCATGGGCGCGTTCGCCTGGACCTACTCGACCGCCGACGGGGAGTACAGCCTCGCCTATCCCGACCTGAGCCAGGGCTCGAACATGGTGCCGCCCTGGGTCGGCTTCTGGGTTAACGTCATGAAGCAGTGCGTTCTCACTCTCGCCAGGCCGGTCGGCGTGGCCGCAAGCTCCGCCACTGAGACGCCGCGCGCGGAGACAGTCTGGCAACAGGGCTGGCACGCCCAGGTGGTCTTGCAGGCGGCCGGCTGCGTGGACGCTCAGAACTATGTCGGCACCGCCCTGGCCGACTATGCCATCCCCTCGCCGCCGCCGATTGTCAGCCGCCCGCAGCTCTACCTCAGCGCCGCCAACCGCGACGATAGCTCCATAGCGCCCTACGCGGTCTCACTGGGTGCAGCCACCGCAAACAAGTGGGTATGGAACCTGGATGTCTGCAACATTCAGGCCGGCACCGAGGTGCAGATCTCCTTGCCCGACTTGAGCGCCGTGCCGAGCAGCTATACCGTCACGCTCTACGACCCGCTTGCCGCCGCGACGACTTACTTGCGCACTGCCACCGGCTACCGCTTCACCGCCCGCTCGGAGCGGACCCGCCGCCTGCAGCTTACCGTCCAGGAGAAGACCGCAGGTGCGCTGATGATCGGTACAATGAATGCTCAGCCCACCGCCGGCGGCGCGGCTCAAATCGTCTTCTCGCTTTCCCAAAGCGCCGAGACGACTGTCGAGATACTGAATATCGCCGGCCGCTGTGTGAGTAAAGTTGAGCAGCAGCACTTGCGTTCGGCCGGAAATCATACTATATTATTCGACGGACGCAACAGCTACGGCGCTCCGATACCCGCCGGCCGCTATCTGGTGGCCGTAACGGCGCAGGCCGACAACGGGCAGCAGGTGCGGCGTGTTGCTCCGGTAATTCTCAACAGGTGATCCAAGCAGCCGTTGGCGGTGCCGCTTCGGCGCCAAGAAAGGGCTGACAGCGTATGTCGGTGTTTAGCCGCCTCGCATTCATACTCTCTTTGCCTGCCGTCTTGCTTGTTGCCGGCTGCTGCTCCAACTGCGGCAACCCCCCGCCGGAGCCCGAGCCGGGACCGGTGGACACCGCAACCGTCAGCGGGCGCGTGGTCAAAGGCGATAACCCCAGTGTCGCGCTTCCGAACAGCCTCGTCACACTGTCCACCGACCAGACTGCCACCACTGACAGCTCCGGCGATTTCCTCATCGAGGATGTCCCCGTCGGCAGCGGCGCCATTGACCTGACCGTCGAGACCATCAGCAACCCCAACTACAGCAACCAGACCGTCGCCGATATCGGCATTACCAAGGGCCAGACGATCAACATTACCGTCGCCGTCGTTCCCATAGCCCTGGGGCTGCCCTTCAGCATCGGCATCTCCCCCGGCCAGGCCACTGTGGACCTGTACGGCGAGATCCAGTTCAGCGCTCCCATCAACGGCCCATCCGGCCGCATGGAGGTGCAACCAAGCTGGTATCTGGCCGATGACATCGGGACGATAGACTCCAACGGCAAGTTTATTGCCCTCAAGCAGGGCGTCGGCACCGTCGTCGCCACCAGCGGCTATATCTCGGCTCAAGCCTATGTCACGGTTACGCCCTCCCGCGGTCCTCAGATCACGACCGTACTCGTTGATCCGTTGAGCCTCGGCGCCTCCGGCGGCACCGTCACAGTCACCGCCGCCGCGAACGATGGCGACGGGTTGCTGATCGTGCGCGCCGAGATGGTTGACCCCCTCGCCAACGAGACGTATCACTACATGGCACTCGTGGATGGGACCAGCTACAAGGACGGAACCTGGCGGGTGAACATCAACATAGACCCCAACGATGTCCGCAAGACACAGGAAGACGCGACCCGCCCGTTGGCCTATGACATCCGCGTGTACGCGATGGACTACGCGGGTAATGACTACGAATCGGATTTCTACCGAGTGACGGTTGCGGGCGTTGATGAGCCGGGATCGCCGCCGCCGCTGTAAGACCGCTATCCTTGCTGGCATGGGGGCCGGAACGGCGTTACGGTTTCGGCCCTTTTCTGTGAGTGCCTGCCGGCGGGTGACCGGCAAGGCTGCCCAACGCGCAAAGCGCCCTCGAAGGCGGGTTGTTCAGATGGACCTGCTGGCCCTCGCACTGGTCCTGATATCCGCAGGCATGCATGCGACCTGGAACTTCTGGGCCAAGCGCGCCTCCGACAGCGTCAGCTTCCTGTGGGGCTTCAGTGCCGTCATGCCGCTGATCGCCGGCGCGGTGGTGCTGGGTGAATGGCTCTTCTTCGGCAACCCGCCCAACTTCACCACCTGGAAGCTGGCGATCCTGGGCGGCGTGATCCAGGCCGCCTACATCTCACTCATGGGCGCAGGCTATAACCGAGGCGATCTGTCCGTCGTCTATCCAGTCTCCCGTGGCACTGCGCCTCTTATCATCGCCGTCATCGCCTGGCTGTTCCTCCGCGAGACCCCCTCAGCCGTCGGTCTGCTCGGCATCTGCATCATCCTTGGCGGCGCCGTACTGCTCTCCTGGGACATGCTTTTCAGGAACGGACCATCGCCCAGCGCCGCCAAGCCCACGGCATCGCTGGGATGTGCGGCGCTTGCCGCCGTCACCATCGCCCTCTATCACGTCGTGGACAAGGCCGGGGCACAGGGCTCCTCGGTGACCAGCTACCAGTTCCTCATGGAGGTCGTCATCGTCATCGCGCTCACTCCGCTCCTCTTCATCCGGCGGCGCGCAGCGAAGGTCAAAGCCGAGTTCCGCGAGCATGGCGCTCTCATCTTCGGCGCTTCCCTGTTCGGCTACGTCGCATACGCCCTGGTCATCACTGCAATGATGCGCGAGAGTGTGGCGTATGTGGCTGCAGCACGCAACGTCAGCATCCTGATCGGCATCGCTCTCGGGGCCACACAACTGCGCGAAGGCAAGCTGGGGCTGCGTCTCATCGCCGGCGCGCTGCTCCTCGGGGGCATAGTGACACTGGCGGTCGGTGGGTAGAATGTCCGGCACCTGCACCGAAATCAAGCGCCGCAGGGCCTCAAATCACCTTCAGAACGATCAGCACCCCCATCACCACGAACAGGCACCCGGCCACATACCGCATCGTCTCCTGCGGCAGGAATTGGCCGCTGACGTGACCGACCGCCACGCCGATTCCCGTGACCGCCGCCAAAGCCAGCACGGCGCCGGCAAACACCATCCACGGCCGCTGGAACTTGGCCGCCTGCAGAATGCAGGCAAGCTGTGTCTTGTCTCCCAGTTCCGCCAGGAATAGCAGCACGAAGGTTGATACCAGCGGCTTCATGTCCATATCTTCACCCCGATGGGTTCATGTCACATCAGTCGCGTCCGCACAACCGGCCTCACGCCTTCAGCAGCCTGCTCACCAGCCGGTACGCCGCGGCCATTGATGCGGCGCGCTCCTCCGTGGTCTCGCCGGGCGCCCGTTCCAGCGTGTACGAGCCGCGATAGCCCAGCTCCCAGAGCTTCGGCAGCAGGAACTCGTAGTCGGTCTCGCCCTCGCCGATGAGCGGGAAGTCGGCAACGCCCTTCCCCCCGCGGGCGTCCTTCAGGTGCGTGTGGCCGATGAAAGGCACCAATTCCTCGATCCGCTCTTCGGGCCGCGCACCCTCGTAGTAGATGAAGTTCGCCGGATCGTAGGCCAGCCGCACGCGGTCGTGGTTGATGTCCGCCATCGCCTGCAGGCACGTGTCCGCCGTGCCCGTGTAGCCGCCGTGGGTCTCCAGGCATATCGTGATGTCGAGGCCGTCCGCCACATCGGCGCACCTGCGGATGCGCTCGACGAACGTCCGCGTGTCGGCGGCTATCTGCTCCGGCGTCTTGTCCGCGAACCCGAAGCTTCCCGTGTCGAGCACATGCACGCCGAACCTGGCGGCACCGTGCAGTTTGGCCGTAAGCAACTCCACGCCGTCGTCGCCCAGTAGGTTCACTCCGCCATAGATGGCGACGATGTCCATGCCCGCGCCGTTGACATGCGAGCGCACGTACTCGAAGTCATCGTCTGAGAGGTTCTCCAGCGGCAGGGGAAGGTAGCTCCCCATGAAGCCAACGCCGGCGTGTTTGAAGCCGGCCGCGGCACCGTTGGCGCAAAATGCCTCGAAGTCCTGTTCGGTGAAGTTGTAGATGGCGATTGTCGGTTCCATTCATCACTCCTGTACGTCGTAATGGGAGATTGCCTGCCTTTTCCATTTCTACTGCCGCATCCCCTCTTCGTCGCTGGGACGCGATGCACCGGCGACGCCGCAGGCAGGAGCCTGCCGCCGCACGGCGAAGTTGACAACCGTCGCAGCACAGCCGCGCAGAACGCTCCCAACCGGCGGTGACACGTGACAGCCACCGAAGCCGATGCCGAGCGCAGCGATGACGCCCTCCAGTGGACCGTCTGGCCGGCGTGGGATCGTCGCCCGCTGTCCCTGCTCGCGGCGATGCTGATTTTCGGTGTCTCCGCTCTGGTGGTGCTGTCCTACGAGAGCCCCTGGTATGGCCTGATGGTCCTGGTAGCCCTGTTCGCCGCCACAGCGCCCTACTATCTGCCGACGCACTATCGCATTGACACGGACGGGGTCAGGCTGCGCACGCCGCTGACGACCACCAGCCGTCCCTGGGGCGCTTTTGCCGCGTTCTTCGCCGACGAGGCCGGCCTGTTGCTCAGCCCTTCTTCCAGGCTCAACTGGATGGCGTACCGGCGCGGCATCTATCTGCGTTGTGCGGGCAATCTTACCGAGGTAAGGCAGTATGTCGAGCGATTCGTCCCCGCCGGAGCATCAAGGGCCGGATGAGGAGACGCAGAAGCAGCGGGAGGCGTTGGCGCGGCTGGCAGACCTGGTCAGCGAGCGGCACTTGGCCACTCCTGCCATTTTCATGCTCGAATCGCTGAAGCCGTTGAGCTTCGTCGGCAGCCAGGCCCTGCTCTTCTTCGAGCCGATACTGGCGGCGTTCTCCACCCCAGGGGATTACCGCCTCGTAGCCGAAGGGCTGGAGGACCGCGAGAACATCGAATGGCTCATCCAGCGCCTCGAAGCCGCTGAGGAGGGCCGCTCGCATCCGCCCGACGAATCCGAAACGCAGAAGCCCTCCTGAACCGGCCGGCGGCACCGATGCCTCCTCCTGCCCCGCTATTCCTCATTCGCCTCCTCATCGAGCGGCCACATCGGACGCCGCAGCCGCTCGTACCGGTATTGCCGCAAGTCCGGGTTGTGCACACCCGGCGTATCAATCTCGAATATCTTCTCCGCAATCTTCTGGTAATCGGCCCGGAAGTGCACTGCGGATTTCAGGCCGATGATCAGCCGTCGTGTCGGCTCGATCCCCACACAGCGCAATACCTCCATGTCAAACGGCTGTATCCGGCGCTCCGTCAGCACTATCTCCACATCCCCGACGACGAAGACGGCGGTGCGGCCCATTGATGTCGGGAAGCCGGTCATCATCGGGCCCTGGTTCGCGTACCTGCCGTCCGCTATCAGCCGCACATACCCGCTGAGAGTGAGCGGGGAGCCGTGCCGGTTATCGGTCTTGCCGCCGACGGTCAGTGTCACCTCATTGCCCACGCCGGCGGCGATGGCCCGGCCCACCGCCTCGGGATCGGCGATGATCGCCACCACTGCGCGCGGGGCGTTCGCCTCGACCAGCGCCTGCAGCATGACGGTCCCATCACAGGGCGCGCCGCCGCCGGGATTGTCCGAGCCGTCGGCAAGGATCACCGGCCCTTCACCGCTCTCGATGGCGTACTCTATCGCCTCATGCAGCGGTGTCAGCTCCAGCCTGAACGCCTCGCGACGGCTCCAGACAAGCTCGGCGATTTCGTCGGCGGCTCCCTGCGCCGCTTCCCGATCGCTGTCGGCATTGACCACAACCGCCGCTCCGGTGTGAGGCGTATCGGCGAAGGGAAAGCCCCCCGCAAGCGTAATCGCCAGTATGCCCGGCCGCTTTTCCATCTCGTGCACGGCCTCGAAGATGTCCTTCATCGGCGATGTCAGCGTACACTGCTTCGGAGGGCCCATGAGCATGTCCACCCGCGCAAAACCGGTGACGGGCCGGATGCGTCCACCTATCGCATCCACGACGATCTGCACCGCTTCCCTGCCGCGCTCCAGGTGATCAACGTGCGGGTAAGTGTCGTACCCGATGAGCGCGTCGGCCTGCGATGCCATCTGCGCCGTAATGTTTGCGTGCAGGTCCAGCGTCGCCGCCATCGGCACATCGGGCCCTACCAGCTCGCGAATGCGTTGCAGCAAATCGCCCTCGGCATCATCCACATGGTCCGTCACCATCGCTCCGTGCAGGTCCAGCAGCACGCCGTCCACCGGCATCGCTTCCTGCAGCCGTTCCAGCAGCATTGCGACAAGCTCCTCATAGGCGGCGTGCTCCACCGTGCCTGACGGCTGCGCGAACGTCCAGATGAGCGGCGCCAGTTCGAAGCCGAACTCCTCCGCACCGGCGATGAAAGCCCCGCTGCAGGTGCTGGTGCCCTTCAGCGTCGCCACAATCTCCTCGCCGACCAGCACACCGGGAGCGCGACCCGAACGCCAGAAGTCATCCAGCCGCGTCAGTCCCTCGGCAAAGGTGTTCGTCTCGTGGCATATCCCGCCTGTGGCAATGCGCATGGGAACCTCCGTCTATCAATATGGTTGGCAATCGAGAAGAAGCGACTCCGCCCCATCAAGACCGCTTCGGCAAAATGCCTGCCCGCCCCAACAGCCGCTGGCAGAGTTCGCTGCCATCGTGCCCCAATCCTCCGGTAGCTCGGTTCCCGCAGGGAACATCACGTCGTGTGGCGAATCGTATCCTGCACAACCACCCTTCAACTGACGCTCAGGAGGTCTGGATGAAGGTTCTCATGACCGGCGCTGCCGGCGTGTTGGGGCGCTTGCTGACCGCGCTGCTGGAGAACGCGGGCGGCTACGAGTTGCGCCTGACCGACGTGTGCGACCTGGACACCTCGCACGAATACATCCGCGCCGATCTGGCCGACCCGCAGCAGGTACGCGGCCTGTGCGACGGCATTGACCAGGTGCTGCACATCGCCGCCATCCATCCCTGGAAGCAGTACTCCCAACAGCAGTACCTCGACTGCAACATCAAGGGCACTCACAACATCGTGCAGGAGGCGGCTGCGGCGAAGGTGGACCGTCTCATCTACACCAGCAGCGTCGCGGCGATGGGATACCAGTCCGGGCCTGACGCTCCCCTTCCCTTCGACGAGTCCAAGCCCTGCCGGCCCGTGGAAAGCCTCTACAACCTCAGCAAGCTCGTCGGCGAGCAGTTCTGCGCGATGTATCACCACACGGCGGGCCTCGATTACCTGGCATTGCGCCCGGGAACGTTCATCCCGCGCGAGGAGGACGACCCGCAGTTCGGCCTCGCCCTGCTCGCAGTCGCCGTGCACCGCCAAGATGTCGCGGCCGCCCATCTGCTCGCCCTGCAGAGCGATCTCGTTAACGAGGCCCTCATCATTACCGCAGGCATCCCCTTCACCCGTGACGATGGTCCGGCGCTGCCGGCTGACGCCCCTTCCGTAATCCGCAAGCACTTCCCCGACGTGGCTCGCCTCGAGGCGCAGGGGATCGAGCTGCCGCAGCGCATCACCATGTGCTATAGCATTGACAGGGCGCGGCGTCTGTTGGGCTATCAGCCGCAGGTCACATTCGAGACCTGGCTGCGCAGAAAGCTCGCACAGGCCGACAGCGGTGGAGAGCGCTAACCATATATGGGCAAGTCCACGGTCGCGATCCTGAAAAGCGAGGGCGATTACGGGGACCTGGTGCCGCGACTGATGGAACTGGCCGGCGCCGGCGGCCTCATCACGGCCGGTGCCTCCGTCCTGCTCAAGCCCAACCTCCACGCCCCCCAGCATTGGTCCACTTCCGGCACCACCCACCCGCAGCTCATCGGCGCACTGATTGACTGGGCACGGGCGCGCGGAGCCGCACGCATCATGGTGGCCGACAGCCCGTATCACAGCCACCCCCGGCCGCACGAGGTCTTCATTGAAACCGGCATGGCGCAGCTTGTGGAAGAGCGCGGCGCAAGTTGGGCGGTCTTGACCGACCACCCCTTCCGCGTCTTTCGCGATGTGTCACCCGACCTGCCTGCAGAGCTGCATGTCAGTGAGCTGCTCTTCCGCTACGACCGCGTCATCAATGTCGCGGTCTGCAAGACGCACCTTGACGCAATGGTCACCCTCGGCATCAAGAACCTGAAAGGCTGCGTCAGCAAGCGCGACAAATTGCTCTTTCACCAGGAGCTGGACATCCCCAGGGCGCTGGTAGCTCTCAGCCGCATATTCCATCCGCACCTGACCATCGTGGACGGAACGCTGGGAATGGAGGGCCTCGGGCCGGCGTCCGGTACGGTGGCGAACTTCGGCTGCATCTTCGCCGGCACTGACATGCTGGCCGTGGACGCAGTCGCGGTGCAGGCGATGGGCTTTGAGATTGACGAGGTCCCCAAGCTGAAGCTAGCCCAGGCCCAAGGCCTGCTTGACCCGCAGCAGGTCAAGGTGGTTGGGGAGCCGCTGGCGAAGGTTACACGCCGGTTCGAGCGGCCCTATGAGGCGATGGCCCGCCGGCTACCGAACGTGCGGCTCTCTGCGGACACGGCCTGCACCGCCTGCAAGCTGAACCTGATACGGTCCTTGAGCGATCAAGCCAATCGGGGTGGGAAGCTGCCCGAGCGCTGTCTGGTCATCGGCAACAGGCCGAGTGACGACCCGGATGCGCTGCTCATCGGCAAGTGCGCAAAGGACGAAAGCGGCCGCCCATACCTCCCCGGCTGCCCGCCGCGTGTGGACAGGATCAGCGCGTTTCTGAGCACATATGGCCGGTTCAGTAGGTAGAGCCCCGCGCAGGCGTCGGTCATCAGACGACTGGCCCGTGCTGCCATTCGAACCAATGCCTGTACAGCAGTGCTCCGTTCGTGCCACAAGGTTGGGAGCGTCGAGAGGAGGCGGCCATGGCCGCAAGATATACCGACACGGAAATCCTCGGTCTGCTGAGCGAGAAGAAGCTCCTCCCTGACGGCTATCGTCAAAGGCTGCGACTGAGAGACAGGAATGGCCAGAGGGAGTGCGAGTGTCGAGTGGTTGGTGCGAACGGGAACGAGTTCTGGCTCAAGATCAGGCAAACCAAGTTTAATCCGTTGGACTTCTCTGTTATACTTGCAGTGCGGCTGCCCAACAGCAACCAGCTCTTCAGGTTGCGCAGGTACAATGGCAGGCATGGGCTCCATGTGAATAGGATAGAGGGAGATCGCCTCTCCGGTTGTCACGTGCATACCGCAACACAGCGCTATCAGGAGTTGGGCGCAAGAGAGGACGCCTATGCTGAACCGTCAGAGGATTTCGCAACGCTGGACGAAGCGCTGAATTGCCTACTGCGAGACTGCGGGTTCGATGTACCACCCGATGCCCAACTGCCTCTGTTCAAGGAGCGATGATCATGTTGACTGAAGCGATCCAGAAAGACCTGCGTCAGAAGGTCTCCGAGCGGATCGAGCTGGTACCGGAGGGAAAGAATAGATACCGCGTCCTCACACCTTTCACGCTGGACGACGGCGATGCACTCTCGATAGTTCTCAGGAACGAGGGGGCAGCGTGGGTTCTGTCCGATGAAGGGCATACCCTCATGCATCTGAGCTACGACGTTGACCTCGATGACATTCTCCGCGCCGGCAACCGCCACACCATAGTTGAGAACGCGCTGTCGTTCTTTGGTGCGGAGGATCGCGATGGCGAGCTGGTGAGCGCAGTTGACGGTGAGCAATACGGGGATGCACTGTACAGTTTTATCCAGGCTCTACTGAGAGTCTCTGATGTCCAATTGCTGTCCCGCGAGAGGGTACGCTCTACGTTCATGGAGGACTTTAGCGCGTTCATCTCTGAAGTCGTCAGCGAGGACCGCCGACACTTCGACTGGCACGATCCTGCCCACGATCCTGAAGGCATATATGTGGTTGACTGTCGTGTCAACGGGACGGCCCGCCCGCTCTTCCTCTTTGCACTTCCCAACGACGACCGCACGAGAGATGCTACGATAGCACTCTACAGGTTTGAGCAGTGGGGCATCTCGTTCAGGTCTCTCGCCATCTTCGAGAACCAGGAAGATATCAACCGCAAAGTGCTCGCGCGTCTAACCGACGTCTGCGACAGGCAGTTCTCAAGCCTCTACACCAACAGGAAGAAAATTGAGGAATACATAATCGCTGAAGTCGCATGATAGCGTCTGTTGGCAGCGACCGGCAAAGCGAGGCTGAACGGACAGGCGCATGGCTGAATCCGACATAACACGAGTTCTGGCCACCGACTGCGGCTCGACGACCACCAAGGCGATACTCATCGAGAAGCAGGCCGGCGAGTACCGCCTTGTGGCGCGCGGCGAGGCCCCCACCACGGTCGAGGCCCCCCATGAAGACGTCACCCGTGGCGTGCTCAACGCCGTCTCCGAGGTCGAGGAGCTGGCCGGTCGCAAGCTGCTTGACGGCGAGGCCATCATCCGTCCGGCCGATAATGGCACCGGCAGCGACCTGTACCTGTCCACCAGCTCCGCGGGCGGCGGGCTGCAGATAATGGTCGTAGGCCTGGTCCGTACCATGACCGCCGAATCCGCCCAGCGCGCCGCATTGGGTGCCGGCGCTATCGTCATGGACGTGCTGGCGCTGGATGACGGCCGCATGCCGCATGAGCGCATCGAGCGCATGAGGCAGCTACGACCCGACATGATCCTGGTATCCGGCGGCATTGACGGGGGCGAGGAGCGCCGCGTGGTGGAGATGGCGGAGCTGGTCGCCGCCGCCAATCCCACCGCCCGCCTCGGCGCCAAGTACCGTCTGCCCGTCATCTATGCCGGCAACGTCAACGCGCGACCTGCCATCAAGGAGACGCTCGCAGAGGTAGCGGACCTGACCGTCACCGACAATCTGCGCCCGACCATGGAGCGCGAGAACCTGCAGCCCACCCGACTGGTGGTGCAGGACCTCTTCCTCCATCACGTCATGGCCCAGGCGCCGGGCTACTCCAAGCTCGTCCCCTGGACCGATGCCGACATCATGCCCACGCCGGCGGCGGTCGGCAACATCATGCAGACCATCGCCGCCGACCAGGGCATCAATGTCGTCGGCGTGGACATCGGCGGCGCTACCACCGACGTCTTCAGCGTCTTCTCCGGCCAGTTCAACCGCACCGTCAGCGCCAACCTCGGCATGAGCTACTCGATCTCCAATGTACTGGCCGAGGCCGGCATTGACAACATCCTCCGCTGGGCTCCGCAGCAAATCGAGCGCGGCCACATCATCAACCAGATACGCAACAAGATGATCCGGCCCACGACGATTCCGCAGCAGATATCCGGTCTGCAGGTCGAACAGGGGATTGCCCGCGAAGCCCTCCGCCTGGCCTTCGAGCAGCACAAGTTGCTCGCCGCAGGCCTCAAGGGCGTGCAAAGGGCCCGCGACATCAGCGATGCCTTCGCCCAGCACTTGGGCGGCGAGTCCATTGTCAGGATGATGGACCTGGATCTCCTGGTCGGCTCCGGCGGGGTGCTGTCCCATGCCCCGCGCCGCAGCCAGGCGGCGATGATGCTGGTAGATGCCTTCCTGCCCGAAGGCCTCACGCGCCTGGCCGTCGACTCGATCTTCATGATGCCTCAACTCGGCGTGCTGGCGCAGGTGCACCGCGAGGCCGCCACTCAGGTCTTCTTCCGCGACTGCCTCGTCCCGCTCGGGGCGTGCCTGGCGCCGGTGGGACGCTATCGCGAGGGCCACAGATGCCTGCACCTCACCATGCAACTGCCGGACGGACCGCACGAGCTGGATGTCAGATGGGGCGACCTCGTGCTGGTGGACCTCGGCGTTGGTGAAACGGCCGCCGTGACTGCTGCCCCGCTCGGAGGCGCCGATGTGGGAGCAGGCAGGGGCAGGCCGCTGACCGCCGAGGTCGGTGGGGGGGAAGTCGGCTTCATCATTGACGCCCGTGGCCGGCCGCTCATCTTCCCGGACGATCCGGCCGAACGCACGCAGAGGCTGACGCAGTGGCAGGCCGCCCTCAAGGCATATCCGCAAGCCGCGCATGAACAGCGAAGACTTGCTTCTGACACCGGGCGCAATCAAGGCGCGATAACCGATGACTGACCGACAGGACAATCAGACGCGGGCCGCACACGTTTACACTCCCGGCCTGCGCGTCACCGCTAGGGCGGTGCTGCGCAAGGTCCGCAGGCTGCCGCTGCCCGGCAAGGTGCACGTCGGCATGGGCGATCAGGTGAAGGCCACCGATGTGATCGCCTCCACGCACCTCCCCGGCCGCGTGCACACCCTCAATGTCGCCCATGAACTCAACTGCCAGCCCGCCGAGATCGCCGGCTTCATGACCAAGGCTGAAGGCGACACCGTCGAGCGCGGCGAAATCCTTGCCGAGAGCAAGGCGCTGTTCGGTCTGTTTCATTCGTTCGTCAAGGCGCCCATCGGCGGCACCATCGAAGCGATAAGCACCACCACCGGCCAGGTGCTGTTCCGAGGCGAACCGCTGCCGGTGGAGCTGGATGCCTATGTTGACGGCATGGTGGTCGAGGTGCACGCCGATGAGGGCGTAACCATCGAAACCGACTGCGCCCTGGTGCAAGGCATCTTCGGCATCGGCGGCGAGCGCCATGGCAGGCTCAAGACGCTGGTTGAGCGCCCCGATGAGGCGCTCGCGGCGGACATGCTGGACGAGGCGTGCAAGGGGTGCGTTGTGGTGGGAGGCTCTTTGATGACGCTTGAGGCCATCCGGGCCGGCATCGAGGTCGGCGCCTGCGCGCTTGTCGCCGGCGGCATCGAGTCGGATGACCTGGACAGCTTCATGGGCGCACCCATCGGCGTGGCTATCACCGGCCAGGAGGACATCCCCATAACCATCATCATCACCGAGGGCTTCGGTGAGCTGGCCATGGCGGACCGCGCATTTGCCATACTCAGCGGCCTCAGCGGCGAGCAGGCGTCGGTCAGTGGCGCTACCCAGATCCGCGCCGGCGTCATCCGCCCCGAGATAATCGTTTCCCGTGGACGCCGGCCCGACGCGGGAGCAGCCGAAGAACCCCTCGCTGAAATGACTGTCGGCAGCCGGATCCGTCTCATAAGAGACCCCTACTTCGGCCGGCTTGCAGAGGTGGTTGCACTGCCTCCTGAGCCGGCCCGGATCGAGACCGAAGCCAGGGTGCGCATCCTGCAGGCGCGTTTGCCCGATGGCAGGGTCGTAACCGTCCCGCGCAGCAATGTGGAGCTGATCCAGGAATGAGCCACCGGCTGCTGGCAGCGTGCCTGAGCGTCTCCCTGGCGGCAATCTGTTGCCCGGCCGCGGCGCAGCCCGAGTTCTCCCCACCCCGCAGCGTCGTGATGCAGGATGACGCCACCGACGATGAGGGTGCGAGAGCCATCGTCAAGTGGCAGGCTCCGCAGCAGCCCCCGCCTGCCGGCTATCACCTGGCAGGCTTCGAGGTGTACGTCCGGTCTCTGCCCGATGACTTCGACAAGGTCGCTCTCGTGCTCGACGCAACGGCAGGCGAAGCGCAGGTCTGCGGCCTGGCGCCTTGGCACACGTACACGGCACAGGTCAACAGCCTCTACCTGCCTGCCGGTGAAGCTCCGCAGGTGGCCGAGGATGACGCGCTGGCATTGACCAACCCCAAGGTCCGGCGCTCCCAGCCGGCCGTCTCCGCCGAACCGATGAGCCCGGTCGGCAAATGGTACAATGTCGAGCGCACCAACGTCCTGGTGTGGGTCATCGTTTACTCCGCCATAGTCTTGTTCGCCATCTACTTCGCACGGCGACGGGAGATGTACATCCGCCCGATTGCCGGTCTGCAGGCGGTCAATGATGCTATCGGGCGCGCTACCGAGATGGGCCAGCCCATCCTCTACATTACCGGCCTCTCCGGCATCAGCGACATAGCCACCATCGCCAGCATGTTGATCCTGGGCCACCTCGCCAAGCGCACTGCCGCCTATGAGACGCCCATCATCGTCCCCTGTCAGGACCCTCTGGTGATGACCGCCGAGCGCGAGATCGTGCGCGAAGCCTACGTCGAGGCGGGCAAGCCGCAGAACTATGACCCCGACAACATCTTCTATGTCACCGATAGTCAGTTCGGTTATGTGGCCGCTGTAGACGGTATCATGCTGCGCGACAAGCCCGCGGCCAACTTCTACATGGGGTACTTCTATGCCGAGTCGCTGATCCTGGCCGAAACAGGCGCGGCTAGCGGCGCCATTCAGATCGCGGGCACCGACGCCGACACCCAGTTGCCGTTCTTCATCACCGCCTGCGACTACACTCTCATGGGCGAAGAGCTTTACGCCGCCAGCGCGTACCTGTCGCGCAATCCGCTGCTCGTCGCCCAGCTCAGGGGTCAGGACATCGGCAAGGTTCTCATCATCACCACGCTGCTGTTGGGTGCGGTGGCGGCAACTGCCGTCCTGCTGTACCCGGACGTCGGCCTTCTCAAGGCCTTCGCGGATTGGTTCACCGTCCACAAATGACGCGGGGAGTTGATGTGAGATAGCGGCCCGCATCCACATACCGCTGCTAATCGGGTTCCTCGCCGGTCTGTTCATGATCGTGCAGTTCTTCGTGCCCCATGCCGTCGGCACGCAGGGTTACCTGCTGCTGCTCGACTGGGCGCAGATTGTCGGCGCCTTCGCACTCGTGCTCGGAATCGGTAGCCTCTTCCGCACCCATTGGGACAAGATCCGCCGTCGGAGACGTGGCTATGGCTACAGCACCGTCACCCTCGCCTCCTTCGCGCTGATGGTCTGGGCGGGCATCTTCTACGGCTCCGGCCAGGGACCGCTGGCGAAGCGCCTTCTTACGGTCGAAAGCGGCCGGCTCTTCGAGTGGCTCTTCAACAACATTGATGTCCCTCTGGATGCGACCATGTTTGCATTGCTGGCCTTCTTCATCGCCTCCGCAGCCTATCGCACCTTCCGCGCGCGCAATGTGGAGGCGACGCTGCTGCTGATAACCGCCATCATCGTGATGTTGGGGCGCGTGCCTCTGGGAGAGATGATCTACGACAAGATGCCGGCGGTGTACGAGTGGATAATGCAGTACCCGGCCGTCGCCGGCAAGCGCGGCATCCTTTTCGGTGTCGCTCTGGGTTCCATAGCCACATCGCTGCGCATCATTCTGGGTATCGAGCGTTCACACTTGGGCGGATGAGTCTCAATGCATGGCATTGCTTACAGGCTGCAGAACATTGACCGGCGGTGGCTGTATCTGATTGTCTTCGCTGCCGTCGTCATACCATTCCTGACCAGCCTCAAGCTGCCGGTCGGCCTCCACAGCCCCTCGACCACCGACATCTACGATGCCATCGAGAAGCTCCCGCCCGACTCCGTCGTCCAACTCGCCTTCGATTACAGCCCGGCCTCGATGCCCGAACTGGAGCCGATGGCAAAGGCGGTCGCGCGCCATGCCTTCCAGCGCGGCCACCGCGTCATGGCCATGACCCTCAACACCCAGGGCGCGCTCATGATCAGACGCGTCATGGACGAGGTCGCCGCGGAGATGAACAAAGAGTATGGCAAGGATTACGTTGACGCCGGCTTCAAGACCGGCGGCGTTGCCGTCATGCTGGGCATGGGCAAGGACATCATCGGCGTCTTCAATGACACCGACGCACGTGGCAACCGCCTCTCGACCATGCCGGTGATGAAGGGCGTTGCAGACTACAGCGATATCGGGCTGATGGTGGACTTCTCCGCCAACGCAATCACCAATGCCTGGATCGCGTATGCGCATGAGCAGTACGGGCTGCGCGTCGCCGCCGGCGTCACCGCCGTCATGGCCACCGACCTGTACCCGTTCTGGAAATCGGGCCAACTGGTCGGGCTTATCAACGGCCTGAAGGGGGCCGCCGAGTACGAGGACCTCGTCGGCGCGCCCGGTTTGGGGATCCTCGGCATGTCATCGCAGTCCATTACTCATATGCTCATAATCTTGTTCGTGATTATCGGCAATGCCGGCTATTTTCTCACGCGACGCAGGTCCCAATCGGCGGACTGAAACGAGGAGACGCAACGCCATGCCGGAGGCGCAACAGGGCGCGCACATTGTCTTCCTGGGGTTCGCACTTGACCCTTACGTCATCGGTCTGTGGCTCCAAGCCCTGCTCACCTTCGCCATCCTCTCATTCCTTATCGGCGACAACCCCGTCTACAAGTTCGCCGAGCATCTCTTCGTCGGCATATCGGCGGGCTACGGTGTCGTCATCGTCTGGCAGCAGGCGGTGCTCCCCAAGCTGGTCTTCCCGCTCTTCCCCCAGTTCGGACCTACTCCCGACGTGCCGCCCAACTACTGGCTCATCATACCCGGCATGCTCGGGCTGCTGATTCTCAGCCGCTTCATCCGCAAGTACGACTGGCTTTCACGCTATCCCATCGCCTTCATCGTCGGTTTGTACTCGGGTGCCGCCATCCCCGCCACCGTGCAGTTGATTCTCCTCGAACAGATGTCGGCGACGATGCGTCCGGTGCTGGGCCTCGGCGAGGTGACCTGGACCGTCGCGGTCAGCGCACTGATAGTTCTGATAGGAGTAGTCGCCACGCTCATGTATTTCTACTTCTCGCGCCCACATGTGGGGACGTTGGGTGTCGGCTCCAGGATCGGGATATGGTTCCTGATGGTGGCCTTCGGCGCCGGCTTCGGCAACACGGTAATGGCGCGCCTATCGCTCCTCATCGGGCGCGTGGAGTTTCTCATGTATGACTGGCTGCCCGTCGTGTCCCACTACTTGGCAGGCTTCGTCAAGTAGCCTTGCGAGCGCTCCCCCGTTTTTGGTCCAAATTAAGAACTATCTTCCTGATTGCGAAACTCGTGGAAATCTGTTATACTGGAGTAAAGAATGCTGGAGTGGAGGGGGGCTCCGACCATGTAGTACGGCGTGCGCAGGAGGAGAGAACATTGGCAGACAACGATGTAATACTGGTTGTGGACGACGATGAGACCTCCCGCAGTCTGATAAGAACATCGCTCGGCAGAGAAGGCTACAACCTGCTGGAAGCTCCCAGCGGCGAAGAAGGCCTCGATCTGTACGAGCAAGAACAGCCGGCCCTCGTGCTCCTCGATATCATACTACCCGGAATTGACGGACTGGAAGTCGTGCGCCGCTTGCGCGCCAGGGGCGATGTCCCCATCATCATAGTCAGCGCGCGCGACGACGAAGTTGACAAGGTCGTCGGCCTCGAACTCGGCGCGGATGACTATGTAACCAAGCCCTTCGGCGTCCGCGAACTGGCGGCCCGAGTACGAGCCATGCTCCGTCGCACGGTCCTCACCGAGAAAGCGGCGGCACAGCAGAAGCAACTTGATTACCCCGATCTGCACCTCGACCTGCCCACCCGCACCGTTACGGTGAAGGGTGACGTGCAGCGTCTCACCCCCAAGGAGTTTGACCTCCTCTTCTTCCTGGCAGCCCAACCCCGCCGCGTATTCACTCGCGAGGAGATCGTCGAGGCGGTCTGGGGCTACAAGCCGGTGGGCAATGACCTGCGCACCGTGGACACCCACATCAAGCGACTGCGCCAGAAGCTCGAAGAAGCCTATGATGTGCCCTGGAGCCTGGCAACCGTGTGGGGCGTCGGGTACAAATTCGAGCTTGAAGAGTAACCCCGCCTCCAAGCCACCTTTTCTTGACACTTTGACTCCAAATATGCTACCTTCTAGGGTAGCGGGAAAGTGCGTGTGACCCAGCCAGGTGGATAGCCTGGGCTCGTCTATCACTCCGAGTGGTAGGAGTCCCACCTGACCGTAAGATACTGTCTTGACTCTGGTGGGAACACATCCTGCAACGAGGGAGGCCATAATACCTATGTCAAGCCTCAGGTCCCTGTGCTGGTCATATCTGTATGCCTTACTATTGATCAGTTTCCTCATCACAGCCATACTGCCCACGGCCGCATTTGCCGGCCCGGTGGTGCAGATCACGCAGCCACAACAGGGCGAGACTGTGACCGGCGTCATTTGGATTGACGTCAGCTATTCCACCAATACTGACGCCCCCATCATCAGACTGGAGATATACATAGACGGGCAGTTGGCCAAGCCATTCGACCTCGCCGCCCCCGAAAAGGCCGGCAGAAAATCGTTCTCCTGGGACTTCAGCTTCGCAGCCGCCACCGCGCACAGCATCTCCGCCAAGGCCATTGACAGCGCCGGCGCCAGCGGCTCCGCGAACATCACCGTCACGGTGCGCAAGGCCGAAACCGCCGCGCCACAGCCCGGTGCCAGGGACGTCGTGCCGCCGACCATCAACATCTACTACCCCGCGCAGGGCGCTAAGCTGCGCGATATGGTGGAGATCAAGGCGGAGGCCCGCGACAACGTCGGTGTGCAGCAGGTCTATTTCTACATTGACGGCAAGCTGCACAAGATGATGTACAACAACTCGCCGCCCTACTACGACCAGTGGGACACCAGGAAGGTCGCCGACGGCACCCACGTCCTCGAGGCGTCCGCCTTTGACGCCGCCGAGAACGAGGCCCGTTCCGCGCAGGTCACCGTCTTCGTCGAGAACCACTCGATGACCCGCATGGAGACGCAGGCCACCACTTCCACCGTCGAGACGGCGACGGCCACGCCGCCGCAGCCCGTTACGCCACAACCGGTCACACCGCAGCCGGCGGTTGTCCCTGCGCCGACGCCTGCGCCCGTGGT
>CAZJVY010000004.1:0-57305 GCA_964549395.1 uncultured Armatimonadia bacterium | reverse complement strand
GGTGACCCCGCCGACGCCCGCACCCACAGAGGTGGTCTCAACGCCGCCTGCCGTGGTGACGCCGCAGCCGCAACGCGTTGCGCCCGGTGCGGTCACCGAGCCGACGCAAGTCCGGGGAGCCGTGGCGCCGCCCGCCATGCCCCCGCTGCGCAGTCAGGCTTTTGCAGCCGCGCCGCTCACCACCCGGCCGGAGCATTACCTGGCGCTGATACCGCCGGCCGTCGCAGAGACCCCGGCGTCATACGCAGCCGGATCTTCGGCGCCGCCGGTGCTCACCACATCTGAGACCGAAATCGCCGCCAACCCGCGGACTACAACTCCGATGCTGCCGATCTTCGCTCGCGAGCAGGTCGTTGAGCAGCCGACGCTGGCCGGTGCATCTCTGGTCAAGCTCGGAGGGCAGCACGGCCCCATCGGGCGGTACGCCGCGACTGACATGGATTACACCATCTCTCCGCGCTCCACATACTCCGGGCACATTCTCCGTGCCCCGGACGCTATCGCCGAGCCGCCGGTGACATCTCTCGAGGCGACCCAGCCCGTCGAGATCAAGCGGCCCGTCCCGCATTACGGCGGCCTGGCGGTTGTGCGCAAGCCGGCGCCGGCTGCTGACACTACCGCCCCGACGCCCATCGTCCCGACGGAGATAAGGACGACCGCGCCGCAGCGCGAAACCACCGGCGCAACGACAGCAAAAGCGGTTGCGCCCGAGACGCAGGTCACTGTACAGAGACCTGTCATACCGCCGACACTGGCCGCTACGCAGTCCGCCCCCGTTGCCCCACAAAGCGCCACTGCAATCGAGCGTGACCGGCAGTTGACGGCCACTTACGCCGCTGCGGCGAAGACAACGCCGCCCGAGTATGTCGCTCCGCAGCCTGTGACCGGGCCGGCGACGCCCGTGACGCTGCCCAACCGCACCAGCACCGCCGTCGCGCAGGCCGATGCCGCTTTGACGACCGCCGGCCAGCATACATCCATGCCGCAGTACATACAGCCGCTGCCCACCGCGGCCCGCAGCGCTGCAGAGGCTGATGCCACCATCCCGACATTCGCGATGCTGACGAAAGTGATGCCGGGCTCAGGACTGGTATCGGCCCAGTCGCCGCAGCGCACCAGCGCACCGCAGAAGATCAGCCTGGCACCGATGACGCCCAGGCCCGAACCGGCCGCACCCAAAGTCACAGAGCTTCCTGCCCTCGCAGCAGGCAACGCGGTGCCGGTCAAGACCGATCACAGCAAGCTCGTGATGCTGCCCAGGACCGAGGCGCCGAGGCTCTCGGACACCGGCTGCACGACCACACCGGGCCAACCCGAACTGGCGGCCGCCATCGCCAAGTCGCCCGTCAAGGATATCTCCATCGTCTATAATGGGAAGACACTGGACTTGCGCGCGGCGCCCGAGACCGCAAACGGCATCGCCACCGGCCCCCTGCGCGAGCTATTCGAGCAGTCAGACGGCCTCCTCTACTGGTTCCCGATAACCAAGGAGGTGCGCGCCATCGGTCCCGAAACCAACCTGCACCTCACCATCGGCAATCCCGAGGTGGACCTGAACGGTACCAGGCAGCAGGTGCCTGTGGCTCCCTACATAAAGCAGGGCCGCACCATGCTCCCGCTGCAGTTCATCGCCGATACGCTAGAGCTGACGATCACCTATGAACCCGATACACAGCAGATCGTCATAACCACCAGCGAGTTCTAAGCCGCCGAAGAGTCGCTGCTTGGCCCGACGGCCGAGACTGACAGCCTCAAAAGTGCATCAGCGCTTTTGAGGTTGTTTCGTAAATTCAACTCGCACAACCCGGGCCCGGCGCGCATTCCGTGACCGCCCGTCAATTCCGTTATGGAGCATTCTCACCGTCGCCGGACAACATGCACTCGGAGGACCCAAGCGATGCTGTTACCCAACCTGTCCGTCAATGCCGCCGGGCACTTGGTCGTAGGTGGCTGTGACACTGTGCAGCTCGCCCGCGAATACGGCACTCCCCTGTACGTGCTGGATGAGCAGACGGTGCGGCAGCAGTGTCGCCGGTACCGGCAGGCCTTTGCCGGCCGCCTACCCAGCTCTGAAATCGCCTACGCGGGCAAGGCACTGCTGGTCAAGGCCATCTGCAGGATCATGCAGCAGGAAGGCATGGCTCTGGATGTCGCCTCCGAGGGCGAGCTATACACCGCACTGGATGCGGGCTTCCCGCCCGAGAAGATCAAACTACACGGGAACTTCAAAAAGACCGCGCTGCTGCGCATGGCGCTGGAGAACGGCATCGGCCGCATCGTCGCCGACAGCATCCCGGAGCTTCACGATATCTCCACCGTCGCCGGCGAACTGGGCAGGCGCGCCCACATCCTCATTCGCGTCACACCCGGCGTCAAGGCCGATACCCACGAGCGCATACGTACCGGCCAGGAAGACAGCAAGTTCGGTCTCGGCATCGCCGGCAATTCGGCGATGACCGCGACCAAGCTTGCCCTAGAGCTGCCCAACATTGACCTTCACGGCTTCCACTGTCACATCGGCTCTCAGCTTCTTCACAGCGACGGCTTCGCACTGGCCGCTGCCGTGGTGATGGACTTCATATCCAGAGCCGCCGCCGAGACCGGCTACGCCGCCGAGCAGTTCGATATCGGCGGAGGTCTGGGCATCCGCTATCGGGAAGACGACGTGCCCCCGACCATTGAGCGGCTGGCCGATGAGATCTGCACCGCGCTGAAGGCGGCCGCCGACGAACGCAACATGCCGCTTCCCGAACTGATCCTCGAGCCCGGACGTTCCATCGTCGGCGAGGCGGGAGTGACCCTCTACACCATCGGCGTCGTCAAGGAGATTCCCGGCGTCCGCACTTACGTGTCGGTGGACGGCGGCCTGTCGGACAATCCGCGGCCGCTGCTGTATGATGCCGAGTACGAGGCGTTGATTGCCAACCGCGCCGACGATCCACCGGGCCGCATCGTCCGTGTGGCCGGCGCGCACTGCGAGACCGACACATTGATTCCGGAGATCGCGCTCGCCGACCCGCAGCCCGGCGATCTGCTTGCCGTTCAGAGCACCGGCGCTTACACCTACGCGATGGCCTCCAACTACAACCGCTTCACCAAGCCGGCCATGGTGCTCGTCAATGACGGCACTACCGACCTGATAGTCACCCGCGAAACGCTGGACGACCAGGTGCGGCACGACGTGATACCGGACCGCCTCGCCTAGGCGCGACTGACGCCGGCGGCCTCAGTGACGAGGCGGAAGCCGTAAGGAGACCGGCTTTTCCTACTGTGAAGCTTGCAATGGGCGGGCGCATAACTCGCAGCAGGCTTGAGTGGCTGCAGAGTCTCGGACAACTCGGCGCCGGCCTTGACATGCCTGTCTACCTGGTCGGCGGGCCGGTGCGTGACCTCATCCTGGGCCGCCTGGAGCTCGATACCGACGTGGCGGTCACGGGCGACGCGTTGGAGTATGCCCGCCGCCTGGCCGAGCGCGATGGCGCGCACCTGCTGCAGTATCCGCAGTTTCACGGCGCGACGGTCACCTATCCCGACGGCAGGCACGTGGATGTCACCGGCACCCGCTCCGAGCTTTACCCACACCCCGGCGCGCTGCCCCAGGTCCGGCCCGCCGACATCATCGAGGACCTGCGCCGCCGCGACTTCACAATCAACGCCATCGCCTTGACCATGACCCCTGACGGCTTTGGCGATCTGGTGGACCCCTATGACGGCTACGCCCACCTGCGAGCCGGCCGTCTGCAAGCGCTTCACGGTGACAGCTTCACCGACGACCCGACCCGTCTGCTGCGGGCCGCCCGCTTCACCGTCCGCCTCGGCTTGCAGATTGAGCCTGCAACCCTGCAAGGGATAGAGAGTGCCTCGGCAAGTGACGCGCTGGCCACGGTTTCGGCCAAGCGGGTATTGACCGAACTGCGCTACGTGTTCATAGAGCCGGCCGCCAGGCAGACGTTGCAGCTTCTGGCAAGTTGGGGCGCACTGGCGGGTGTTGGCCTTGACGGCGAGGCCCCCCGGCTGGCGGCCCTCGACAATCTGCTGCTGGCTCGACGCGATGTGGGTCTGTCTGCCGATGAGGGCACGATGACTGCGGCGTCACTGGGAATGTTGGCTCCGGATTCGCCGGAGCAGTGGCTGGCTGCATGGCCGTTGAGGAGATCCGAACATGAGGCCGCACTGCGGGCGGCGCTCATCGTCCAGTGCCCGCCCACCGTAATCTTTTCATCCTCTGCCGAAAGTAGTAGACTATATGCTGCGCTGCAGGGGCTGCCTGCGGCGGCGCTATTGGCCGCCTGGGCCGCCGGCAGCCCGGCGTCGCGGTTCAATCTCAGGCGGTTCTGCCGCACGCTTACCGATGTCCGGGCCGATGTGACGGGCGAAGACTTCGTGCGCCTCGGTCACAAACCGGGGCCGCGTTTCAGGGCGGCCCTCGAGGCGGCGCTGGCGGCCAAACTCGACCGCAACGCAGACCGTGACGAGCAACTGGCTGAAGCCCTGCGCCTACTGGACGATACGCCTGGCTCCTAAGCGCTGTGGGGCCGATGAAACGGGTACTACATGCTGCTCAAACTGATCAGGGGTTCTGTCAATGCCGGCCAGTTTCTTGCCTGGATCGTGGGCGCCGCCTTGGCGATTACGGTGCATGAGTATGCCCATGCCCGCCGGGCCCTGGCGGCAGGTGACGCGACCCCGCTTGCCAACGGCCGCGTTACTCTCAACCCGCTGGCGCACTACGATCCGATTGGCACTACCCTTCTCATCGTCGCCGGCTTCGGCTGGGCCAAGCCGGTGCCCGTGGACCCGCGCAATTTCCGCAGCCCGCGCAAAGATGCCTTGTGGGTCTCCCTTTGGGGCCCCCTCAGCAATGTGCTGCTCGCGGCCTTTCTCGCCATCTTCCTGCGTCTCGACGCGTTGGGACCGTACACCGATGCGGTCAGGTTCATCGTCCTCATCAACTGCGTGCTGGCCGTTTTCAACCTGATACCGATACCGCCGCTCGATGGGTCGCACGTTCTGTCGGCGCTGCTGCCGATTGACGCGGCCCGGCGCCTGGATTACTTCTACGCTCGTAACGGACGGTTTCTCATGCTGGCGGCGCTGTTCGTGCTGATATCCGGCTTCGGCTTCACGGTGTTGATGATACCGATCTACGGGTTGTACTGGCTGCTGACCGGGTCGCTGTTCTGAGCGTTGGTGCGTTCCGAGCCGTTTCTATGGGATTTGATGCCATGTCTGACATAAAGGCCGTCATCTTGTGTGCCGGTGAAGGCACCCGCCTGCGCCCCTTGACGTTCTCGCGGCCCAAGCACTTGCTCCCCGTCGCCGGCAAGCCGCTGGTGGGTAGGGCGCTTGACACCATCAAGGAGGCCGGCATCCAGCGCGTGGGCCTGGTCGTCGGCCACCATCCCGAAGAGGTCCAGCGTTACGTCGGCGGCGGCGCGGCTTGGGAAATCGAGGCTGAGTACATCACTCAACAGCATCCCCTGGGCCTCGCACATGCAGTCAACTGCGCCCGTGACTTCGTCGGCGACAGCCCCTTCATAGTCTTCCTCGGCGACAACCTCCTGGAAGTCGGTATCAAGGCCTTCGTCGAGGACTTCACCCGCCGGCAGCCTGATGCCGCGCTACTGCTGCGCGAGGTGGATGACCCGAGGCGCTACGGCGTGGCCGAGCTGGACTCCGACGGGGCCGTCAAGCGCCTCGTGGAAAAGCCGGCCCAACCGAGGAGTAACCTCGCCATCGTCGGTGTGTACGCCTTCCATGCCAGCATCTTCGAGGCCATCGCCGGCATCCAGCCGTCGCAGCGGGGCGAGTATGAGATAACCGATGCCATCCAGTGGCTGATTGACCAGGGCCGCCGCGTGTCTTCGGCGATCCTGGAAGGCTTCTGGGAGGACGCCGGCGAACCGGTGGCCCTGCTGCGCGCGAACCGCCTCTATCTGGACCGCCTCGAGCCGGAGTATAGTGGCTCGCTCGATACCCCTAGCCAGGTGCTGGGCGCCCTGCATCTGGGCCAGGGAAGCCGCATCCATCACAGCCACATCACCGGCCCCTGCTTCATCGGCGAGAACTGCGTGGTGGAAAACGCCACCATCGGCCCGTATGTGTCGCTCGGCGACGGCTGCCAGGTCACCAATAGCGCCATAGAGGACGCCGTAATCCAGGCAGGCTCCCGCATCCGCAATCTCCCCGGCGGCCTGAAGCGCTCCGTCCTCGGCGAGCAGGTCGTCGTCGCAGGCGACGGGCGCGGCAACTCCCCTCTCAGTCTCATCCTGGGAGACATGGCGCAGATAAGACTGATGTGAGCACACTGATACCTGATATGGCCAGACGCTACGACATTTCGGAAGACCAGCTCAGCCTCTTCACCGGCTTCGAGGTGCAGATTACCATCTTCGAAGGCCCGCTCGACCTGCTGCTGCATCTGGTGAGGCGCGAGCAGGTCAACATCGCCGAAATCAGCATGGCCCAGATCACCGGCCAGTACCTTGACTACATGGCGGCGCTGGAGGAGCTCAACGTCGAGCTGGCCGCCGAGTTCCTCGTGGTTGCCGCACAGTTGATATACATCAAGTCGCGCAACCTGTTGCCAACGTATGGGGACGAGACCGAGGAAGAGGAGATGGACCTGGACCCCCAGGTCGAACTGGCGCGCCAGCTGGAGGAGTACCGGGCATACAAGGAAGCCGCCGGAATACTGGACGAGGCTCACCAGCTACGCCAGAAGATATACCTGCGCTCATCGGGAAATGGCGATGTCGGCAGCGGCTTTGTGGACCTCGGCGATGTCTCGGTATTCGACATGGTGGCGGCGGTGGGAGAGCTGCTGCAGCGGGCCGTACCGGAGCCGCCTCGCCTGCTACACCGCCGCACTGTCACCGTCGCACAGCGTATGCCCGAGATCATCACCGAGCTGCACGCCGCAGGTGCGGAGGGGTTGCGGTTCACCGATCTGGTTGAAATGCCGGCATCTCGCGTTTTTATCATCGTCACCTTCCTCGCCATTCTCGAGTTGATCCGCCGTGGGCGCTTGAAAGTCGGGGCGATAGAGGGCGAGAGCAACTTCCGCGTACGGCTCGCGAAATAGAGCAGCCTGGGCCCCATGTTCCGACCCAACACGATCCGAGGCCTGATTGATGAGACGACCTGATCCGGTTAGTGCACTGCAATGTCTGCTGTTCGTAGCCGACGAGCCGCTGTCGCCACACCGCGCGGCGGAAATACTCGACATGGACGTCAAAGACGTCCCCGCTCTCGTCGAGAAGCTCGCGCGGAAGCTGGAGGGGCACGGCCTGCACGTTACCTCTCTGGCCGGCGGATATGCGCTCGCGACGCGCTCCGAGTATGCCGAGTACATCCAGGCGCTGCTGGAGCCGGACCCGCAGCGGCTGTCCCGCCAGGCCTTCGAGGTCCTCGCGATTGTCGCCTACAAGCAGCCCATTACCCGGCCCGAGATAGACGCCGTCCGTGGCGTCAACTCCTCCGGCGTCATCAACTCGCTCATCGAGAAGGACCTGCTGCGCATCACCGGGCGCGCCGGTGCTCCCGGACGACCGTTCCTGCTGGCCACAACGAACCATTTCCTTGCCGCGTTCGGTCTCAAGAGCCTCGAAGACCTGCCGCAGCTTGATCTGCCCTTGCCTGACGCCAAGGCCTCGCAGGCTCAACTCGCCGCAGCCGAGCTGGCCGAGCAGGCCCAGACCGCGCAGCGCTCTGCCTCGGACGCGCAGGGGCAGCCAGAGGATGAAGTACCATCAGAAGCCGAAGACGAACCCAGGCAGTAGTACTAACCGCCATCGCCTGTCTCATCGCGCTCTGGGCGCTGTCCCCGGTCGCGGCCGTTGACCAGGCCCAAGACGCCGGCCCCGCAGCCGCGACCGCCGAGCCCGTACTCTCCGCAAAGGCGGCCATCCTTATTGATGCCGCTACCGGCCTCACCATCTGGGAGCGCAACCCTCACCAGCGACGCTTCCCTGCCAGCACCACCAAGATAATGACCGCCCTGCTGTGCGTCGAGACCATGAATCTCGACGACATCGTGACCGTCAGCCCAAGGGCGGCGGTTACCGGCGAAGCGACCATCAACCTGGCGGCAGGCGAGAAAATCAAGGTCCGGCATCTGCTCATGGCCCTGCTGATGAACTCGGCCAACGACGCGGCGACCGCCATCGCCGAAGCCTGCGCCGGCGACTACGCCTCCTTCATCGCGATGATGAACGGTCGAGCCGCGGAGTTGGGCCTGAAGGACACTCATTTCACCAATCCCCACGGCCTGCATAACGATGACCACTACTCCAGCGCCGACGACCTCGCCCACCTCGCCCGTGCGGCCATGAGCCACGAGCAGATCCGGAAGATAACCAACACCGAGCGCGCCGTCATCCCCTGGCCGGGCAAGCAGTGGGACCGCCAGCTCGTCAACCGCAACCGCCTGCTCCCGCAATGGCCCGAAGCTGACGGCGTGAAGACCGGATACACCAGGCAGGCAGGCCGCTGCCTCGTCGCCTCCGCAACCGTCAACGGCTGGCGCTTGCTCGCCGTCTGCCTCGACTGCAAGGATAGCTGGGTTGACGGTCGAGCGTTACTAGAGTGGGGCTTTGACAACTACGTGCAGGCCGTGCCTGTCCGCCAGGGCATGCCCGCCACGTGCGAGGTCAGGAAGGGCACACGGAAAACCGTGCGCGTCGCGGCCACCCAACAGCTTGCCTTGCCGGTCAGGCGCGATCAGCCCCCACTGAAGCCGACCCTTGATTTGCCGCCAGCGGAGGCGCCCATAGCCCCAGGGCAGCAACTCGGCTATGTCTGGGTCGCCTATCGGGGCGTCGAGTACTGCATACCGCTGGTGGCCGCCGAGGCGGTTGAGAAGAGCCTGTGGGCCAGGTGTGTTGACAGCTACATGCCCGCCGGCTTACTGTTACTCCTGATGGCGTTATCTGTCGGGGTGCTCGTCCATGGAGCGTCTGCAAAAATTGCTCTCTCGCGCCGGCGTCGCCTCGCGCAGAGGCGCCGAAGAGTTGATAGCGGCCGGCCGCGTCGCGGTTAACGGCAGGACGGTCACGGAGCCCGGCACCAAGGCCGACCCCGCGACCGATACCATTGCCGTTGACGGCAAGTTGCTGCACTTCTCCGAGCCTGCCCGCTATCTCATGCTCAACAAGCCCCCGGGCGTGCTATCCACGCGTTCCGACCCACAGGATCGCGCCACCGTCATGCAGCTTTTTCCTGCCTCCCTGCGCAAGTATCTCTATCCGGTCGGCCGCCTCGACATGCACACCGAAGGCCTCTTGCTGCTGACCAATGACGGCAAGCTGACTCATGCCCTCACCCATCCCAGCTTCGAGATACCCCGGACCTACCTTGCGGCCGTGCGAGGCCGGATGGGCCGGAGAGATCTCCAGGTGCTGCTCGACGGTGTGGAGCTTGAGGACGGCTTGGCACGGGTTGACGCCGCCGAGATCGCGGACACTGGCCCCAACACTACGGTATTGAGGCTGACGCTCCACGAGGGCCGTAAGCGGGAGATCAGGCGGCTGTGCGAAGCCATCGGGCGTCCGGTTCTTAGTCTCAAGCGGGTGTCACTGGGCCCGCTCCGCCTCGGCCGCTTGCAGCCGGGAAGTTACCGCGAGCTGTCGCAGTCTGAGGTCGAGCGCCTCTATGAGGCGGCCGGCCTGCGCAGGGGCGGCGACGATGGCACATAGCGACCGCTGGTGCAACCGGGCCGCCTGGATCGCCGCAGGGCTGGGAGCGGCGCTCGCGGCGGTGGCGTGCGTGTTGCTGGCCATGCGCATGTTGCCTCTGGGCATCCCCCGCCAGTGGTTCTGGCCGCTACGACAGACGCCCGTACACTTCGGATGGCCCGCCGCCCTGAGTGCCGCTGTCGCGGTCGCGGCGGCGGCGTACGTCATCCGCCTGCTGCGCCTCAGGTCCCGCGTGCTGCCCGACCAGTTCGTCGCCGGCGTGCTGTTCTGCTGCCTGGTTGCCTTCGGCATGATGTCCGGCTTGCTCCTGGCGGAGGACTATCCCTACCTGCGCACCGCGCAGGCGGCCTGCTCAGCCCTTTCCCTCCCCTATTACGGCGCTGCAGTCGCCGCCCCCGATGCGCGCAGCCTGCTCGCCGACTACACCGACCCCGAGTACCAGAGGAGCGTTCCTCAGCGCGTGCGTACTCATCCGCCGGGCGCGGTGCTCTACTTCCTCTACGCCCGCCGTGCCGTCCTTGCTTCTCCGACGCTGATGGAGGCGAGCCACCGTCTGCTGGCCGCCGACGGCGTACTACCCGCCGACGCCACGCTGCTGAGTCATGGCGTGAGCTCCGTGACCCTGACGGGCGCTGACGTAGCCGCCGGATTGCTCGCCGGCCTCGCCCTCACCTTTGTCGGCGTTCTGGCTCCGGCGGCGCTGTTCCTCGTCGCATGGGCGATAGGCGACCCCCGAACGGGCCTGTTGGCGGCTCTATTGGCCGCGGCCATACCTTCCTTGCTCCTCTTTGTCCCCAGCATTGACGGCCTGGGAGTGGTAATGGCCCTCTCCGCCCTGGCGGCCTGCCTGTGGGCGCTGCGGCGCAGTAGCTACGCGCTGGCGGTCATTGGCGGGCTTGTCTGCGCGGCGGCATTCATCTGGAGCATCGGCCTGCTTGCCCTGTCTCTGCCGCTGGCCGCCGTGCTCCTGTCATACCTCCGCGACCCTCAACAGCGCCGGGCCGCACTCCTGCTCGCCCTCACCATCGCCGGCACGTTCACAGCGGCCCTTGTGCTGCTGTATCTCTTCACAGGCTACAACGCAGCGGTCAACACCCTTCAGATTCTGCATGTGCAAAAGCAGATAATGGCCGGCGCGGGCCGCGACCGCCTCACCTGGACATTCCTGAATCTGTACGAATTCGCCGTCTTTCTCGGCCCCATGCTCGCACTCACCTCGCTTGCGGGGTTGGCCTGCGTTCTGCGCCGTGGCGGTCATGCCGGCTATATGGGTGCCGGGCTGTTGGCCGCCCTTCTTATTCTCAACGCCTCCGGCAGCACCCGTGGCGAGGTCGGCCGCATCTGGGTGTTCTTCATGCCGCTGTTCGCCGTGTACGCCGCGCACCTGCGCCACTTCATCACCCAGACCTCCTGGCGCTGGTACTTCCCGTTGCTGCTTGCCGCACAGATCGCAGTCACCATGTTTCTGTTTGCCTACATCATCCCCGTCCAGCCATAGCGGGAGACCCCATGCCCGACCTGCGCCGTATCATGAGCCAATGCAGTTTCGACCCCTTCTGCCGCGTCCTGGTGGAAATGGCGCACAACGCCGCCGAGCCGCTCTATCTGGTCGGTGGGGCCGTGCGTGACATCGTGATGGGCAGGCAGATACGCGACTGGGATTTCGCCGGCACGGCCGCGACGCAGTTCGCCGAACAGTTCGCAGCGCGCATGAACAGCAGGCCCGTCATGCTGCACGAAGACCAGCCGACGGTTAGAGTCCCGGTCCGGGGCGACCCGGGCGAGCCCTACCTGCTTTTCGATTTCTGCCGGTTGCGGGCCGAGACAATCCAGCAAGACCTGGCCGCCCGCGACTTCTCCATCAATGCTATCGCCTACAACCTCCGCCGGCCCGAGCTAATGGACCCTTGCGGCGGCATGGAGGACATCCGCTCCGGTACCATCCGCGCTCTGGGGCCGCAGAACCTCCAGGCCGACCCCCTGCGGTGCCTGCGGGCGTACCGCCTCGCCGCCGAGCTTGGCTTCGCCATCCACGAGCAGACGCGCCAATGGATCCGCCTGTATGCGGCCGAGCTAGGCGGGATCCCCGGCCAGCGTATCGGCGATGAACTCCACAAGCTGCTCTACCCTCCCCGCGTTGCCGAGACCCTCGCTCTCATGGATGAGGACGGTGTGCTGGCGGTCATCCTCCCCGAATTGGAGGAGGGACGCGACATGCCCCAGCCGGCCTTCCATCACCTCGATGTCCGCAGTCACATTCTCGCCTCCGTCAGCGAGATGGAGAGGCTCATCCTCGATCCGGTCGGCGCACTGCCGGCATCACTCGATGAGCTTGAGCAGTACCTCACCCGCTCCGACGTGCCGCCCATGCTCCTGATGGCAGCCCTGCTTCATGACATCGGCAAGCCCCGTTGCTTCACGCGCGACCCCGATCGCCGCATCCGCTTCAAAGGTCACGGCGATGTGGGGGCTGAGATGGCCCGCGACATCCTGAGCCGGTTCGCGTGGCCGGCCGAAATCCGCCGTACCGTCGCTGCCTTTACCCGCCATCATCTGCGCCCCTTCATGCTTGCGGATCCGGGCCAGGACGGCGTCATCGAGGACGAGCGCTCGGAGAGCTTCGTCACCATGTCCGCAATACGCCGGCTGTTCCGCGAGGTGGCACCACACGAAATTGGCTTCCTGCTCCTGGCCATCGCCGATTCGCGGGCCTCGCGAGGGCCTGCCGTCACGGACCGCTACCAGGTCGAGGTCGAGCTTATCCTCGACGACATGCTGCGTCGCTATCTGCAATACATGCGCGAGCAGGCCCGCCCGCCGCTTCTGACCGGCCAGGATCTGCTCGATGCAGGCTATCAGCCCGGACCGGTCTTCTCGGAGATACTCAGGGCCGTCGAGGACGCCCGCGCCGACGGGCAAATTAGCACCAGGCAGCAAGCCTTGGACCTCGCCCGCGACATCGCCCGCCGGCACGGCATTACCCCTCGCTGAAGAGGAGAGGCATCCGCGAGCAGAGAAGGAGAGAAGCATCATGCAGAACGGAACAATTGTGACACTACTTATCTTCACGGTGCTCCTCAGTATTCGCATGGAGGGTTCTCAGGCTGTCGCACAAACGCCTAAGGCCGAGCACCCCGTCGTTTCGCATAGCATCACGGAGCGCAATCCGGAGAAGCTGGCCGAGCAACTGGCGACCATCATGGCGATGGGCGAAGAGGAACTGCTGGCGCTTGTGCCGATCCAGACACCAACGTTCTTCTGCGGATGTCCCAACTGCAAGACCGGCCGCTACGATGGCGAGTTCGATATGGAATGGGCGCCCGAAGAGCCTTACCAGATGCGCTGCAAGCATTGCGGACACATCTATCCCGACGAAGAGAATTACCCTATGGATCGCACCCAGACCGCGACCAACCCACTGGGCGAAGAGGTCACGATACACTACCACGTCAGCGGCGGCCACGACTACTTCCTCCAGTCCAAAATCTGGCACTTCCAGAAGGAGTGGCTCCGCAGTCAAACCTATGAGCTGGCCAAGGCCTATCACGTCACCAGGAAGCCGGAGTATGCCCGGCGGGCGGCACTCATCCTTGACCGCTTCGCCCAGGTCTTTCCCGGCTGGTGTGTGATGGTACAGTACAGTGGCGGCGACCGTGAGTACACATCGCTTCCTTACCACTATCTACCACCTGATGAGTGTAAGTCCAAGTACAATCTCACGTATCCGACCCACACCGGCGGCAAGTGGCATGACCATTGGATGCACGAAGTGCCCAGCACTCTGGCCCTGGCTTACGATCTGATATACGACAGTCCGGAGCTTGACAGGCTTTCCGAGGAACTGGGCGTTGATGTCCGCAAACGCATCGAAAATGACTTCCTGCGGCTTCCGGTTGACTTCTGCCTGGAAACGATACCGGAAGAATGGTATGGCGATAACAGGCCGCGATGGGTCGTGCACATAATCAACATCGGACGCATCATTGGCGACCCCGAATATGTCCACTTTGGCTATCATTGGCTCAAGGATATGTTCAATGGCAAGCATGTTGGAATCTACCCGGATGGCATGTCCTTCCAGCCATTTTCGTACCACTATCAGACATTCAGTAACTGTAGACTCCACATTGCTGCATTGAGAGGCCATTCCGATCCCCCTGGCTATGTGGGCAAGCAAGACGGTCTGCACCTCGAAGCGCTCGACATGACCAAGGAGATTCCCAACTACGCTAAGGTAACGAGTGCGCCGGCGGTGGTGGATTACCCTGGCCGCAACACTGTTTCACTCGGTGATGCGTTCCGAGGCTCCCGGCCTATCAATCCAGAGGAGGAGTCCTCCTGTGCTATCCTGCCCGCCTTTGGGCACGCCCGCCTGGGCGCAGGCAAAGGCGAGAACCAGGTGCAGGCCCACCTGCGGTTCACGGGTGGTGGTGGACACATGCATCCGGACAGTTTGAGCATGGCCTTGTATGCCTTCGGACGTGAGATGCTCTGCGACGTCGGCTACCACAAGAATTCAGGCTATCGCTTCTGGGGCTTCTGCACCATGGGTCACAATACCGTGGCAATTGACCGTAAGTGGCAGGCGTACCCGGGGGCTGACTGTTGCGATCTGCAAACGTATATTCCGAATCTACCGGGCCTTGCTGCTTTCCAGGCCTCTGCCGAGCATAGCTACCCGGACTTGGCCCAGGTGTATGAGCGCCTGCTGCTACTCGTCACGACCGACGAGGAGCATCCCTACGTCGTAGATGTTTTCCAGGTCAGGGGCGGCTCGATGCACGACTGGTTCATGCACGGCTCCGCGGATCACGACCAGACCGCTACGAGCAGCCTTCCGCTCACCAAGCTGCCAGGTGACAGGCCGATGCTGGCACCGGACGAAGAGTGGCGCGAAACCAGCGATGAACAGATATGGAACTCTCCGACAAGCTGGCGAGCAGCGCTCAAGCCCTATGGCGTGCTGAGGAATGTGGAAACTGCCGAATCGGCAGACGATTGGGCGGTCACCTTTACCTACGATGATGAGCCCAAGCTGGGCACTCGCATCCACCTCCTCAGCGGCCAGGACAGAGAGCTATTCCTCTGCGAGTCGCCGTCTCTGCGCCGCTTCGAGGGGCCGACCAATCAGGCCGCAAGTATGCCCTACATGCCGCAGATTGTTGCCCGCCGCACCGGCCAGGCTCCTCTGGAGAGCGTCTTCATCGCTGTGATCGAGCCATTCTGCGACGGTCCGCACATCAGCGCAGTGGAACGCCTCCAAACAGTCCCTGCCGATGAGAACAGGGTCGCCCTGCAAATCAGGGCAGGCAACCGCACCGACACGGTCTTGATCGCTCTGGACGGCGCGGCAGGCGTGCGTACCGCCGGCTCTGATGTTGCAGTCCTCGATGGCCGCTTCGGTCTCATCTCCGAGGTAGATGGTAACGTCGTCGCGGCCTATCTGGTCGGCGGCAAGGAGCTCACGAAGGGCAGCTTCAGCCTCACCGCGCAGACTGCAGTGTATGAGGGAGAGATTGAGGCCGCCACACGCATCGAAGACGGCGCAGAGACGAATGCCTTCATCACCTCGGCACCACGCCCGCCGGGAATGAAGCTGCGTGGCGCGTGGATGCTCGTCACCCATGGCGATGGCCGCACACACGGCTATCAGATTGAGCAGGTCGAGAATAGGGCGGGACAAACCTGGATTCAGTTGACTGACGATCACGGCCTGCGTATCAACGGCGATACGACTCAGGAAGTCTACCGCCCGAACCGAACATTCAAAGGCCCGAACCGCTTCCGCATCTACGCCACCGCTATGACCCGGGCTGCTGATAGGTGACGCGTCCGGATGTGGGACGCTTCCACGCCTCACGGAGGTCGTGAGACATGCCGGACATGAGCGACGAGCAGATGCACGCGCAGATCATCCGCATCACCAACGCCTGCCCAACGACCATTCTCATCACGTGCGGCCTCGACGGCTATCCGAATGCCAGGGTCATGGAAGACCACAACGTCGGCGAAGACCTCATCTTCTGGCTCGCCACGTGGGCCGGCACCGATAAGGTCGCCGAGATACGCGCCAACCCGAAGGTCGGGCTGATGTACTGGCTGCAGGCTGAGGGCAAGTACATCCGTGTCACGGCCGACGCCCAAATCATCGAGGACCCGCAGGTGCGTGCCGACCATTTCCGCGACGACTGGTACCAGTACTGGCCTGACGGACCGAGCAGCCCCGACTATGTCCTGATACGTTTCGAGCCGGTCGAATTCGTAGTTTACCACAGCGGGGAACTGGGCTATTTCCCGCCCCACTGGAAGCCGGGCGCCGAGTAACCCATCGGACGCTCTGGCCGCGTTGCGCAAACCAAACACAACGTGAGGGCTAAGATCATGGACTGCAAGTGCCTGCTTCAAGCCGCCTTGAGCCTCTCTCTGCTGCTTCTCCTGTGCAATTGCGGCGTGTCGGGCCAGTTCGAGCTTAGGCGGCCGTTTCATCCGCGCCTGAAAATGACCCCTGAAGAGCTGAAGGCCGCGCGAGCCGATGAGAAAACGGTTGACGCCGCCCGCACTCTGGGCGAGAGCACGCTGAGATTGGATAAGACCGGCTCCTATAAGGAGTACTGGATCCCGCTACCGGAAGCGCCCTTCCCCAAATCACACAATGGCGATACCTGGCCCTACTGGACCGGCCTCTGCGGCTCCCTGCGCACGTATCTGTCACAGCTGGCCTACGCCTACGCAGTCACGCGTGACCGGTGCTTCTTCGATGCCTGCCACACGGCCATGATGTCCATCTGTGACTGGCCGCAGTGGACCGACCCCGACTACGACGGCGGCAAGTACCCCTGCCTCGACACCCGCTCGCTCATATTCGGCGTAACCGAAGCCTACGATTATCTGTACGAGGACCTGTCGGAGGCCGACCGGCAGACGGTCCGCGCCGCCATCGTCGAAAAGGGCTGCGAACGCGTCTATCCCTACACCGACCAGGACAACTGCTTTGTCGCCGATCCCAACATCTGGCCCAACGGCTTCGTCATCGTCAACTCCGCCATGGGCATCGGGGCGCTGACGGTCATGGGAGAGGTTGACGGCGTTGACGAGTACCTCAGCAAGGCCATCGAGAAGATGAACCTGTTCTTCGACGAGCAGGGCGGACAGGACGGCGGCCTGCTGGAGGGCTTCAGCTATGGCAGCGTCGTGAACATCTTCATGTACCTCATCGAATCCGCCGACGGCATTACCGGCGTGGACCTGTTTACCCATCCCTTCCTTTCGCAGGTCATCTACTTCCCGGTCTATTTCGTCCTGCCGGGCGGCGGCTCGGTCGTCAACTTCACCGACGCCGGCGGGCCTACCGGCTGCAACCCCACGCTCATTGACACCGCTCAGGCGCTGGTCAAGGTGAAGCAGAGCAGCCTCGCCGCCTGGTATCTCGTCAAGGCCGATAAGGCCGACGATCGGGCGAAAGCACTGGCCAAGCAGCCGGATGACCTCCCGCTGGCCCGCAAGTTCCGCTCCATCCGCTGGGCCGCCTTCAGGAGCGGCTGGTCATCCGACGACTCGCTGCTGGCCTTCAAGAGCGGCTTCACGAAGAACCACAATCACCTTGACCAGAACCATTTCATCTTCGGCTACGGGCGGCATTGGGTCATCAACGACCCCGGCTATCAGATCTACAACCGCCCCTATCCGCCGGAGCGCAACATGTCCATGGAGCTTATCAAGCACCGCCACGACTACACCTATGGCACCTACGGCCACAACTCCATCCTCGTGGACGGCCGGCAGCAGCTCGATGCCGAAGGCCAACTCGGCGACCTCTACGCCACGCCCGCCCTCTGCTACACGGTAGGCGATGCCACGGCCTGCTATGCCGACCGGCTGAGCAAGTTCCTCCGCCATGTCATCTCGGTGCCGGGCAGCTACTACCTGATACTCGACGAAATCACCGCCAGGGACGCCGACCGCAGCGTCGAAATCCTCCTCCACACACCCACCGACGGCGAGTTCATGGTCAAGGGGCAGCCGCTCGCCGAGGATGAGACAACCGACGACGCCTTCCTGACCATCCGCCGGGGCACCGCGCAGGTCGCCCTGGACATGCTCGGGCCGCAGAAGCTCGCCATCACCCACAACATCTGGCCGGATTCGGTCCAGTACGGCCACTACATCACCTGCAGCACCGGCGGCAAGCAAGCCGACTTCATCAACCTGATGGCACTGCGGGCGGGCCCCGGCACCGCACAATTCGCGCCGCTCGATGGCGCGCTCAAGCGCAGCGACGACGGCCGCCTCACAATCAATGTTGCGCTGCCCGACGGCCCCGATGTCGTCGGCATAGGCCCCGGCGAGCACGGCCCACTTACTCATGACGGCGCTGTCGGCATGATTGCAGGCTCCGGCGGCACGCGCTATGCGCTCTGCAATGGCACGAAGCTGCTGTCGGATGGCAAGGCTCTGGTGCAGGCCGACGCGCCGGTCACTGTCGGCGGCGTGCTGAGGGACCGCCTCTTCCGCGCCGAGGTCACTGCCGAGCACCCGGTCAGCGTCACGATGCATGTACCGGTGCATTCGGCCCTGGTCCGCATAGCCGGCATCGAGGAGCCGATTGAGGCCGCCTTCGATGAAGAGAACATGACCCTAACGCTCAGCGTGCAGCCGGGCCGCTACCTTATCGAACTCCGCGAGCTCTGATCGCCGCACGCCGCCGGCGCAATCTGCTGAGTTTACTGGCAATGACCTGTACAACTCCACACAAGAATGATCTCGCGTAGGACAGGCATCCTTGCCTGTCCGCGCCGACGGGATCATCTCGTGGACTTCTGCAGGCGGATATCACAGCATGCAAAGGGACGTGAAACCGATGCGAGTTCTCTCCAAAAGCGACGTTCAGCAGGCCGTTTCCATCGGCGAGGTCATGGCCGTCGTCGAGCACGCCCAGATGCTCTACGGTACGGGCGACACCGTCAGCAGTCCCATCTACAGCCTTTTCGCCGGCGCAGACCCCGCCAAGCTGCCCGAGATACGCGGCAACTTCCAGTTCTTCTCCGCCTATCTCGGCGGCGATCTCGGCGTCGAGGGCATCACCTCCACCGCCTCCTGCGTGAACAACCCGACCATGTTCGGTCTGCCCTACGCCCTCGGCCTGCAGATAATCAATGACGTGGCAAACGGCGTCCCGCTCGCGGTGATGGAGCGGTCGCGCATAACCGAGCTGGTGACGCCCTCCGTCTCCGCAGTCGGCGCGAAGTACCTGGCCCGGCAGGACACCGCAACCGTGGCGATCATCGGCTGCGGCAATCAGGGGAGAAACCATCTGCTGGCCTTCAACGAGCTTTTCGATATCCACGCCGTGCGGGCCTATGACATCCGCGCCGACGTGCTGGACAGGTACATCGCCGACATGCAGCAGGAGACGGGGCTTCCCATCGATGCCGCCGAGAGCGAGGAGCAGGCCATCCGCGCCGCCGACCTCACCTCCATCGCCATCAACCCGGTCGAGCTGCGGGTGAAGTACGACTGGATCAAGCCGGGCGCGCTGCTCGTGGCGCTATCCGGTGGCGGCTCGGAGCTGGACACGGAGGACATATATCCCCGCATTGACAGGCTGGTTGTGGACTGCTGGGCCAATTACGGCTCTCTGCAGGACCGCAGTGGCATCACGGCTCCGGTGCAACTGGGCGAGATCGTCGCCGGCCGCCGGCCGGGCCGTCGGGATGACGCCGAGAGGATTGTTTTGGTCCATTCGGGGATGGCGGTGAACCACGTCGCCGCCGGCCATCTGATCTACGAGCGGGCGCAGGAAAAGAACCTCGGCCTCGAATTCGACCTCTTCTAACACCCGCTCCACCCGCCGCAAGGCTATCCGCTCATGCACGGCTTGCATGCGTTCGCTGCGGCCTGCGCGCGCGTTGACTCCTCCCTTGCCATCGCCTATAATCGCCCTGGTGGCGCGCATTTCGTGCCACCGCCGCTCTTGAGACGCTCAGCGCCATGAAACTCCGAGGAGGCTCTCCTTATGTGCGATGACAAGCTGCGTGTCGGTATCATCGGAACCGGTGTGTGGGGCGAAACCCATCTCATGGCCTACACCTACGATCCCCTCGTTGACCTGGTCTGCATCTGCGACAAGAACGAGCAGTTGCTGGCACAGAGAGCCGAGCAGTACGGTGTCGCCGACACCACCACTGATTACATGGAGCTGCTGGCCCGCGATGACATCCAGGCCGTCTCGGTGGTCACCCCCGATTTCCTCCACAGGGACATTGTCATGGCCGCCGCCGATGCCGGCAAGCACATCCTCGTGGAGAAGCCGATGGCCACCAAGGTCGAAGAGTGCAAGGAGATGATCCTGGCCGCCGAGGAGAACAACGTCACGCTGATGGTGGATTTCCACAACCGCTGGGACCCCGTCTTCACCCAGCTGAAGGCGAAGCTCGATGCCGGCCTGATGGGCAACCCGCTCATGATAACCATGCGCCTCAACGACACCCATTTCGTGCCCACGCAGATGCTCAGTTGGGGCGGCAGGTCCACCGTGGCCTGGTTCCTGGCCTCTCATGCCGCCGACCTTGCCCGCTGGCTCTTCAAGTCCGAGGTCAAGCGCGTCTTCTCCGTGTCGCGCTCGGTGGTGCTCAAGTCCGAGGGCTACGATACCCCCGACTTCTTCCATTCCATCCTGGAGTATGATAACGGCGCTGTGGCGCACGTTGAGAACTGCTGGATCATGTCCGAGAGCATGCCGGAGTGCTGCGATTTCCGCGGCGAGCTGATCTGCTCGGAGGGCACGGCCATGTGGAACGTGATTGCCAATCGCGCCCTGGAGGTGTACGAGAACGCGGCCGGCGCCAGCTTCCCCAACACGTTCGCAATGCTGGACATCCACGGCGAGAAGCGCGGCTTTGCGATTGAGAGCATCCGCTATTTCGCCAAGTGCGTGCGCGAGGGCATCGAGCCGCTGGTCAAGCCGTTGGACGGCCTGCGCAACACTGAGACGGTGGTTGCCATTCACGAGTCGGCGCGCTCCGGCCAGCCGGTGGAGCTATAGCCCCCATCACCCGCCAAGGCGCAACCATGATCAAACGACACGCATGGATAATCGCAACGCTCGCCGGGCTGGCCGGCATAGTGGTCGGGCTCGGCCAGGGGCACTGGGGCATCGTGCTGGCCTGGGCACGCACGCTCTGCACCTCGTGCATCGGGCTGTCTGATTGATATGAAAGCCGAGGGCAGGGCAAAGCAATCGGCGCTGGAAACCAGGCTCTCAGGGCCGCGCTGGATCTATCACCGCAACTGGGTGCAGCTTGCGGCCCTGGTGGTGATGAACTCCTATTTCTTCTCGTGGGCGAAGGGCTTCTGCGTGCCTGCGCTCAACTGCTGGGCGTGTCCGGGAGCCATCTTCGGCTGTCCCATCGGTGCCCTGCAGCACCACTCGATAGACGCCCGCTGGCTGCTTGGCGGCAAGCCCTGGTACGCCATCGCGCCCCTCTATGTCCTCGGCGTGCTGCTGGTCTTCATGGCGCTGTTCGGCCGCATGATGTGCGGCTGGATCTGCCCCTTCGGCTGGGTGCAGGACAAGCTGGGCGCCCTGCGCAGAAAGCACTGGCGCATCCCCAGGCCGCTGGGTTATCTGCGCTATGCGGTCCTTATCTCTCTGGTGTTCATCGTGCCGTACTACACCGGCGCCACCTGGTTCTGCCAGCTCTGCCCCCAGGGTGCGCTGGAGGGCGGCTGGCTGCAGCCTATCTTCGCACCCGAGACGCGCGCCGGCATCGGCCTCTGGTGGTGGATCAAGCAGGCGATCCTCATCGGCTTCCTGGTGCTGGCGGTGTTCGTCAGGCGGCCCTTCTGCACCACCTCATGCCCTCTGGGGGCGATATTCTCGCTTTTTCACCGCTACAGCCTCTGGCGCATTGATTATGATGCCCAAAAGTGCGTAAACTGTATGTGGTGCGTGCAGAACTGTCCAGCGGGCATTGACCCGCGCAAAGAGCTCAACGGCCATGCATGCATCGGCTGCCTGGAGTGCGCCAAGTGCCCCTATGACGCCATTCAGTCGCGCCCGATGTGGCAGCCCATGCCGGCGGAAGCCCCGCTGCAGGAGGGACAGCTTGAAGAATCCGCCCCCCAGACGCACTGAGTTCAGCCGCGCTGACATACCGGACCTCACCGTTAAGGTGCTGCGGGCCGGTGATGGCGCGCGGCCGGATGTGCGACTGCTCGATGTAGGCGGCAAGCTCCTCGTGGTCAAGGATTACGCCAAGGGCGCCAATCTCACGAAGCGGGCGCTGGGGCGCTACCTGGTGGAGCGCGAGCTGGCCGCCTACACCCGCCTGCGCGGCCTGCGCGGTGTCCCTGCACTGCACGGCTACATGGACCCCTACGCACTGGTCACGCAGTTCTGTGACGCCCAGCCTGCACCATCCGTGCCGGCCAGCCGCCTCACTCCCGACTTCTTTGCGCGTCTCCTGGAACTCGTGCGCCGCATCCACAGCCGAGGTGTGGCGCACGGCGACCTGCGACGCCTGCCCAATGTCCTGATTGACAGCTACGACTACCCGGTGCTGGTTGATTTCACGGCGGCCGTCATCAGCGGCTCCAGCCCTCTGGCGGCACTGATCTTGCCGCACATGTTTGAAAACGACCTGCGCGGGATATATAAGCTTAAGCTGCGCCACGCACCCGCATTGCTCACGGCTGACGAGGAAGCCTTCCTCAAGCAGCGCGGCCTTGAGGAGAAGCTCTTCAGGCGCGTCAGAGACCGTGTCCGGGGGCCGCTGCAGAGGCTGGCCGGGGGCGAACCCTAGTCGCTCCCGTGCGTCTAAGAAGACGGTTAACCCCGATGTCATCGCCGCAGTTCGGCGACAGAGCAGAGGAGTTCACATAGATGCCGAAAACCAGAACGCGCCGGCAATGGACCAGCCGCCGGCGCGAGTTCGAGCGACTCGTCAAGCAGCATGAACGCGATATCCTGGCCGCGGCCGTGCGCTTGACCGGCGCCCATCAGGACGCCGAGGACCTCATGCAGGAGGCCCTCGTCAGCGCCTATCTCGGCTTCGACAAGTTCGAGCTGGGAACTAATTTTCGCGCCTGGATGTTGCGCATATTGAGGAACACCCGTATTAACCGCTACAGAAAGACGCAGCGGTCCGTCAGTACGGTGGAGTGGGAACAGATGCACGACGAGCCCAGGCCGGCCGACCACCTCGAACGGCCCGCATTTCCCGGCATCGAGGACCAGGTCTTCAGCAAGGTACCCGACGAGGACATCGTGCCCGCACTCGAGGCCCTGCCGGAGGAGTTTCGCACCGCCGTCGTCCTCTCCGACATTCACCAGTACTCCTATGACGAGATCGCACAGGAACTGGAAATCCCGCTCGGGACGGTCCGTTCGCGCATCTTTCGGGGGCGTCAGCGGTTGAGAGAAAGCCTGGCCGAGTACGCACGCGACCGGCATCTGATATGAACTCGCACAGGTGTCCGCTTTCAGAAGAGCAGTTGACGGCCTTCCTGGAAGACGATCTGCCGGCCCGCCAGACCCGGCTGATGGCGCGCCATGTCATTACGTGCCCGTCGTGTTCCCAAATCCTCGGACGCCTCAAGGCCGCCGAATCTCTGCTCCGAACCCCGCAACCCGACGAAACCATCGCTGAGACGTCCCCCGAGTTCTGGCCCCGCCTCCAGGCCCGCCTCGATGACGTTGACCACGTCATGAACGCCACGCCGGGTGTGGGCAGGCAGCCGGCGAATAATCTGCGCAGACTCGCCCTGGCCGGCGCTGCAGTCATCGTCCTGGCGCTGGCGGCCCAGCAGGTCATGCTCAGACACTTCCCCGCTCTACAGCCCGCGCAACTGGCCCAGATCCACCGCCAGGCCGTCGCTGCCGCTGCGCCGCAAGCGTCAACTCCTGACTACCCATACGCCTCGGCAGGCTTTAACGACGCGGGTCGTTCCGGACGCGCTGATACTCCTCCATCTTTCGCGCCGTATCTGGTCGAACTGGACGGTGTGCCGGCCGTCTGCTCCGTGTACTTGCTCGACGGGCGCCGAGCCACCGCCCTTTGCACCATCGAGAAGGCCATTGATCTACGCCGCATGGCGCCTCTGAGCCCCGGTCAGGACCGCTACTTCGCCGGCCGATTGCCCGACGGAAACATCGTGCTGGTGGACACGGCCGGGCAGATGTGGCGGGCCGTCATCAGCGATGCCCCCCCGCAGCAGATGCTCTCCCTGCTCATGCGCATGCCCGATTACCAGCCCCTGCGCGGCTCCATGTAGCACCCCCGGCCCTACGTTCTCGCATCCCACAGGCCTTCCAGTCTGTGGATTCTTTCGCATCCCGCTCCCCTCCTGATTGTCGCGTGGCTAGGGCTTCCAGCCCGAGTCCTTTCTCACCTGGCAGGCGGCTAGCCGCCGCCCAAAGGTGCTTCACCGCAGCAAAGAGAAATCAAGAACGCCACTTATCTCTCCATCCTATCAACATGGGAGCCACGATGGCCGTGCAGCAGCCCACCACACAGCGATATGCAGGCCCGATTGCCGCTGTGCTGGCCGCCCTGGCGGTGCTGGGCGCGCTGTGGCATGCGGCCTATCACACCCCCCAGGTCGCCGCCGGTCCGACACAAGCCGATGCGGACGCGGCCGCAGCCTGGCGCACCGCACAGGTACGCGTGGTTGACGGCTCCATCACCGTATCCCGCTATAGCGACGCTCCCGGCTTCGCCCTCCTCGATCTGGCAGTGCCGAGGGACCAGCTATACGACCTCCCGCCGGCCAAGGACGAAATCATCGCGCTCCATCGCCCGGGCGTGAAAGTCGTCGGCCCCGCTGCCGCCACCTGGCTCCATGACGATGATTTGGTATTCGGGATACAGCTATATGGCCGCAAGCGCTGCTATCCCCGCAATGTCCTGGCCCGGCATTCGGTAATCAATGACGAGCTGGCCGGCGAGCCGATACTGCTCTACTTTGATCCGCCCAGCGGCGCTGCCATGGCGTTCATCCGTCCCGCCGGCGCCGCCGGCGCGCACGAATTCGCCGTCTCCGGCGTCGGCTACGGGGGCATGGGCTTGCTCTATGACTGGCAGACCCAGGGCCTCTGGTATCCGCTGGGCCGCACGCAGCTCGGCGTCGCCGAGCCGATATCGGGTCCCTTGCGCGGCCGGAACGCCGCGCTGAAGCAGATGCCCGGCGAGTGGATGACTTGGGCGGCCTGGCGCAAGCTCTGGCCTGACACCACTGTCCTCTCCCGTGACACAGGCTATGCCTACGACTACAGCTTCGACCCATACACGCGGGTGCAGGGACCGGACGGACGGCCGCTCAACTACTATGAAAGCGACCTGCTACTCGCTCCGGAGCGGCTGTCCGACGCCGGCGCCGTCATGCCCGATAAGACCGATGTGCTGGGGGTGCGAGTGGGCAACCGAGCCCTGGCGATACCGGTGGCGGAGGCGTTTGCCGCGGTTTCCGCAGGCCCCCGCACCTTTACGCGCGACAGCAGCCTCGGCCAACTCAAGCTCCACGTGGACGCCCCGGCTCAACGCGTCTATCTAACCATGGCGGGCAACGTCACGCCGACCCAACTGCGCATCTTCTGGTACGCCTGGCGGTTCCGCTGCCCTGATACCCAGCTCTGGCGCTTCCAGGGCGACACCAAGCAGGAGAACCGGTCATGAAGCCCTTGGCATGTATTGTGCTGGCCGCCGGCGAGAGCTCGCGGTTCAAATCCGCTGCCCCCAAGCCGCTCCACACCATCGGCGGCAGAACGCTCCTGGATCGAGTCTTGGGGACTATCTCCGAGCTTCAGCCCGACCGCGTCACCGTGGTGGTCGGCGTCGCCCGCGAGCAGATGGAGCAGACGCTCTCCGAGTATGATGTAGAGATCGCTGTGCAGGAAGAGCAGCTCGGCACCGGCCACGCCGTTGACCGCACCCGCAGCCATTACGCCGACTTCGTGGGCGACATCCTCGTTACATGCGCCGATATCCCGCTCGTCCGCGCCGAAACGCTGCGAAGCCTGATAGACGAACACCAGAGCCGTAGCGCCGCAGCCACGATGCTCACAACGCTCGAGCCTGACCCCACCGGCTATGGCCGCGTCATACGCGACGACAGCGGCCTGGTGGCCCGCGTAGTCGAGCACAACGACGCCGATGAAGAGACGCGGCGCATCAACGAGATAAACGCCGGCATATTCTGCTTCGATGCCATGGCCCTCTTCGAGGCCCTGACACATCTGGACAACCACAATGCGTCCGGAGAGTACTATCTGCCCGACACCCTCAAGTATCTCCGCGAGCGCGGCCTGCCCGTGGCCGCATGGACCGCCGACGACCCGACCGAGGTGATGGGCATCAATGACCGCGTGCAGCTCGCGACTGCCGATAGAATCTGCCGCGATCGCACCCGTGACCGCCTCATGCGCGCCGGTGTGACCATGATTGACCCGGCCGCTGCCTATGTGGACGACCGGGTCGAAGTCGGCGGCGATACCGTCATCTGGCCCGGAGCGTGCATCCTCGGTGCCAGCACCATCGGCTGCGGCTGTCAAATCGGCGACCATGTGCTCATCAGCAATTCCCACGTGGGCGACGGCTGCCTGCTGCGCCATTGCTCCTCCGTCACCGACAGCCACCTTGAGAACGACGTGCAGATCGGCCCCTTCGCCAACATCAGGGGCAACTCGGTCATCAGGGCGCGGGCCACCATCGGCCAGGCCGAGGTCAACCGCTCGGAGGTCGGCCCGGACACCAAAGCCATCCATTTCAGCTATCTGGGCGACGCCACGGTCGGTGCCGGCGTCAACATCGGTGCCGGCGCGATTACCTGCAACTACGACGGCCGCAGAAAGAACCAAACCATCATCGAGGACGGTGCCTTCATCGGCTCCGACACGATGCTGGTGGCACCGGTCAGGATCGGCCGCGGAGCCTACACCGCCGCCGGATCCGTCATCACCGCCGACGTTCCCGCAGCCGCCCTCGGCGTAGCCAGGGCCAAGCAGAAGATCATCGAGCGCTGGGCCGAACGCGTCGCCCGCGACAACGACAAATAGGCCCCATCGCGCCGCCAAACATTGCCTTTGCTCTAAAGTTGTTTACATATTGGCCGATAAAGGGTATGAGTGGCGGGGGGCTACTCACGTACGCAGAGGAGGTAATCGCATGAAAATAGACCCGACCGGGTCGCAGCCGATTGGCGGCAATGCGCCCATCGGCCGCACCGAGCGTGCAGACCTGGCATCTGCGGGTGCGCAGAAAGCCGAAGGAGTCGCTGGCGGCCTCAAGTCCGATCAGGTAACCCTCAGCCAGAGGGCGCTCGACATGCAACTGGCCCGTAAGGCGTTGGCCGATGTCCCCGCAATCAGGCATGAGAAGGTGCAGGCCCTCAAAGCCCGGATACAGGCCGGCGAGTACCAGGTGGACACCAAGGAGGTCGCCCGCAAGCTCCTGGAGGGGCAGTAGGTCTGCAGTCTCGACCAAAGTCGCGGAAAGCAATGGCCGCCGCACGGAAGTGGCGGCCTTTTCGCGTGCTCCCCACCGGCCCCACGCTAGTACTCATCTAAACAGCTAAGCGCAATGGTGATTCCGCGGAGGGCAGGCATCCTTGCCTGCCCACGCCGACGGAATTCTCTCCCCGACTTACGCAAGTGAGTACTAGGAACCAGTTGACCCCGTGCGTCTTTCCCGCTATATTCCTCATGACAGCGCGCATACTGCAACCGGGGCGGGACGCCCAAGCATGACTACAGCCAGGGGCTTCACTCTCATCGAGCTGCTCGTGGTTATCGCCATTATCGCCATCCTTGCGGCGATGCTCTTCCCCGTCTTCAGCCGCGCCCGCGAGAAGGCCAGAACCACATCCTGTCTCAGCAACCTCAAGCAGCTCGCCGTGGCCGCCGACATGTACACTACCGACTACGACGACATGCTCCCCTTCGCCGAGATGCGCCTGCCGCCGGGCTGTACCGTTACCGACCACTACTGGGGACGCGCCACCGGCGGTACCTGGGCGGCCGGCTACCTCACCTGGCCCAACCTGCTCATGCCCTACGTCAACAACGATCAGGTGTTCCGCTGCCCCTCGAATGCCGCCCACTGGATCGGCTATGGCTGGAACTGCTATATCGGATACGTCGGCGCCTACTTCCTCCTCGATCCCAGTCGCACCGGCCCGCTCTACGAGGGCGTCGGCCTCACCATGGTCAGCTATCCCGCCCAGACCGTCGCCATCATTGACCACAACAGCGGCACGGCCTACACCGCCGACTGCAGCGCCGATTACGCCGCCGGCTGGTACTGCGCGTGGCCCTCCGGTGCCTCCACCTGCCAGGACTGCGAGAATGAATATGACCGCTGCCCGCCCCACAGCGGCGGCTCCAACATCGCATTCCTCGACGGCCATGCCAAGTGGATGAAGAGCCCCACGTATGACGACAAGGAGCGCTTCGCCGGCCAGGTTTACTGGCACTATGACCAGTACTACAAGGACAACGGCTACTGGTAGCCGCCTCGCCCGCTCCGTCGCATGGCATCCCGAACGAGCAAAGGCCCCGGCAAACGCCGAGGCCTTCTCACATTGCCGCAAGGCTCTCGCAAACGACAAGCCTACCCGAGCGGCAGTTGCACAAGCTTGCTGTCATTGTCCGCCGACTCATACATGGCCAAGGCCAGTTCCAGGCTGCCGCGAGCGCTCTCCAGGCTCACGCGCGGGCTGCGGTCGTTCTTGATCGCGTCAATCATGTCCTCGACCATGTACATGTGCTCGAAGTAGGCGAAATCCGCCGCCCCGCCGGCGGCGGTCTTGACGGCTTCGCTCCCCAGGCTCCGGATCTCCTCATCCTCCGGCTGCTCATCCCTGAACTGCCAGACGACGATCCGCTCCCCCTGCATGATGGCCGTCCCGTTCTCGCCGTTGATTTCCAGGCGGATGTCGGTCCCCGGCCACAGCGCCGTCGAGCCTTGCACGACGCCCTTGGCCCCGTTCTGGTAGTCGATGAACCCCAGCACGGTGTCTTCCAGTTCGACTTCCGGGTGCGCCAGGTTGTACATCTGCGACCGCACGCTGTCCGCCTCCCCCATCAGGTGGTGCAGCAGGTCAATGTAGTGGAAGGCGTGCTGAATCGTGACGCCCGCCCCCTCCGAGCGCTTCGAGCGCCAATCGTCCATCAGATAGTAGTCGGTGGCGCGGAACCACTTCATGTAGGCATCGCCCTGCAGCAGGCGACCGAACCGACCGCCCTCGATAGCCGCCTTGATCGCCTCGATCGGCTTGCGGAAGCGCACCTGCAGCGATATCGCGCATTTCACATTGTTCTCGTCCCGTGCTCCGATCATCTGGTCAACCTTCTCCAGCGTCATCTCCGGCGGCTTCTCCACGATCACGTGCTTCCCGGCCTGCATCGCCGGTACCGCGAACTGCGCGTGGTATGCGTTGGGGGTCAGCACGTTGACGATGTCAATGCGCTTGTCCGCCAGCATCGCCTCGAAGCTCTCGGCCGCCTCGCAGCCCTTCTCGCTGCAGAACTTCTCCAGCCGCTCCTTGTTCAAATCAACGCACGAAACCAGTTGCGCTTCCTCGGCGGCGTTGATGGCATCACCGTGAAAGGCCGAAACCAGCCCCGCGCCTACCAGACCAAACCCGAATTTCCCGTCAACCATGTGCGTCCTCCCGGCACTTCATGTTGTGCTCCGTGCCCGTGCACGAAGCCCTGTTACGGTATCAGCACCACCTTCAATGCCGTCATGTTCTCGATGGCATCGAAGCCCTCCTGCCACTTCTCCAGCGGCAGTATGTGCGTCGTCAGCGCTTTGGCGTTGACCTTCCCCGAGGCGATCAGGCTGATGGCGCGGTCCCAGCTCGTGTAAAACGTGGACATGTTGAAGATTATCGTGCAGACCTTCGCCTGCGCCGCGTCCCAGTCGAATTGCACCGGCCGCTTGCCGGTCAGACCCACCGCACAGATGCGCCCCAGCTTGCGGATGTACTGCACCGTGGAGGCGATGGCCGGCGGCGCGCCCGAGCATTCCACCAGCAGGTCGGCCCCGCGTCCGCCGGTCAGCTCCATGCACCTGGCCACCGGGTCCTGCTTCTGCAGGTTGATGACGTGGTCAATGCCCAGCTCGCGGGCCGTCTTCAGCCGCAGCGCCTCATCCGCGTCGGTGCCGGTAATCATCACCTCGCGCGCGCCTTCAGCCTTGGCCGCCATCGCCGCAGTCAAGCCTATCGGTCCCGGCCCGAGCACCACTACGAAGTCCTCCGGCTCCACCTTCGCCCGCTCCAGCACATCCGTGACGATATTGGCCGTCGGCTCGACCAACGCCGCCTCCTCAAATGTCATGCTGTCTGGAATCCGGTGCAGCAGGTGTGGCGGATAGGCCAGGTACTTCGTGAAGGCCCCGTCAATCCCCCAGCCTGGCGACCGCTTCTCCGGGCAGATCTGAATGTTGCCGGTCCGGCACAGGTAGCACTTCCCGCATGCCTTCGTATGCGGCTCGCCGACGACCCGGTCTCCGACCTGCCATTCCTTCACCTCGTTGCCCACATCAATTATCTCCCCGGCGAACTCGTGGCCCATGATGACCGGCGGCCAGTACGGGAAGTTGTCGTGCATGATGTGTATGTCGGTACCGCAGATGCCCGCTGCCTTGATCTCAATCAGCACCTGATCGGGCTGCATTGCCGGCTCCGGCACATCTCGCAGTTCGATGTTCCCTACGCCCTTTTCCGTCTTCACTAACGCCAGCATAATCTCACCTGACTTCTCTCTTGATCCCTGGTGTTGCCTGGTACGCAACTGAACAGCTACGCGCAACACTGATTTCGCGGAGGGCAGGCATCCTTGCCTGCCCACGTCAATGAAATTGTCTCGCAAGCTTACTTACGCACGTCAGTACTGGCCGTCCTCTATTTGCACCAATCCTGAATGAACCTCACCAGCACCTCCGCCGCAGTCAGCATGTGCTGCACCGGCATGCTCTCGCTGTTACTGTGTGCCACCCCTAAGTCTCCGCCTCCGAACCACACCGTCGGCACTTCGAGCTGATTGTTGTACCACCACGCATCGCAGGAAGCCGTCATTGCCGAGACCTTACCATCCTGCCCCGCCTGCTTGCAGGCCGCCTGTAGCGCCAGCACCAGCGGATGATCCGGCTCGATGACGCTGGCATCGTGCCGGTACGTGAACTCGATGTCGAAATGTTCGGCCAGCCACTCATCGCCGCAGTCCTTGATCATGTTATTGAGGTCCGCCATGACCTTCTCCTTGGTGCGGTCCGGCAGAATCCCCAGCACGCCCGTGAAAACCGCCTTCTGCGGGGCCTGCGCCGGCCAGTCGCCGGCATGAAGCTCCCCGATGGTCAGCGGCGCCGGGTTCGGGAACACGTCGAAAAGCGGGAACTGCCCCCGGCTTTCGGCAAGTGCCACATCGTGATAGGCGGTAAACAGCTCTATCGCCTTGAGTGCCTTCATCAGCGCCGAAACCGTGCCACCGGGTGCCCCCGAATGGCCCGATTGACCATAGGCGGTCGCCTCGAACCATACCGCCCCCCGTATCTGCGGATAGAGATTGAAGTTCGACGGCTCCAGCACGATGGCCGCGTCGGCGGTCTCACCGGTGCGGGCCATGGCTATGGTCCCATTGCCGCCGTTCTCTTCCTCGATGACCATGTGCCCGATGACATCCCCGCCCGGCTGCAAATCAAGCTCCCGGATCGCCTGCATGACCAGCCACAGTGTCACGAGTTGCCCCTTGGCGTCACAGGCACCGCGCCCGAACACCAGCCCGCCTTCGATATAGGGGTCGAACGGCCTCTGCTGCGTCGCCGACGGCGGCACGACGTCCATGTGGGTGTTGAAGATCAGCGACTTGCCGCTTCCGGTCCCCTTCTGCACCGCCCGCACGTTGGGCCTATCGCCGTACTTGAGGCCCTTGACCGGCGTCGTGTAATCCGGGTCGTCCTTGATGTCCTCGGTGACTTCGACGTACCCGATCTCGTCGCAGAATGTCTTCATATGCTCGTGCAGGTACTCGGCAACGGGCTTTTCGTTACCGGCGGTGGACGGGATGCGGATGAGGTCCATGAGCACCGCCGCCGCCTCTTCATACTTCCCGGCGAAATACTCTTTCAGATTGTCCGCCATGATAATCCGCTCCTGACTAGTTCTGGCCCGATCAACTCAACTGTCTACCTCTTAGCTTCTCTCCGCGTAACTCGGCCGTTCAATTCCGTTTGCCGTGCAGGAGGGGCCAGCCGAGCGACGGGCTGCCAGAGGCAGGCCGGCGGGAGACTGGTCCGCGCATTCTCCTAGCGCACCGCACTACGACCAACCAATGAACTCCGACCACGGCCAGTCCTCCGGTCTCTCGCACAGCCCCTTGCGGACCGGATTGGCGAGGACATACTTGATGATCTCAACGACATCTTCCTCGACACGTATGAACCTATCCCAATAGTCGCGCTGCCACGCGAAGGATGCGCATCCAAGCCTGTGCGCCCGTCGGCTGGTTTCCCTCTTGAACGTTCGCACAAACGCCTGAAAGTCGCTCTTCTCGCTCTCTATCGAGCACACGATGTGGACATGGTCAGGCATCACACAATACCCGTGTAGCCTGACTCCTGACCTGTCGGCGCGCTCCTTGAGCACATCAACCATGGGTGGACCGATCTGTTCCAGTATGTTGGGTACGCCCTGCTTGACACAGATTGTCACCGATAGGGGCCTGTTCTCTATCCCATATACTTCACGGTCGTATCGGTGCGGTCTCCTACGGTCTGGCAAGTCATGATCCGGGTCGGTTCGCGCGGACCGGTCTCCTTCAGACTTGCCTGTAGAGGCAAGTCTGCCGTCGGCCGGCCCCTCCCAACGGCTTGCAGCGTCGCATTCACAGGTACCCATCATGCCATCATCGCGCGTGCGATCCCGACAACTGTCCGCTAACACATGTCCACTACGCCAACTCCCCCAGCACCTCATCCAGGCACTTGATGCTCTCTTCCGCCTGCGCCATGCTGAGGCACAGCGGCGGGGCCACCCGAATCACGTTACCGTGGATCCCGACCTTCCCGCACGTGACGCCCTTGCGCGCCATCCGCTCGGTCACTTCACCGGTCAGCTCCGCCGCCGGTTCCCTGGTGGCCTTGGACTTCACGAACTCCAGCCCGATGACCAGGCCGTACCCCCGCACATCGCCCAGCACCTCGTGCTTGTCGCCCAGCTTCCTCAGCTCCTCCAGCATGAAGCCGCCGACCTTGTTGCAGTTCTCCAGCAGCTTCTCCTGCTCGAACACTTCCAGCACCGCGATGGTCGCCGCCGCCGACACCGGGTTGGCCCCGGTCGTGGACGACATCTCGCCCTTGTGCAGCTTGTCGAAGGTCTCGTGGTTGGCCATCAGCGCCGCCGTCGGGATGCCGTTGGCGATCCCCTTGCCGATGCACAGGAAGTCCGGCTCTAGCTGCTCGTGTTCGATGCAGAACATGGTGCCGGTCCGCCCGAACGAGGCCTGGATCTCGTCAACGATGAACATCGCGTTCTGCGCGCGGGCCCATTCCTGCAGGCGCGGCAGGAACCCCTGCGGCGGGATGATAAACCCCGCACCGCCCTGGTACGGCTCGATGATGACCGCCGCCAAATCGCCGATTGATTCATAGCGCATGATATTGTCGAGCCACTCGATGCACTTGTCGGCGCATTCCTGCTCGCTCTGCGACCCGAACGGGCAGCGGTAGGGGTAGGGATACGGTGCATACAGCGTACCGGGCATCAGCGGCCCCCAGCGGTGCTTGGTGCCCTGCACGCCGGCCATGCTCATTGCGCCCCAGGTGCGGCCGTGGAAGCCGCCCCAGAAGCTGATGACCTCGTGCTTGCCGGTCACGCGCTTGGCGATGCGCATGGCCGCCTCGGTCGCCTCCGACCCGGTGGAAAGCAAGAAGCAGGTATCCAGGTGCCTGCCGCAATCCGGCATCGCCTCGACGAGCTTCTTGGCGGCCCGCACGCGCGGCTCGGTGGGGTAGGCGTAGGGCATGGTCACTTTCGCCACCTGCTCCTGCACCGCTTTGACCCAGTGCGGGTGCGAGTGGCCGATATTGGCCGCCAGCACGCCGGAGGTCCAGTCAATGTATTCATTGCCGTCGGCGTCAATGATGGTTGCGCCGTGGGCTTCGGCCCACACCAGCGGTGCCGCACCTGGCCGGCAACTGGGTTCGTATTGGTCCATGGTCTCGAGGATTTCCCGGGACCTCGGCCCCGGCAGATCATAATTCTTAGGCATCTTTATCATCCTTCCATTTCGACGCGTCTTGTGCACTGCCTAGACGTTGACGATTTGCCCTAATCTCCAACATCTACATGTGTCCTGGCAGGCAGACACGTCCATCAACTCAAATACCGGGTCCCTGGCGAATTGCTGCACGAACTTGTTCGCACCCGCGATGTTCTCTTCACTAACACCAATCATCCCGTACTTGTGATGTACCTCAGTGGGACGCTGAGGTCGCCCCAATTCAGCCCATGTGACGGTTGGCATTGCACACCATCCTATCCTCCGCATGTCTTGTTGCGATTATGCTTCGATTTTAACATAACTATAGCTATTGTCAATAGAGCGTTAATTTTTGACAAACCACATCTGCCGGTCGGCAGTAACGTAGGGATTGTGACCACTAACGCAAACTCTGAGGTCACCCTTGCCTCCGACTCCCAATCTCGCATCCATCCCGCCGCCTACTCCAAACTGCCGCGCAGTCGCCGTCGCGATGCACCGGTCGCAGCACCCCTGTCGTCATATTGGCCCCCGCTGCAGCTCCCATTTCCGGTTCATCTGCCACTTACCCCGCACCCATTCCCCTTCATCGCGTAGCTCGGCCTGAGCTTTGCGTACAGCGCAAAGCTCAGGTGCGAACGCGACCCCGTCGCGTTCGCAGCTTCCAGCCCGAGTCACTCTTGGCCCTCTTCCCGCTGACCGTTGCCCCACCACGGCCACTCCGCCGCATCATCTATCAGGCCTGCCTGGACTGGATTGCTCCAAATGTAGCGCGCCTTCTCCCGGTAGTCGCGGGGACCTCGCAATACATGGTCATGGCTTTCGTCGAGCCACAAGCTCCCGCTACGCCCCACGGCTCTATTGATCTGGTTCGCTGTCCAGCTCTTAATGCCGTGCATGATCTTGTGCAGCGGCTCGAATTGTCCATCCCGCGCCAGAGGCTGGAGTATCACATGCACATGGTCGGGCATGACGGTATAGTCATACAGCCGATAGCGTACCCCCGCGAAGTAGCGTAATGCCCCAACTATCGCCTCCGCTGCCGCCGCACCGGTCAGGTCAACATCTACTTCGGCCTTGCGCCTGAAGGTCACAAAGTAGACCGCATCCGCCTCCTGGAAATGCGGCAGATTGCGTTTGCGCAAGGCCACTCTCTGACCTCCTGCCTATTGCTGACTCGGGCTGGAAGCCCGAGCCACGCGTCCAAGGAAGCGTTGCCTACGGCCTCCCCTCCACGCCCTCTCCTCTCCGCCTTAAACCTCCCGATAATTCCCCTCCACCAGCCCCTCCATCTCCGTGTTCACCGTATTCCCCGGCTTGCGACCCTCCATGCACGCCACGATGTCGTCGGCTATCTTGTACCGAATCGTCCAGCCCGCCTCCACCGAGCACCAACCCAGGTGCGCCGACAGCGTCGCCCGGTTCTGCTCGAACAGCTTCAAATCGGCAGCCGGCGGCTCCTTCTCGTACACGTCAATGCCCGCCCCCTGGATCTCCTCATTGTCCAGCGCCCAAATCAGGCCCTCGGTGTTGATGACCCCGCCGCGCGCGGTGTTGACCACGTACGCCGTCGGCTTCATCTTCCCGAACGCGTCCTTGTCGAACATGTAGCGCGTCTGGTCATTCAGCGGCGTGTGGATGGTGATGATGTCCGACTGCGCCAGCAGCTCATCGAAGCTCACCACGTCGTCGTCGTGGATGCCCAGCGCGCCTTTCTGCCGCTCGTCAATGTACGGGTCGCAGATGATGATCCTGCCGACGATGTTCTTCATCATCCGGTAGACCCGGCCGCCGATGCGACCGCAGCCCACGATCCCCAGCGTCTGGTCGAACATCCGGTGCATCGGCAGCAGTGTCGAGAAATCCCAGATCTGGTTGGCCGATGCCTGCTCCAGAATCGCGCGGCTGCGGAAAACCTGCCGGCTGCAGGCGAAGATCAGCGCCACCGCCTGCTCCGCCACCTCGGTGGCGCAGTAGTCCGGCTCGTAGGCGAAGCGGATCTTGTTGCGCGTGCAGGCCGCCACATCCACATTGTCATACCCCACACCGTGCCGAATGATTAGCAGGCACTTCTCCAGCGCATCAACCACCTCGGCGTCGAACTTCACCATGTTGACCACGATGATGTCGGCGTCTCTGCAGACCTTGATGACTTCCTCTTTGGGCGAGTTCTTGAGCTGGTGTGTCTCGAACTGCACATTGCCCATCTCGGCGAACTTGTCCGCTTCCCACTGCAGGTCATCCTCGATGTAGTCGGTGACAACGACTTTCCACGTCTTCAAGATGCTCACTCCTTTAGCCTGGCATCAAATCGCCCATGCAATAGCGATACTGGAGAAAAGGGCGCCGCTGTAATACTTCGCAGCAGACGCCACGGATTCCTTGTGACACTGTGCGCCACGGCACATTATGTCCGAATCGCTCGGAAGCCGAGAACGGGCGGCCTGCGGGGCTGTACTGGCGCGGCGGCTGATGCTATAATGCGCCTACACCGCACCAGGAGGGATGTACCGACCGTGGGCAGACCGGCCAATTGGGTGGCGACGATTTTCAACTTCTACCTCGCGCAGAGCGGCGCGGGCCTCAGTCTGGTATTCCTCTATGTGCTGGTTCATTCCGGCGCCCTGTCCAGCCTCATCGTCGCCATAATTCTGGGGGCCTTTGTCGTCCTGATCATCGCCGGCCTCGGCTTGATGACATGCCTCAACCTCGATCCCGACCAGGCGCAGCAGGTGCTGGCTTGCGCCCCCGCCTTCGCTCTGTTCTACCTCACCGTCCATCTGCTGCTGGGTCGCCCGCCCGATGTGATGATGTTCGCCGCCATGGTTTTCGCCGCCCTCGCGCACTTGCTCATGGTCGGGCTGTTCTGGCACCGCGCCCACGACGGCCTGCAAGCGGCCTGAGAACCGCCCCTCACATCCCCCACTACTCCCTTGCGTCACTACCCGCAACAATCATCTCGCGGAGGACAGGCATCCCTGCCTGTCCTCACCGGCGCAATCGCATCGCGGACTTCTGCGGCCGAGTACTACCTCACCATCTCCCGCCACAGCGCCGCATAGTAGCGCATCACCCGCTCCGGGTCCGCGCTGGCCGGCGATTCGCTCATGCAGTAGCCCTCGTAGCCAATCCCCTTCAGCAGCCGGATTAGCTCCGCATACGGGTAGTCATCATACAGGTCGTGAGTGTGCACCAGGCCGATCCTGTCCTGCAGCAGCCCAAAGCTCCCCGCAATCGAGCCGTTCTCGACATCGGTCGGATTGCAGTTCCAGCACACCTCCACGTTCGGGTCCTCCACATACCCCATGATCGTGGCGATGTGGGCCGGCTTGCTGGTCTCTTGTCCATGCACCTCGAGCCACACTCTTATCCCACCGGACGCGGCATACTCCCCGGCCTCGGCCAGCGCCTCGCCGATCTGTCTCAGCGTCTGTTCGGCCGGCACACCCTCAACCAGGCGATTGGGCCGTACCTTGATCCCCCGCGCACCGATATCCTGCGCCAGGTCAATGAACTCCATCGTCCGCTGCTTCTGCGCCGCCAGCTCCTCCGCATCCGCCGAATGGTACTCACAGGTCGTGCCCAGCCCCAGCAGCACCACATTGCTCTTCGCGAAGCGCCTCCGCACCTCGTTGCGCTGCTGCTCCGTCAATTCCGGCTCGACACCGTGGGCGTGGGTGGTGCGTAACTCGACCGCCTCAAAGCCGCTCGCCTCACACACCTCGATAATCCTGTCCAGGTCCCATTCCGCCGCCAGATTGTACGTCACAAGTCCCAGATGCATGTCGCTTCTCCTTTGCACCAATTCACCTCGGCGGCTCACTCGCCCGTCAATACATAGCGCACCGTTTCCACCATCAGATTGCGCATGGCCGGCTCGCCGATGCGGTCCAGCACCGCGAACTGGTTGATGATGGCCCGCCCCTTGCCGTAGTCGCACACCGCGATTGCGCCCTGCTGCTTCGCCTCATCGGCGTATGCCGCATAGCGCCAGTGCTCGTCCGTCCCTGCGACCTTGATGGGATAGTACACAACCGTCCGGTCCCCGCCGACGAAGTCCTCCGGCTTCATCCCCGCGAACAGCCGGGTGTCGCACAGCACGGGCACGGTCTTGGTGGCTCCGGAAGTGAAAAGCTCCATCGGGTATGGCAGCATGGTCGTGTGCCAGGTCTCCCGGCCGTTCTGCTGGAACAGCGCCAGTCTCCCGCCGTTCTGCACATATTGCCGCAGCTTCTCCCCCTGCGCTCTCAGTTCCCCCGCCTCGTCGTACTTCACCGCATTGGTGAGCACCACGATCGCATCATATCCCGACAGCTCGCTGTCGGCCAGCTTGCCGTCAAGCCGCTCCCCCGCAATCCCGTGCCCCGCCAGGATCTGCATGAAATTGCATGTATCCTTCCCGAACAGCCCGAACCTCACACCGGCGAACGGCTGCACCGTCTTCTCCGGCACCACCATCTCCTCTATCTTCTTCGTCGAGATGGTGAACGCCCCGTCGCCGCTCACCCGCTCCACCACCACCGCAAGCGGCGCGTCGTCAGGCAGCGTGCAGCGCAGCGTCACCGGCTCCTTGCCATCGCTGCGGCCCGAGGCCAGTGTCTGCCCGTAGCGCGGATGCGCCTGGCACAGGATGAGATCGTACCGTGCCCCCTTGGGTGTCTGCAGCGTTACCTCAAACGAATCGTCCTTGCCCGCCGCCAGCTCGTACGCCGCTACCGGCCTCTGCGCATTCAGCTCCGCACCGGCCACCTCCTGTCCCACCTGCACCGCCTCCGCTGCCAGCACTCCAAACGCCTGTGCGCCCGCGAGGCCCTTCGCATACAGCTCCATATCCTCCGCCGGCCGACAGACCGTGACGCTCAAGTCGTAGTTGTCGTTCGGCAGTCCCACAAATTCATTGCGTCCCGCCAGGTACGCCGCCTCTCCCGCATACGTGTGCAGCGCCCGACCTCTGGCATGCAGGAAGCTGCAGTACGTCCTCTGCCCCTCCAGCGAGGCGACATAGCTTGCGGCCTTCCCGTCCGTCACGATGCTGCCGACCTCCAGCGGCGCGGCCTTCTCCGGCTCCGGCTGCTTCATCATGGACGCTATGGCCGGTGGTGCGCTGAGCTCACCTGCGCTCTCCCGCCGCAATGCGGGGAAGTTGAAGCTCGCCATGAACTGCGGCGCGTTCCACACATTGATGAGCAGGCTGTTCTGCGCATACTGCGGCGCATAGTCGGCCAATTCGTCGGCGTGTGCCAGCGCATCTCCCAGCGCCTGTCGCAGCATCCGTGCGACCCGCCGCTGGCCGGTAAAGCTGCTCTCCACATCAATCCGCGACACGGCCTCATTGTACAGCGCCACGGCATTCCCCATCGGCGCTTGCATCGCCGCCAGCTTGCTCAGAATCTCGTACGCCTTGCCGGCCATGTACCGGTTGGTGGTGGTCGCGAACTCGGTGGCCTCGGCGCGGCGTTCCTCGAGCGCCTGCTGCAGCCCCCGCGCATACTGCTCATCCGCCGTCACAAGCACCATCGCCGCCACATCGAGGCCCGACACCTCCACCTGCATGTCCTTCCCGGACTTCCTCGGCTGCCCGACCTGCATGTCCTCGTCGAGCGTCATGCTGTAGGCCTTTACGTCCGGCGCGACATCCTTCAGGGCCACCCTGAACCTGCGCACCAACTCTCCGGTCGGCCATCGCTCCGACTTGTCCCGGTAGTTGATGAGCAGCAGCAGCGTGTGCTTGCTCCAGTCAAGCCGCTGCACCTCGACCTGTGCGTCGTCTGTCGAGGCGGCCTCATAGTTCTTCTCGGCCTCGACGATCAGCTCGGTCAGCGGCTCGACCTCCAGGCAGACGATCCCCAGCTCCGCGAGCTTGTAGTCGTACATCCCCCGCACCGGCCAGTACATGAAGCCGCGGATGCCATGCGCCAGCCCCAGGTACGTCTGCAGCCGCATCTGTGCCGCCGTCGGGTAGTCCACATAGTAGTCGGTGGACTGCCCCGTGGACGCGAACGCCGAGTACGACATCGCCTGCGGGCACGTCCAGTTGAACTGCCGATCCATGATCTTCTGGTCGTGCTCCAGGTAATCGGCATACCAGTGATACGTATGCACCGGCGCCGGGTAGGTGTACGGCGCATTGATGTCCAGGAACGCGCTGGCCTGCCGCCGGCCCGCGTCGTAGCCCACCACATCCGCCACTGTCGGCCGGTGCCTGTCCACCTTGCGAATAGTCTCGATGTTCGCCAGCATGGACAGGTCGCCGCCGAAGTCGTCCTGCAGGAACCAGGCGATGATCGCCGGATGGTCCGCGTACTTCCTGATGTGCTCCTCCAGCTCCGGCCCGCGCTTGCTCGGCCACTCCAGCGCGCTGGGCACGATCTTCAGCCCGTGCTCTTGCGCCCTGTCGGCATTCCCGACGCTCCCGAACACTCCCGTCAGGTGGTACTTCTTGTACGTCTCCCACATCCCCTGATCTATGCCCCACGGTGCGAACAGGATGAACGGCTTGCCGTCCACATACAGCCGCTCGTTCTTATACACAACCCGGTCGCCCTTGCCGTCGGCCCGCAGGTGCGCGGTCTGCTTCACAAGCTCCTCGTGCGTGACGTACGGACTCTGCAAGGTCGCCAGTACCGGCGCGTGGGCCCCCGCGAAGGCATAGCCCGCCTGCGCTGCCTGGGCGATTGGCGCGGGATCGTCACCCTCCGTCTTGCCGGCTACGATCCACAACTCCTCGCTGTAGCTCTGCCCCGGCTTATCCAGAAACGGCTCGGCCCACCGCGCCACGTACCACATGGCCTTCGTGAACATGCATCTGCTCGGGTCCGTCTGCCCGGGGCGCAGGAACGCGGTGTAGTGCCCGCTCTGCTTGTCCCAGTATGCGAACCAGTAGTCGCCCGCCTCGCGCCGCATGCCGGAGAGCCGCGCATCCCCAAGCTGCTCCACGCGCAATTCCCCGTCCGGCTCCACGAAGTGCGTTCCCTGGGTGCCGCTTGATTGCACCATGAAGCCCGCTGGCGGCGGCTCGGGCGGCTGCTTGGCCGTGATGTAATACCGCACCCGTATGTACGGCTTATCATCGAATATCGTTATCTTCTCATCCACGCTGTAGTACGGTGCTTCGTCTTTCCCGCGCGGGCACCAGTCGAAGCTCACGGCCAGTGTCGCCTCGGTTGCGCCTGCCTCAACATCGTAGCCCCGGTTCCCCATGTAGGAATCCTGGAACAGCCACGTGTCCTCATCCTTGCGCGGCAGCTTGCCCTTGGCGCAGATGTTCACCACCCCGTGCCAGCCCGGCGACATCAGCTCCTTACCCGTCGGCTTGTACGTCAGCCGCTGGAGCTCCGTGTACTTGACTTCAGCCCGCAGGAATGCGTTTTCGAGCACATACATGCCCTCCTGTTCGCTGATTTCCGGTGCGGCCGGCACCGCCCCGCTCGCCAGCACCGCCATGAGACCGACCCAAAGCGCAGATCGCATCATCTTCCTCCCAATGAACACAATCTCGCGGTAGAGCAGAAATCCTCGCCTACAGGGCCGCCTTGTACACGTGCACTCCCAGCCAGCCGAAGCTGTCCTCAAAGGCACCGTCGGCCACTGCGACACTATTGCCGCCCTTGTCCTCAGGCCGGCTCTCAAACAGCACCTGCACTTCCTTCACACCCGCCGGCAGGCCGCTGATCTTGGCCGTCACCGGCCGCTCCTGCGAGTTGACCGCCACGATGTACAGGATGCCCTCATACGACTTGCCCACCACGTTCACCGACGGGTAGCTGATGTCTTCTTCCACCCCATAAGGCCGGAAGCTAACCGTCCGCGGCGAGCCCTTGGTGATCTCCACCTCCAGCGCCACGTCCTCCCCGAACAGAATCGCCTGGTCGAGCTTCCCGTCACTCATCAGGTTGGCGGCGGCCCGCTTGTACCCCTGCTCCCACGTCCTCTGCAGGATCCCCAGGTCCCGCTTGTGCCAGTACGAGAATACCATTATCCCCTTCGCGCCCGACGCGATGCACGACCAGAAGTCGTGGTAGGCCTCCACGGGAGTAATCACATCGAATGAATCGTCCTTTGCATAAAACAGCATCGGGATCCCGATCGGCGTTCTCTGGCCGTTCTTGTAGTCCGGCCCGATCTCGTACCCCGCCAGCTCGATCCCCTTGATGGTCGCTTCGGTCCGCCAGCGCACCCAGGCCCGAGGCTGGTGCGTGTACTCCGTGTACGTCCCGCAGCCGATGATGTCCAGGTATGGAACGTACTTGGCGACGCGCTCCGCCTCCGAGTGCCCGGGCTGGTACATGAAGACCGGCCGCTGCCGTGGGTCGTACTTGCGCGTCCATGCGCTCAGGTTCTTCACCAGGTCGTATTCGTCGGCCCGCCAGAAGCGCAGTTCCTCCGGCAGGTCCCACCATGCCAGGTTGTCATGGGCCGCCAGCGCCTCTATCTCCACCTTGACCTCCTCTTCCGTCGAGGCCCTCTCCTCCGTCTTGAACTGGTCTCCGGTCGTCCCCGCTTCCTCGGCATTGGCCGCCTGTGCCTTGCCCGTGTTCGCATCCGGCTTGGCCGTATCTGCCGGCTTGCCTGCGGGCACCTGCACTTTCGTCTTGCCCGTCAGGTGCGCCAGCGCCAGCCAGCCCGCTTGCTTCGTCAAATCGAGATACTCAGGCTTGAATCCGTATGTCTGCCCGACGATCCAGCCCGCTTCCCCTGCCTCTGCCATCTCCTCGACGCTGCCAACCGAGTACAACGCCAGCGGGAAGCGCTTCCCCTCCGGGTACACCTTGTCCATGCCAGCCTCGCCCTGGGCGCTCGCAGTCATCGCGGCGGCCAGCGCCGCCACCACCGCAAGCAGCGCGACAAGTTGTGTCAGTGGAATCCTCATCAGCCTGCCTCCTCCTGTGCAACGGGTAATCAGCCATCCGCAGCCGCCGAAACGTCCCGCAGGCCCTATGTCCGCACCGCCAGCATCCGCTCCACTGCCCCGCGCGCCCGTTCGGCGATATCCTCATCTATCTCGATCTGGTACTGCATCTTCTCCAGCGCCTGGGCCACCTTCGCCGGCGTCGTCTTCTTCATGTTCGGGCACACGGCGCTGTCTATCTGGTAGAACTGCTTGTCGGGGTTCTCCTTCTGCAGCCGATAGACCATCCCGTACTCCGTGCCGACGATGATCTCTCTCGCGTCGCTTTCGCGTGCATATCTAACCATCCCGCCCGTGGACAGCACCGCATCGGCCAGTCTCCGCACCGGCGCGGGACACTCACCGTGCACGATCACCGCCGCCTGCGGGTGCTCCTCCTTCGCCCTGATGATGAACTCCGGCAGGATCTTCTGGTGTGTCGGACACCAGCCCTTCCACAGTATCACCTGTTTGTCCGTGTGCTCCTGAACCCACGTCCCCAGGTGGCAGTCCGGGATGAATATCACCTCATCGGCCTCCACGCTGTTGACGATCTCCACCGCGTTGGCCGAGGTGCAGCAGATGTCGCTTTCCGCCTTCGTCGCCGCCGAGGTGTTCACATACGCCACTACCGCCGCTCCGGGGTGCGCCTTCTTCGCCTCCCGCAGTCGCTCGGGGTTCACCATGTCCGCCATCGGGCACCCGGCCGTGCGCTCCGGAAGCAGCACCGTCCTGTCCGGCGAGAGCAGCTTCGCCGTCTCGGCCATGAAGTGTACCCCGCAAAACACAATCACTTCCGCCTCGGTATCCGCCGCCTTACGCGATAGCTCCAGCGAATCACCCAGGAAGTCCGCTATCTCCTGCACCTCGGGTATCTGGTAGTTATGCACGAGGATTACGGCTCGCCTTTCATCTTTGAGCCGCTCGATTGTCGCCCTCAACTCGCCGCCATCCGTCTGGGTCATCTTGGCACCTTCACTGCCTCGGTTCTGGCACGCGTCGTGCAGATGATTATACTACTTGGGAATTCTTTGTGCCAATCTTGAGCAGCCCTTGCCGATCGCTCGATTACAATCTCTCGTGAAACCCCGGACAGACAGCGCTTGGGTTTCGCATTTCAGCGTGCTTGGAGTTGATGACATGGCGCTAGGCAATTCGGATAGCGGCTCGACGTACCGTGACAAGCTATACGTCTCCGCTACCGGTCTCTATAGAGGCATGAAGTACCTCGTATTCGTGTACGTGATCGGCTCCGCCCTAGCGGTCATGGCTCTTGCGTTGACCTCCGGGCCCGGCGCGGCGAATTTCTCTCTCGCTTCTGTGCTCGCTGCCTACGGGGTTGCCGGTCTTGCGGCGGCTCTCTTCCTCTACGCTCTTGTGCAGGTAGTGATCCTCGCGTGCTGCGCCTACGCAGAATGGCTCCGCGAAGACAAGCACAACAACCGCCACCGATGACCGCTGAACTACCCCGGCCCCTACGCAACGCCTCTTTGACGCTCCAATTCACTGTGTATATCCTGAAGGCAACCTGTGCAAAGCCCTGAGGACAATGTGGACAACTTCCTCTCATGTGGACGCTGTTGATAACTTTTCCTCATTATCCCCAGACTTACCAACACCACCAGCCCTTCTGCCCCTTGGCCTGAACCCGCTTTTCAACACTATCCAGCCCCCTACTACTACTACTACTAGCCTTTAATACTAAATCCATTACTAGTAGCAACTGGGGAAATCTCCAAATGTACGACCCCGCAGCCCATTCTCATCATGCAAAGAACACCCGCCTTGCCTGTCCACCGTTGCCGCCGGTAGGGGCGCACTGCGTGCGCCCGCGCTCCACTGACCACAGGCAGCCTGGCCTGTGTCCCTCACGCAATCAGCGCCTTGTACTTGACCTCACACCCCCCCTCACCGCTCGTTTCCCATCGTGCTAATAGTGGACAAATCACCTGCGAAGCATGTACAATTATGCAAGCCAAAAGAATGCAGAGTTCTACCCGACGGCATGTCAGGCTGTAGGCGTGCTTGAAGCATGATTTGCCTTGATGTCGCGTGGCAAAACCGACTCATCCGCGTCACTTATGTCCTAACAGGCTGCAAGCATCCAAGGGAGGTTGTTTCGGTATGTTCAGCGTTACCTGTGAGCAGCGGGCTCTGTATGAGAAGGTGCAACTTGTATCTCGGGGCGTGTCCGGGCGCAGCACCCAGCCGATTCAGAACAACATTCTGCTCCAGGCATCCGGTGAAGGCCTGGCCCTCATCGCCACCGACCTCGAGTTCATCGGCATGAAGACGACAATGCCCGTGCAGGCCGTAGAAGATGGCGCCATAACCGTGCCGGCACGCATCTTCACTGAAGTCGCCGGTTCACTGCCGCCCGGCGAAGTCACCATGACCGCTGATGATGCCAACTCCCTGGTCATAAGTGGCGGCCAGTCGAAGTTCAGCATCCGCGGACTGCCGGCGGATGACTTCGAGCAACTGCCCGAACTCGATGACCCCGCCACCTTCACCATGTCACAGGCTGAACTGCTCAAGGTCCTCCAGCGCACGGTTTTCGCGACCTCCAGCGATGAGACGCGGCCCATTCTCACCGGCGCGCTGCTCAAAATCTCCGGCAACAAGCTGGAGACGGTTGCCACCGATACCTACCGCCTCGCCCTGCAGGAGAGCCGGCTTGCCGCCGAGGTGGAGCGCGATCAGGAAGCCATCGTCTCCCGCCGCGCACTCATCGAGCTTCACCGCATCCTCGACGAGGATGCCGAAGAGGAAGCTCAAATCCGCATCTCCCAGAATCAAGTAGAGTTCATAGTTGATGATACCGTCATCGGCTCGCGGCTGATTGAGGGGCAGTTCGTCAACTATCCGAAGGTCATTCCCACCGGCGGCGACAAGAAGATCAGTGTGGACAGCGGCGATTTCGAAAGCGCATTGCGCCGCGCGCTGGTCGTCGCCCGGCAGGATGCGTATCGCGTGGTCTTGCGCGCCGCGGATGGCAGCATGACCATCAGCGCCCAGAGCCAGGACGTCGGGCGCGCCGAAGAGACCCTCAACGTCTCCATCGAGGGCGGCGACGCCGAGATCGCCTTCAACGCCCAGTTCCTGCTCGACATGCTGGAGGCCAGCGAGACCGAACAGATCGTCATGGAGCTTTCGGGGCCGCTCAACTCCGGCCTGCTGCGACCCGCGGGCGACGAGGACTACCTCTACGTCCTGATGCCGATGCAGATTATGTGAGGGGCCCGGATTGCACATTACTAGACTCGCTCTGGAGAACTTCCGCATCTATCCGGAGCTGCAGATCGAGTTCTCCCAGGGGCTGACCATCATTGTCGGCCCCAATGCGTCTGGCAAGACCAGCCTCCTCGAAGCCATACATCTGCTGGCCACCACCAAGTCGCAGCGGACGCACACTGACCGCCAGCTTGTCCGCTACGATGCGCCCCACAGCCGCGTTCAGGGCCGGTTCGTCTCCTGCGACAGCCAGGCGGCAGACATCTCGGTGTTCTTACCCGGCGAATCTCAGCCGGACAATGGCGCAATCGCCGCCGGCGAGAGCACCCGCATCACCAAAGAAGTCAAGGTTGACGGCATCCAGATCGAGAGCGTCGCCCAGATAATCGGGCGCGTGGCAGTCGTGATCTTTTCCAGTGAAGACCTCAGCATCGTCAAGGGCTCGCCGGGCCATCGCCGCAGGTTCCTTAACGTCGCCATCGCCCAGTTGCGCCCCCGCTATCTCGACGATGTCCAGCGCTATCGCCGGGCGCTCGGCCAGCGCAACGAACTGCTCAAGTCAATCCGCCGTGGCGCTCCCCGCAGCGATCTGCAGCCCTGGAACCGCCAGCTCATTGAGGCCGCCGCCGCAATCGCCGGCGACAGGCAGGAGTTCCTGGAGACACTCAACGAAGCCGCCAATCTCGTACACGCCGACTTCACCGCCCACGGCGAGACGCTTGTGCTATCATACGACGGCGATCTGGCCGGCCTGGACGATACCGACGAGCGCAGTCGCAGGTTTGAGCAGCTCCTGTCAGACGGCGAGCAGCGTGATGTGGACTACGGCTATACGGCCGTCGGCCCGCACCGCGATGACTTCTCGATACTCGTCAACGGCGTGTCGCTGCGCAGCTACGGCTCGCAGGGCCAGCAGCGCACCGCCGCGCTCAGCCTCAAGCTCAGCCAGGCCGATGTCGTCACCGCCTGGCGCGGTGAGCCGCCGCTGGTGCTGCTCGACGACTGCCTGTCGGAACTGGACGACCGCCGCTCTTGCCGTGTCCTGGAAATGGCCGAGTGCCTGGGCGGCCTCATCATCACCAGCCCGGTGCTCAGCGATGTCCTGGCCGCCCGCGCCGACGCCGACTTCTTCCGCGTCCAGGACGGCCGCATCGAGCGGATGGCATCGCAGGCCGCCGCAGTGCAATGAATCGGACAGTGACATGAAAGACCCGAAGAACCGCAAACTCAGAGATGGCAAGATGGGCCCCCTGCAGAGGGCGCTCAACGACTACCTGGCTGCCACCGGCAACCTGCAGCGCAGCACCTCGACCCTCTGCATCGAGCTCTGGCCGCAAATCGTCGGCCCCTGGTATGCCCGCAAGACGCAGATCCTGTCCGTCGAGAACGCCGAGGCCCGCGTCCTATGTGAATCGCCCGCCGTCGCACAGCAATTGCAGGCCGACCAGCAGGAGATCATCGGCCGCCTCAACGACCGCCTCCGTGGCACCTTTATCAGGAGCCTGCGCGCCTCTACCGTCGGCCGCAGCGCCAGCCGTGTCGCCGACCGCCTCCGCCGCCCACCACGCATCGCCATCAGCGATGACGAGCTCGCACAGGTGACGCTCACCGACGAGGAAACCGCCTTCTGCCACAATGCCGCCAGGGACATCGCCGACGAGAAGCTGCGCCAATGCTTTCTCAAGACCCTGACCAATGAGCTCAAGCGCCGCCGTCTCCTGCAGCAGCGCGGATACCGCACCTGCACCATCTGCGCCGCCCTGCACAACGAAATCGGCCCCTACTGCATCGCCTGCGCTACCGCCGTCGGCAGCGGGGCGGCCCATCGCCACAAGGAGTGAGCCGGTTGCCGCAGATACAGCTCAGACAACTGGACCGGTACCGCTGGCTGCTGCCCCAGGACAAGAGCCTCGGCATGCGCACCGACGGCATCATCTTTGCAGATGAAATCCTCATCAACGATCTGCGTGATGATGAGACACTCCGCCAGGTCGCCAACGTCGCCGCCCTGCCCGGCATCGTCGGCAACTCCCTCGCTATGCCCGACAGCCACATGGGATACGGCTTTCCCATCGGCGGAGTCGCCGCATTCGATGTGAAAGAGGGCATAATCTCCCCTGGCGGCGTCGGCTATGACATCAACTGCGGCGTTCGCCTGCTGCGCAGCGATCTGACACTGGACGACGTGAAAGACAAGCTCGACGACCTCACCAATCGCATCTTCGGCGATGTGCCTGCCGGCGTGGGCAAGGACGGCTTTTTCAGGCTCAGCAAGTCCGACCTGCGCGCTGTCCTCACCCAGGGTGCGCGCTGGGCGGTTGCGCAGGGCTACGGCAGCCAGGACGACCTACAGCGCACCGAAGCCGGCGGCTGCATGACCGGCGCCGATGACACCGCCCTCAGCAAGCGCGCGCTGGAGCGCGGCAGCCCGCAACTCGGCACCCTCGGCGCAGGCAATCACTTCCTCGAATTCCAGGTCGTTGACAGCATACATGACCAGCCCACCGCCGCCGCATTCGGCATCGAGCGGGTCGGCCAGGTCTGCATCATGATCCATTGCGGCTCCCGTGGCCTCGGACACCAGGTCTGCGACGACGCCATCGGTATGATGCTCAAGGCCGCTCAGAAGTACGGTATTGACCTGCCTGACCGGCAACTGGCCTGCGCCCCGGTCAGCTCCCCCGAGGGGCAGAGCTACTATGCGGCCATGGCCGCCGCCGCCAACTACGCTTGGGCCAATCGTCAGGCGATAACTCACCAGGTCCGCGAGGGCGTCCAGCGCGTGCTGAAGATCGGCGGCCGCGAGCTCGGCCTCCGGCTCGTCTATGATGTCGCCCACAACGTCGCCAAGTTCGAGAAGCACCCGGTCAACGGCACCGAGAAGCAGCTCTGCGTCCACCGCAAGGGCGCGACCCGTGCCTTCGGCCCGGGCCATCCCGAACTGCCGGACGATTGCCGCGCCTACGGCCAGCCGGTCCTCGTCCCCGGCGACATGGGCACCGCCTCTCACCTGCTGGCCGGCACCGATGTCGCCATGCAGCAGACATGGGGCTCCACCTGCCACGGCGCTGGCCGCCGGCTCAGCCGCAAGGCCGCTCTCCGCGCCCAGCACAGCAGCGAAGTCGAGGCCAAGCTCATCCGCCAGGGCATTATCGTCCGCTCCGCCGGCAAAAAAACCCTTGCCGAGGAAGCGCCCGAAGCCTATAAGGACGTGGATCAGGTCGTCGCCGTCTGCCACGGTGCCGGCATCTCGAAGCGCGTCGCCCGACTGCGGCCCATCGCGGTGATCAAGGGCTGACCGCCTGCCGTCCGTGCCTGGCGCGCCTCATCACCGGTGCGCACCCGAATTAGCACTACCTCGGCCATGCCGATTTCTGCTATCATGTATACGCGCAATTCTTCGGACGTTCATGGAAAGTGATGGTCTGCATTGTTGACAGCGGTCGGGCTCGCGCTGCTGGCACTACTGGTGATTCTCGGCGGCTGCGAGCTTTTCACAAATGCAATCGAGTGGTTCGGGCGCAAGCTGAGGCTGTCCGAAGGCGTCTGCGGCAGCGTACTCGCCGCCGTGGGTACCGCCTTGCCGGAGACCATCGTGCCCATCGTCGCAATTCTCTTCGGCAACGCCCACGACGAAAGCCGTCTCCATATCGGCATCGGTGCCATTCTCGGCGCCCCCTTCATGCTCACTACCTTGGCCTTCCTTGTCACCGGCCTGTCCGCCATCATCTTCCACAAAGCGGGCAGGCGCGGCTTGCGCCTGCAGGTTAACGAGCGCATCATGCGCCACGACCTGGAGTATTTCCTGGTCGTTTACGTCGTGGCCATCGGCGCCTCATTCATCCCTGCCAAGCTCGTCAGAGACCTGATTGCCGCAGCCCTGCTCATCGCCTACGCCTATTACGTATGGGTCCATTTCAAGCACGAGTGCCCGCTGGACGAATCCTGCGAGTTGGCGCCCTTGCGCTGCACGCCCTGGGCCGGCACTAAACCCCGGCTGCGCTTCGTCGTCCTGCAGTTGGCAATCGCCCTCGCCGCCATCTTCGCCGGCGCGCATATTTTTGTAGACAATCTTAGCGTGGTGGCCGCCGGCCTCGGCGTCTCGCCGCTGGTCCTGGCCATCATCATCACGCCCATCGCCACCGAATTGCCCGAGAAGTTCAACAGCGTTCTGTGGGTGCGCCAGGGCAAGGACACTCTCGCCCTCGGCAACATCACCGGCGCTATGGTCTTCCAGAGCTGCATTCCTGTCGCAGTCGGCATCTGGTTCACGCCCTGGGAGCTTAACACAACCGCCGTCGCCTGTGCCGCTGCGGCACTCGTCTCGGCGGCCGTCGTCACCGTCTACCTGAAAACTCGCAAGCACTTGTCGCCATACATCCTGTTCTGCGGCATGCCGCTCTACGTCGCATGGCTGCTCGTCGCATTCGGCAGCCACGGCGGCTAGCACCCGCAGGACTTGCTCCCTATGCTTGTGTGCCGTTGCCGTCGGTAGGGGCGCACTGCGTGCGCCCGCGTTCCGCAGCATTACGCGTGCCGGCTTCGAGCGAGCATGGACTGGTGAAACAACTGCAAACAGGCCCACAGTGGGAGTGTGTTGAGCTATGATTGATCGCAACCTGTTGCGAGAAGACCCCGACGGTATACGCCGGGCGCTCCGCAACCGCGGCTCTGACTTCGACCTCGACCGCCTGATACAACTCGACGAACAGCGCCGCGAACTGCTCGAAGTCGAGCAACTCCGCGCCACCCGCAACGACCTCTCCCAGCAGATCGGCCGCATCGTCCGCGACGGCGGCGACGCTGACGACCTCAAAGCTCAGGTCTCGGCCCTCAAGGACAGGATCAGCGACATGGAGCAGCAGCTTCAGCAGGTCGAGGCCGAGTTCGACCGGATGATGCTGGAAATCCCCAACATCCCGCTCGAAGCCGTCCCTGTCGGTGCCAGTGAAGAAGACAACGTCGTGGTCAAGCAATGGGGTGAGCCGCGCAGCTTCGACTTCGACGCCCTCCCTCACTGGGAGCTAGGTGAGCGGCTCGGCATCCTCGACTTCGCAGGCGCTGTCCGCATGGCCGCAGCGCGCTTTGTCACCAACCTCGGCGCCGGCGCCGCCCTCGAGCGCGCGCTCATCAACCTCATGCTCGACACCCATACCCGCAAGCACGGCTACATCGAGGTGGAGCCGCCGTATCTGGGCAACGCTGCCTCACTCACCGGCACCGCCAATCTGCCCAAGTTCGAAGAAGACCTCTTCAGGACCACTGACGGCCTCTACCTCATTCCCACCGCCGAGGTGCCGCTGACCAACATGCACCAGGGCGAGATCCTGGCCGCTGAGGACCTGCCCAGACGCTACTGCGCCTATACCGCCTGTTTCCGCCGCGAAGCCGGTGCCGCAGGCCGTGAATCGCGCGGCCTCATCCGCCTCCACCAGTTCCACAAAGTCGAGTTGATGAAGTTCGTCACCCCCGAAACCGCCGACGAAGAGCTTCAGAAGCTCGTCGCCGACGCCGAGACCATCGTGGAAATGCTGGGCCTGCCCTACCGCCGCGTCGCGCTCTGTACCGGCGATATGGGGCACCAGCCCCGCCAGACATTCGACCTCGAGGTCTGGATGCCCGGCATGAACCGCTGGACGGAAATCTCCTCGTGCAGTCAATACGGCGAATACCAGGCGCGGCGCTGCCAGACGCGCTACCGGCCCCAGCCCGAGGCCAGGCCCGTGTACATCAACACCATGAACGGCTCCGGCCTGGCAACCGGACGCAGCGTCGCCGCCATCCTGGAAAACTACCAGCAGCCCGACGGCTCGGTGGAAGTCCCGGAGGTGCTGCGCCCCTACATGGGTGGCATGCCGGTAGTCACTCGCCCGCTGCCCTGACAGCGCAGCCGCGAGATGGAGGAGGGGCTATGCCCGCCACGGCGGCGGCCGTGATACTGCTGCTTAACGGTCTGCAGATCGCTCTGCCCCGGCCGGCCTTCATCCAGGACGGCCGCGCCTGGGTGCCTGCCCGTGCAGTCCTCCAGGCCGCCGGCTACCAGGTCCAGCTCGCCGCCGACGGCACCACCCTCGATCTCCAGCGCCCCGGACAGGCCGCCACCGTCCATCTCCACACCGGCCGCATCGTCGTCGGCCGCGACACCAAAACGCTTGAGCCTCCGCCCCGCAACATCCAGGGCGCGCTCTACCTGCCTGCCGCCATCTTCCCCATCATCGGCATGAAGATGCAGTGGGATGCCGAAGCAAAAGCTCTCCGCCTCAACACGGCTCAGGAGGTCCCGACGCCCGTCACCATCCGCGAGCTCAAGGACGATCCCTTCCGCTACCTCGGCCGCACCGTGAAGCTGGCCGCCGAGTGCACCGGCACCCCGCACCGCACCGGATCGAGACAGGTCTGCGCCGGCCGCTGGCTCGTCCGAGGCAAGTACGACGCCATCTCCTGTGAGCTCGTGCAGGGACAATCCGCCTCCACCCTCCCACCTGCACTCCCTCACGGCTACCGCCTCGACATTGTGGCTACCGTGCGCATGTATAAGGATGCATCTTTATATCTGAACATAATTGAACTCCATGAGGCCACAGGTATCGGCGCACTGACCATCACTATCACCACCGACCGCGCCGTATATCGCCAGGGCGAGCCGCTGCTCGTCGAAGTGGAACTCGCCAATCTCACTGAACGCCCCCTCCAACTCGCCGCCTCGGGAACCCCACATCTCAGCATCAGCAATCGCAACAATGAGCAGTTCTGGTCGCAGATCATCTGGTTCCCCGCCACCATGCAGGCTGCCGAGACGCAGGTGCTGGCGTTCTCGTGGCGACCGCCTCCGGATATCCCGCCCGGCGACTACGTCCTCGACCTCTACACCAACACGGAACAGTGGGCTCATCAGTGGTGTTTTACTATACAGGGCGCTTATCGCCCGGGGTATGGTGCTCAGGAGCGATGACATCGGAAACCGACCGGCAACCCGACCACACTGACCAGAGAGCGGACCTCGATCTGCTCGCGGCCGTCGGCGGCTACCGGCAGAAGCGGCGGCCCGGCTGGTATCTGGCCCTCATCCTGCTCGGCTTCGGCCTCGGCGCGCTCTTCGCCCTGGCGGTCGGGCCGCAGCCGCCCCCGGCCGACGCTACCGCCAATGGCGCACAGGCGACTACGGCGGCGCCGACGCCCGAGCCGATCCGCGCGGGGCTGGTCTTCTCCGTAACCAAGGACGCGCCGCCTGAGACACCTGACATGCTGCCGGCTCGGGCCAAGCAAGTCTACTGCCACTTCCGTCTCCCCGGCGTCAAGACGGTCACCACCCTCACCGGCACCTGGTCCGGACCTGATGTCCAGGGCGAAATCGCCAGCCGCGACTTCGTCGGCAGAATCGAGAAGGGAATCGCCATCGGGCACGCAGTCATCCCAGCCCCTTCGCCCGCCGGCTTCCAGAAGGGCATCTATGAAGTGCAGGTCCGCACCCCCGATGACGTCTCCCGCGAAGGCAGCTTCGTCGTCGTTGAGGACCCCGCCAAGATCCTCAGCCATCCCACACCCAAGGCCATCGGCATTCAGGTCTCCAACGCCGCCGTATGCGCTAGCGTCGCGGAAAACGGCCGGCCCCGCGACATCAGGAGCACCTTCGGCACCGATACCGAGAAAATCTGTGTGGCCTTCGAGTTCGCCAACGCCGAGCCCGGCAGCGTCGTCAACGTCGAATGGCAGTTCCACGGCAAGGCGATACCGTCGGCCACCCGCGAAATCACTCTCAACGCCCCCGAGGGCTGGGGATATGCCTGGATTGCCCGGGGGGCATCCGACTGGCTCATCCCCGGCAGCTACCGCGCCATCATAAAGTCCGTCCCCGACGGCGAGCCACTCGCCAGCGCCAACTTCAAAATTAAGGCCGCTCCCTGACCGCCTCCCCATCCCATCGGCCCTCGCACGCCGGCAATCGCCGCCGCAAACATTGCCATCGCGCATCACTTTCGGGTACAATTCAGGGAACATCGAGCGGCATCCCTACAACTGAAAGGCGGGGTGAGGTATGGTCGAGAACACATCGGGAACCACCGGGCCGGTCCCTGACGAGATCAAGGGCTAGAGTTGGGGAGCTTTCTGGTTGAGCTGGATATGGGGGATCGGCAATGGCGTCTGGATATCATTCCTGGTGCTAATCCTCGGGACCATCTGGAGCATTGTCCTTGGCGTGAAAGGCAATGAATGGGCCTGGCAGAACCGCCACTTTGAGAGCATCCAGCAGTTCAAGGAGACCCAGGCCGCCTGGGCCAAGTGGGGCTGGATCATCTTCATCATCAGCCTTGTAGGAGGGCTGCTCATCGCGCTCTTTGCGGGGGGCCTCGCCGTCCTTGGGATCGCAGCCAGCCAGTCCGGCAACATCCAATAGAGCATCGCTCCCGACGCGCCAGGTGAAAGCGCCGGATATCAGCTCGGCATAGCGCCAGCGGCTGCTGCAGCGTGGTGGCTGTCTCTGAGGCAATAGCGAGGGGGAGGCCGACCGCAACCAGCCTCCCCCTCCCTTTCTGCTCGGAACCGCTGACGCCTCGCCTACTCCACAACGGCCACCGTGTAGATGTCCAGTTGTGGCACGGCGAATTCGACCACCTTCACCCCGCCGGCCTCGACAACCTTGTAGTCCGCTAACATCTCCTCCACGTCCGGCGAAAGCAGCCGCACCTTCCTCACGGCGAATTCGTCTGCCACCTGCAACCTTACGAGCAGGTCCTTCTCCGGGTGTACCTGGGGGTCCCATTCGCCCCGCAGCGCTGCGGCGCTCTCGTTCGGCTTCCCGCCCCATGTTCCTTCCTCCAGTAGTGTGAGGAAGCTGTCCGACAGGGCGCTCTGCTTGGCCTTCTCCGCATCTCGCCACCACGCACTCCCCTTCGGATTGAGCGGGATGTTGAAGTTGACGAGCTGCACCACGTACTGCCCGCCGCTGCTTCTCATCACCGTAACCTCGGTCGTCACCGGCTTGTTGGCGATCTCGCAGGTCAGCGGGCCCTTCATCACCTGCCGCAGCGCCGGCGGTATCCGTCGCAGATACGTGGTCTTCTCATGCTCCGCCTCGGGGATGCCGGTCTTCATCCAGCGCGTTGCCCCCTCGGAGAAGCCCACCGGACATTCACCTCGCGGCAGGTACGCCACCATGCCGGCCCCCATCGCCTTCTGCAGGGGCCTCCCGCTGTCACCCCCTCCCACGAACAGCGGCGCATCAGGGCGCTTGCGGCCGTACTCATCATAAGTCCCCACCTCGCCGAACAGCACCAGCCTGCCCCCGGCCTCTACGAACTCCTTCAGTGCCATATACTGCGCCTCGCTCACCACCGGCACGTGTGCCACCACCAGCGCATCCACCCCCTTCAGTCCTGCAGCCGTGATGTCCCTGTCCAGCACCTCCCGGAACAGTATCCCCGCCTCCCACAGCAACTGCGCAGCCGGAAAGCACATCGTCGGCTGATTCAGATAGCCCTGCTGGGTCGAGGCCCACGCCCCCACATTGGCCTCCATCTTCGACCTGACGAACAGGTCGGCATGATCCTTCCAGAAGTTGTTGTACAGCGCCACCGCATCCTGCTGCAGCGGGCTGACGTCGTTGATGTAGCAGTAGCTTACATCCGGCACCAGCCCGTTGGCGTGCGCGTTGGCGAACCATGCCTTGGTGATGTTCTCATGCCCGGGCGAGCGTGGCGTGTGCCACCACTCCAGCGCCTCCAGCATCACCACCGCCTTCTCACCTGCGACCGCCTTCAGGTACCGGTACTGGTAGGCATCGGACGTGATGTACGTGCCTCCGCCGTAGTCCTTCTGTTCCGTGCTCCCCGGCTCTCCCCGCACCACCGTCGGCCTGCGCGGATGCTCGACCAGCCCGAAGCTCTGCGCCTCGTTGATCAGGTCATAGTTCATCGCCGGCCCGTATGTACCCGAGAAGCTCTCCAGCAAGTCCTTCCAGGACATGCAGTAGTTGCAGGAGATCGCGAAGTCCGGGTCGCGCTTGCGCGCATGAGCCTGCAGCATCCTCAATAGGTCCGGGCTGGCCTGCGCGCGGAACTCCTGCCACTTCATCCACAGCGCCGCATTGTCCCCGCTCAATGCCACCGGCGGCTCCACCTCCGCCGCATCGGAGACCTTCAGTATCCCGCGCAACTCCTCCTCACTGCACGTCTCCTTGAGAAACTCGCGGAACCGCTCCTTGCAGTGCTCGCAGTAGCAGGCCCCCTTCCGGTTCCACACGCCGGTCGAATCCAGGTAGCACCCGTCATAGCCCAGGTCAATCATCATGTCAATGATCCCGCGCGCATAGGTCCGGTACTCTGGCGAATTGGCGCAGAAGTAGTACCCCGCCGGCCCCTTGTAGCTGTACGGCATCGGCTTCCCCTCCGCCGTGACCTGCAGGTATGTCATCGGGTCCGTCGCCGGCCGCTTCCCGAAGTACTCCTCGTACTGCTGCTCCCAGCGGGTCTCGAAGAAATCGAACCAGCTCTTCAGCGGGCCGGTGTGCCCCTCGGTCTTCACAGCCGGTGCATCGGGCTCGCCGTACAGGAACGTGCCCGGGTGGTATCCGAACGCCCTGATCCCCCGCTCGTGGAGAAACGCGATGTCCTGCTTGGTGATATTCGCCAGCCGGTCATATTCCTTCCGTTCCGGCGGGTTGGTAAATGGCATGGCCGCGATCAGCACGTGGGTGATCGCCGCCCGCAACGGGAACTGGTAGAAACGCTCCTGCACCACCGATCCGTATGCGTGCATCCAACACCATCGCATGTTCCCGTACAGGCATGAATCGATGGTCCCCTCTCCGCCCGGCTCAGCCCCGACCGCAGGGCCGCCTCCGGCCACCATCACAAGTCCCAACACCGCGCACACTGACATCATTCGCACTGACATCTTCTCCGCGCTCCTTTCCTCTCGGCAGCCGGCATCCTCACCCCTGATTCCGCCGCCTCTTACATGGCGGAATTGTGGAAAACCCCCTCCGCCGAACACGCGCAAGAACGGCTTTTCGCCTCTTTCATTCCGTCTCTGCGCAGTTTTCCACAATACCGACCATTCTCACCCCTCTGTGGAAAACTCTGTGGTTAACCCCTCTCAGAGGGCTATTTCTGTGGATAAACCCCCTGAATTGGCTGCTGCTGCGTTACTGTTCCGTGCGATATGTCTCTTGTTTTCCCCAAGAACGTCCCCAAACCCCACCCCTACGCCCCGTTGATGCCTATATGCACCATTC
>CAZJVY010000003.1:71388-94129 GCA_964549395.1 uncultured Armatimonadia bacterium | reverse complement strand
AGGTTGAAGGTCTGGAAGATGTAGCCGATCTTGCGGCACCGCAGCCAGGCCAGTTCGAAGGCGTCGAGCTGGGCCATGTCAACCTCTTCAATGAAACAGGTGCCCTCCGTTGGCTTGTCCAGTCCGCCGACCATGTTGAAGAGGGTGGACTTGCCCGAGCCCGACGGCCCCATGATGGAGAGATACTCTCCGCGCTTGATATCGAGGTCAACACCACGGAGCGCGGGGACTTCGACATCTCCCATCTTGTATATCTTCTTCAAGTTCTTCGTACGCACGATGAACTCGTGCGTCGTCATCGATTCATCCTTGCCAAGTGTTGGCCGTGCCGATTCAGCCTGAATCTGTGCGAGCTTCTTCATCGCGTCGCGCATGTCCGCGCCACACTTGGGGCATACGGTCACGAGACCATCAGTCTCGAAGGCTTCTTTACACTTCGGGCACTCGAATCTCGCCATGGCACTACCTCCTGCTTTGTTCGGCAAACACAGTGTCTATACTTCGGTAGAGAGCGCCGCTGCCGGGGGCATGCGCGCGGCTCTCACGGCCGGCGGCACTGCTGCAAGTAGCGATATGATGCAGCCCACGATCAACGCCAGGCCGATGTACTTGAGCATTTGGCCCCAGTCCATCTTTGCGGTTATCGAGGGGCCCACCTTGATCATATAGATGACGAGCATGACGAGGTGGCCGATGATCGCGCCGGCCAGAGCCCCGAGGAACCCCAGGACCGCCGTCTCTATGAGGAACAGGCGCACTATGAACTCATCCAGTGCGCCCAGGCACTTCATGGTCCCTATCTCGCGGAAGCGCTCCGTCACCGACATCAGCATCGAGTTCGTGATGCCGACCCCGCAGACCAGCAAGGACATTACGACCAGCCACACCTGCCGCGCCTTGGTCTCGGCTTGCTGAGCGTCGGGCTGCTCCAACTCGCCTTCCATGGCGGCCACCTGGCCATCCAGGTCGGCCGCCGCTGCCTGCTCCTGGAGGGCCGGAAGCGCTCTGTCCTCCCGCATCGCATCCTGGATGATGTTTGCCGTCCACACGGAAACGAGGAATGCAATGCCGAGGATGACGCCCGTGGCGGTGATCGCCGCGCGACCCAGTCGCAAGGTCACATTGCGGATGGCAATCCTGAAAGCCTCCGGCCAAGGGAGTACTATCTGACGTCTTATCTCTTCCTGGCCGATAGGTTTGGCTGATGCCAATAGCTTGTCAACATCAATCATCGTCCATGCTCTCCGTTGTTTGAATGTCTACTCACGCGGAGGACTCCTAATCATCCATCGCCCCGGACGTGCGGTATCTTCTGCGCGCCTGGCGCCGATTCCTCCATATTATAGAGCACACCGCAATTTCAGGCAACAATAGGTTTCGTCCATTTGCGGGTACTGCCCTGCTTGCCACACACATTTTCCGCGCTGCCGGCTCTGGCCACGACATGGCCCTTGTGTCCGCCACTCCATCTGCGCCGGGCATTGCGCCAGTCAGTGTCTTGTACGGTGCCCTCGGCTTTGCTATAGTGTGGCCGGTGATGGTTCATGCGGCCAGCACAAGCCATTTCACGGGGCCAGGAGCTAGTTTCCGCAGAGCGGAGGCTAGGACGCGCCTGGACCGCCCCGGCCCGCATCCAGGCTTGTCTGCTCTATCCCAATACTTACCATACCGGCATGTCGTCACTGGCCGTACATGCCCTGTACGCGTGCATCAACGGTCTGCACGATTTCTCCTGCGAACGGGCGTTCCTGCCATCTCAGGATGAGATCGGCGAGCTGCGGCACCGCAATCGTCCGCTGTGCTCACTGGAAACGGGACTGCCTCTGGGGGGTTTCGATCTGCTGGCAGTCACCACCTCCTTCGAACTAGATTGGCTGAACCTGCCCCTGTGCCTGGACCTGGCGGGCGTACCGCCGTTGCGAGCAGACCGCACCGCAGAACATCCCTTCTTGCTCGGGGGCGGGCCGTGTTTCACTGCCAACCCCGCTCCGGTGCTAGACATCTTCGATGCCATCTACGTCGGGGAGAGCGAGCCGGCCCTCTCCCACCTGCAGCAAATAGCCGAAGTGCCTCGCCCGGCGTGGGGCGAGTTTCTGGCCCAGTGTCCCGGTTTCCTGATCCCCGAGCGGCTCGCATCGGCCGTCCCGCGTCGTTGTGCGACCCATCTGGACGATTTCCCGACGGCCACCGTCATTCTTACGCCCTACACGGAGTTCGCCGACAGTTGTCTTGTCGAGATAGGCCGGGGGTGCGGGCGCGGTTGCACGTTTTGCCTGGCCGACAGAATCTACCGCCCGGTGCGCTACCGACGGCCGGAGGCGTTACTCGAGGTGATTGAGCACGCGCTGCAATTCACCAACCGCATAGGCCTCGTGGCTGCGTCCGTATCGGATTACCCCCGGCTTGATGGGCTGTGCGAGGCGATAGGGCGAATGGACCCACTGCCCGGCGTATCGGTGTCTTCGATGCGTGCGGATGGCCGCAATGAACGCCTCTTCGCGCTGCTGGCGGCATCAGGCCAGCATTCCGTGACGTTTGCGCCTGAGACGGGCAGCGAGGCCCTGCGCGAAACGGTCTGCAAGCGGCTGAGCGATCATGACCTGCACGGCGGCATCGCTGCAGCGGTAGCAGCGGGGCTGACATCGGTCAAGCTCTACTTCCTCGTCGGCCTGCCTGGCGAGTCCGAGCAGGACCGCGCGGCGATTCCGGCCCTCGTCAGCGAATTGGTTGGCGAGTTCCCAGAGTGCTCGTGGAGCATCAGCGTCAATCCATTCGTCCCCAAGCCGCACACGGCGCTGCAAGCGGCCGGAGCGCCGGATGTGCAGGCCATGCGTGGCCATCTGGCGGAGTTGGCGGCGGCGCTGGAGCGAATCCCCCGGGTGCAAGCACGTACCGGTTCCGCACGCTGGGCGGCAGTGCAGACGGCCATCTCGCGCGGCGACTGGCGGCTGGGCCGAGCGCTTGTTGCCGCCGGTGTCCGGCAAGCCGATTTCTCACAACTACGCCGCTTCTTCGCCGAGGCAGGTCATGACCTGTCCGCAGCCACGGACCCGCTGAAGCCCGGTGAAGGCTATCCCTGGGACATCGTCAGCCCGGCCTGCCATGATGTGACCCGAGGTGGCGACTGACCATGTACGCCTACATTCTGGTCCCACCACAGTACTACGAGGATCTGGCGAGGGCCGAATTCCACGCCTTCACGGGCTGCGAGGCCACAGGCCGTGTGGGACTCGCGCCTGCGGCGATAGACATCTCGCGGGCCGCGCTCATATCCACCTGTATGCACGTGGCAGCCCGTGGCGCTTCGCTGGACGAGTTGTGTGCCGACATCAAGGCAAAAGGCCTGGCGTGGGAGGGCTTCCGCATCGAGGACTTCTGCCCATCCAGGGAGGTCAAGTTCGACTCGCTGGCGCCTGTGATAGCGGTCGCCGACGCCATTGAGGGGCGACCCAATCTCTCAACTCCATCCGTACGGCTGGGCCTGATTGCCATGCCGGAGTTCTGGGCGCTCGGCCCCATCGTCAGCGAATACGGGCCGGACTGGCAGGCGCACGAGCGGCGGCCGCACTTTTTCTCCGGCTCACTGCCCACGCGCTTTTCGCGGGCGATAGTTAATCTGGTGGCGGCCCCCGGCGACACGCTGCTGGATCCCTGCTGCGGGGTGGGCGTTGCCGTCATCGAGGCACTGTCCGTGGGTATTGATGCGGTCGGCTGTGACATCAACCCGAAGATGGCCGGACAGGCAGCGGAGAACCTGCGAGCGCTGGGTCTGCCGCAGCGGGTGTTCGTCGCCGATGCCCGGCGGCTCTCGGGCAGTTACAACGCCGCCGTGCTGGATTTGCCCTATGGCCGCAATGTGCGAATCAGCGACCGCCTCTACAGCGACCTGCTATGCACACTCCGTGACATTGCCCGCCGCATCGCCATCGTCTCTCCCCGCGACCTGTGCCTGGAGCTTTCCGCCGAAGTGGGACTGCGCGTCCTGCGGCATGTCCCGGTGCCGAAGGGCAACATGGTCAGACATCTGCATGTCGCTGTGGCGCAGTGAGCCCTGCAACATTCGTTGGAGGTTGGGATGCAGCTAGACACCACTGATTTGCCTAGACTGATGGCCGTGCTCGGGGAGAATAGCCGGACGGCCATTCCGTTTCACTTTCTGAAACGGCGGCGCGCCCGGGCCTGGGCCGACGACGACCTCGCCAACGCGATTATCGAGACCGCGACCCCGGAACCTATGGCATTCATTTTCGGTGATGATGCCGACTGGCAGGGAGAAGTCATCGCCTCCCTGGGATGGATGCGGCTGTACTGGTGCCCTGACGGCACAGTCGAGCAGCTTACGCAGGTGGTACGCGAGACGCACGACAGGGAAGTGGTTCTGGAGCCGGACATCCAACGCACTGTGAGCGAACATGTGCATATACCGGCGCCCGCCGGCGTTGAAATCGTGCGCATGACCGCCGCCTACTTGCCGGCGATAGCTGCGGCCGCTACTGAACTCTCATGGCTGTGCAACGCCTGGGACTCCTGGCAAGAGCTGCTGGAAAGAGGTATCATCCTTGCAGCGCTCGCCGACGGCAGGATGGTCTCAGCCGCCGTCACCTTTGCCCGTGCCGATACCATGGATGACATCGGTGTGGCCACGGACCCGACCTGTCAGTGCCGGGGGTTAAGCAGCGCCTGTGCCTCGGCGCTGGTCAGGGAGATTCTGGCGGAGGGCCGACGGCCGTTGTGGACGGTCTTTCTCAGCAACATACCATCCGTGCGTATATCCGAGAAACTGGGCTTTGTCACTCGCTCCAGGTGCACCGTTGTCCGGGCAAAGACAGAGGACGACAATTCCTGCTGCTGAGGTGTGGAGAGAATGCGAATCGTTGATATCACCGGCCCCATCTACTCAGGCATGTGGCACTATCCGCCGCCGTACCCGGAGGTAAGCATCGAGGAGATACCACCACCTGAATGGCTCCAGTATCCCACGTATTCCTGGACGTTCCGCTTCTGCTGCCAGGCCGGCACTTACATGGAGACCTCGCTGCACGTGGACAGCAATGGCCCGCCGCTCATAGACGTGCCGATTGAGGAACTCTTCATGCGCCCTGCCGCCGTCATCCGGGTGGAGGTCGGCCCCTGCCAGCGGATTGAGGCCGAGCAGATCATCGCCGGCGCGCCGGAGATTCACCCCGGTGATGCCATCATCGTGGATATCGGCTGGGGCGGGAAATGGCGTGACGAGGACTTCATCGAGAGCTCACCCTATTTCAGCCATGACGCCATGTACTGGATCCTCGACCGCAAGCCGTTCATCTTCGCCTCCGACACGGCCCGCTTCGACTCCTGGGAGGACCCGCAGGACTTCTTCGGCCGCTTCTTCGATGAGGGGGTATTGCTTCTGGCCCCGGTGGTCAATCTCGACCAGATACGGGCCGACCGCGGCCACATCGTCGCACTGCCGATGAAGGTCGAGGAAGCCTGCGCCGCGCCGTGTCGCACGCTGTTCATCGAGGACTGGCAATAAACCGCTGTCAACGGCTCTTGCCGAGGAGAAAACAGCGTTGATACTGCTGCTGCTCGACTATCTTGGCACCATCGCCTTCGCCATTTCAGGGGCGCTCAAGGGCGTCCGCAGTGGGATGGACATCTTCGGTGTTGTCGTTCTGGCGGTAGTTACCGCCATCGGCGGCGGCACGATCCGCGACGCGCTGTTGGACCTGCCCATCTTCTGGCTGTCGGACAGCACCTACGTGCTGCTGTCGGTGCTCATGGCGGTCGGTGTGTTCATTCTCTTCGGCTTGGCTCAGAGAACGGAGCGGACGCTGCTTGTCTTCGACGCCGTGGGTCTCGGGGTGTTTACGGCCATCGGCTCGATGAAGGCTGAGTGCGCCGGCCTCGGTATGGTTGGCATAGTCACGATGGGTTTGCTGACTGGCATCGGGGGTGGGATGATACGGGACGTTCTCTCCGGTGACGTGCCCATCGTTCTGCGGGAGGAGGTCTATGCATCGGCCTCGATTGCCGGCGGGCTGGTCTTTGCCGCCGCGTTGCGCCTGGGCTGGCCCGATGCAGTCGCAGTTGGCACGGCCATCATCGTCACCATCGCCATCCGCATACTGAGCATCTACCTGAAATGGCGGCTGCCTGCCAGGTCTGGGACGACGGAAGATGGCAGCGTCTCACCATAGGAGCGAGTCGGCATGTCCGGAGACCGCCAAGATGTGCCTGCAAGCGGCGTATTGGGACATGAAGATGCCCCCACAGCGACGCGGGCATGGCAGCCCGGCCGTGACTTGCTGGTATGGCTCATATTCGCCGTGTACTTCGGGCTGGCAGTCGGCTCCAGCTACGTGCATGAACTGGGCCATGGGCCCGATGAGACCAGCCGACACTTTCCCTATGTGGAATGGCTGGCGAGGAACCGCTGCCTGCCTCCCGCCGACCCCAACGTGGAATGCGGGGCACTCGAATTGCACCCGCCGGTGTACTACCTGCTGCTTACTCCCGTCTATGACGCCGCCTCGCCCTACGGCAGGCGCGCCGCACTGCGTGCATTGAGATGGACATCGCCGTTCCTTGTCCTGCTGGTTCTCCTGCTATGGTTTCGGGTCATCCGCAATGCGTGCGCCGGCGAGCGCAGGACGACCCTTTTCGCCTTCGCGCTGACCGCCTGGTGGCCGAACCTGTTTGTGGATGCCGGGATGCTGAATAACGATGTGGGAGCGCTGCTGGTCATAGCCATACTGCTCTACCTGGCGGTCTTCGAACACTATGCGTCGCGGTCGCTGTTCTCGGCGGGATTGTGGGGGGCCTTCGCAGGTATCGGGGGCCTCGTGAAAGCTTCCGTGCTGGTTAGCGCGGTGCCGATCATCGCCGTGGCTCTGATCTGGCAGCATGGCGGGCGCTTCTGGAAGGATGGCCGCTTCTGGTCGCGAGGTCTGCTGGCAGCGGCGGCTTGCGTCGGTATCTGCGGCTGGTGGTACCTGCGCAACCTGGAGTTGCACGGTTCATTCACCTGCATCACGCGCGACATGGGCTTCTGCCTGATCCCGCCGGGGCTGACGAACTTCGAGGCGTTGATGGCGGGCCTCGTCGGCCCTCTGGTCCTGCGGGCCGTGAACGGTCTCTGGGTGAGTGTATTCGCGGGTGCGGTCTGGTTCCCGGATTGGTCTCATCCAGTCGTTTACGGGGCGCTCAGAGTACTCACTGCCCTCGGCATCATCGGCGTCGGCCTGGGTGTCTATCGCCTCTACTCCGGCCGGGCGCGGTTGGCTCCGGGGCAGGCTGCCGCTATCGTGCTCCCTGCTGTCGGTTTCGGCGCGATGTACCTGTCTGACATCTGGACGTCCGTCTTCGTCCATGCGGGCTTCTACCAGGGAGGCCGCTATCTTCTCATCTCGCTGCCGGGACTAACCATCCCCTTCGCTCTGGGTCTGAAGCAATTCCTTCCGCGCCGCCTGCAGACAGCATTGATGGTGCTCGTTGTGATGTTCTTCTTCGTCCTGAATCTCCTGGTCTGGTACCACATAATCACCTACTGGAATCCCTACGTCTTGAGCCAGGGAGGAAGATTCGAGTAGGCTCGCAGTGCCCGGGGAAAGACAAAGCGGGGAACCCGAACGTGACAAGGGTTCCCCGCCAAGTGTCTAATGTGGCCACGTGCGTCAGAAGGCTATCTCCATGGCACGTGGCGGACAAACCGGCACGCACAGCTCACACGCGATGCACTTGTCCGGGTCGAAGCTGACGTGCCGTGTTTCGGCGTCTATGGTGAGCGCCTTGGTTGGGCATATGGTGATACATGCCCCACACTCGGTACACTTGCTCTCATTGCGCACCACTTCCTTCTCCAGCGGCTCGATGCGAACGCCTTTCTGCTGCGCATTCTTCAGTGCAGCAGTCAGGTTCTCTTCAGTCCCATCGAGTACGATCACCATCAGGCCCTCCTGCTGCGGCGTGATGGAGGCGCGCAGGATATTGAAGCCGAGGTCGTAAGTTCTGACGAGCCCTGAGATGATCGGCTCATCTATCAGTTGCTGCGGGAAGTGCATGACTATCCTACGGGTGGCCATTTATGTCACACCCCCGTTGTTGTAAGGTCGCTCGGGCAACCGCGTGAAGGTTTGCCCCGAGTCGGCAGAGGGAAGTAGCTCGGCCGGCTGGCTGAGCAGGAACTCCCCGGACCGGATCCATTCCTGCAACTCCTCGGCAATGGCCCGTGCTTTGACGTAGCTTGAGAGGGGCGCGGTCGGCACTTTCCGCCCCTGGACCTCAATCTCGCCGCTCTTCAGTTGCGCATAGCTGACGTGCCCCAGAGGGCCGCCCTCGTTGTGCGGGTAGTTGCGGCTATAGTCCAGGATTGGCGCCACAATGTCTTCATCCTTGACCGCCGTATAGCGGGCCATGTCCTCATCAAGGATGGGTATCGGAATGCCCAGCCCCACGGTCATTGAGACGCCGTAGCCATACATGCTGACCCCGACAATCATGTCCGGCCTCATCTGCTTCATGTCACCGACGACTGCGATGGTGCCTGCGCCTGACATCGGGACACCGTTTTCGGACCGGGCTTCGGTCGGGTTGTGCTGCGTGCCCTGAAAGCAGACGTAGCCCGTCCCGCCCCCCAAATAGATGCGGGTGCCGATGCCGATGGTGCGGTAGTAGGGGTCATTGAGGAGCGGGCTGAGCTGACCGGCCGAGCAATAGCTCGCAGAGCCCAGGTCGGCCTGCAGCACGCCCATATAGGTGTAGATGTCCCGCTCCTTGCTCAGGTTGACCGCAACGCCGTAGTTCTGGTAGGCGTTGCGCGGGTTGAGCAGGTAGGCCTGGTTGAGGTCCTTGATGTTGATCCAGGTGTCGAGCTTCCTGCGCGGGTAGCAGTCGGTCCCATACGCGGTGGCTGTCATGCGCACGTCTTTGCCCGCGATGAGGTCCTGGATGACGTGCGCGCCGCCGTACAGGAACAGCCCCGGATGATCCCGATTGGCCGGGTCGTTCTCCGGAAGCTCGGTGGCTCCGATGTAGACATCCACGGCTGCCAGCCCCGTATAGGCCGGTACCTCGTTGAGCCACACCTTGGCGTACTTCATCCGCGGGTTGGTGTGGCCGGTATTGAGCATGGCTCCCGATGAGCACATCGGGCCGAAGGTGCCGGTGGTTACGACATCAACCCGCTCGGCCGCCTTCGCGGCTCCGTCATCTTCGACTACGCCTATCATTTCCTCGGCGGTGACAACCACCGCCTTACCGGCCTTGATCTTCTCGTTTATCTCAGCGTATGTCTTGGGCAATTCTATCTACCTCCTGCCGGCTGCCGATCCTCCGCTCCGATGAGAAGCGACGGCACAGCCGGCTCGTTATCAGGTGCTACGGCGACGACTGCTGCATAGCGCCGGCGACTCCGGCGCTGAGGCATCGCCATACGCATCACCTGAACCACGAAACCCGTTAGCGTGTCCGTCATCTTCTCATCCCTCCTTTGCGGACTATCGTCTCGCAGCCGACAGTCAGTTGCCCACCGCCGTCGGCACGATCTCGAACTGCCCCCATGTGCCAAAAAGCTCTCCTGTGATGACCGCCGCGTGCAGAACACCCTCGATGCCCTGCACCCATTCCAGGGCTGCTTCTATATCCGGCGGGCCGCTGACGCGATTGCCCAGGGCCGTGGCCACCGCATCGGCCAGCGCGGCGTCCGCGCTGATTGCTACCGCCGCGTCGGCCTTTCCCATGCTCAGCGAATGTCCCACGGTGCCGGAGGACGTGCAGACCCCGAACTGCCCGGCCTCAATCCTTACTCCGACCTTTCCGCTCAGCGGCGAATGCCCCGCATAGATGCTCACAGTCCGTGGTGTACCCGACTTGATGAATATGTCTCCGCCGTTCTCGACGATGACCTGCCGAGTATTGTTCAGAAGACCTCGCCCGACCGTTTCGGCAATGGCACCGGCAACTGCAGCCATCGGGCCGGTACCCGCCGCCCTCGCCGCACGATACATGGCGGCGATGAGCGGCGGCGCCTGCATCGGGGCAGTTAGCGGCTCCAGACTGCTCAAGAACGCCGGGAAGTCCACGATGTGGGCCTGTAGCTCGGCGCGTGCCCTCTTGACCAGTTTGCGCGTCTCGTCCCGCAAGTCGCTGTCCGCCAGCACCAGCAGATCAGTCTCGTCAACGGTGACGGCGAACCGCACGAGCCCGGGGGCCTGTACCGCGTCTCTGTAGTGTCGGGGCTGATACATCGCCCAGCCCCCGCATGTGCACAAAGCGCCCGACGTTGTCAGCGGTACTTTGCTGCGAACACAACGCTCAGGCGCTGCACTTGGTGGTGTGATGTGGAAATAATGATACTCCGTCTGCTTTTGCATTGCAAGACGGAGCATCGGGAGGTACAAGCTGAGCACCTGTCAAGTGCTCAGTACGCGCCACGCCCGCCTAGAACAGCGGGAATCGTCTTGAGGAGAAGCTTGATGTCCAGAAGAAGCGTGCGGGTCTCGATATACTCGATGTCCATGCGCATCCACTCGTCGAAGCTCACGTCACTGCGCCCGCACACCTGCCAGATGCACGTCAGCCCGGGCTTAACCTCGAGCCGGCGCCGATGCCAGTCCTCGTAGTCCGCTACCTCTGACGGTATCGGCGGCCGCGGTCCAACGAGGCTCATCTCGCCGACCAGCACATGCCAGAGCTGCGGCAGCTCATCAATGCTATACTTGCGTATGAAGCGCCCCACCGGCGTTATGCGCGGGTCGTCGCGGATCTTGAATACCGGCCCACTCGCCTCGTTGTACTTCATCAGCTCCGCCTGAGCCGCTTCGGCGTTCTTGTGCATGGACCGGAACTTGAGCATGTAGAACGGCTTGCCGTCTTTGCCGACGCGCAACTGGCGGAAGAAGACCGGCCCCGGCGAGGTGAGTTTCACGGCCGCAGCGGTCGTGAGCAGAATGGGGCTGATGATGAGCAGAGCACTCGTAGCGCCCGCGATGTCCATGCAGCGCTTGAGCACGAGCCAGGTGTCGCGCTGGAGTGCGGCGCGTGCCTTGCTCACCGAACCGGCGCGGCCGCGCCTTGGTACCATGCGGGCTTCGCCCTTAGCGTCAGCAGTGTCGGCCCCGGTCTCCATTGTCTCTCATTCTCACACTGTATTCCATGCATTCCTGCAGATTGAGCCTTAGTCATTGCTGCATCCGTGCTGCGCGCCACAACAATGGTGTCCATGTTTCAGGAGAACTGCCAGCAATTGCTGGGCCAATTCCCGGGTCTTGGTACGGTCAGTATAGGTAACGGCCCTCAATTGCGGGTCAAGCACCCGTCAATATTGTCTCAAGGCATTCAGAATGGATGCCCGCAGGAAGTTTTGACTGCTTGCAGTCCGAGGGCCAGGAGCCCTCAACGGAAGGGGAAACCCGGAGCCTGTACGTGGCTGCGGCGGATAGAATGGGGGCAGCGCGCGGGCATCGGAAGGGCTGGGCAGTCCTGCTCTACCCGGAGCGTGGGCGGAAGCAATACAGGTTGCCGTCATTGCTTGCGGCATAGAGGCTGCGGCCTGAAAGCGCGGGCGAGCTCTGGATCTCCGCACTGGTCTCGTATTGCCAGAGACACACTCCGGTGTGGCTTTCGAGAGCGTAGATGTTCTTGTCGTGCGATCCGCAGTACACGGTCCGTCCGCTGATGGCGGGAGATGAGTTGACCCAGTCACCGGTGCCGAAATGCCACACATGCTTGCCGGTCTCTGCGTCAACGGCATAGATCCGTCGGTCGCGCGAGCCGACGTACACAAATGCCTGCCAGGCTGCCGGCGACGACTCTATCGGGCCGTCGGTCTGGAACTCCCACACTTGCCTGCCTGTCCTAGCATCCACGCAATGCAGTCTCTGGTCAGTGGATGGGACATAGATGCGGCCCTGGTGGAAGGCGGGCGCACCGTAGATCTCGCCTCCCGTCATGAACTGCCAGAGGGACTCGCCGGAGGTCGCCTGGAGGGCGTACAGACAGTGATCTGCGCTTCCAACATACACTCTCCCTTGCCAGATCAGCGGAGACGAATAGATCCCCATCTCGGCGCCGAAGTCCCATATCTTCTGTCCGCTTTGCGAGTTGAGCGCAAACAGACGGCCATTCTCGGTGCCCATGTAGACGACATTTTCCCAGGCCACCGGGCTGGCGGTGATCTCGGCAGGCACGGCCACTTGCCACAACAGCGCTCCGGTCCTGGCGTCCATGGCAAGCAGCCGATTGTGGACGGCGAAGAACGCTACCTTGCCATCCTGGACACACCCGCTCAGGACCACTTCATGGTTGCAGCTCTGTTCCCACAGAACATCTCCGCTCTTGCCCGAGATGGCCATGATGCTGCCGGAACGCGTGCCCTCTCCTACTCCCACTCCGATGAACACGATGCCATTGGTAATCACGGGCGATGCGGTGATCCACCTGCCGATCTTCTTCTGCCACCGCCGCTGCAGTGGAGGCAACACGACTTCGGGGGTACAGCCGGTACGCGTGACGTTGCCCCGGAACATCGGCCAATTGTAGGCTCGCGTCGTTTTCTGAGACCGCTGCCTTACCAGTGCAAGGGCTGCTTCGTCCAAATTCTGGCGCGCCTCCGTGTGTTCCGGGTTGATCGCCAGAACCTGTCTGAGTAGTGCGATTGCACGTCTCAGGTCGCCTTCAGACTGCCACTTCCTGGCGCGCTGGTAGAGGTCGTTGACAGCAGACGCCGTCAACTCATCCGGCGCGGCGGTCTCGGTTGTTGGTGCCGGCGTCTCCGTCGGCACCCTTGTTGGCGCGGCCACACTGACACCGGCCCCATCATCGGGGCGGTAGGCTATCAGGTGCATCGGTCCGACGCATATCGGGCATGTTCGGTACTTGTGCCGTGTCAGGTACCCGCACTGCTGGCAGGCCCACACCTCCTCGCCAGCGACCGCCTCCACTAGCGAACTCTCTACATCCCCCAAGGCGCGCGCCAACTCCGAAAAGCTCTGGTAGCGGTCGGCACGCTCCTTGGCCAGGCAGCGCATTATCACCTCTTCGAGAGAAGACGGGACGTTCTTGACGAGTTGACTGGGGCGCACGGGCTCCTGGCTCAGGATGTTGCGGATGACGGCTCCCACGTTCTCGCCCTGGACAGGCGGCTGGCCGGTGGTGGCTACATAGAGCGCCACGCCGACGCTGTATATGTCCGAACTGCGGTCAGCCGAGGCCGCGTCTATGAACTGCTCCGGAGGCATGTAGAGGTACGTTCCCAAGCCGAGCCCGGTGTCAGTAATCTGTGCCCCTCCACCGAATACCTTGGCCAGGCCGAAGTCAGTTATCTTCACTTCCGCCTTCCGGGTGAGCATCAGGTTTGATGGCTTCAAGTCACGGTGCACTATCCCGCGATCACCGGGGCCGATGGGCAGGTTGTGCACGTACTCCATACCCGCACAGATCTGCGAGGCGAATCTGAGCAACTGCGGCGGGAAGATCTGCTGCTCGGCATCGAAGAGCTTCTGTAGGTCACTGCCATCCACGTACTCCAGAAACAGAAACGGCTGACCGTCAATCTCCCGGTAAATAATCGCCTCAACGATGTTCGGATGGCGGCCGAGATTGAGCCATGTCTTGGCTTCGCGCGAGAAGCGGGTAACCGCCGCGCGGTCCGGTAGCAGCTCCTCCTTCAGGGTCTTGACCGCGAATCGCCGCTGCGAGAATTCGTCCAGCACGATATAGACGACGCTCATGCCTCCCCTGTGCTTTTCGACCACCTTGTACTGGTCGTCTATCTTGTCCCGCAAGTCGAATTCCAACGCCCGTGTCCTCCACGATTCCAGGTCTCGGTCGCAATCACATACGTCCTACGGTCGTGTATAGTATTCGTTGGCCCGCTTGGGCCCTCCTGCTGGTGTGCGATTTCGTGCGCCGCAATGATCTCAGAATATGGAAGGCCGTGTCAGGTATTCGGGGTGGCCTTTGGGCCCTAGCACGCTGTAGAGCCCAACCTTCTCGCCCACACCACGGATATCGAACATCCCCTGTGCCCGTATTTCGAACTCATCACCAAGTTCAGCGTAGGTCGCCGCCGAAATCAGTATCCGCTGGCCCAACTCCTTGGACAGGGCCTGCAGCCGGGATGCCAGGTTAACGTGATGGCCGATGGCAGTGTACTGCATTCTCGCTGCCGATCCGACGTAGCCGATGACCGCCAGGCCGGTACTGATGCCGATCCCTGCCGCCAGTTCCGGCATGCCCAGGAAGGCCCATTCGTCGTGGCGCCGCTGGATCTCGCGCTGCATCTCCAGTGCCGTCCTGACAGCCCGTCTTGCGTGGTCAGGCTGTAGTACCGGAGCGTTGAAGAAGGCCATGATCTCGTCCCCGATGTACTTGTCGAGTGTCCCCTCGTTGGCCCAGATTACGTCATGCATGAAGGTGAAATAGCGGTTTAGCAGTTCCACGGTTGCCTCAGGCGGCACTCCCTCCGAGGCGGAAGTGAACCCGCGCAGGTCTGCGAAGAGCACGGTGATGACCCGACGTTCGCCCCGCATTGTGTCAATGGCCTCATCGGTCACCAGGCGGTCCACGAGCGGCTGTGGTATGAAGACGGCCAGAGTCTCCTGCGCTTGGCGACGGCGCCGCTCTTCTCCCAGCAGGCGAACCAGCAGCACTATCACGAAGAAGCCGGCAAGGCCAATCGCAGGTAACAGCAGATCAATGATCAGCCGACTGTAGATGAAGAGATAGACGCCGCAGGCCACATATCCTGACGCACCGGCAAGCGCAGACACACACAGAACCGGCGTGGACGTGCGCACCAGGAGGACGGCGAAGACGGCTCCCGCAAGGACGATGAACAGCGCCGTGTAGACGGGCGCGAGGCGGCGCAGACCCTTGCTGTTGAGCATGGTGTCGAGCGCGTTGGCCTGTGTCTCAACTCCGTTGTAGACTGCGTCGAAGGGCGAAGGTCGCAGGTCCTCGAGGCCAGGTGCCGTGACGCCGACCAGCACTATCCTGCCCGCCAGCTTCGCGCCCACGGCCGAACCGGCCTGTGCAGCCAGCACCTCCGCCGCCGAGAGCCGCGGGTAAGTGTTGCGCCCGCCGGCGAAGTTCACCATCATGCGGCCATCTACGTCCAGAGGGATACCGGCTTTGTCCCCGAGCGCCACTGCCGCGCCTGGCCTGACTCGCACTTCCTGCGGGGCCACCCCCATCACGTCACACGCCACGGCAAGTGCCAGCGATGGAAAGACATGGCCCTGGTACTCCAACACGGGCAGTATGTGGCGGAACACGCCGTCGCCGCTATCCAGCACATTCATGACGCCGACCGATCGAGCCGCACTGGCAAGCTCCGGCAATGGCATGACCAGACCGCGCGGTTGGAACACCTCACTGGCCGCCTCAAGTCCCGTCGGCCTGTCAATTGCCAGCGTATCCCACGCTCTGGCGACTGCTTCCGGGGACAGCGGGCGCAACTGCTCGCCGGGCTTGGGGTCGTACGTGAACCCGGCGTGGTGAACTTCGCCGAATGCCCGAGTCGCCTTCACTAGCTCTGCATCCTGCGCCGCCCCGTGCGTGCTCTCGTCAGCTTCTGTGAAGAATACATCGAAGATCACGCGCTCAGCGCCTATCGCCTGCAGCTTCCGGATGAGTTGGGCCATCTCATTCCGCGGCCAGGGCCACCTACCCCGCGCATTGATGCTGGGCTCATCAACCGCGACGATGACAAGGCGCGGGTCGGGTTGCTCCGGTCCGCGTACTCCGAACCGCCAGTCAATCAGGTACAGCTCCATCCGCTCCACAACGCGCTGTCCCGGCCAGAAGTACGCCACAAGCAGCAACGCCGCCCAACACGCGACGATTGTGCGGACCAGGCGTGCTGATTCGGGTGACGGCTTGTATCCCAGCATAGTGTGCGCTCACCCACCAGCTTGTACAGTTTAACATTGCGCGTGCAGGGGTAGATTTATCTAGAGCGGAAATGCGACCGCGACCCGGCGCCGGGCTGGTTGTGCTGCAGGAGCGGCCAGCGCCCTAGTCAATTCTGTCGGCCACTACTGACCCAGGATGAGATCTGATATGCGCAAGGCAGCAGTACTCATAATCTTTGCATTCGCAGTGCTTGCATTTGTCGGGACCGTTGTGCTGCAGTCCGTGCTGATCCTGCAGCGGGTGGCCGCTGTGCGTGACGTTCAGGGCCAGGTGAGCGTCCAGGCCCGCGGCAAAGACGACTTCCAGCCACTCGCCGGTAGGGAACGCGTCTATGCAGGCGACACGGTCAAGACCGGCGAGAACGGCCACATCACCCTCGAATGGCTCGACGGTACGAGGCTGGTAGTCGGCCCCAAGACGCTGATGACCGTGCTCAAGTGCCAGATTAACACTGCGACCGATGCCGAGATGTCCATCTTCAAGCTTGACGCCGGCAGTATCTGGATCAGAGTTATCAAGGTGTTGAGCCATAAGTCCAAATTCGAGATCGTAACGCCTACAGCTACCGCCGGCGTGCGCGGCACCATCTTCTCCGTGCGCGTAGCCTCCGAGGGTGAGACGAAGATTTCGGTATTGGAGGGACAGGTGGCCGTCAGTAGCAGCGGCCAAGGCGAGCAGGTGGCGCAAAACACGGTCGCTACCGTCACCGGCGACAGAACCGACATACAGAATTTCGACGAGCAGGAGAGACTTACCTGGAATGGCCTGCGAAATGTTGCGGAGCCGATTCTCCGCATCAAGGCTCCGCCGGGTGGGTACCAGGCCAAGCCGGGCGAGACCGTGGCAATCGAGGGCCAGAGCGAGAAGGGCGCGAGCGTTACGGTGAATGGGCAGCCGGTGGAGTTGCAGATCAAGCAGAGGTTCTCGGCTGATGTGATGGTGCCAGGGGATTTCGCGGAGCCTGAGATGACCGTGACGGTGAAGGCCGTTGACGCGCGCGGGTACGAGGCTTTGCGCGAAGCGCAGGTGAAAGTCGTCAGATAGGCTGCACGATATGCTCAGGCCATACGGGCGCCCCGGCGATGCTGGGGGCGCTTTCGTCATGCCTGGCTATGGGTGTGTCGTCCGGGTCTGAGTTACCTCTGCCAACTACGCAAGGTCAATAGCACGGGATAGTGCGAACCCGATTGGGGTACCGTTGTCACGACCACTTTCTGGGTGCTCTTCGCATCCACCACCGACTTGTAGATGACCTGCTCGGAGGCGTTGTCGAGCATCGGGGTCTCGACGAGTTTCCCGTCAACCCAGAATGTGCCGCGAGCGACGCCGCCGCGCGGGCGCATTGCCAGTTCGACGATCGCCGGTCGTTCGGTAACGTTCTCCACCGCCGCGTTAATGCGGTGCAAGACCCCGTAGCTGCCGGCCAGGTGCCGGCCAATACTATTGACCTCCGGGGTCTTGCCGAGAGTGTAGAAGCCCCAGCTGCCGCCGACCACGTGCTGCAGTTGCACCTCTCGTTCGGCGGCGAATTCGAAGCCGCTGGTAATCTGGCAATCGTAGAGGCGGTCGGGAACCGGTGCGAAAAAGCCAGAGCGCGACCTGGACTCCTCAAACACTACCTCAATGAAGATGTTTGGTTTCCCGTACGGCGTCAACTGAACGAGGCCGCTTGCGAGTTCGCCGGGGCGTAGTCTGGCGGCGGCGACTTCTACGCTTGCTTTGGCAGGTACGTAGAGCATGAAGCCGGTGCCAGAGAAGAGATCGAGGAGGAACCGCGCCGCGGCGGAGTGGCCTGCGAAGATTTCGTCTCTGCTCGGCCCGGCGGCTGCACCGGTGAAGTGGAGTGCGGCAGGCTCTTCGGTCAGATTGTAGAGCACTACTGACATTCTCAGGGGGCGTTCAGCCAGATTGATGTGATGCCAGAGCAGACGCACCGCCCGTCCGCCTACCATTGACTCCCGCAGCATCGTACCCGGCCCAGTGACCTTTTCAGGGAGGTTACTGACTAAGACTGCATCTGCAGGCCGGTCGGCCGGCGCGACTTTCTGCACCTCCACCCTATGCATGACCGTAGTTGGCAGGTAGCCGTCGCCCCAGGCGGCAATGCGCACCTCGTAGCCGCCCTTGACCGATACCAACTCACCGATGTTCAGCTCCGCGTTCGGCTCGGTTCGCGCCACGCTGTGCACAAGATTCTCCACTGCTCGCAACAGGGCGTCCCGCCTGAGAGCGGCGCCTGAAACCTGCAGTTGGGACCGCGTCGGTATCACGGCGGCCCACTTCTTGCATATCAGCCTTATGATATGCTGGCAGTCGCCCACCGAGATGACGAGCTTCGTCGTGCCGGGCTGCAGCCCCCACACGGCGATGGTCCTGTCATCTGCCTGCACCTGCATGGTCGCCACTGTTGCATCAGTGATGCCGGCCTTGTCCGGTTTCTCAATGCTTCCCCCCCACTTCACCACCCGGGCTTCACCCGCCGGGACAACTAGCTCACGGCATGGAGAAATGGTGAGGTAGGGCTGGGCCGTGACTCTTTTCAGGTTCTCCGCCCAGGCTTCTGCCAGCCCGGCAGGTGAGTTCTCACATTTCTTGGCCAACTCGGCATTAACCGTGAAAACGTTGTGACCGGCCACAATAATCTGTGCCGTATCGCGGGAGCTCTTAACTGACACGTCCGCCGGTCGAGCGCCTGCAGTGGCTACCCCGTTGAGCCTCTGGGCTATGATCCGCGCGCGCTGCAGGAGCTTTTCATCAGGCGTGCCGCGAAGCCGTAGTACAACCACGCCACGGCCGATGACGCTGGCGGTCAAGCCGTCTGCGGTTTCCAGGGCATCGAACTGCAGGACGCAATCGGCCGCCTCTGCAGCATGGCAGGCCATGAGCAGCGCTACAGCGGCCAAACTGGTGAAGACCCACTTCATCGAGTGCTCCGGCTCAGTGCGCTGGCGTCCGGGCATGGAACGAGGCCTGGCGGCATGTCGTCATAGGCAGCCCCAGACCTCGCTGAACGCACCGTTTGATTTGCTGCGCAATCAGTCGCTCTGCCTGCCCAGCTTCTCTTCAAGCTCCCGTACTCTCGCCTGCAACGTCTCGACCTGCTTGGCCAGGTCCGGCAGTCTCCGTGCATGTACCTGCATCCGCATCTGGTTGGTGTGTTTGGTCGCCGGGAAGCCCGAGTAGATGCCTGGTTCCTCGATGTCGGCGATTACGCCGCTGCCACCGCCGATGACCGCGTTGTCGCATACTCTGATGTGGTCATTGACGCCGGCCTGGCCGCCCATGACGACGTTGTCGCCGATTACTGTGCTGCCGGCTATGCCAACCTGGCCGCACAGCAGGCAGTTCCTGCCGATGCGTACATTGTGGGCCACATGAACGCCGTCGTCAAGTTTGCTGCCCGCGCCGATGTAGGTTGCAGTTACCGTCGCCCGGTCAATCGTTACGTTGGCACCAATCTCGACATCATCCTCGATTATCACAGTGCCGATCTGCACGATCTTGCGATGACCCTCCGGCGTAGGTGCAAAGCCGAAGCCGTCCGCCCCAATGGCGGCCCCCGCGTGGATCGTGCATCTGGCACCGATGATGACGCGTTCTCCGATGAAGGCCTGCGGGTGAATAGCGGTGTTGTCGCCGATTGATGCCTCGTGCCCAACGTAGGCCAGAGGATGGACAGTCACGCCATCACCCAGAAACGTGTTGGCGCCCACGAAGGCATGAGCCCCGACGCTGACGTCCTGGCCGATTGAGACGCCGCCCTCCACAACGGCGGTTGAATGGATTCCCGGGTGGCGGACCGGCTCCGGAGCGAAGATCTCAAGGACGCGGCTGAACGCGAGCCGAGGGTCCTCGGTGACAATCATCGGCTTGCGGCCACTGGCTGCCATGGGCGGTACGATGAGAGCGGAGGCGCCCGACTGCTCAGCGACCGAGAGCAGCTCCGCCTTCTCGATGAAGGCTATCTCCCCCGCCTTGGCCTGGTCCAGCGTCCCCACACCGTTGATGGTTACGTTCTCACCACGGACGGTGCCGTCCAGTAACTCAGCTAGCTCCAACAAGGCATAGGCCCGTTTCGGCACTGTCTTCCCACCTGCCAATACGTGTCTAGCGCTTCCACATGCGACGCAGCAGGGGCCTGATGGTCTCAGTCATGTCCTCGCCACTTGGCGGCTCCAGTGGCGGAATGGTTACGTCAACACCCAGCTCCATCGCACACTTGCGGACTGCCAGGGCAGTCTCCTGGTAGATCGCCCGGTTGAGACTTCCCCGGCGCAGACCCAAGACCGACGCCACGCGCCGCCCGCTGCCCTCATAGAGGGCACTGAATTCGGTGTCGGTCGGCTCTGTGTCAGGCGCGAATACTCCCGCTCCGCTCGGCTGCCACTCCAGCACATCGGCGCTGTAATCCGCGCTCTGCCAATCGCTTAGGACTTTAGACAAGCGAGCGGCGGTTTTGCTTCCGGAAGTTACGGAGCGCTGTAACCTTTTTTTCATGTTGTCCCATAGCTCCATCTGTGCGGCCACAAAGGCGAGTTGTGCCTCCTGCCTCATCTTGGCCTCATATTCGGTCAGAAGCGCCTGTGAAGCGGCCCGCTCTTGAGCCATCTGGGACTCGATCTTGGCGAGGATCTTCTCCCGCTGGGACGTTATCGCCGCAGTTCCCTCCCTGCTGCGTGGCAGTACCAGATCGGCATTGCTGAGGGCTTCCTGGTGCTTGCGGACCAACTCTGCGCGCGTCCGGGCGAGCCGCAAGTCCTCCGCATAGCGGGCACCCTCCAGCTTCCTGTCCAGGTCGGTGCGCAGGTTCCTCTCGATCCATCGCAGCCGGGCCTGCAGATCGGGGGCCAACTCGGTGAGGTTCGGCTGTGGTAACCCTTCAGTGCGCTGCTGTTGCCAGATGTGTCGGTAACCGGCGTAGGTGTCCTCGTCGTAGCCGGGGAGTTGCGGAGGGATGAACGTCAGCCGCATGTCGGGCGTGATGGACCCCTGCCACTGCCGCTGCCAGGCGACGGCCGAGGTGGCGTTGAGCCGCCTGATTTCGGCGTCGAGCCGCGCCAGCTGGCCGTAGAGGGGGTGCTCATTGATCAGGCGCGCCGGGTACACGTAGCCCTGGGCGTCCTTGTGTGGAGGACGAGCCATGCCCTGAGGACTCACGTTGCTTGCGGGTCCGGCCGACTGCATCTCCGAATGTTTCGACAGAGCTATGGTGCCGGCCAGTACTGCTATGAGGAGGGCTGCGATCTGCCAGCCGGCCGTCTGGCTCCCCTTGGCCGTCATGGCCACCGCCTCAGCCCTCCGCGGGCTTGTTTAGCTTCTCGATAACCGCCGGCGTCAGGTCAGTGATATGCTCACTGGAATAGAATACAGTTGCGCTGTCCAGAACTAGATCGTACTTCTGCTCTTGCGCCAGCCCGACTATTATCTCCCGAACACTGGACGCCAGGCTCATCTGCGCGTCCGCGCGCTTGTTGAGGTACTCCTGCTCAATGGCCGTAGCGCGCTTGGTGATATCCGCGCGACGGGTATCATACGTCTCCGCGAGTGTGTTGAACTCATCTTCATCCCCAGGAGCACGGTCGGTCTTTGCCTGCAGGTCGAGGAAGCGCTTCTCCTTCTGCTCGGAGACCTTTCTCAGCTCATCCTCCCGCTTCTTCTGTGGGTCGGTCCACTTCGCTCTTGGCACCTCAAGTAGCTGTACAATCTCGGCGAAGTTCTGCTCGCTCAGGAACATGTAGTTCTTGAGTTCCTCGACGTATTTCGCCCGCGCCTGCGCCCAGTCCCGCAGCTCATTCTGCCTGCTAATGAGCTCCTTGTACTGCTCGCTGATAGTGTCGAGGTCAACCACGCCAACCTTCAACTGCTGGGGCGCAGGTGGTGTGGCATCCTGTGCGAGCAGCCCTGCGACCGATGCGAGAAGCAGCCCTGCAACTGCGGCCGCCGCCATCATCGCATATCGGGTATTCGCGAACATGAGGTTGCTCCTTTCGAGATGTCTGCTCTCCGGACGGGCCGAGCATCAGACCTGCCGCGAGCAGATCTTGGGCACACCAATCGCTCGGAGGGAGTAGTCGGCTACGCCAAGCGCGAGCCAGTGCCACCCAGGGCAAGCGGTGCGTGGCAGCGGCGTTGGCCCGCTACCCGGCGGCGCCTAGAACATCTGTCCGAAACTGAAGTGCGCCTGGCTGCCGTCTTCCCCGAAGCCGAAGTCGAGGCGTATCGGCCCGATCGGCGTGTCCACTCGCAGCCCAATCCCAACACCGACATGTGATTCGAATTCGGTGTCTTCGGCCGGGATGGAGAAGCCGGGCATGACCGTGGGAAACTCCCCACCGTAAGCGCTGCCGACGTCAACGAAACCCACAACTTGGAGCTTGTCGCTCAAGGGCCGCCGGTATTCCACGTTCAGCAAGGCCATCTTCTCACCGCGATATCGGTCTTCCTCATAGCCCCGCAGTGTGTTGACGCCGCCGACCGAGTACGACTCAAACAGCGGCATATCCCCGAACGATGTGCCAAGCATCAGGCGCGCGGCGAGGACGTCGCCTCTACTGGCAACCCGCTTGTACAGCCTTCTCTCGCCCGTTAACTTCTGGAACTCGACCTCGCCACCTACTGCCTTGCCGGCGTATTCGACCGACAAATCGGTGTAGCTTCCCGCCGTTGGCTTGGTTCTGATGTTCCGGGTGTCCACGCTATGCCCGATTGTGAGACTGGCGAGTCGGCCTCCGGGGTGCAGGGGCGCAGCCACCACTATGGGGCCGGTGAGATCGCCGGGAGCGGGGCTGTCGGTGAGCGCACCAGGATCGTAGGAGCTCCCGCCGCCCGAGGCGTCATCACTCGA
>CAZJVY010000003.1:0-71288 GCA_964549395.1 uncultured Armatimonadia bacterium | reverse complement strand
CGGTGAGCGCACCAGGATCGTAGGAGCTCCCGCCGCCCGAGGCGTCATCACTCGACCACGACCCACTCGCGCCGCCCTCTCCGATGCCCGGCGTAGCCGTGCCGCCACCTATGATGCGCGTGCCCTGGAGGAAGCTACTCGAGACTTCCTCACTGCGGAAGCCGAAGCTGGTTCGCGAGGTCTTGGTAGTGGGCACTGATACGGACATGTTGACACCCGTCCGACGTTCGTCGAAGATGTCCTCCGAGGTAGTGACTGAGGCGCCGCCGACAAAGCGCCTTCGTCTCTCCGTGTCGAATATCCGTATGGAGAATGAGGTGCCTTTCTTGTCCAGATATGGCTCGTAGAACTTCGTCTCGTAGCTGGTGCGGCCGAACAACTCGAGGTCAATTGAGGCCCGCTCCGCTCTGCCCCGGAAGTTGTTCTCGGCCAGCGACAGCACGAGCACGAAGTCGTCCAGGTTGCTATAGCCGACGGCCACGGAGGCCTGGCCGGTTCGTTTCTCCTCAACCCGCATCGCAACTATAACGCCACGCTCCGGGTCCTTCACACCAGGACGGATGTCCGATGTTACGTTCTCAAATACACCGACATTGAAGATTCTGCGCACCTGCTGGATGATCTTCTGCTCCTGGAAGAGCTCTCCCGGCTGTAGCTCGATCTCCCGCCGTACAACTGACTCTTTGGTCCTCACCAGTCCCTCGATCACTACGCTCTCGATACGGGCTTCCTCGATGACAAAGGTGACTACGCCGAACTTGGTGACCTGGACGTCGGAGACGTGCGCCAGATAGCCGTGCTGGCTGTAGTAGTCCTCGATTCGTCCCACGTCGCGTCTTATGGCGGTGTTGTCTATGACATGGCCATCTCGGATGAATATGGCCTCCCGCAGCTTGTCGTCGCTGATGACTGTGTTTCCGACCAGCAAGACCTGCGTTACTCGCTTTTTCTCGACGACAGTGATCACTGCGGTGACACCCTTGGCCAGTTGCTCCCCGGTGACCGACACATCGTCGAAATAGCCGAGCTTGAGGATCTTGCGCCGTGCGTCTTCTCTGGCTTTTGCGGTGAAGGGCGCGCCTATCTTGAGCACATCGGCGACCTCGGCGACGATGGCCTCGGCTGAAATGTAGTCGTTGCCCTCGACGCGAATGCCTGCGATCAGGGGCTCGTCCTGCGCAGTGCACACTCCTCCTGCCACAACAGCCGCCGCCACCCAAAGCACTCCCATCCAGACCATACGGCGCGCTCCGGTACGGGTCATTTTCACACCTCTCCCAGCAAACGCGGCCATGCCGCCATATAGTGATTCGTCCTTGGCGCGCCCCAGTGTGCGCCGTCTGTGCGCACTGCACTCAGAACCCATCGCGCAGAAACGCCTCCAGACGCTCTCGCAACACCGATCGGGCCCTGAAAAGTCTTGACTTGACCGCTTCCAGACTGCAATCCAGTATATCAGCCATTTCATTGTAGGAAAAGCCCTGATAGTCACGCAGGACGATCACTTCACGATAGTCGTAACGCAGGCGGTCAACTGAACGAGCCAGGAACTCCCGCAGATCCCGGTTCTCCGCCAGCCGCTCGGGAGCCATGCTGTCGTCATCTATCTGCAGGAACAGCTCATTCTCGTCTTGCGATTCCAGCGGCGCGTCCAGCGACGCCACCTCGGTGCGGCTAATCCGGCCTTGCCGCTCCAGGCGGTTCTTCGTCAGGTTAACGGCGATCCGGTATAGCCATGTATAAACCTGGGACTCGCCCCGGAATGTGCTCCACGCGCGGTAAGCGTTGACAAACGTGTCCTGTGTCAGGTCCGCCGCCTCCTCGGCATCGCTGATGAGGCGGTAGATGACATTATAGACGCGGTCGTAGTTCTCCGCAATTACCGTGCTGAATTCTGCGCGCTTTTCCGCACCGTTCACTCAAGCTTCACGCCCACTGCATCATGTCCGCTTACCGGAGGCACAACTGGGCGTGAACCATGCTCTTAGACAGGTCACGTCCTGGCCGGTTGCGAGGCCGCCTCAAGTTCGCATCTGGAGCTTCAGAAGACCCAAACCCTCTCCAATTGCACCCGGCTGCGGTTCCTCTCGTCAGTGGTGTAGGAGATCCGCAGACTGCGTCCCACTTCATACGATACCGTCATGTCGTATTCCTCATCTTGCGTCCCGAGGGCAGTACGATAGGAGACGAGCAAGTTCTCCACAAGATACTTGCCGATTCTGATCTCCACGGGCTGGTTGAAAGTGAAATTGACACTGAACTCGGAAAGGCCCAGCGCACGCCGCAACTGCTGTTCGAGCGGCTCGAAAATAGCTACTTTGAAGCCCGCCGCGAGTGCGGAGAGGAAATGCTCGGACACCAACCGCTGGATGTCGGTGCCGGCAGCGCCCTCACCGCCTGCCAGGAAATATCCGAAGGGCGCGGCCCCGAGAAGTGCGTATATCTGCGACTCCTGTAATGGCGGCGTGGACCAGACCTGGATCTCCCACTGGTCCGGCAACTGCCCGGTAAGCGCCATGCCGATCTTCACCGGACCGATTTCACGGCCGTAGAGGTTCGCGGATGTAACCACTGTCTCGGCGCTACCCCACACATCGCCCGTCAGTTCGAGCTTCATCGGGTCGCGCTTGAATGTCTCCCGTTTGGGGCGCAACGCGTAGGCCACACCGAGCTGGTTGATGGTCGCCACACCGCCCGGCGTCTGGGTTTGGCCGTGCTGAGCCTCGGCCATTCCCTCGATGACAGGTTCCTGCGGCGTGCCCTGCAAGTGTACCGCGAATTCGCCGCTGCCCGCTCCTGGTGGTGTCGGCTGCAGTGGGGCGTTGATTCCCGGGCCGCTCACTTTCATGTCAGGACCCAGCGCGACTTTGACGTCGAACTGCACCTTTGGGTAGGCGGAACTGAGCGCGTAGAGGTCATTCTTCTCGCCTCCGCCGGCCGGAATGCCTATGAGGCCGTGTGCGAGCGTGCACTTGCCGCTTGCCGACACCGGTACTCCGCCGCCGGGGCCCGCCAGCTTGATTGTGCCATCAACTACGCCTTCGAGTATGCCCTTGAGCGCTACCCCGGCCGCAGCAGCCGTCAGTGTCATGTCCGCCCTGTTGCCACCTAGTTCCGCCAGGCGGAAACCAGCCATGCTGGCAGTGCCGTCCAGTGTAAGCTTCCCTTTACCGAAGGTGCCCCCGAGTTGCTCGATCATGAGATCGGGAGGGTCCTCTCCTCCCCCCTTCAGCGCCACCTTCCCTCCGAGATCGCGCACTACCAGTCCCTTGGCAAGCTGCTGCTGGTCCGCCGCCACGTCAAGTGTCAGATCATACGTATTGCTCTGCAGCTTCGCGGCTGTCAGGCTCCTCAGTTCCGCACCTCCGGCCAACGTGAACCGCGTCTTGTCCCAGACTGCCGCCGCCTTCTGGAGGCGTACCTGGTTGAGATCTCCGCTACCGCGCAGCTCAAGATCGAGAGCGATGTCCTTCAGAGGCTGCCTGGTCTCATCAAGGGCAACGGAGGCATCCTGGATCTGCAGGAACCCAGCTAGCGACGGTTCGTCCGGTGTGCCGGTCAGTTGCACCGTACTAGTTACAGAGCCGGTGACGACCATCTTCTCCCACATGTTGGTCGCTTCTTGGCTATCGGGTCCGGCCTTGTGCTGGACGAATTCGTTCATCACCGCCGGCAGCAGTGCTAGCTCCGTGTCCTCCGCCTTGGCCTGCAGCTCCATCGGGCGGTCGCCTGGAATGCCGAGCGGGTCCCATGAGAACGGGAGATTGCCGTCAAGGACCACTTCTTCCTCGATGCGCTTGGTGCTGCCATCAGCGGCCCTCTCCTCGTCAGCGCGCCTGATCGTCAAGGTGTCAATGCCGAGCTTGCCTTCCTCAAGGGTAACTATGGGAGCCGCCAGCACGTCGAATCCGATCCCTGCCACTTGAGGGTTCCGAACGTCCACACTGCATCTGATCTGCGGCTTGTTGCTCTGGCCGACGGCGGCGATCGTGAACCCCAACTCTCCACCTACGTCGGTGCCCAAGGGCATCCATTTGGCATATCTGGCCAGATCCATGCCTGAGCCTATGACCAGCAGGTTCACCTCGCCGCCGAACTCGAGAGAACCCTCGGCCGTGATGAGCGCATCGTCCTGTGTTGCCTCCATCACAATGTCATGCATTCCCTTGAGGTCCGCATTGGCCGCTACTTGCACCTGGGGGAGGGCGACACCGTCAAGGGTGGCATTCTGCAGCCTGACCGCGCCTTCTGCCTGCGGCTCGCCGATACTACCCGTAATGTCAACGTCTGCATAGACCTGCCCGCGCAAGCGCAGCGATATGCTGTCCAGACTCCGCGAGAGCGACTGCTGCTGCGCGGCGTTCCTCTTCTTTGCGGTCGCCGCCATCACCAGCGGTTGCGCCACGCTGAGCAGATCGGAGGCGCTGCTTTCGCTGACTGTCACATAGGCCGACAACTGCTCGCTGTCCTGATGGTACTCGCCGGTTGCCGCTACCTGTCCGCCGGCCACATTGCAGCGCATGTGTTCCAGCTTGAGGACACCTTTCTTGAGCGTTAGGTCGCCCAGTAGGTTCTGCAGTGCCTCACGCTCGATCTGGACCTTCTCGCTGACGACACGAGCCTGTCCCGTCAGGTCGTTGAGGGGGCCCTCGATCCTGGCAACAGGTATCTGCAGCAATCCTGCGACATGCAGTCCCATGTCCTGAAGCTGGCGGATGCCCTCCAGGGAAATATCACCGGCTGAAAGGCTCGCAGATAGCACCGGCTCCTCGTTCCGGAAATCAATGGACGCCTGCACCCGCAAGTCGGAGCCCTGTGCCTCTATAGTGGCATCGTCAATTCTCAGGACTTGGTCGGAGAGCTCGAACGGTATGCGTCCCTCGGTTATGTCCAGTGTGGAGGTCATGGCATGGGCGATTCGCGCGGTGCCCGATGCCACCGGGCTTTCCAACGTGCCGCCGAACACGCCCCTGGCCTCGGCAAGGCCGTCCATGCGCTTGCGGTCCTCGCCAAGCATCTCGGCGACGTCACCCAGCCTGACACCCGCGGCCACAAAGCGGCCCGCGATCTCCGCATCGGCCAGCGCGGCGGAGCGGGAGTGCTCGTCTGCGAGCGCCGCCACGTTCGACATTGACCCTGTAGCCGACAGCGCTGCAGTGCCTCGGGTGAGGAGCAGTTGCCCGACATCGAGGACTTCGTTGTCCACTGCGAGGTCCGCCGACAGGGCATCCGCGTCGTATTGTCTATAGCGCGGCTCGTAGGCCACCACATGCGCAGTTGCCACAGGGCACGCCGCCGTCCCGTCAATACGTCCCTGCGCGTAAAGGACGCCGTCTATGTCTTCCACGCCGAGGCGCTCCATGAACTGCCCAAGTCTGAGCTCTGCGAGCTGGAAATCGAGAGCAAGGCTGCTGTCCGGCGCCTTACGGAAATCGCCTATTTTCCCATTTGCCCATACGGTCCCCGCCGGATCGGCGGCAAAGGCCGTCAGCAACTCGATGTCATCGCCTTCCTGTCTTGCCAGTGCAGCCGCACGCGCAGCACCGTAGCCTTCATAGGACAGGTCGCTGCCACTCACGTTGACGGCGGAGCTCAGCTCACCGCCGGTGTACTCCACAGCGAACACGGCATCCACCCGTCCCTGAACGGCGGACCTTAGGCCCGTTCGCTCGGGTGGCAACTTGCTAAGCTCCCCGATGTCAATGTCGCTCAAAGTCCCGTTTGCATATACGCCCGTCGGATTGTCACCGAAATCCAGCACCGCCTCGCCGAACAGCTCACCTCCGAGCGCCTTGCCTCTGAGGTCGCGGAGGTGCACGGCGCTGCCAGCCAATACCGCCTCCGCGCTCAGGTTGCTCACATCCACATCCCACGCACGCACATTGTCAAGTGCAAGCCGGGTCCGCACACGGGGCATTCCGCCGGCCCATTCAGCATCCACAGACATGCCGGCGACCGGGGAGATCATCAATGCCTCCGCCTCGCTCACCCGCACGTCGCCGAGCTCCAAGCGGGTGCGGACATGCGGCATTCCCGCCGCCCACCGCACCTGCGCGGAGACATCCCGAAAGGGAGAGACCGCGATTGTTTGGGGCAACTGCCCGCCGGCGGTGCCAAGTGGAATCGGGGCTGCCGCCACCGTGGCCACGTCAACCGTGCCGGTCATCGCCGGCTTCGCCGCATCAAGAAGAGAGAACGCCACCTCCACCCCGTCGCCCGATACACGGACGCCTTTCGATGGAGCGACCGTGACTGATCCCGACATCTGCAGCCATGCGTCCACACACGCGTGCTCGGGTGGGCCCACGATGTTCGCGTCGACATTGATGGGGCTTCTCACGCTCAGGCCGGGCAGCCCCGCGAGAGTCTTCTCGGGCAGTAGACTCAGCACCCGCTTCCCGTCAAGCGCGGACGCCTGCACTTGCAGGTTGAGCGTCGGATCCGCAAAATCGAGCAACCCGCCGCTGACCTCCACTTGGTTGCCCTGCCAGACTGCCTGCAGCCCGTCGGTGACAAGCCCCTGGGGGGTCACGGTCAGCGGCCCGGTGGCTACGACATCTACATCCCCAAATTCCGGTGCGGCCACTCTGGCTCCGTCAAGGTGGGCGTTCACGCAGTAGCCGATGTCGCTCGCGGCACCCGACTTCACCTTGTATACCGAGGCGTCCACCTGAGCCACCCCGCCGCGCACCTGCAGGTCAGCGTTCGGCCAGACGCGGCGCTGTGCCCATGGCAGGTCCAGATCGGCGATCTGGGCATCGAGACTGAACTCCCCACTGTCCGAGTTCCAGAGGGCGTCGGCTGTAATGGCGCCGAACTGGGCGCCAGGCGTCTGGGCGGACAGGTGAAGCGTTACCCAGCCCGGACGTCGCAGGTCCACAACGCCGGACACGTCACTCAGTTCAAGGTGGAGGGGATTGCCCGAGAACGTACTGCTGTAGTCGGTGTAGGAGATGCTGGCGTTCTGCAGGTAGACTCGGCCCTGGAAACGCTTCTCCGGAGGGATTTTCTTGGATGGAGGCAAGAGGTCCTGCAAGTTTATCCGGCCGTCGGGGAAACGCGTGACCTCCATCTGCACGCCGTCGGCGCGGATTTCTCTGACCGCAGCCGCCGGTGTCTTGCTGCGCGACAGAATCGCCCCCAGGCTGTACTTCAGACCCATCTCCTGAGCCGAGAGAACGGTACCGTCGGCAACATGCTCACCACGAGCCACTGCGAGGCCGTCCACGTCCAGTCCGGTTAGAACGTTGCCTCTGACCGGGCCGACCCGTACCTCCCGGCCGGTGATATCGGCAAGCTGGCGAGCGGCCGCCTCCTGAATCCGCTCGTGGACCCACGCGCTCTGGCCGACTACCAAGCATGCTGCAGCCAGTAGTCCCAGGAGGGGAACTATGATGATCGCCACTACTGATAGTAGCCGTCGCATGATAGCGGAGGGGTGAAACGCTCTGCGCGAGTCTATTGCGGCCGCCTGGCATGTGGCCGTGCGTCCAAGACTGCAGCCGCTAAGGGACCCGCACAGTAACTGCTGCGCACAAATGGCCCGGCGCTCACCTGTTTGATGCCCGCGGTTCGTGCCCAATCGGCATAATGCTCGAACTGCTTCGGGGGCAGGTAGCGGTCAGCCGGCAGATGGGACCGCGTCGGCTGCAGGTATTGGCCGATAGTAACGATATCACAGCCGGCTACTGCAAGATCGCTGAGCAAGCCCCTAATCTGCGCGTCGGTCTCGCCAACACCAACCATGAAGCCCGACTTGACTATGACACCGGGACTGTTCGCTTTGGCGCGGGCCAGCACCTGCAACGAGCGGTTGTAGTCGGCCTGCGGCCGCAGTGTCCGCGTCATCTCACGGACGGTCTCGACGTTGTGGTTTAGGACAGTGGGACCGGCCGCAAGTGCCGCTCTTAGCGCAGCCTCACCGCCCTGAAAATCGGGGATGAGAACTTCCACTCCCGCCGCTGGGAGCCTCTTCTTGATTGCCCCGATAGTGGCAGCGAAGTGGTAGGCGCCGCCGTCGGGGATGTCATCGCGCGTGACAGATGTCACAACCACGAACTCAAGGCCAAGCTGTGCGGCTGCATTCGCCACCCGTGCCGGTTCAGTGGGGTCGGGCGCTGCAAGAACTTCGCCCGGCTCGGCGTGGCTGACGGCGCAGAAGCGGCAGTCGCGGGTACAGACACTGCCCATCAACATGAAGGTTGCCGACTTGCGGGTGAAGCATTCGCCGATGTTGGGACACCGTGCGCTTTCGCACACGGTGCAGACGCCATGCTCCCGCAGAATCTGTTGCGTCGCACAGCTCTGGCTCTGTTTGCCGGTCTTGACGCGGAGCCAGGATGGCAACCTGTGGGGTTCGGTCGGCAAGAGCTGACATACCTCGCTAGATGGTTTGTGTTGTGTGTCCAGTTGCCGGAAACCGCGCGGGAGGCAGCGATGCCGCCTCCCACAACAGATTCGCCCCCGCGTTCCGCTAAACGCAGCCGGACCCTACGCTCGCATGGGATTACTGCTCCGCGTTCAGCAGCCGGTTCAGCAGCTCCCCGACAGTCTTGATAAAATGGCCCTTTTTCTCGATGTGTACGCCGTCGTACTTGGCGACCTTCGATACGTCGCTGGGGCTATTGGCGTAGCCCGTCAGCACGACGACCTTGATCGGCGCCCACAGCGGATTGCTCTTCACTGCCTCCAGCACCTGCCAGCCATCTATCTCAGGCATGACGATGTCGAGCAGGATGCAGTCGTACACCTCACCCTCGCTGGTCGCCTCGCACAGCTTCTGCAGCGCCTCGCGCCCGTTGCTGGCCTCGTTGTAGTGGAACCCCAACTCCTCTAGACTGGTAGTGACCACTTTCCTGAGTTGGTAATCATCCTCAACGACCAACACGCTTGGCATCTGTTGACCAACCACCTCGCCTTGGCAGCTCGCGCATGGCCGCACGGGCGGCAACGGCAGACTTGGAATGACGATGAAGATGTGAAGTGTGACTCGCGCATGCGCCACCAGTTGAGTGGCGTCTGCTAGCGCGTCTTCTCGAACTCCCGGCGGGTGCGCTCGGCTTCCCTCTGGGCGTCCCGCTCGGCGATCGCCTCACGCTTATCATACTGCCTCTTGCCCCGACAGAGCCCCAACTCTACCTTCGCATACCCACGCTGGTTGAAGTACACGCGCAGCGGGATGAGCGTGTATCCCTTCTGGCGGACCTGCCGGTCTAGAGCGGCGATTTCCTGCTTTCTCAGCAACAGCCTACGTTTTCGGGCCGGGTCCGGAGCTTCCCTCTCGTCGGCGTTCTTGTAGGGGGTAATGTGCATTCCCTGGACCCAGACCTCGCCATCCTGCATCTGAGCATACGACTCATTAAGGCTGACCGTGCCGGCTCGCAACGACTTCACCTCGGCGCCATGCAACTCAATTCCCGCCTCGTAGGTCTTGTCAACGAAGTACTCGTGGCGGGCCTTCCGGTTCGTTGCGACATTGTGCTGAGCCATCAGGCTGTATGGTATCGTATCCCGTCGCTAGCGTCAAGTCGCCTTGCCTCGGCTCGCATGTACCGCAAGCGCAGGAATCAGGGACGAACAGAGGGAACCTGTCGGCGTCGCCTACACCCCAAATGAGCTAAGGCTTTGTGGGCAAACGACGGCTCGGGGTGGATCGAGGAGTCCGACCCCAGGCCATCTCGGCCTGACGGCCGCTAGTTGCAGCAGGCACGCCGGGAGCTGTTCTCATGACCTCACGGGAGCGAGTAATGGCCGCCTTCGAGCACCGCGCACCGGATCGTGTGCCGGTTGACTACTGGGCACACAGGCCGGTCACCGAGCGTGTGCGGCAAGCAGTGGGGGCGACAGACTACGAGACGATGCTGGCCGCCCTGGGCGTTGACCTGCGCGATGTGCGAGACAAGGGTACCTACGTCGGGCCGGAGCGACATGTTCTACCCGATGGCCGCGATTGTGATGCCTGGGGAGTGCCGCTCAACCCGGGGGGCACCTATGCCGCATCGGTCACCGGGACGCCGCTAGTAGGTGCCACGTCGGTAGCCCAGATCGAGGCCCATCGGCCTTTCCCTGACCCTGACTGGTGGGACTACAGCGCTCTTCGCGATGCGTGTCTTGCCGCCGGCGAACATGCTGTTATGGGTGGCGCATGGTCGCCGTTCTTCTGTCAGTCCATGTATCTGATGGGAATGCAGGAGCTGCTTGTGGCGATGGCGGTCCATCCGGCGGCTGCGGAGGCATTGCTCACCCGTGTGACTGACTTCTACATGGAGAGCTGCCGTCGCCAGTTCGAGGCCGCCAGCGGCAGGATGCAAATATTCTTCATGGGTGACGACTACGGCGGGCAGACCGGGCCCCTTATCAGCCTGGAGATGTTCAAGAGATTCATCAAGCCGCATCTGGCCAGGCTCTTCGCCCAGGCGAAGGGCTACGGCCTGAAGGTCATGCTGCATTCCTGCGGGAGCGTGCATGAGTTCCTCCCCGACTTGATTGATATCGGCCTCGATGCCCTCGATCCGGTGCAGGTGCGCGCCAAGGATATGGAGCCCGAACGGCTTGCACGCGAGTTCGGAAGGGACATGTGCTTCCACGGCTCGATAGACACGCAGCATACGCTGCCGTTCGGCACGCCCGAGGACGTCAAGGCCGAGGTGCGGTCAAGGCTTGAGCTATTCCCTGACGGCGGTTTCATTTGCGCCCCCAGTCAGGAATTTGTCGAAGACGTTCCGACAAGAAACATCCTTGCGCTCTACGAAGCCGCGGGACCGTACGTTCCGCGTGAGGAGGCAGGCAAATGCAGTTTGTGACGATCTCGATGGCGCTTCTTCTGCTGGCGGCCGGTATATGCACGGCCCAGACCGAAATAGACCTTACGCCTGTAGACCAGGCATTGACGGATGAGCAGGTGTTGCGGCTGATTGACACGTCATATCCGGGCCTTGAGGACTTCGCCGCGGCCATGCAGGCAAACGACCTGAAGCGTGCACACGAGCTCCTGGTCCGCCATTTCACCACGCGGGAGAAGCCGGTCCTGCCGGAGGCCAAGTTCCCCGGACTCAGTGAAGGGAACTCGATGATAGTACTGAGGGCCGCCAGCAAGGAGGTGGCGGAGGAGAAGTTGCTCAAGCACATCTTCTCACAGAGCAACAATGATGTGGGCAAGACCGAGACTTATGATCTGGGCCCACAGATAAAGTGGATGGAGAACCCCAGCAAGGCTCTGAGCTGGATTCTCTACCTGAACCAGCTCAATGTCGTCAATTCGCTTGCTGGTGTATACCAGGCCACAGGAGAAGAGAAGTTTGCCGTCGAGGCGGGCAACATGGTTGCCACCTGGACCGAGCAGTGCTTCGCCGGCTATGGCTACACACGGGACGGCAAGCCGACGCCCTCGATGATGGAGGTACGCAACCGGCTATGCAACTGCATCGCGGCGTACGAGGTGTTACGCAAGTGTCCGGCGCTGACTGCCGACATGCACATGGCGTTCTGGAAGCTCTTTGTGACGCACGCGCGCGAGCTGATGACATACGAGGGTGTCGCATACCCTGGTCTCATTCCTCCCGCAGTGATGTTCCCGGAGTTCTCTGAGGCCGATGAATGGCTGGCAGCGGGCGCCAGGTCGCTGCGGGAAACTATTGTGGACCGCGTGACGCCGGAAGGCGGATGGGACACGCACTCCATCTCATATCAGAACGTCCCGGTTCCGTGGGCGATGCGCAGCCTGGAGTTCCTGGAGGCGAATGCCGAGGGCCGCGACTTCCAGGCGCTGGCCGACATGATTAGGACGCAAGCAGAGAAGTTGATGAGCATCATGCTGTGGTTGGCGCTGCCCAACGCCGGTCGGCCCAACATCGGCGACTCCTACGGGCGCTGCGATTGGGGCAACTCGATCAACAGCATTCTCACATCCTACATATACAGCCAGTGCACGGCTGAACAGCAAGAGCGTCTCAACGGGATTGGTGACCCATACGCGAGAATGAAAGCCGCGTTGGCGCTGACCGAAGGTCACGACGGAGACGAGCCGCACGCCACATCGGTAGGCTTCCCTGGGACGGGGTACTATGCCATGCGCAGCGGCTGGGAGCCGGGCTCTGCCCGCTATCTGTACTTCGATCTCTCTCCGCAGGCCCTCGGCCATGCCCATTGGGATGCGTGCCATTTCGACTTGTACGCCTACGGCAAGCCGCTGCTGTGCGATACGGGTGACTACTTCCTCGGCTGGGGATACCGGACAGCACTGCACAATACCATAGAAGTTGACGAGAAGGTGCAGGCATGGGCGGCCACGATGCTGCCATGTGAGTGGTTGACTACAAGCGGGCTTGATTTCGTTGACGTAGCCCATGCCGGCTATGAGCAACAGAAGGTGATTCACCGCCGCAAGATGGCGTTCCTGAAGGACATGTCCGGGCGGTATGGTGACTACTGGGTTCTGTGCGACTTGTTGACCGGTGAGGGCTCACACAAGTACGAGCAGTTCTTCCATTTCGCCGGTCCGACGCAATTCCAGCCCGCTGAAGCATCTCTGGATGACAAGGCACTCGCTACCCGCACCGTGCATGCGGACACCGCCAATGTCCACGTCATCCCAGCCCACATAGAGGGCCTGGGGGCCGCTTTCGTCGAGGCGCACGACACGGACATGAACATCAATGACAAGTACACTCGCGAGGCGATGCTCGGATGGATGGTGACTTCCGGCACGTTCCAGCGCGTCAAGTCGCCGGTAGCCGTTTACACCCGCGAGGGCGAACCGCCGGTCAGCTTCTATGACGTGCTGTTCCCCTTTGCTGCGGGAGAGGACGCGCAGGTGCAAGTCCATCCGTTGCCGGTTACCCGGAACGGCGTGGAGCTTGCGCCGACGCAAGCTGCCGGTCTGCGTATTGACTGCAAGGTGAAGCGCCCTGCCCATGATCCGGCGAGAATTCAACTGCAGGTGGGCGAGAACCTGGCAGCGGGACGCGGGGCCTTTGCAGAAATCAACACGACCGCATTCCCCTCGGGAGCCGAGGCCCGGCTCACCGATGGCAACCTCGGTGCCACGGAGATCAGCGCGGCGATGTCATCAGCGCCGTATACACCGGGGGTCATGCTGTCGGGCCGCTTCGGTGTTGACTTCGGGCAGTCAGCACAGGTGAGCACCGTCATCGCGCACCACGGCACGTTCAATGGCAGCAGCATCATCTACCCGCCATCAAAGATGGTCGTGCAGTACTGGGACGGCGCAGCGTGGCAAGACGCGGCCAATCAGAAGACGAGATGGGATTCTGAGAGTCTCTCCAGTACATCCTTTGACGCGGTTACGACCAGCCGGATCTGTGTGGCGGTGGAGCGGAAGGACGGAGGACGGCTGGCCATGCGGGAGATCCAGGCGCACTACGTGCCTCCGGAGGAGCTCGCGCGAGTAGACGCCTTGCGGGCCGAGGTCACTACGGCGAGTTGGACCGACTACTTCTTGATTTCACACGAGGGACCTGGCCCGCGCACCTGCGGCGACCTGGCCTGCGACGGCGAGTTGGCCTTCGTGCGCAAAGACTCATCCGGCAGGATCGTGCAGGCCTCCTTGATGCGAGGCAGCGCAATCGTCCAGGATGGCCGTAACATCGTTGCATTGGAGAACCAATTTGACTACCTGACGGCCCGCTGGGAGGGCAACGCAGTGCAGCTCGATTGCCCGGTGACCGCCGGCGTCGAGGTGCTGGCCCAGGGCGCTCAACAGGTCACGTGTCAGGACAAGTCGGCGCCCGCTCATAACAAAGCCGGCATGCTAGTGGTTGATGAAAAGCGGACGGAGGCGCCGCCCACGATCACCGATGCGACCGTTGCCCTTCATCCCCCGCAGGAGGGCCTGCACGGCGCGCAACCGTGGGCGGTGGTCACATGGAAGACCGACACCCCTGCCCAAACCCAAGTCGAGTTTACGACTGATGACGGGCTGCTGCGTCGTACATCCCTGGATGTACGCCCTGTCACAGACCATCAGGTGCGGGTCGAATTCCTCCGCCCGGAAAGGCGGTACCGCTTCACGGCGGTCTCCGTTGACTCTGCCGGTCGAAGGGCCGTGGCTACCGTCGAATAGGCTCTCTCTGAGGAAGTAACAGGAAACGGCCAGGCATTCACTGCAGCCTGGCCGTTTCTCATTGCTCCCGACCGACTATCAACAGCATATTCCCCCTGCCACCACGCCCGACATCGTGTCTGCTTCGACCGTGCTACGGCTAACTGCCGGCCTTACTCCGTCACGCGATCCTCAAGAACAGCGCAATGTTCCAGGAAGGGCTTGACATTCGACTTGTGGGTCGCCTATACTCCCATTCTGGATGTGAGTGGAAGTCAGTGGTTGACAATGGTGCTATGGGGTTGTATACTGCACAGACACTACTGAGTATGGATACATAGAATGCCTGAGGCGCGGAAAAAGGACAACCCGGTCCGCATAGACATGACGCCCCATCCATTGGATAAGAGCGGGCGCGTCACGTTGAAGCAGGGCCAGCGGGACCTGCTCGGTAATGAGGTCGTCCTCACCTATGGTCCTCGCACCTCCATGCGTATGTTCGCCACCGACGACTTCGAGACCTACAAGGCGGACATCATTGCCGGGTGGGGCAGCAACCTAATGGACCCCGACTGGGATCAGGTCACGAGGCAACTTATTGACTGCAAGTTTGCGTGCAAGATAGATGCACAGGGCAGGCTGCGGATACCGGCTAATTTCCTCGATAGATCCGGCCTCGCAGACAAGAAGGACGCCGAGGTTGAGATAATCCATAGAGAGCAGATGGGTTACTTCGAGATCTGGCCGAGAGGGCAAGTCGGCATCCCGGAGGATCCTGACGATCCATTCTATCGGGCCCGCCGCCTGCTGAGTGATCGCCTCCGCGAACAGAAGGCAGCGTCTGCAGGCGAGGGCCGCACAAATGCCTGATGACTTCAGTCGCCATGCTCCGTGCATGCTGGCTGAAACCTTGAGAATTCTGGACCCGCAGCCCGGTCAAGTAGCGCTCGACATGACGACCGGCTTGGCCGGCCATGCGGCTGCGATCCTTGAAAAAACGGCACCGGACGGAATGTTGCTCGGCCTCGATCTGGATCCCCAGATGCTGGCGCTGGCCGCAGAGCGGCTTGCCTGCTACGGCGACCGGGTCAGGCTCCACGAGGCAAACTTCGTGGGACTGCCCGGCATTTTGCGCGAGGATGGTATCGAGTGCGTTGATGTGGCTCTGCTCGACGCCGGGGTTGCGCGTCCGCAATTGGTGGATCCAGAGCGCGGCTTTGGCTTCGAGGGCACAACTCTCGATATGCGCCTGTCGCCCTCGGTGGGCAGATCGGCCTACGAGGTCGTGAATGACGCGCCAGAGGCGGAACTGCGCGATATCCTGCGGCTTACTCAGACACAGCGAGAAAGCAAGCTCATCGCAGGCGCCATTTGCAGAGCGAGGCGGCAGAAGGCGATCGAGACCAGCGGCGAACTGGCTGACCTGATCGTTCAGGCGGTCGGGCGGCCAGCCAAGGGTAGCAAGCGACAGCCCGCCTCCGCAATGCTGGCCATCAGGGCGTTTGTCAACCAGGAGCTAGAGAACCTGGAAGCGGGTGTGGAGGCAATGGCGAGAGCACTACGGCCCGGCAGCGGGAGGATGATTGTGCTCGTGTATCACTCACTGGAGTTCCGCATCGCCAGGCAAGTGATCGAGAGGCTGGAGAGGGGACACGATACACCGCCGTGGTTACCCGAACCCCCTGATGTCAAACCGATTATCAAGAGATTGGTAAAGAAGCCCTTGAAGCCGTCCGCCGGAGAACCGGTCCAGTGCCGTAGCTGCCGCGTTTTTGCGGCAGAAGCTCTTTAAGACGGAAACCGGACTCGATGAGTCCGGTTTCCAGAGAACCTTGACAGATAGCGCTGCTTCCGTGCTTGTGAGTACCGGCCCGTTCAGGCTGCGGTGCCCGGAACTCTCAGGCGGTGGGTGGGTGCGCAATCGCACCAACATTTCACGCCATGTCTGCCAGCAACATCTACAGCATACGTCACAGCAATAGCTATGTCACCAGATACCCCCACGATGGAGTTGCAAGAATAGCAGAAGTCACAGCATCAGTCAACAGAAACTTCGCAGCCCGGGACGAAGCAATAGCTGCCGAAACAGTCGCCGCATGTCGCACCCACCCATCACAGCCTTATCTGTGGAGTCAATGAAGGCGGCATTGTCCATGCTTATTGTAGTCTGGGCAGCACTCGCAGTTTGGGCTTTTCTTGGCATCTGCGCCGTCGCCGGCTGCATTGCTGCCGGCCGGGCGGACAGGCGCCAGGCCGAGTTGAGCGTCGTCCATCAACTCCATACAGATTCGTCGTTGCGGATTCCCAGTCGCTGTGGTCAGCCCCGGGGCGCGGGGCGGCTGCAGTGGCTGTCAATTGGCAGGTCTTGTGACCTGCACAAGCCTGTGGCAACGAGGCTGCAGGGCAAATGATCTCGCGTGGATCGGTTCCCCAAGGCCGGTCCGCCAAGGGGGCGAGGCACAGTGGGAGAGTCTGATACCGACATCGGCGTGCAGTGGGAAGTCGTCTTCCGTATTGCAGTGGTTGGCCTCGTTTGCATCGGCTACGTCGCGGTGTGGGCGCGTGTCGGGGAACTGAGCCGCGAAAGCCGTCGCCTCGACCGACTTATCGCTTCTGAATCGCTGCGCCAGGGAGAACTGGCGCGACAGCGAGCCGAAGTCTGCAACCCCGCAGAACTCGAGAAGCTTGCCCCGACCCTGGACATGGTCAAGGCGCCGGTTAACGGCCGTGTCGTCGCGGTCGGTGCCTTGCCTGCTCCAGATGCGGGCGGCACCCGCGTGGCGGCGGGTGTGTCGGCGGCTGCGGGCGCTGGAACCCTCAGTGCTGGCGGGCAAACGCCCACTCAGGCGGGTATCGTCACCTACAGCTTTGGGCAATAGCCACGCGAGACGCCCTTGCCGTGCGGCTTGCCGGATGTGGCCGCGGCCGCGTACCGGGAGACCCGTCAGTGTTGCAGGGAGGGGACCATTGCCGTGCATAGTCACTCGGCGTATCCACACCGTGGATACCCGCGGTTGGCGGGATCTGAGCTGAGCCACAGACCCCAAAGGCACCGCGCCGTCTACCTTGGGTACCTCGTTCTGGCGGCCCTCGGCGTTGTAGCAATACGCTTGTTTGAGCTCCAGGTTATCCACCATAAGTACTACATCGAAGAGATAGCACCCATCATCACCCCCGGCGACCGTCTTGGCATCCCCGTGCCTGGCAGCATTCTCGCGCGTGACAGCGGCGTACTGGCCAAGAGCATCACCTCTTACAGCCTTGTCGCTAACACCGTCACCATGCGACGAGAGGGGGAATCCTTTGCGGGTGCTGCGCAACAGGTCGCCAGTATATTGGGCAAAGACGCAGACACCATCAGAAGCAAGCTGGAAACGCGGGAGAGGACGGCGGAGGGCAGCCAGCATGTCGTCCTGAAGCAGTGGCTCAGTTCAGATCAGGTGTCGGCGATTCAGGAAGCCAACATCAGCGGGATCGTATGCGAGTCCGCCTATCGCCGCCACTATCCCAACGGCGTTCTCGCATCCAGTCTGCTGGGGGCACGCAATCAATTCCATATCCCCCTCGGCGGCCTCGAATACTGCTATCGCCTGCTCATTGACGGCAGGTGCTCCGCTACCGCCGCAGTCAGCGACAGTCTCGGTGGGAATGACATCGGCCATGGCGAGGCATTTCTGCCCGGCGTCTCGGGTCTCGATCTTATGCTCACCCTCGACCTGGGGCTGCAGCGGTACGTGGAGGCCTGTATGGATGCACTGTGCAGGCGCGAACATCCAAAGGGCGCCTCCGCAGTGGTGCTGAAGCCCTCGACAGGCGAGATTCTGGCAATGTGCACGCGTCCGGCTTTCGATCCAGATGTTCTAGTTTCGGGCATTGATGCAGACAAAGCCGCCCGAAGTGCATTCAGAGAGCGGCACATGCATAATCTGGCGGTCGAACAGGATTTCGCGCCGGGTAGCACCTTCAAGGTCCTTCTGGCGGCCGCAGCGCTGGAGAACCGCCTGGACCCTGATCGCCGCTTCCACTGCCCAGGCCATTGCGATGTTGGCGGACGTCCCATCAACTGCTGGGGCGAGTACCGCACCAGAGGTCATGGCGATGTGAACATGGAGCGAATGATCGCGATGTCCTGCAATGTGACGGCCGCCAGGATAGCACTGGAGCTGGGGCCGCAACGCTACATTGATTTCCTGCGTCGCGCGGGCATCGGCACAGTGCCGCACGCTGGATTCCCCGCAGAGACCGCGGGCATACTCCCCCGACCACAGACCCTTGCCAGGCGCGACCTGGCAGCGATGGGCTTCGGCCAGAGCGTGAGCACCAGCCCCTTGCAGCTCGTCGCCGCTGTCTCCGCAATCGCTAACGGAGGAGTCAAGACGCACCCGCATATCATCGCGGCGGTGCTCAACAAGGACGGAACCGTTTTCCGTCGCCCCAGCTTGCCCAAGCCGGTGAGGGTTTGCAATGAGGCAGCCGCGAGACAGGTGCTGGACATGATGACTGCCGCCGTCAGATACGGGACCGCGCGCGTCGCCGCCATAGACGGGGTGGATGTGGCTGCGAAGACGGGCACCTCGCAGATCTGGGACCCGAGGACACGCAGTTTCTATGCCGACCGGTACATCATGTCGTTCTTGCTCATCTGTCCCGCTGACAAGCCGGAGTTCGTTGTCTATGTCGCTGCCGACGAGCCGCAGGTGGGCCGACACGGAGCTGATGTCGCAGGTCCCACCGCACGCGACATTGCCGATTTTGCGCTGCGACAGGTTGCAGGCCGCTAGCACGATGAGCTGTCCAGGCTCAATGTTCACAGAGAGGTGAAACAGATTACCAGCAGCAAGTCCTTCACCCAGTTGACGGCCGGACTGTCTGAAGCCGCCGTGTGCAGTACAGGGCCCGTCGGCGCGGACGTTCCTATTCTGGGTGTGACGGCCGACTCCCGGCAAGTGCAGAACGGCTTCGCATTCGTGGCCGTTCGCGGGTTCGTTCACGATGGCCACGCCTTCATAGGAGACGCGATTCGTGCCGGTGCGCCTGCCATCGTGTACCAGGATTCTGCCTTCGACGACGCCGTCCCGAATGCAGTAGCCAGATTGAGGGTCTCCGACACCCGACGTGCCCTTGCGATCATCGCTGATCGCTTCTACGACCATCCGTCAGGCGAACTGAAGCTGGTGGGTGTCACCGGCACCAACGGTAAGACGACCACGGTGGCCGTGCTCGATTCGGTCTTTCGTGCGGCCGGATGCAAGACAGGCACCATCGGTACTCTGGGCGCAACCGTACTCGATAGCCACATCCCCGGCGACCGCACCACACCCGACGCCGTCGGACTGCAAAGCTTGCTGGCAGACATGGTTCGCAGCAGCGTCACCCATGCGGCCATGGAGGTCACATCGCATGCTCTCGACCTCTGCCGCGTCTACCAGACCGCCTTCGCCGCCGGCGTGTTCTGCAATCTGTCTCAGGATCATCTGGATTGGCACCACACCATGGACTCGTACTTCGCTTCCAAGGCCGCTTTCTTCACTGATTACGTTGATTTCTCCCCTGACATGGTCGCTGCCATAAACCTGGACGACCCTTACGGGGCGCGGATGGCTGAGGTGGCTCGCTGCGAGGTTACCGGCTACGCAATCGAGAGCGCTGCCGACGTGCGGGCGTCGGATGTGCAACTCTCCCCCACCGGCACAGTATTCATGCTCCAGTTGCCCGGCCACAGCCTGCCAGTCCATTCCGCCCTGGTCGGGCGCTTCAATGTCTACAACTGCCTGGCGGCAGCCGCAGCGGCGTACGCTCTGGGCTTCGACCCTGAGGCGATAGCATCCGGACTGACAAGTGTGACCGGTGCCGATGGACGCTTCGAACGCGTGGATGTCGGCCAGCCGTTCACAGTCCTGGTGGACTATGCCCACACTCCGGAGGCGCTGCAGAATGTGCTCGAAGCCGCACGGAGTCTGCGTCCACAGCGTCTTATATGTGTATTCGGCTGCGGCGGTGATCGCGACCGCACAAAGCGGCCCAGAATGGGCGAAGTGACGACCAAGTTGGCCGATTTGACAGTCATCACCTCGGACAATCCCCGCAGCGAGGACCCGGACGCCATCATTGCCGACATTATTCGGGGAACGCTCGCAGGCAAGTTCCGCGTCGAGGCCGACCGTCGCGCCGCTATCGCTCTGGCAATCGCTGAAGCTCAAGCGGAAGACCTCGTGCTCATCGCCGGCAAGGGGCATGAGACCTACCAGGAGTTTGCTGACGGTCGCATTGACTTCGATGACCGCCTGGTCGCCGCAGCAGTGCTACGAGAACAGGGGTATGGCAGAGATTCCACTGACAGCAAGGTTCGCGAATCATGATAGCAAGACTCAAACAACTGGCTGATGAGTGCGGCTTCAAGCTGGCATCCTCCATCGAAACAGATACGGAGATTCTAGGTGTCTCGACCGACACTCGGCAATTGCGGCCGGGCGAGATCTTCGTGGCCCTGGTCGGTGAGAGCTTCGACGGCCATGCTTTTGTCTCCGATGCAGCCGAAAGAGGCGCGTCCGCGGTGGTTGCCGAACAGGGGCGCATCGAAGCGGCCAGCCTGGATGTGCCGCTCATCGAGGTCGAATCCACCGTCGAGGCCCTGGGCTTGCTTGCTCTTTACTGGCGACGTCAGTGCAGAGCGAAGGTCATTGCCGTCACAGGCAGTGCGGGCAAGACCACGACGAAGGACATGATCGTGTCAGTGCTCGCCAACGCCGGAACCGTCACCGCCACGCGCGCCACCGAGAACAACGAAGTCGGCGTTCCACAGACAATTCTGCGCATGACGACGGACGACGATTTCTGTGTGCTGGAGTTCGGCATGCGCGGCGTCGGAGAAATAGACTACCTGGCTCGCATCAGCAGGCCCGATGTTGCGGTCATCACCAACATCGGCGAGGCGCACATCGGCCGCCTGGGCTCTCGCGAGGCGGTGGCGCAGGCCAAGGCCGAGGTCCTTCCCTATCTCCCTCCTGATGGGGCGGCAATCCTCAACGCTGATGACTTCTTCTTCTCTCTGCTCTCCAACATGACCACGGCCCGCGTCGTGTCCTTCGGAACGCGCGATGCCGATCTTGTAATCGAGAGTGTCGCGATCCTGAATACCACCAGCACGCGTGCCGTATTGGGGGTGGACGGCGCACGCATTGAGGTTGACCTGCAGGTCCCGGGGAGGCACAATGTGGCTAATGCGGCCGCCGCGGCGGCGGCGGCTCTTGCCATCGGCCTCGATGCGGAGCTGATCCGCAAGGGTCTGAACGAGTTCCAGGGCCGGGACATGCGCAGTCAGGTACTGAGCGCTCCGCGCGGGTACACAGTCATCAATGATGCGTACAATGCCAGCCCGACATCCGTGCCGCCGGCGATCGAGGTGCTGGCGACAGCCGGTGGGAGGAAAATCTTCGTGTTCGGTGACATGCTCGAACTCGGGCCTGCGGCAGAAGAAGCTCACCAGAGAATGGGCCGGCTCGCCGCCGAGTACGGGATAGACGTGCTAGTCGGCGTCGGCAAGCTAGGAGCCGTTGCGGTAGCGCGCGCGGCCGAAGCCGGCATGGAGACCCACAAGGCGAAGAACGCCGCTGCGGCTGCCAAGCTCGCCTCAGACATAGTCAAGCCCGGTGATACTGTGCTCGTAAAGGCTTCGCGCGGCATGCATCTGGAGACGGTGGTGGAGGAGCTGATGCGGTCATGATCGCGTCCGTCGGGTATCTTTTCCCCGTCGTGGTGCTTTCCGCCGGCATCGTTAGCGCCCTGGCTACTGCAGCCCTTTACTGCCACCTGCAAAGGCGAGGCGTGCGGCAGGGCGCCCGCGAGGACACTCCCCAGACGCATCAGCGTAAGGGCTCGGTTCCCTCCATGGGCGGCCTCGCGATCATGACCAGTGTAGTGGTTGTAGGGCTGTTCTGGGCGTATTGGTTGGGCGCTCTGGGGCCCCGGCTGTATCTGGTGCTCGGCGCGGCCATTGCCTACGCTCTGGTCGGCTTCACCGACGATGTGGAGAAGGTCAGCAGCGGTAGGTCAACCGGCTGGCGGGCCAGGTACAAGATCGTCATCGAGGTCCTGCTGGCGGCCCTTTTCGCCGTTGCTCTGGTATCAGCGGCAGGGGCGGGCGTCGGCTGCAGTCATGCGATGCCTCCGTGGCTGTGGATACCATTTGTGATGTTCGTGCTCGTCGGCGGTGCCAACGCCGTGAATCTAACTGACGGCCTCGACGGCCTGGCGGCCGGGCTGAGCTGCATCGCCGGACTGGCTATGGCGGTCATCTTGGCGTTACTGCAGGACTATCAGATGAGCCTGGCAGCCGCCGCGGTCGCGGGTGCCGCCGCCGGCTTCCTGTGGCTCAATGCTCATCCCGCCAGAATATTCATGGGTGACATCGGCAGCCTCGGCCTCGGTGCGGCGTTGTCTGCCATTGCCATCGCCGCAGGCATCGAAGTTCTCTTTGCCATCATCGCCGCTGTCTTCGTCTGGGAGACGCTGTCGGTCATCATCCAGGTCGCCTATTTCAAACGCACAAAGGGCAAGCGCGTATTCAAGATGTCGCCATTCCACCACCATCTTGAGCTTTCCGGGTGGGCGGAGCCGACTGTCGTCATCCGCCTGTGGCTGGTCGGCGCGGTGTGTGCCCTGGCAGCAATCACTATCGCATTCGCAAGTGTCGGCACCGCAGGCGTACGGGACCTTTTCCGATGATTCCAGAGAATAGCACAGATAGTCTCTTGCCCCGCACCGGCACACCGGCGCCGATACCGCTGGAAGGGCGGCGCATTGCCGTGTTCGGAATGGCTTGCACCGGCGTTGCCGTTGCCGAGTTTCTTGCCGACCGGGGCGCGCTCACGACGGTACTCGACGAGAAGCCTGCCGGCAAACTTGCGAAGGCGATCGCACGGCTGGAGAAGCTGGATGTGACACTGGTTCCCGACGCAAAGGCCTACAGTCAGTTCGGCGACCCCGAAATGGTAATTCCCAGTCCCGGTGTGCCCTACGACCACCCCATGCTGGAGGCGGCCCGTGCGGCGGGAGCTCACATTATTGGCGAGATCGAGCTCGCTTATCGCTTCTGCGAGACGCCCATCATCGCGGTAACCGGCACCAATGGCAAGGGCACCGTGGTCACACTCATTCGGGATATGCTCACCCGTGCCGGTCTCAAGGTGGAGGTCGCCGGCAACATAGGCGTGCCACTCATCGCGATAGTCCACTCGGCCCGCGACCTCGACCTAATAGTCGCCGAAATCAGCAGCTTCCAACTCGAAACCGTGGAGCTGTTCAGGCCGTGGACAGCCATCCTGCTCAATGTGTCACACGACCACCAGGACAGGCATCCCGACATTGACGACTATCTGGCCATCAAGGCCCGGATCTTCGCGAATCAGGACCTGGCCGACCTGGCCATACTCAATGCCGACGATGCCCGTGTGGCCCGCCTACAGCCTCAGCTCCCAGCCACGGTCCTGACTGCTTCCCTGTCGGATGGGAACGCGGCCGGCCGGTTGGTTGATGCTAGTCTGGTCGTTCACCTACCTGGTAGAGAGCCGCTGCAGGTGTGCTCCACGGCGGACCTGCCAATGCGCAAGCCGCACAATCTCACCAACGCGCTGTGCGCGTCTTTGGCCGCCGCGGCGTGTGGGGCCCCGGCAGAGGCGATGGCCCATGCGCTCAAGCACTATCGCCGCCCGCCGCATCTGATGCAGGATGCCGGTACGGTCGGCGAAGTCAGGTTCATTGACGACTCCAAAGCCACCAACCCCGCCGCCGCCATGGCAGACCTGACAACCGTGGAGGGCCCGGTCATCGTCATTGCCGGGGGGCGCGCCAAGGGCGTCAACCTCACCGAATTCGCCGAAACCCTTGTCCGCCGCGCCGAACACGTTATCCTGATCGGCGAGAGCGCGGAGCAGATTGCCGCGATGATAGGACGACGCAGGCCGTTCACTATCGCCGATACGCTCCATGACGCAGTTCACATCGCATTCAAGCTCGCGCGCCCGGCTTGGACGGTACTGCTGGCCCCGGCGTGCGCTTCACACGACATGTTCGAGAACATGGCACGGCGCGGCGAAGCCTTCTGCGAAGCTGTCAGACAGCTTGCCGACCGTGTCGCGAGGTGAGCCGCAGATGGGCCGAAGCGTTGCCTGGAGGGATGCACGGGTCATGTCATCGGCGGTTTCAGAAAGTGAGGCGGGCCAGAAGGCGTGCCGGCCTTTCGACGGCGTGCTGTTCTCGCTTGTCTTCGGGCTTGTCGTCCTGGGCCTGGTGGCAATCTTCTCGGCCAGTTTCCCGAAGGCAATGAAGTCGCTGTCAGACGGTCTGCGAGGCGATAGCTTCCGCTACCTGCGTCTGCAGGCGACGTACGCCCTCATCGGGTTCGCCGCCATGTACGTGCTTGGACGGACGCGTCCCGAAGAGATCAGGCGGTGGAGCTTCACGGCGTTCGCGATAGCGTTTGTCCTCGCAGGCCTGACTCTGACGGGCTTGAGCATCGTGCGCTGCTCTCACGGCTCATGCCGCTGGCTGCAGTTGGGTATAGTCCGCATCCAGCCGTCGGAGTTCGCCAAACTTGCGCTGATAGTCTACGTCGCATGCAAGCTCGCCGAGGGGCGTCTCAATGCTGCCAACTTCAGGACGGTGGGCGTGAAGGTCGTTGCGGCCACCGTCGCCCTATGTGGGCTGCTGTTCGTCCAGAAAGACCAGGGCATGATCATTCTGATACTGGTGATCGTCCTGTGCATGGCGTACTTGGGCCACCTGCGCGGTCGCTACCTGGCGATACTGACGATTGGTGCACTGGCCGCTGCAGCCGTGGGCATTGTCTGGGAGGAATACCGGACCAAGCGCGTGCTGGCATTTCTCAACCCCCTGAAGTACCGCACGGAGTCGGGCTGGCAGATACTCACGATGAAGACGGCCATTGCCCGCGGCGGCATTGCCGGTGTCGGGCTGGGAAGATGCCCCGAGAAATTCGAGTACCTTCCCGAGCCGCATACCGATGGCATATTCTGCGTCATCTGCAGCGAGATGGGCTTGCTGGGAGGGCTGGCGGTGCTCATTCTTCTGGCCGCAGTCATCAGCCGCGTGTTCCATATTGCGGTTCGGGCGCGCGACGATGCGGGCTATTTTATGGTCTCAGGCATTGCGATTATGCTGGCAGCCCAGGCGCTCATCAACGTCGGTGTCGCCACTCATCTGCTTCCCATAACAGGTCTTACCCTCCCCTTTGTCAGCTATGGCGGCAGCAGTCTGGTGACCTGTCTGGCTGCGATTGGCGTTGTCATGTCCGTACACCGCTTCAATCCGCCCAATCGGCAGGGGAGGTGACCGGGGTTGCGGGTGCTCTTTGCCGGCGGCGGCACTGCGGGCCACCTGGCTCCATGCATTGCAGTCGCACAGACACTGCAGGCCCTGCATCCCGAAGCCGAGGCGGAGTTCGTCATTTCGCGACGTAAGGCCGACGCCGACATGCTGGCGTCGCGTAGCTTCGTCGCGCGTGCGATTTCCGGCACCGGAATGCCGTACGGCTTCTCCCCCGCCGCGGCCGCCAGTGTGCTCCGCCTGGCCGTGGGCGGCTGTCAGGCGATGAGCATCATCAAGCGGTTTCGGCCCGACGCCGTCTTCGCCACCGGAGGCTTTGTCTCGGCCGCTGTTGTCACCGCCGCGAAAGTGCTGCGTACGCCAACGATGCTCCACGCCTCCGATGCCATGCCTGACCGGAGCAACCGGATGCTGGCCCGCTGGGCAGGTACTGTGTCTGTTGTGAGCCAATCAGCCGCCGAGCACTTCAAGAGACGCCAGTGTGTAGTCACAGGTCAACCCGTCCGGCCCGAAGTCCTCGCCGCCGATCCAAGCACGGCCAGGGCTGCTCTTGGCCTGCCGCCATCAGCCTTCGCACTGCTCGTTACCGGCGGCAGCCAGGGCGCGCAGACGCTGAATCAAGCCACTGTCGCCGCCTTGCCCCGGCTGCTGGCAGATCCCGACATTTGCGTTATTCACCTCACCGGGCCGGGTAAGCTTGCAGACCGTGCGCAACTTGCCGGATATGAAGTGTCATCTGATCGCTATCTCGCTGAGGAGAGGCGCGACGACATGGCCACGGTGCTGGCGGCGGCCGATCTTGTCATCACTCGTGCGGGCGCCAGTAGCCTCGCAGAAGCGAGCGCGTGGGCGCGGCCAATGATCGTGGTGCCATATCCCCATGCCGGAGGCCATCAGTACCACAATGCCGCGATCTATGAGAGCGCCGGAGCGGCGGTAGTGGTCAATGATGCCGATTTCACGGGCGGCAGGCTGGACGAGCTTGTCACCGAACTGCGAAACGACCCGGACCGATTGCGCCGGATGTCCGAAGCGGCCCGGGGCATGGGCTCCCAAAACGCGGCAGAGAACATCGTCAAGCATCTTTTCACACTGATTCTCGACCACGAAGATGCGTGCTGCTAGTCTTGTCTCAGCGGCTGTGTCCGTCCGGGTGAGGCAATTGTAGTTGCCAAGGCGCGGGCATAGCATTAGAATCTATACAGCTTCATGGAGGTTCTCACTGAATAGATGCTCGACCTGAACAGCGTATCAGAAGTACACATGGTGGGGATCGGCGGCGTCAGCATGAGCGCGCTGGCCCACGCACTTCGCGACAAGGGGGCACACGTTACAGGCTCTGATGTCGCCGAGTCGGAACGTGTGAAACACCTGCGCACGCTCGGCATTACGGTACATATCGGCCACAGCGAGACCAACCTGGACTCGCCGGACCTGATAATATACACAAGCGCCGTTAACGGACAGAACCCGGAACTGGCAGCCGGGCGGACCCGTGGCATTCCGGTCATCCATCGCTCTGAGCTGCTGGCATGGTTCCTGAAGGACAAACGAGGGATGGCGGTCGCCGGCACACACGGCAAGACCACAACCACCGCCATGGTTGGCCTCATTCTGCGCGATGCCGGGCTTGATCCAACGATATTCCTGGGCGGAATCTCGCTGGACTTGGAGGACAACTACCGCCTCGGTGGGAGCGACATCGTTATCTTTGAGGCAGACGAGAGCGATGCAAGCTTCCGTCAGTACAGGGACTGCTCGCAAGTCATCACCAATGTGGAAGCCGACCACCTGGATCAGCACCGTGACTTTGAGGCCGTCAGGAGCGCTTTTGCGAACTTCATCAGAATCGGCGACCCGCACGGGTTCCTCGTGTACGGCTCCGACTGCCCGGCTCTGAGCGACCTTGTGCGGGAATGCCCCGGCACGGCGCGCAGCTTCGCACTGGGCGACCGCTCTGCATTCTACCGCGCGACCGCCATGGCTACAGCAGGCTGCCGGACGACCGCCACCTTGCTGGTTGAAGGGCAACAGGCCGGCGAATTGGAGCTCCACATGCCCGGACGTCACAATGTCGCCAATGCCCTGGCCGCTCTGGGCATGGCCCACATGCTGGAGGTCCCCATCGAGCAGTGTCTGGACAGTCTGGCCCATTTCTCGGGCACATCTCGGCGTTTCGAGCGGATCTATGAGCGCGGCAAGCTGAGGATTTACGACGACTATGCGCACCACCCCACGGAGATTCGGGCTGCCCTGTCGGCTGCACGCGACGCATTCGGCGGCGTGCATCTGACCGCGGTCTTCCAGCCGCATCTGCCGAGTCGGACCAAGTTCCTGCTGGAGGATTTCGCGGGAGCCTTCTCGGACGCAGACTGCGTGATCATCAACGCCATCTACCTCGCTCGTGAGAAGCCGATCCCCGGCTTCTCGGCGCAGCAGCTCGCCGACCGCATCCGAGAGGTCGCTCCGGACAAGCCTGTGTACTACTTCGACAACCAAGATGAGTTGCTCGAATTCGTCTATGGCCGGATTGACCAGGAGGAGCTGCTGATCTTCATCGGAGCCGGTGACATCACGGCAGTCGGCCGTGGGCTGGCAAGTCGGCTGGTTGAGGAGCGCAGGTAATCGAGGCCGTTGAGATGCGAGACCACCGTCTCATGGCAAGGCGGGCCATGCTGCTGAGTGTTGTCATCGGCGCTGCCGTGGGAGTGGCGTTGTCGCCTGCCTGCCGAATATGGGAGGTTAGGGTCGTCGGCCCCACTCAAAGCGTCGCCGACGAGGTCGCGTCGAAGATTCAGCTCCCATTGCGGGCGAATACGGTGTTCCTGCCGCTGCAGGCAGTGTCTGCGGCCGAACATGCCTGCTATCGCGTGAAGAGCCTGGCGGTCAGGCGCAACCCGTGGCACGGTATCACGGTCACGGTCCACGAGCGTGAGCCGGTGGTAGCCCTTGCGTCTGATGACGGATACACACTGGTGGACAAAGATGGCATCTGCCTCATCCGTACTGACACGCCTGGCGTCCTGCCTGTCTTCAGGGGATTGGCAAGCGAGCGGCCGACGCTCGGGGACAGGATCCCGCCCGAGTGGTTAAGCACTGTGCGTGCTTGCCTGGCAGGCGCTGCTGCTGTGCAGGCTGCCGAGGGCGCGCAGTTTGATTTCTCAAATACACAGCTCTCGACCCTTAAGACGCGCGACGGGGTCGTGGGCAAACTCGGCGACATGCGGAACCTGCAGCGTAAGATAGTGCTATTCGGACAGCTCCTGCACGAATTGCGTGCCGACGGCGAGCGTGTTGCGTACATTGACGTGCGGGTGGAGAACAAGCCCACGTGGCGCAGGTCGCATAGCCACTGAGCGGCAGCCCTATGCTTTTCGCATCAGTCGCAGCTTGCAGCGGCGGCTGTTGTAAGCAAGGCTGGAGAGAGCAATATTGGCTACCGAAACCTATGTCGCCGGCATTGATATCGGCACAACAAAGGTCTGCACAGTCATCGGCTCATGCATCGAGACCGGGCAGTTTGCGGTGCTGGGTGTCGGCTTGGTCCCCTCTACCGGCTTGAGGGCGGGAATCGTCGTTGATCGAGCCGACGCCGCCGAAGCCATCCGCCAGTCGGTACAGAAAGCCGAACAGATGGCGGGGCTGCCTGTGCAGGTCGCGTACATCGGCATCACCGGCGACCACACCCGCTCGGCCAATGTTGTCGGCCGCGTTCACACAGGACCTGACGGCGAGGTGACGGCCGAAGACGTCGAGCAGGTCAAGCAGAGCGCGATTGACAGCGTGCCGTTGCCTGCGGACCGCGAGATTGTCCACACTATAGTCCGGGACTTCTCGCTGGACGGGACCTCCGGCGTATCGCGGCCGATCGGCATGTCCGGCCGCCGCCTTGATGTGCTGCTTCACGTCGTCACTGGCTTGAGCGCGGTCATCGCCAATGTCAGGCAGTGTGCTCTTAGCGCCGGAGTGGAGGTCCAGGCCCACATACTCGAGCCGATCGCCACTGCTCGTGCGGTGCTCACCGATGCCGAGCGCGACCTCGGGGTGCTCATCATAGACATCGGTGGCGGGACGAGCGACATCGCGGTGTTCGTGAACGGAGCTATCTGCCACAGTGCTGCCGTCCCCGTCGCCAGCAACCGGATTACGCGCGACATCGCCGAGGTGCTGCGGGTCAGCACCAAAGACGCCGAGGCTCTGAAGTGCCGCTTCGGGGCTGCTGTGCCCGATCTGGTGGCCGAGGACGATCTCGTTCACGTTACCAAAGCCGACGGCCTAGATTTCGAGCGTGTGCCGCGCCGTCTTATCGCTGAGATCATGGAAGCCAGGCTCATCGAGACTTTCGAGATGGTGAAGAACGAGATCGCGCGCGCCCCGATCCCAAAAGTGGGCGGCGTAGTGCTTTCGGGCGGCGGCTCTCAGGCTCCCGGCATCGTCAAGCTGGCGAGCAGGGCCTTCGATGGTATGCCCGTGCGCACCAGCGAGCCGCGCAACGTCGGCGGGCTGACCCATTTGGTCGGCAGTCCGGTGTATGCCACCGGTGTCGGCCTGGGGATGATTGCGGCTGACGAGGGGGCAAGCGCCTTCAAGCAGCAAGCAGCAAGCAGCAACCCGGCTGACACTGTGCGTTCGTGGGCCCGCGAACTGTGGGCAAAGATCCTGCAATACAAGCCCTGGTAGCCACTCCCATCCCCACCGAAACTTTTCCCCCTTCACGCTGTCTATGGAATTGAGTATATAGTAGCCGGCGCAAGTCAAACCACTCATCTGCTGTCATGCGCTGTGTGAGATTGGCGGCTCCACGGTTGGCGGAGCCTGCCAGGGACATGGCCCAGTGCCATGACATCGTGTCCAGACATCAATAAACTGCAGAGCTACATTGACGGCGAACTGGCCGCCGATGAGGCGCGATTTGTAGCGCGGCATCTAGATGAATGCGCTGAGTGCCGCCGCCTCACGACGGCTGTCCGCTGCGTGCATGCTATCCTAACTGCGATGCCGCCCGTCCCACCACCGGCGAACCTTATCAACGATATCCATTCGGCGATTGCGGCCCGTGGCGAGGGCATTGCGTGTCTTGAGGCACGCCAGATGCTGGCTGCGAACCTCGATGATGAGCTGTCCCCTGCGGAAAGACGCGTTCTGGGCCACCATCTCGAGGAATGTCCCGACTGTCGCCATTACGCTGAGCACATGCGCAACCTGGTGGAACTCCTGCGCAGCGGCGAGCCCGTCAGACCTGCAGCAGACCTCCGCGGGCGGATCGAGGCGGCGGTTGACAGGGCGTCCGGCCGCGTGACCGTGCTGACAACCGCCTTCCGGCGCAAGCTGGGGGCGGCGGCAGGCCTGGCGGCTGCGGCCGCTGTGATGCTGGCTGTCATATTCGACTTTGCGGCCCCATCAAGGCCGCCGGAGTCGGTCTCTCCGCCCGTCGGTGAGATGGTGGCCGGCGCTCCTACCGCGCCCGGTGCGGAAGCTAAACCGACGGAGGTCTACCCATCCGCGATTGCATCCGAGGCCCGGACCGATGCCAGCCACACGGCAGGCCATTCTGCGCGTATGGAGGCCTCCCCATGGGTCAGTCACACGCACCCGGCTGAGGACACGACGGAACTTGCCCATCACCCGAAGCCGACTGGCACCACACCACCGACAGCCTCGGCGCCACCGGTCGCTCCGAAACCGGTAACGGCCACAGGGCCAACCACCGAGGCGGGGAGGGTCGTCGCTGTAGCGCCGCTAGTAGGTGCCCGTCCCGTTGATTTCGCACGCCGGACCGATACTGCGATCGGTTCGAGCACGCTGGCGGCCGCGAATCTTCCTGCTGAGAGTGCTGTCACTCGCACACCGGTGCGGCCGGCTGCACTGCCCGACCCAGAGGCGGATCGCCTCTCATCATCCACTACAGCGACGTTGGCGAAGGCCCGGCCCACAACACCGACCTCACTCAAGTCAGACGACGGTGGCCCGCCTGCCAGCACAGTGCGGCTGGCCTCCGCCGGCAGCGATTGGCTGCCCGTGACCGAAGCGCATCACTCAGTCTATAGATCGGATACCACCTCACCTGCGCGCCTGGCGAGTGCTGCCGAGCGCATTAGCAGGGAGGTAGGCGACATCAAGCACAGCCAACCCCGAGCTGCTATCGTAGTGATAAAGTAATCTGCCGACCAGTGCAGGTCACGATGGCCCCGCCGGTGAAGCTGGCGGGGCATTGTAGTCTTGCCGGGGATGTTTGTGGAGCATCCAGAGCATGCGTGGAATGCGAACGGGGGCTAGTTGATGGCCGCATCGCTGCGATTTCTCATGGCTCAGGTCGCTCTTGCCGCAATGGTGCTCACATCATGCACCAGCAGCTCCCAGACTGCCAGCGATGACAGCGACCCGACGCCTTCTATCACCTACCCACAGTTCGACAAGACGTCGGCGTTCGAATACCTGCGATCTCAGTGCGATTTCGGTGCTCGCGTGCCTGGCAGCCAGGCTCACGAGGACTGCCTGCAATGGATCGCGGCGCAACTGCGCCAGACGACCGATACGGTGATTCTGCAGCAGTTCAGCGCCGGGACTCCCTTCGGCGGCCCCTACGACTTCACCAACATCATCGCCTACTACCCCGGGGATGGTGAGCAGCAGCCCGTGATGCTTGGGGCGCACTGGGATTGCCGCCCACGAGCGGACGAGGACCCGAACCCGGCTCTGCGCAGTCAGCCCGTCATGGGCGCCAATGACGGCGCTTCAGGGGTGGCGGTGCTGCTTGAGATCGCTCGCCAGGCGTGCACGCACGCCGCTCGCCGGCCGTTTATCATTGCACTCTTCGATGCAGAGGACTCCGGTCAGCCAGGGGCAACCGCCTTCGAACTGGACGGCTGGTGCATCGGTTCTTCATACCTGGCGAAGAACATGCCAGCCGAGATCCCCACGCCGGAGGCCGTCATTGTCATAGACCTGGTAGGCCAGGACGAGGTGCACAACGACCGTATTGGCACTCCCAACGGCTCGAACGATTACCTGGATTTCCGCATCGAGCGCCACTCCATCGAGTCGGCGCCACTGCTCGTGAATGAGATCTGGACAATCGCTGAGAAAGCCGGACACGGCGCGTTTGTGCGCACCCCGCGCAGCTATATCACCGACGACCATCTGCCATTCATTCTGCAGGGGATACCGGCAATAGACATCATTGACCTCCCCCACCCGGAGTGGCACACAGCCGACGATACCCCGGAGTGCTGCTCCGCCGACTCGCTGTACCAGGTTGGGGATACGCTGCTGCGGTACCTGTACGGGGTTACGGAGTAGGGCTGCGGCCTATGAGGATTGACGATCGCCCGCCCTGCCGCTGATGATTGCCACAAGTTCTGCGGCGGCTGCCTGAGGGTCATCTGCCGAACTAATCGCTGAAATGACCGCGTAGAGGGCCACATCTTCCGCCAGAAGCTGTCCGATGTTCCCCTTGTTGATGCCGCCGATGGCACAGATCGGCAGAGTTGTGGCCTGTCTAGCTGCCTTTATTGCGCCAACGCCGACGGCCGACTTCTCGGGCTTTGTCGGCGATGGGAACATGGCACCGATGGCCACATAGCTTGCGCCCTCACTGTCTGCCTGCACGATTGCCTGAGGGGAGGGGGTGGTGGCACCCATTATGGCGGAAGGGCCCAGCAACTTCCGGGCGATGCCCACCGGCATGTCTTCCTGGCCCACGTGCACTCCGTCAGCCTCCACCGCCAACGCGATGTCCGTCCTGTCGTTGATTACCAGCGGCACGCCCGCCGGGCGGGTGCGGCGCATGATAAGGACGGCTTCCTCCATCATCTGCCGCGTCGGCTTGTCCTTCTCCCGGTACTGCATGATCCCGACGCCGCCGGCAACTGCGGCGTCAACCATGCTCAGGAGCTGCTCTGTGGGCAGCCCCGTGGGCAAAACGAAATAGAGCCTGCTCCTGAGATCAGGAAGTGACATACCCGGAAGACCTCACAGGGATGGCAAGAGCCGCCCGTGTCGGGGCGGCTCGGCCTGGCTGCTGTCGTCGTGACCGTACTGCAGGTGCGGACTGCAGGGCACTGCGGCGGGCCTCGGCTCTAGTCCGTCGTATAGGGTAGCAGAGCTATCTCCCGGGCGCGTTTGATCGCCTGAGCCACACGGCTCTGATGTCGGCGGCAACTGCCGGTCTGTCGCGCCTTCTTGATCCGCCCGCGCTCGTCCACGAAGTTGCGGAGGAGCTGTATGTCCTTGTAGTCAATGACGTTTGTGCGAGGGCTGACACAGAACTTACATACCTTCTGTTTTCTGCCTCTCTCCATTCGAGGCCTGCGTTCTCGCTGCTGTGGCACTTATGCACTTTCCTCTCTGTTTCCGACTGGCACGGCAGGGCAATTATAGCAGCAACCGTTGTTCTTATCAAGGCTGGGCTGCCCTGCGCGCACGTCGCCTGCGACGTATCCACCATATCAGTAACACTACCGGCACCCAGAATACGGCCCCTGCGATGATCATGTAGATGACGGCATAGATCACAGCCTCGACGATACGTGCCAGCGCATGCCACGCCGTTCGCAGGTGGTAGCCGATCCGCCACGGCCCGCGCTCTGCTATCCCCGCCGGCCCCAGCTCGTCAATCGTGACCTCGATGGTTGACAGGGCCACCTGATCCTTCAGGTATCGCATCCGCCCCTCAAGCTGCTCTACCTCGCCGCGCACGCGGAACATCTCGCGCTGCACCTGCAGAATGTCGCTGAGCTCGCCTTTGCGTTTCAGCAACTCAAGCAGACTCTGTTCCTCCGCCTTCTTGTTGGATATGCGGGCCTCCAGGTCCACCCACTCTTCGGTCACGTCATCAGCCTTCTCACTGTAGCTGATGGCGTCTCCTAGCGCTCGCAGTTGCGCGAACACTTCATCAAATCTCTCGGACGGCACGCGCACGGTGACGTACCCGCTGCGGCCACCTTCGTCGTTCTCGCTTACACTGCTGTTCGATACATACCCGCTCACGCCGGTAGCGAGCTCCTCGGCCTTCCCCATGGTCGCGTCCAAGTCGCTGACTTCAAGACGGATCTCGCCGGTCTTGATGATGCGTCTGGTGATACCGGCAGCGGCTCCGGCCGCCGAGGCGACCGTCACATCCGTCGTCTCATCTGCAGCCCCGCTTTCCTCCGACATCTTGTCAGGCGACAGTGCCTGCGGCGGTGCCTCGGGGGCGGCATACTCGGCGTCTGCAACGCGGGCCTTCTCCCTGGCTCTCCCGCAGCCTGCCAGACCCAACGTCACCACCACGCCAACCAGAAGCCACGCGTATATCCCAACTCTCACTGTTCTCATCCTAAGCGCCTGCCGACGGCTGGTCTCCCTTCTCGGAAGTCTCTCTACGCACCGGTGCGCTGTACTTTCGTGGATATGACACTCCCAGGGCACGAATGGTTCCCCAATCTGGGCGATTCGCCGTCAGCACCGTGGGATGGGCGGGTTCACCTCTCGTAGCCGAGCTCTCTGCGCAGCTCGTACAGCTCCCGTAGCTTGTCCGGAGGTATCTCCAGGGCGGATCCCAGTTGCACGGTTACGAGGGCCGTGCGGGCGAAGTTCTCCAGCATTTCCATATAGTAGTACGCCTGCCACAGATCCCTGCCCAGAGTCAGCGCCCCATGGTTGCGTAGCAGTATCGCATTGTGGCCCTGCAGATGCGGCCGCACTGCGACCACAACTTCCTGCGTCCCCGGCGTCCCGTAGTCCGCAACCGGCACCTCCCGGAAGACGGTCGCGGTCTCAGCCAGTATGTTCACAGGCAGGGGGCGGCCACTGATGCCATAGCCGGTCGCCGCAGGCGGATGGGCATGCACGGCCGCGTTCACATCCGGGCGCGAACGATATGCTTCCAGATGCAGCGCCACCTCCGACGAAGCTTTCACATCGCTGAAAACCTCCCCGTCGAGTGACAGCTTGGCCATCTCGTCGGCCGCCATGAACCCCTTGCTGACACCCGTAGGCGTACACAGGATAGTCTCACCATCCAGCCGGACGCTGATGTTGCCTTCATTGGCCGCGACCATGCCCAATTGCCACAGCCGCCGGCCAATCTCACACATTATCTCACGCAAGTGTTGCTCGCTGGTCATGTCCCGGGTCCCTGGCCTACGGAGGTTGGCAGTGCCGAAAGAACTGCGACCTGCAATGGCCATACGCCTATCTGAGCCGTCGCAGCCTGACCCACCAGTTCACAATGTCCACAGCCCTCTTGGCGTCGTCGCTGGCCGGGCCCTCCAGGGTGTTGTCACCGGCCAACTCCTCCTCAAAGAGACCGTCCGAATTCTGGATAGTGCGGTACTCATCCAGGGAGATGGTAATGTAGCGGTTGCCGAGGTGCCCCAGACCGTCGTAGACGTGCTGACTGGGCAGCGTGATGTTGGGATCAAAGATCAGTTCGGTGGTCGTGATGATGTTAATGCTGAGGTTATCCACCGTGGTGTCCAGTTGCGCGACATCCAGAGTGAAGCGCAATGTATTGCCACCGATAGGGGCCGTGTACTCATACGGGCGACCGATTTCCGTCACCGTCTCCGGGCTGGTTTCCAGTCTGATCGTGGCCGTCTCGTCGAGCACAATATCGTTACATGTGATCACGAGGCCGGGTATCGGCGGATTGGTGGTTGGGGCTGCCGAGTTGGAGTTGAGGGTGGCAGTGGTGGTAGTCGTGGCCTGCGTGCTGGCGGAGGTGAAGGCATTGCGCACTTGCGCGGTGCTCTGGGCGATGGTGAGGGTCTGCGTGCCTGCAGAGGCCGCTCCCAGCGTGAGTTGCAGGCCCAGTGCCTGCAGTGAGTCGGTCTGTAGAGGTACGCCGCCGGTATTGAGCGCGTCCAGTGCGGCTTGCTCGTCGGTCGTGAGTGAGCGTCCGCCGCTGGCAGCAGGTGTGTAGGTAACGCCGCCCGCCACCGTCTGGCCGGAGGCGTCGGTCTCTATGCTTATGGTGCCGGCACTCTGGAAGCCCGTGTTGATGACCGCCGCTATCGTGCCGGCGCCGCCTACCGTCACCGAACCGCAGTCAATCTGGGTGATGGTCAACTGGTGGACACCGGCATCCGTGCTGTCAGGCACTCCCGCGACCGTATTGATGCCTGCGGCCGGGGCGTCTAGACTTGCATTGAGGTCCACCTTGTACACATCATAGAGACCCGCATTGTACACCACGTAGTGAGTGAACGAGCCGGTTCCCCAGCCGTTGCCCCACCGCGGGCCGGCCGCTATGGGCAGCGGCCCGTCAATCCCGTCGTCGCCGTCGGCGTCAATCGCGACGAAGTAGTAGAAATTGTCAACGATGCTGCCAGAGAACTGGATCACGAAATCGAGGACCTTCTCAGGCACGACCGATGTCTGGCCTTCCCCGCCGCGCGCACAGCCTGCAAGCGTCACGGTCACAACTCCCGCGAGCAAGACCAGCACGCCAGTCGCACGCAATCCGCGCTTGCTCACAGCTCGATCCCAGCCCTCGCCAGCAATGTCTTAGGGTTATGAATCAATGCCCGTTCGGTCTGCTCGGGCGATAGGCCCGCCCCGACAGCCACAGTGCGTGCAAAATCCTCCGTTAGCAGATCGTCGGGCGAATGTGCGTCGGTGTTGACTAGCATGGCGGCTCCTGTCTGCAGAGCAATGGCCGCGACCAGACCGTTGCCCAGACAGTGCCCCTGGCGTCGCGTTATCTCGAGGAATACCTCATTCGCCGCTGCGGCCTCAGCCGCCTCAACGCTCAGAAGGCCCGGATGTGCCAGGATGTCAACGTCAGGACACTGACACGCCGCCAGGTTGGTCCCGGGCGCGACCGGCTCCACCGGTGATTCCCCGTGCACGACGACGTACTGCGCTCCCAGCTTCTTCGCTTCGGCAGCCAACTCCGGTATCGAGGCAGGCGGCACATGGGTCAACTCGACGCCGACCAGTGCGATGTAGTCCCAGTACCTGGCCGCCAACTTGCAGTCCGCGCGCACTTCTCTGATTACGCGCTCCATGGTGCTGGCACTCACATGATCGCTGATTCCCAGCGCGGTGTAGCCACTGGCGATTGCGCGCCGGATCAGCTCCATCGGCAGCAGCGCCCCATCGCTGAGCGTCGTGTGTGTATGGAAGTCAAATAGCATCTGCGTTAATCGTCTCCATCACTGTTTGCCAGCCAGCCACAGAACCGCATTGGTCAATAGCTGCCTGAACTCGCCCGCCACTCGCTTGTCACTGGAGACCAACATGCGACCGTCCACAGCGAAGATCCGTCCGTTCTGGGCCACGTCAGCTGAGGCGGCAGCCTCGCCGCTGACTGTGACCAACTCCCAATCGCGGAATGACCAGAAGCTGATGCCGCCGGGAAGCTGCTGCAGGCGCACGTTGTGGGTTAGCGGCTGGTCAGCTACCTGTGCCCGGCCGCCCGGCCGTGTCAGCCTGGCCGCCAGCCCAAACTCGGATAGGATCCGGTTGACGTCCGCGATCCGCCGCTGCCTCCCCGGCGTAGCGTTGGCTATCGCCAGCAGGGCGCCGCCGGTGCGCACGTGGTCCGCGACGGCTTGGGCCTCAGCCTGGGAGAACGTCCGGTGCGAGCCGATGATAAGCAGAGACTGCGCCGTTGGCATCCGCGTAACCAGCGGCTCGGGTTCTCGGCCTTTGTCGTACTCGATCTCTCGCAACCCTAGGCCGGCGTCCGTAACGACCTCCCGCACGATCTGTGCGACCTGCGGCCAGTTGTCGTCCTTTCCCCCCATATCCCACAGAGCTACACCGGCAAGCTCACCGGCCGGCGACGGTATCGCCTCGGTGGTCGGCTGTTCGTTTTGCGCCGCCCCTGTCGCCGTCTGCTGGCTGCTGACGCTGCCTGCGGGTTGCTGCAACCGAGGTGGTACGGGCAGCTTGTTCGGCTTCTTCAGGTAGAAACGGTCCCGCTCGGGGCCATGGTAGTACCTCGACTGGCTGCTGTCACGGTACCCCTTCTCAGCCTGTCCACCTGCAGCCGACACCATTCCGGCCGCTACGATGGCTGCCATTATGTCCAGCGCTAGCCAAAGACACGCCAATCGTCGCAGTAGGGACATCAGCACATCTCCTGTTCGCAGGCTGGCATTCCCTGCTGCCCACAGGCTTTACCGCAGCCGCCCTGTCGGCCGATGGCCCGGCACTCCCAGCTAGTGTGACAAGCTTACCGGCGCGCCGGTTTCGAGTGATTCATGTATGGCACCCGCCAGCACAACCGCCGCCTTCGCATCCTGCGGGCTGATGACAAACTCCCTGTCCTGCCTGACACAGGTGGCGAAATGCTCAAGCTGCTTCCTGAGCGCCCCTTCTTGCCGGCCGGCCCACACCGGCCCGTACGCGATGTCGGGCCGCCACGAGCGGGAGGAATCGGACACTTCGAGCGGCTCATTGTCCCCGACACGCACCGCCACGCGCCCCTTGGTGCCAACTACTTCCAGCCGCGCGTCCAGAGTATTCGGCTGTCCCTCGGGAACGACCCAGCAATTCTCTAGACAGCCGACGGCACCATTCTCGTATTTCAGGAGCGTGAAGATGGTGTCATCCGCACCCTCCGCAGTCAACACCTTGCGGCAGCTCTCCGCGTACACGCGTACTGCCTCACATCCTATGTACCAGCGCATGATATCCAGGTCGTGCACCCCCAGGAAGTAGGCCACTGATGTCCGGGGACCGATCCTCCGACCCGATTTGACGATGTTGTTCCGCCGTCCGTAGATGTGAACGATGTCCCCCACCGCTCCGTCGTCTATCGCCGCCTTCGCCATCTGGTAGCGCGTATCGAAACGCACAACATGCCCGACCATGAGCCGCACACCGTTGCTTTCGGCAGCGGCGATGACGGTGTCGCAGTCGGCAGCACTTGTCGCCAGCGGCTTCTCTACCAGCACATGCTTGCCGGCTGCCGCTGCCATGGTGCAGGCCTCGACGTGCGCCTGGTCGTCCGTGCAAACGCTCACAATGTCGACGCCGTCGGCACTTACGGCATCCTCCAGTGTCGTGGCGGCGAGGCATCCATAGCTTGCGGCCATTTCCTCAGCCTTTGCAGGCACGATGTCATGGACCGCGATCAGCCGCGTGTCCGGCAGTTCGGCCCACACGCGGCCATGCCGCTGCCCCATCATGCCCAGCCCGATTACGGCTGCGCCGAGTTCCGCCATAGCCAGTCCCTCCCTACTTGCCCGGATTCGTCAAGTGCTCAAGCAGCACCTTGACGCAGTTCTCCAACGCCGCCAGCGCGGTCACCTCAAAGCCGTGAGTGTTCTCGGTGGGAAAGCACAGGCACCCGGGACGCCCTACCAGGCCCGCAGTGGCGCTCAGGCTGGCGTCACTGCCGAACGAGCGCACCACCGCCCGCTGACATTCAATACCTTGACGCTTGCCGGCGGCAATGAGTTCCCTCGCCAGGTCCGGGGAGTAATGGTAAACGCCATCCTTGAACAGCACAATCGGTCGGTCGTTCATCTCGATGGGGTATTCGTCGGCTACCGGGCCGATTTCGACGGCTATGAAGTCATCCGGATGCAGTGTGTGGCCGACAAACCTGCCGCCCGACACGCCCCCCTCTTCCGCTGCGGTCATCGCCACGTACAGGTCATGCAGCGGCGGGGTCTCCTTCAGTTGGCGGGCCAGTAGGAGCAGCACGGCCACCGCCGCCTTGTCGTCCAGCGCATAGCCGCCGACGTACTCGTCGCGCAGGTACATCGGCTGCTTGCGGCTCCGTCCAACGCATGCCCTGTCCCCCACTCCTGCCCCCAGGTCGGCCAGCTCCTCCGCGCTCATCTTGCAGTCCAGGTAGACCATGTCCCAGGTCAGCAGCTCCGTCTTGCTCTTGTGGATGCGGCTGGAGAGCTCGGAGGAGTGCGTTGAGCCGATGTGTAGTATCCCGGGTATCACGCCGCGTTCCGTAATCAGGTCAAACGGCCCTTCTCCGAACTTGGCGGGGCGTATCCCCCCTATCGCCTCCAGCCACATCTTGCCGTCTTCATCTATCTTGCGGACGACGAGCGAGTTCTCGTCCTTGTGGGCCGACACCAGCGTGACCGGGCCCGGCTCCCGTCCCGGGAAACTGACATATATGTTATCGTGTGGGTCGCAGTGCACTTCCTCGGCGCACCGCTCCAGCTCTGCCCGCACGATCTGGTCCATCTCCTGTTCCCAGCCGCCCGGCGAGTGTGTGACCAGCACCCGATCCAGCAGGCTCTTCAGTTCCTCCCGCATCTTTCTCCCTTTCTGCAGTTCCTAGAGGTCGACAGGCTCTTCCCTGTCCGCCGACTCAACCATTGCCACGAGCGCCTTGGTGATCATCAGGCCGTCATGCCCGGTAATGAGCGGCTCCTGCCCCAGCAGCACTGAATTGATGAAGTGCTTGATGGACTGGTTGACAAAGCCTACCGGCTCGCCCATCACGTCACCGTAGAGGACGCCCTTGTTCTGCTGCTTCTCGTTCGTCGCCAGCACGAAGTCCGGCAGCGCGGCATCTATGTTCACATAACCGTCCGTGCAGACCAGTTCAAATTTCGAGTCGACCACAGCCGGCATGGTCTCCGGCATAATCCAGCAACTCTCGAAGTTGCCGACACAGCCGTTCTCAAACTCCACGGTAGCCTGGTAGAAATCGGGGGTGTCAATGCCCATACTCTTCAGCTTCACACTGCGGCACACGGCGTTGACACGTTTCGCCTCCGACCTGAAGTACCACCGCGCGATGTCGTAGCGGTGACATATCAGCCAGAACGGTAGCCGTGTGTCGCCGGACCATGACAGCATCTGTGTGGGCACGAATAACGTGTTGTTGAGGCGCGCATAGCAGTATATCGGGTCCCCCAATTCTCCGGCGTCGAGAGCGGCCTTGGTCTGGGCAAATGAGTGCATCCAGCGGTTGCTCCAGTTGACCATCAAGGTCTTTCCGGCCGCCTTTTGGGCGGCTACTATCGCTTCGGCGTCCTCGACGGACGTCGCTAAGGGCTTCTCAACGAGCACGTGCTTGCCTGCCGCGAAGGCGTCCTCACACGCCTGTCTGTGCAGGTGGTCCGGCAGGACGATTGACACGGCCTGTATCTCATCCAGCGCCAGTAGGTCGTGGTAGTCATCGAAGACGTTACGGGCGCCATACTTGGCCGCCATTGCACGCGCGCGAGATGTATTGAGGTCGGCTATGGCAACCAGCTCGGCGTTGTTGGCCGCCGATACGCACTTGATGTGGCTCTCGCCGTGCGTTCCGGCACCGACCACACCGTACTTCAGTTCTCCGTCAGCGTAGGTTCTCGGCATTCTGGTTCCACCTTCTCTTGCTTTCATTCTCGAGGCAGTCCGCAACGCCGCGACGCGGCTGGTCGCTCCAATACTGCCCCACACGTGCATATCTCCGGCCCTGGCCAGCACTTGCCAGCCGGCTGGCAGCTACTTCGCCGCTGCACGGCATGGCACCTTCTGTGAGCAGCCGGAACGCCACACTTGAAGGCCCATTGCGCGGGTGCTATAATCGCCGCAATGGACCCACGGACCTACCACATCGTCACCCTCGGCTGCCAGATGAATGAGCGCGACTCGGAGACGATCGCGGGCATTCTAGACGGAATCGGCCTTTATCCTGCGCCACAGCCGGAGGACGCCCGCGTGTTAGTCATCAATACCTGCTCGGTGCGCGCGAAGCCGGAGCAGAAGATGTTCTCACGTCTCGGCGAATGGCGCTTGCTCAAGGAACGGGAGCCGCAGCGCATCATCGCCGTCTGCGGGTGCACAAGCCAGGTTGCAGGCGACGAGGTTCTGAGACGTGCCCCCTATGCCGACATTGTCATGGGCCCGCGCAGCCTTGGGCGTTTGCGCGACGCGGTCGTGCAATGCCTTGACGCCCCCGCGGCGGAGCCCGTCGTGCTCACCGACAGCAATGAGCTGCTGCCCGAAGCGCTGCCGGCGCACCGCTGCCCCGGCGTATCGGCGTTCGTCAACATCACCTACGGATGCGACAACCACTGCGCGTACTGCGTGGTCCCGCGCGCCAGAGGGCCGGAGGTGAGCCGTGTCTCCGCCGAAATCATATCCGAGTGCCGTGAGGTGCTACGCCTCGGCCACCGCGAGATAACATTACTCGGCCAGAACGTCAACAGCTACGGCCACGACCTGTGGCCGCCACATCGGTTCGCAGATCTGCTGCTGGAAGTCGGTACTCTACCCGGTCTGTGGCGGCTGCGCTTCACCACGTCGCATCCCAAGGACCTATCCGAACGCGTCCTGCAGACAATGGCAACGGTGTACACGATCTGCGAGCATCTCCACCTGCCGATCCAATCGGGCGACGACGAGATACTGCAGCGCATGGGGCGCGACTACGGCCTCGCGGACTTTCTGGACATCGTGGCCAGGGCACGCGAGTTCATGCCCAGTATCTCGATTACCACCGACGTGATGGTCGGGTTCCCGGGCGAGACGGAGGCACAGTTCGAGAATACGCTGCAGGCATTCCGGCAGGTACGGTTCGACCAGGCTTTCATGTTCAAGTACAACGACCGCCCCGGCACCAGGGCCGCTGATATGCCTGACAAGGTACCCGAGGAGGAGAAGCAGCGCCGCCTGCTCGAATTGACCAGGCTGCAGAACGAGATCGCCCGCGACACTAACAGGGCCGGTATCGGGAAGGCGTTCGAAGTGCTTGTTGAGGGCCCCGATCCCAAGACAGACGGCAGTGTTCGCGGCCGCAGTCGTCAGAACAAGATCATGGTCTTCCCCGGCCAACGTGCGCTAGGCGGGAGGCTGGCCACGGTGCGGGCCACCGAAGGCTTCCTATGGGGCTACAAGGGCGAACTGGTCAAGATAGTCGGCTGATACTTCGCACCGCGTGTGCGAGTGGATTGCGGTGAACAGGCATGGAGTTGAACTCAGGGGCGGGCGCTCGTATGCTGCGCCTGCCCGAGCGTGACGTCCCGGTGATGCTGGAGGCCGACGTGCTCGTGTGCGGGGGCGGCCCGGCCGGCACGGTGGCGGCGATTGCCTCGGCGCGCATGGGTGCACGTACCTGCATCATCGAGCGGTACAACCATCTCGGCGGCCTTGCCACTGGCGGCCTCGTCATTGCGCTGCCTCCACTGACGGATGAAGGGCGCCAGATCGTCGGCGGCATCGGACTGGAGATCCGCGATGCAATGCTGGCAACCGGCGAAGCCGTCACCCGAGGCAGGGCGGATGCCTGCTACTTCGACCCGGAGGCGCTGAAGTACGTTAGCCTTCAGCTCTGCCTCGACGCCGGTGCCGAAATTCTGCACCACGCCTGGCTGTCCGACGCTGTAGTCGAGGGCGACGGCGTGCGCGGAGTGGTCTTTGAGACCAAGGCCGGCACTGCGACTGCGATGGGCAAGGTCGTCGTTGATGCCACCGGCGATGGGGATGTCTTCGCCTGGGCCGGCTGCACGTTCGACAAGACGGACCAGATCGTCGGCCTCGACTTCCGCATAGGCGGCGTGGATGTTGCCAGGTGGCAGACCGCCCGCGAGAATGACTCCGATACCTGCGCCGAGGTCATGCACGATACCCGGGAGCTGTGCGACTGGCATGGGCCGTTTGAGTTGGGTGCACTGCCGGGCGGAAGGGGCGTCGTTTGGGGCAACAACGGCCTGCGTGCGGCCGACGCGCTGGACCCGCGTCAGCTCTCCCAGATAGACATCCAGGCCCGCGTCAAGATCCGCGAGGCTCTTGACATACTACGCAAGCGCATGCCCGGCTTCGCCGATGCATGGCTGATTGATACGGCGAGCCAGACCGGCGTGCGCCGCTCACGACGCTTGCAGGGGATTGACAGGCTGAGTGGGGACGACGTATCGCAGCACGATTTCAGGCATCCCGACGCGGTCGGACGGGGCAATGACTTCAGGCGCACAGGCATCGCCTACGACATCCCGTATGGCGTGTTGGTGCCAGAGGACAGGGACGGATTGCTGACCTGTGGCCGCTGCATCTCCTGCGACGACGATGCCCTGGAGCCTGTGCGCGTGATTCAGGTCTGCTGGGCTACCGGCCAGGCGGCGGGCACCGCAGCAGCTATGGCAGCAGAGGCAAGTTTGGCGCCGCGCAACCTGCCGGTACGCGACTTGCAGCACGTCTTGGGCCAGGCAAGTGTTGCATTCGCCGACTGACACGCCGGCGCAGTGTACCAAAAAGCACACAGAAGGCACGTACCGCCCCATCACCAAAGGAGCAAGCGATGAAACTCTCGGTAATGCTGTTCCCGTTTCACAATGACCTGAAGGAAGGCACTCACTCGGCGACTGAACTCGTAGAGAAGCTGTACAGCGTCGGCGCGCGTGCGCTTGAGCCGATGCTGCGCAACATAGATGATGCGCCGGAGATATGGGAAGAGCTGCGTGCCGCCGCTGCGGATTTTGGCATGTCGTATTCATGCCTTGACATCGGCGCGAATCTTATCGGTGAGAGCGAGGATGACCGTTCAGCGGCGCTCGATACGGTTGCTCGGGGGGTTGATCTTTGCGCGGATCTGGATTGCTCGATAGCCTTGATCCCCGGCACTCGTCCGGCGCCCGGCATGAGCAACGAGGAGGGCCGCAAGGTATACTCGGCGATGCTGGCCAAGGCCGGTCAACGAACAGCTGACTCGGGTGTGACATTGACCATCGAGGACTTCGGTGTCTATCCGGAGTTCGCATGCCATTCCTCGCATGTGTTGGAGGTAGTGTCAGGAGCCGGCCCGGAGATCAGGGTAACGTGGGACAACGGCAACTTTTTGCTCGCGGATGAGATGCCCGCTGACGCATATCCGCCGCTGCGCGGACGCACAGTCCACGTGCACGTCAAGGATTGGGTGCCAGCTCCTGACGGGGCGAAGGGCTTAGTGACGCCAGCAGGCAAAGCCTGGGCTGGGGCGCACATCGGCCATGGAGAGGCTCAAGTGCAGGAAAGCCTGCGACTTCTCCACGCCGACCGTTACGAGGGGTGGGTATCGCTGGAGGTTTCGGTGGCGCCGGCCCTGGAAGCGGCGGTCATCGGTGCGAAATATGTGACCGGAGTCTGGGACGCGCTGTAGGGCCGCCGTGACTCATCCCAGCTCCCCACATTCGTACATCACGATCGCGCAGGCGACGATGGCCGCGGTCTCGGTGCGCAATATGCGGTTCCCCAGGCTCACCGAGACTAGCCCGGCATCGGTTGCTGTCTGTGCTTCCTGTGCGGTGAAGCCGCCCTCGGGGCCGACGAAAACGGCCAACTCTCGATGTAACCCAAGTTCGGCCATGGCATGTGTCAGCGTGTGCTCCTGGTCTCCTGCCAGACCTTCATCAAAGAACAGCCCCACCTTTCCCGACGCCCGCCAATCCGCCACAGCCTCGGCGAACTGCATCGGTTCAGTGACCTGCGGCGGGGTCGGTCTCATGGACTGACGGGCCGCCTCCTGCACGATCTTCGCCCAGCGCGTCAGCTTGTCGGCCGCTGCTTGGCCGTCCAGCCGCACGACCGAGCGGCCGGTCAGCACTGGGACGATTCTGGCGACACCCAACTCGGTGCACTTCTGCAGTATCAGCGGGAACCGTTTGCCTTTGGGCAGGCCCTGGTACAGTGTCAGCTCCATCGCCGGCTGCTCGCGTGTCTCCACACGCTCGAGAATACGCCCTCTGATGGTGCGGTCGTTGATGGTTAGTATCTCGATCAGGTGCTCCGCTCCGCTTGTGGGATCAATGGCATAGAACCTGTCGCCGACCGTACGCCGCAGCACCACGGCCAGATGGTGAAACGGTTCACCATTCAGCTCGATCTCCTGGCCGGCTATCCGGTCCGCATCAGCGAAAACACGTGGTAGAGCCATCCCGCCTAGATCTTCCTCAACGGCGTTATGTGGCACTCCCGGGCAGCTTCGCTGCTACCCAGCAGCACCATTCGCCCTCGTGGTACTTGGCAACAGCACCCAGGTTTGCTGCTTCCAGGGCCGCTGCAATCTGCATCTCGGACCTGTGTGTAAAGCCTGATAGTATATAGGAGCCACCCGCTTTCAGCGATGCGGCGGCATTTGGTGCCTGCTCTGACACCACTTGCGGGGTCACGTTGGCGACGATGCAGTCGAATAGGCCACCCATGCCTTCGAGTGTATCGCCGAGGCGGACCTCACACCGCTCACTGACACCGTTGCTTCGAGAATTCTCTGCCGTAACCTCGACGCAGATCGGGTCGTTATCGAGGCAGAGCACGCGACGCGCGCCCAGCTTACAGGCCGTGATGCTCAACACGCCCGAGCCGCAGCCGAAATCAATCATCTCTGCCCTCGGCCGCAAATGGTCATCCAACGCGATCATGCACATGCGGGTGGTCGCGTGAGCGCCGGTGCCAAACGCCATGCCGGGGTCCATGCGGATGATGATGTCGTCAGAGCGGGCATCGGTCGGGCATTGAGGATCAGGCCAGTCCCTCCACGAAGGCACAATCACGAGCCGGTTAGTGACGCGTATGGGCTGGTAGTGCTGCTTCCACGTCTCCGCCCAGTCCTCGTCATCTACCCAGTCAACCTGCACAGTGATGGATACGCTCGGGGCCAGCTCTGCCGGTATCCGGCCCAGCCCGGCCAGCAGCGCAGCATGGGCCTCCGTGACATTCTTTTTCTCGGAAATGTACGCCTCGTGTACCATGCCGGCGGGGGTGCTGCGGGTGCTGAGGCCACCGAACAACTCTTGCAGGAGAGCACTGACGGCTTCCGAGGCGTCTGGGGGTGCCGTAACGGCAAAGCGTTGCCAGCGCATCCCGCGTCACCTCTCGCTGCTGCGTCGGTTGGCGTGGCCAACGGTATGTAAGACCACTTCTCTACACTACTGCCCGCCGAACGCTCTTCTTACACGGTCAAAGATCGTCGAGCCGGTCGGCGGCCGCAATTCCATGCCGTCTTCCCGCGCGAACTCGTGCAGAAGCTTCACTTGGCGCTCGGTCAATTCGGCCGGGATGTTGACTCGCACGGAGATGACCTGGTCGCCGCGACGGCCATCGCGCAGTGAGGGTAACCCCTTGCCACGCAGGCGCAGTTCCTGGCCGGACTGGACGCCGCCAGGGATTTCGAGCTCGTGCTTGCCCTCCAGCGTCGGGACGGTGACCGTATCACCCAGCGCCGCCTGGGCGATGGTCACGTCCAGATGCATATGTAGGTGGTCATTGTGGCGTGTGAAAACATCGTGGTCGGCGACATTGACCCGCACATAGAGATTGCCGGTCGGTCCTCCGTCGCGGCTTACATCGCCCATGTTGAGGTACTCCAGATGTTGACCGTCGCGAATGCCGGGCGGGATCTCGACGCGCATCTGCTCTGTGACCCTCGCGACCCCGGCGCCGCTGCATTCGGGGCAGGGATCATCAATGGTCTCGCCTGTGCCGCCGCAGTCTGGACACGTCCCTACCGTGAAGATGTTGCCGAGTATGGTCTGCTGCCGCTGGCGCACCTGTCCGTGGCCACCGCATGTCGCGCAGGTCACAGGCCGACTGCCGGAAGCGGCACCGCTGCCGTTGCACGCCTGGCACTTGGCGGTGCGCTGGTAGGTCAGCTCGCGTTCGGCGCCGGTGAGCACCTCTTCCAGCTCTATGTCTACCTGCTGCTCCAGATCGCGCCCCGGGCTAGCCCACCGTCTCCTGCCCATGTCGAAGCCGAACGCCTGGTTGAATATATCAAGGATGCTGCCAAAGCCGCCATTGAAGCCGAAGTCAAAAGCGCCGCCGGCATCGTGACGGCGGCGCTTGTGCGGATCAGACAGCACAGCATAGGCTTCGCTGATCTGCTTGAAGCGCTCCGTGGCCTCGGCCGAGCCACCATTCACGTCCGGATGGCACTGCCGTGCAAGCCGCCGGTAGGCTCTCTTAATCTCCTGGGCGTCGGCATCTCGGCTTACGCCGAGTACTTCGTAGTAGTCCATTGAAGTCTTCCGATTCGCGTCCTACTGCATGGCACAACCAAGCCAGCTATTCTTCTTCGTCGTCTTCCTCATCTTCGTCGCTATCGTCGGCATCGTCACTGTCGTCCGCGTCGTCATCCGCGTCTTCGCCATCGTCGCTGTCTTCGTCGTCGCCATTGTCCTCATCATCGCCGAAGGCTGCTATGGCCGCGGCTGTCAACTCGACCATCTCATCGCCATCCTTGGCGACCTGCTCATTGGGCGGCGGCGCGTCCTGGATCAGAACGCACCCCGCGGCAATCTCGTGAAGCGCGATCGTGGTGGGGTTTTTGCTCTCGATCTGCACGAACGGCTTAGCGCCCGCCTTAAGCTGCCTGGCGCGCTTTGCCACTGCGACCACGATGGCATATCTGTTGCCGATGCGGTCCACTAGGTCCTCAATCGGAAATGGACGTTCCACTCAGTATCTCCAATCCTCGCAATAGCCCTACGGATCGGTGCATGGGATCACACGTCCAGGCAACCAAAAAGGGCGCGACAATCTCCCAGAATCGTCCCGCACGGTGTCTGGCCCAGGACATGCCCGGCTATGTTGAAGGTTTCCCGTGGACGCAGCGTCATCAGCCGTCCACTCAGAGTATCATAACAGTTCATGATATCCCATCAGTTGCCCGATGTCAATGTTGCCGATCTGCTGAGAATGTCTCGTATAGGTAGCCGCAAAGAAGGAATGGTCGCGTGGTGCGGCGAAGGAGTTATCAGTTGAGTGATAGTCACAAAGAGACATTGGGGGCCACACTATGGCTAAGACCAAGGAATTTCGCGGAATGACGTGTCGCCAGGTCGGCAACTCGGGGCTGTGGGTCTCAGAGGTTGGCCTGGGGTTGTGGAAGTGGGGATACCCGGAGTACGACAAGTCGCGGGTGGGTGAGTATCTCGGATTCCAGATCCTTGACCGTGCGCTGGAGTTGGGCGTTTTCCACTGGGACACGGCCAACTCGTACAACGCGGGGTCGGGCAACTCCGAACGGCTGTTGGGTAAGTATTTCTCCCGGCGTCCCAGCACCATCCGTGACAAGATCGTGCTGGCCACCAAGGTGAGCAACCACCACCGGGAGGAACACCAACTCGGCCCGTATCCCCAGAACCCGGATGAGTTCACTCCCAACCAGAACGGGGCATCCCGCATCTACCTGATGAGAGAGGTGGAGTGCTGCCTCGAGAAGCTGTGCACGGACCGCATTGACCTGCTCTACCTGCACAGTGCTCACACCTGGTCGCCCGTCCAGTCCGGCAATATCGACTGGATTACGCCGCTGGAGGAGACCTGGTCCACTATGGACGACCTCATCACCCAGGGCAAGATTCGCTACATCGCCGTCTCCAATCACAGCGCAGCACAGACCAGAGCCGTGGTGGATGTCCTCAAACAGGTGGGCAAGGACGCTTCCCGCAACATCATCGCAGTGGAAAACTGCTACAATCTGGCTGAGCGCGGCAATGTCGCGTCCGACGAGGAATCCGATGAGCAGGCGTTCCTCGACTTCTGCACGGAGTACAACCTGAGCATCGTTCCATACTTCCCACTGGCCGGCGGGCTGTTGACGGGCCGGTACACCAAGAGCAACCTCGATCAGGTGGAGGGCAGGCTAACGACCGAGGCCATCCGCGATCGCTTCCTGACCGACGAGAAGCTCAAGTTGGCCGGTAGAGTCGCCAGCATGGCGAAAAAGAAGAAGTGCTCTGCAGCGCAGCTTTCAATCGCCTGGCTGCTGGCTCACCCGCAGATTCCGTCGGTCATCGCCGGTGTCACGAAGCTGGAACATCTGGAGGACAATGTCGGGGCCATCAAAGTGAAGCTGACCAAGGCCGAGATGGCGACGCTGGACAAGGCCAGCCGCTAGTGAGGACATGACATCACGGCAGAATGATGAGGCCCGCCTCGTGGCGCGTGCGGCGGGCCTCATTTGTCGTCGAGTGTGCCCCAACTGCTACTACGCCTCCACATCAACATCGAAGCGCTCGTGGAGCCCCTCCCAGATCTCGGCGGGAATGTCTTCCGCTGCCGCGCTGATGTCGGCCTCAATCTCGGCTGGAGATGCGGCACCGACCAGCGTTGACGCGATGCGATGCTCTCGCAGGCAAAGCTGCAAGTTGAGCGCCAGCAGGCTAACGCCCCGCTCACGACACCAATCCCATATCGCGCAGACGCGCTGCATCCGTATCTCCGAGGCAAAGCCACCTAGCTTTGGGCCTACCTCCCGGGGGTCATCTCCCCCGAGCAAACCGAGCATGACCGCCGCGCCATTATAGACGCCAACACCGTGTCCAGCAGCCGGTTCTATCACCCCCTGCGCGGCGCTCTGGTCCAACAGGTTGTAGTCGCAGAATGTCAGCGAAAGGTCAAACTGCCCACTTTCGATGCAGCGCCGGTGGAAGTCGTGAGGTCGCGCGCCCAGACCTATCGCGCGAATGACCCCCTCCTGCTTCAGGTCCTGTAGAGCCTCCAACGCCCCGCCGCGGGCGAAGACAGGGTCCAGGCCATCGGGATCGTGAACGAGCAGGATGTCAATGTAGTCGGTTCGCAGAAGCCTGAGGCTCTCCTCCACGCTGCGACGCGTCCATTCCGCCGAGTAGCCCTTCGTGCCGTCCGCGTTGCGCCCCGTCTTCGTGGAAATGACGAGGTCTTTGCGACAGCCTCCCTGCCGGCACCACTCCTGCAGCGCGATGCCGATGCGCCGCTGGCTTTCGCCGTACATGGGGGCCGTGTCAATGACATTGATGCCCAGTTCCAGGGCGTGGTGAACGGTCGCCACGGCCAGGTCATCCGTAAAGCCTTCCGACGTTCTGGCAAGGCCGGCGCCGCCCAGCCCCAGAGCTGTAACCTGGAACCCGGTGCGTCCCAGTCTTCGCTTGCTTAGCATTGTCCCTGCCATTCCCATTGCCTTTCAGGCAGCCACCATTCACTATGCTTTCTGTACTTGCCCCATTTACACGGCTACATAGGGGGGCTTGGTCAGGTCTATCTCCGTGCCACCGTTTCCGGCTGATTCGACGGCGCCCAGGACGGCCGCCAGTGATTTCAGCCCGTCGCTGTACGGCGACCGTATGCGCCCCGGGTCACTCTCGATAATCGCGTCGAAGAAGGTCGAGAACTCGCCCCTGTAGTCGGCGCGGTCGGGCTCGTTTTGTGCCACCTTCTCGCCGTCAACGGTCAATTCGGCACCACTCAGGTCGTACAGGGAGCCACCTGCTACCACGAGGAACGCGGAACGCCCGGCGTGCTCCAGGGCCGTGCACGTGGTCACATTTGCCACGCCGCCGTCGGCAAGAGTGTAGGTCACGCAGATGCTTAGCGGTATGTCCAACTCGGCGGTCTTATCCGGTCGCTCCACAGTCTTGGCAGAGACCGAAACGTAGTCGCCGCAGAGGTAGCGGAGCAGATCAACGGAGTGGATGGTGTTCTCGACGAATGCGCCTCCGGAGAGGCTCTCGATCATCCACCAGTAGGCTGTTGCTCTGCTGCCATGCAGCCGGTGCGCCAGTGCCTGCACCAGCATCTTGCCTGCCAGCCGTTGGCGCGCAGCCGACGCCACCTGCGTATAGCGCTGATTGAAGCCAACCGCACTGACGATTCCTGCATTCTCGATGGCGGCGTTGATCTCATGTGCCTTCTCCATGCTCAAGGCCGGCGGTTTCTCCACAAACACGGGAATGCCGCTCTCTGCGGCGATGATCTCCGCATCAGTATGAGCGAAGGGGGGCACAAACACGCAGACCGCGTCCAATTCTTCCTGCTCGAACAGGTCATGGTGGTCGCTATAGCGCTTATCCACGCCGTATTGGTCAGCACGTGCAGCCAGATTGTCCGGGTTGTTATCACAAAATGCAGTCAACTCGATCTGCGGCAACTTCGCCAATATCGGCAGATGACAAATCTCGGCCATCTTCCCGACACCGATGATCCCGATGCGCAACTTGTCCATCTTCCAGTCTCCTTCAGCGGCAGCGTTTGCTGCAGATATCAGCATGCCATAGCAACGCGCGAAGCCTATACAACTTCCATCGTGGATGGTGGTTTGGTGGCGATGTTGTACGTGACGCTGACAACCCCTGGAACCTCGGTCACGATTCTGTTGCTCAGTCTCTCCAGGACTTCCCAGGGCAGCCTGGTCGGCGTGGCCGTGCGCGCATCAACACTGTCCCAGCACCTGATCTCGATCTGCCGCCCGAAATCCCGTTCCCCATCGCGCATGCCCGTCACGCGGTCCTCGTGCAGTATTGCCATGTACTGAAAAGCCTCTATGCCGGCAAGCTCCGCCTCGGTGATCGCGGTCGCCTGCCGCACCAGCTCAAGCCGCTCCGGGGTGACCTCACCGATCACGCGGGCAGCAAGAGCCGGCCCCGGGAAAGGCATTCGGTTCCACGCCGACTCCGGCAATCCCAGTGCCTCTGCGACCTTCCTTACGCCGTCCTTGCGGAGTTGGATCAGCGGCTCGATGATCTGGTACCCGAAGGCTTCCTGAGGATTGATGCCCAACTGCTCAAACACATTATGCTGCCGCTTAATCCCGGCAACCGTCTCATCCACGTCGGTCAGGATCGTGCCCTGAAGCAGGCACTTGGCCCCGCTCTCCCGCGCCAAATCGGCGAAGACATGCTTGTAGAATGTCTGCGTAACGGCTTCCCGCTTCTCCTCAGGGTCGGTAATGCCGCTCAGCGCGTTAAGGAACTCGTCTTTCGCGTCAATACACTCCACGTGTACGCCCAACCCGGCAAACAGGGCTATGATCGCTTCCGGCTCACCCTCTCTCATCAGAGCATTGTCAATGAAGTACGTCTTGAGCCGGTCGCCAAGAGCCTTGTGTCCGATCATCGTGACCGTTGATGAGTCGACGCCTCCCGATAGGGCATTGACGGCCAAGCCATCCCCCACTACGGAAGCGAGTTCCGCCACTTGCTCGGCAATGAACTGCTGTGGGTTCAGGTCGGCCGCCGTAATCTCCTTGATCGCCATCTCGCGCTACACCCCTTCCGTATCCCGGATGCCACCCGGTACACCAATTCGCCTATGCTTCCGCGTTTGCCTTGCTTCCTCCTTCAGGGGAGGAACAATTGGGCGTGGAGGCAAACCTATCTCTATGTCGCCGAGGCAGATCGGGTCCCATGACCACGAGCCAGGCGTTCCAGTCCAGGCAATTCGGCAAGAGAGGTGTGCAAAATGAGCAATGTGCCGATGACCAGACCAGAGGAGATGCTGGCGGTCCACGAGCAGCACTACGGCCATTCGGTCACTTTCGTCGGGCTGGAGAGCGGCCGGATACTCGAATCCAGCGGGGCGGAATTCCTGTGCAGCGACGACGGTGGCATTACCTGGTCTGAGCCCTACCGCGCGGTTGACGAGAATGGCGAGCAGTTGCAGGGCGCCTGTGCCTCACTGGTCAACATCTCCGGCGGCGCAATCGGGTTGGCTACGCTGCGGCACAGGGCCGGCGTTGCCAATCACCATGAGACGGAGATGGTTTTCCGGACCTCCGAAGATGAAGGTCACACCTGGTCGCCGCCAACGGTGATGAATCAGTGTTTGCTGAGGGCACACGCCCTGCAGGACGTGATGGTACGCACCACTTCCGGCCGCGTCATTCTGCCGGTGTACTTCGCCGTCGGCCAAGGGACCTGGCATGAAGAAGGCAAGCCGTTCGTGGGCGGGTATGTGAATGGCAATTTCGTCTCGACGGATGCCCATTTCTTCGATCCTCACTTTTGCGGCAGCTATGTCGTGTATAGCGACGATGAGGGTGCGACGTGGCAGCCGAACCGCGACGGAGAGCTCTTCATCGTCATGGGCGACGGCGGCCCGGCTGAAGGCGCGCCGGAGCCGTCTGTGGTAGAGGTCACTCCGGGCAAGTTGATGATGGTCGTGCGAACCGGTCTGGGGCGGCTGTTTCAGGCCTGGTCCGAAGACGACGGCGAGACCTGGTCGCGCCTTCAGCCCTCACAACTGGCGGGCACGCAAGCGCCCGGGCAACTGCGCAGGTTCCCCGACACGGGACACCTGCTGGTGGTCTGGACCCAGCAAAGCGAGCGGGAGATACGCCAGGGCTTCATCCGTACGCGGCTGTCCTCGGCCATTGGCAGGAACGGCGGTGGCCTCTGGGAGCACTTCCAGAACGTGGAGTCAATACACGAGGAGACCCATGTTCAGCCAAGCCCGATCTACAGAGTGCGCCCGGAGGCCTGCTACGGGGTGCATGCAGGCGTGGGCGCACAGACCTGCGACCCGGAATACGCGGTGGACTTTCCGTCGGGCTACGGGCGCTGGTCATACCCCTCAGCATATGTTGCCAACGACCGAGTGCTCATCTCCTATCCCTACTCCCCGCATGACACCGTGACGGGCGAGGTTGTCAATCCGGGCACGAGCAAGTTGAAGGTTCTGCCGTTCTCCTGGTTCTACGGTGACGACGATCCTACGCGCGAGAGCATGCTCATCAAGAAGATCGAGGACCAAGCGCCGAAGCCGTAACGCCGGAGGTATTCTGCGGCGGCACAGCCGCCAGGTGCGCGTACAGAGCTGGCAGGAGGAAACGGCAAGCCCACCGGCGAAGCATGCACGCGCAACACCCAACTCGGCTCGGCTGACGCACACAGCAAGCCAGCGCATGGTTGATTGCCCCCAATGTGCCCGGAGACGCCCCGTACCCAATCTGACGGACTGCAAACGCCGGACGCAGAGGCAAGCCGTCCCCCACGGCGTGCGGCATGGCGCTACCTGCTTTTCCTCCTGGTAGTGGTGCTGGTGGCTGGTTACGTCAACTTCCGTACATCGAAGATACCCGGTGACGATGCCTACTATCACATGCGTCACGCGTCGGTGTACGCGTCACTGGGGCCATTCTTCAACGACTTCCCGTGGGTGGTGTATTCCGTCGTTGGCAAGTTCGCCGCTGACACCTGGTACGGATTTCATCTCCTGCTTGTACCGTTCGCTTACGTCGCCGACCCGCTGATGCAGATTAAGCTGGCGTCCGTTTTCCTGCTCACGGTATTGCTGCTGTTAATCTGGTGGGCATTGCGGCGGCTGGGGGTGGCCCGCCCCTGTCTCTGGCCTTTTGTCGTCCTATTTGTGGCCCCCGATGCCCTCTACCGCCTGCTTCTGATGCGACCTCACATGCTCTCCACCGGGCTCCTGCTCCTGCTGCTTTCGCTTCTGACTTGCGGGGGGGCTCTGACAGTCGGGCTGACCTGCCTTGCGCTCACGTTCTTCCATCTCAACCTCTTCTGGCTCATACCGGTGATTGTGGGGGTGTGGGCGGCGGCTGCACGGTTAGCCGGTGGGAATCTGCAGCCTGCAAAGGTCGGCGCGGCGCTGGCCGGCGGCGTTGTCGGGTGGTTGCTGCGCCCTAACCCTATCGGAGCGGCGAAGATTCTCTACGTGCAGCTTTTCACACTCACGCAGGTGAAGCTGGCAGGTATGCCACTCGCATTCGGCAGGGAGCTTGAGCCTCTGGCACCGATCCGCCTCGCGCTGAACTTCACGTTCCTGCTGCTGCTCTGGGCAGGCGCCGTGTGCGTGTACGTGGCATGCCTGCACGTCCGGCGGGACAAGCTTGACCGCAGGCTGCTGACGTTCATGTGGTCCAGCCTGGCCATGTCGCTGCTCTTCTTCGTCATGACCAATCTCATCTCACGCAGGACCGCAGACCTGTGGAATGCCTTCGCCATCGCCTTCGTCGCTGGGGTCTATACGTGCGCGTTTGCTGGGCAACCCAAAGGCGATTCCCTGTGGCCGCGCCCCCGCACGCGAAAGGCGTTCGCCGTTGCCGGCGTGGCCCTGCTGGTGCTGATGGCGTGTTTCACGCTGCTGCTCAACAGCCGGGTGATGGACCAGGAGCCCCCAGCATTCCGTCTGGGACTCGCCGGAGCCTGGCTGCGAGACAATGCTCGGGAAGGCGCCATCGTCTTCAATGTACACTGGGACGACTTCCCTCAGCTTTTCTACCTTGCGCCATACAGTCGCTACATCGGTGGCATGGACCCGATCTTCCAGTACGCGTTCAGTCACGACCTGTACTGGAAGGCTCATCACCTGGCCGGGGGCAAGGACGCGGCTTCTACCTGTGGCGCGCCGCAGTGTTCCACGCAGCAGCTCGAAGACACCTACACAGTCCTGCGGCGGGACTTCCACGCCAGCTACATCGTGTTCGATAAGACTCTGGACGCCGGCCTCTACGACTACGTGAGCACGGATAAGCGCTTCGCCATCCGGATCGAGGTGCCACGTCTGGTTCTGGCGGAGTTGGTCGGCCCCGACTGAATGACTGGTGCCGGCCCCGCAACGGCATACGTCGTATTGGCTGCGGGCAAGTGCTGTCACGAGGCAATGCAGTACGGAAGGTAGGCAAAGTATGTCCGGCAACTGGGAATTCACACAACTCGACGAGGCAATCGCTGAGGAACTGGACGTCTTCCTCCCGGCGCGTCTGTTCGACGTTCACGCGCACGTCTATCGGCTTGCCGATTTGATGGCGAAGGACACGAAGGTACTCTCTGAAGGTCCCGCTGAAGTCAATGTCGCTGAGTGGCGCAAAGCCATGGAGCGCCAGGTCGGCGTGAGCCGGCTGCAAGGCGGCATCTTCATCCCCGACGTCCGCCCCGCCGGCGAGGTGAGTGTGCTCAATGACTATGTGATTGAGCAGGTCGCGGCACATCCGCAGAGCCGTGCGGCAGTAGTCGTCACTCCTCAGTGCGGAGAGGAGAAGCTCATCTCCTATATTGGAGACCCTCAGGTGGCTGCCCTGAAGCCCTATCACCTGTTCTCGGAACAGAAGCCCACCTTCCATGCGCCGCTGGAAAGCTACCTACCGGAATGGATCTGGCGGGTAGCGGACGAACACGGCCTGCTGATAGTGCTGCACATGGTCAGGGCCGGTGCTCTGGCCGATCCCGACAACCAGCGCGTGATTCGCCAGATGTGCGAGAAGTACCCGGATGCCAGGCTGAGCCTGGCCCACGCGGGACGGGGCTTCCATGCACCCAACACGGTGAAGGGCATTTCGTCTCTGCGGGGCCTGGAGAACGTCTGGTTCGACACTGCTGCGGTCTGCGAGCCGGCCGCATTGAGGGCCATACTCGCGGAGTTCGGGCCGCGCCGCCTGATGTGGGGGAGCGATTTCCCGGTGTCGGAGACGCGCGGCAAGTGCGTTACAGTCGGCGACGGCTTCGTGTGGCTCTACGCGGACTCGCTGGACTGGGAGGGGCTCTCACCGGCCTGCAATCCGATGTTGGTCGGTCTAGAGTCGCTGCTCGCGCTGCGCGATGCTGCTCTCGACTTTGGGCTGAACGGCGAGGATATCCAGGACATCTTCTGCGACAATGCTCACCGCCTTCTGGGGATCAAGGAGGAGCCGGGAACACTGACACAGGACCTGTACGCGCGCGCCAAACTGCGTATCCCCGGCGGGACGCAGCTCCTCAGTAAGCGGCCCGAGATGTTCGCGCCCGAGCAGTGGCCTGCCTACTTCCGCGAGGCGCGAGGCTGCGAGGTGTGGGACCTCGACGGGCGCCACTACTACGACCTATCCATCAACGGGGTTTCTGCCTGCCTGCTCGGCTATCGCGACCCGGACGTTACAGCCGCCGTCATCCGGCGCGAGCAACTCGGTGGCATGTCAACACTCAACCCTCCCGAAGAGGTGGAGCTGGCCGATAGACTGTGTGAGATACACCCATGGGCGGAGCAGGTCCGCTTCGGCCGTTGCGGCGGGGAGACCGCGGTCATAGCGGTGCGGATTGCCCGCGCCACCACCGACCGTTCCGTCGTAGCCGTGTGCGGATATCACGGCTGGCATGACTGGTATCTCGCTGCCAATCTCGGCGAAAGCGACGCCCTACGCGGACATCTGCTCCCTGGTCTCGACCCGCTGGGAGTTCCCAGAGAGCTGCGCGGAACAAGCTTCACGTTCACGTACAACAACCTGGATGAGTTCGATGCCATACTCCGGGAGCACGGCGACCGGCTGGCGGCGGTGGTGATGGAGCCTTGCCGTTACCATGACCCGGAGCCAGGGTTTCTGGAATCTGTCCGCGATGGTGCCCACAGGTGCGACGCGCTGCTCATATTCGACGAAGTCTCGATCGGCTGGCGGCTGGAACACGGTGGTGCGCACCTCCGCTATGGGGTCAACCCCGACATCGCGTTCTTCTCCAAGGCCCTCGGCAATGGCCATCCCATCGGCGCCGTCATCGGCACCAGGGAAGCCATGGCGGGTGCTCACGCCTCATTTATCAGCAGCACCCAGTGGACCGAGAGTGTGGGGCCGACCGCTGCGCTCGCAACTCTGGAGAAGCTGGAACGCTGTAAGGTTACCGAGCACGTGGCACGCATGGGCGCGCGCGTGCAGCGATACTGGCGCGAGCACGGTCAGCGACACGACTTGCCGATTGAGGTTGACGACTCGTTCCCCTGCCTGTCGCACTTCGCGTTCGAGCACGAGCTGGCCGCAGAGCTGCGCACGCTCTATACCCAACTCATGCTCGCTAGAGGGTTCCTGGCCGGCGCTCAGTTCTCACCGACGCTGGCACATACGGATGAAGTGATCAATCTGGCCGGTGAGGCCATTGGTGAGGTGTTTGCCGAGATCGCGGATGCTTTGGAGGCTGGAGACGTCACCGAGCGTCTGCGTGGGCCGGTCGCCCACTCGAGCTTTCGGCGGCTTACCTGAGCTGACGATCTCGTTACCTGATTTCGGTTTCCGGCCCTGCATCAGATGCGTGAGGAACATAAGGAGAGGCGTGTCATGGGCGTTACAGCCTGGGAAGACAAGCTTGAGATGAAGACATACGTGCTGGGGCCGGACGACCCCAATCCCCCTCTGCAGAAGACCGGCACCAGACGCGTGTACCCGTACCCGATGAAGGACAACCTGACGCGGCTCTCGCGAACAATGGCGTATCGTGCCCTTCATCTCGAAAATGAGTACTTGCATCTCATTGTGCTGCCGGAGTTGGGAGGGCATCTCTACTCCCTCTATGACAAGGTGGGCGAGCGCGAGGTCTTCTACCGCAACAACGTGGTCAAGTACGGCCTTGTCGCCAACAGGGCGGCGTGGATCTCGGGCGGTATCGAGTTCAACTTCCCGCAGCCGGGCCACTCATGCGTCACTGTCGCACCGGTGATGTCGCGCATCCTGCAAGGCCCCGAAGAGGACGGCGCAAGCATAGTCGTCGGCTGCACAGAGCGGATCACCAGGATGCGCTGGAGCGTCGAACTGAGCCTCCAACCCCATGAGGCGAGACTGCTGCAGCGAGTGGTCCTGCACAATCCGACCCCCTTGCGACAGCGCAGCTACTACTGGGCCAACTCGGCGATGCCCGCGACCGACGACCTGCGCCTGGTGTTCCCGGCCACGCAGGTGCGGACGTCACATGGCACCCACGAGTACCCCTTCCACGATGGGAAGGACCTGAGCTGGTACCGCAACCACGAGCGACCCAACGACATATTCTGCCAGGATGTTGCGGAGGATTTCTTCGGCTGCTACTACGAGCAGCAGAACTGTGGCATGGTGCACTGGTCGGACCACCGCATGCAGTTCGGCAAGAAGTTCTTCACCTGGGGCACCGCCGATGAGGGCATGATCTGGGTTGATCTGCTCACGGACGACGACGGCCAGTATGTGGAGCTGCAGGCGGGTCGCTTCGTTGACCAGAGCGTTGTGGAGTTCATGGGCCCCTACCAGGACATCACATGGACGGAGATGTGGTACCCGGTTTCCGGCACCGGCGGCTTCCAGTTTGCCAACGATCTGGCAGCAGCCAATTTCGAGATGAAGGGCTGTGAGGCGAGCATTGCGTGCCATGTGAACTCGGATATGGGCCCGGGCCAACTCATCGTTGAGGACAGAGGTGAGCAGCTCTTCACGAGACAGGTGACGCTCGGCCCTAATCAGTCTGTGACGGCTACAGTGCCCCTTCCGCGGCAGGTCGCCACAGGCGATCTGACAGTGGTCCTCACCTGTGACGATGACGAGATACTGCGCTTCCGTCCGGGCGTCACCACGAATCTGCGGCGGCCCGTGGACATCACCCATCAGCCACCAACGGCTGGCGCCGAGACGACCGCGGAGGAGCTGGCGACCAAGGGGCTACGGAACGAGCTGTACGAGGACTTCGAGCGTGCCGCCGAGCTGTATGAAAAGGCGCTCGAGCTTGACTCCGGCCTGAGCTCGGCACACTTGGGGTTGGGTCTGATCGCCCTGCGAAGGGCTTTGAGCGAGGCGGCGGCCAAGCATCTGGAGCAAGCCGTCGCGCGTGACCGACAGAACGACGAGGCATGGTACTACCTGGCTCTGGCCAAGCTTGCCTGTGACGAGACCGACGAGGCCGAGAGCACGTTGTGGTGGCTGGCAGGAAGGAGCAAGTGCAGAACTGAGGCCGGCATCGCCCTCGCCAAGCTGGCACTGCGCAGGGGCTTGCCCCAGGAAGCGCTTGAGATCGCCAGTGGCGCCCTGCAGGGCCAGGACGCGGCATTCATCATGGCCGTGAGCTGCCGACTGATGGCAATCGGCTCTGAACTGGTGCTGGGAATGGGAGCGGCCAGCAACCCGCTTGCAGCCGAGTTTGTCGCGGAAGCCGTGCTTGAGGCGCTTGAGGAAGACGAAGAGGATGACGAGACAACGCTCGACGCCTCGCTCTCCGAGCTACTCCACACCCTCGGCGGCGATCCGGAGGAATGGCTGGAGTTGGCGCTCAAGTATGCCAGGTGCGGCCTGACCGGCGACGCCGCTGTGCTGCTGCGTATCGGCTGCGAAGCGTTCGAGGCAGTGTCCGCCGCCCCAATGGTCCACTACCATCTGGCACACTGGACCCATGATGCCGAGGCGGACCGCGAGTTGCAGTTGGCTGGCGAAGCGGACCCGGAGTACTGCTTCCCCTCCCGCACTGAAGACCTGGCTGTGTTGAATGAGGCGATTGCCCGGGACCCCGCCGACTGGAAAGCGCGCATGTATCTGGGCGACTTGCTCGGCGCCTTGGCTAGGCGTGATGAGGCGCTGGCTGCGTGGCACGCCGCCGCTGACATTGACGATGGCAACCCGGTGCTGTGCCGCAACCTGGCCCTGGCCTACGGTCTGTGGCGCAATGAGCCGGGGCAGGCGCTCCAATGGTACGACAAGGCCATCGCGCGCCGCCCGGCTGACCATCATCTTCATGTGGAGCGCTACAATGCACTCGGTGCGGCAGGCGCCGATGCCCATGCCCGTCTTGCGGCACTGGAGTCGGCGCCGCAGGAGGTCGGCGGCCGCTGGGATATCGCCTCGCTGATGGTAGCTTGCCTCCTGGACCTGCAACGCTGGGATGATGCACTGGAGTTGCTCCAGGCCCACAGCTTCCTTCCGTGGGAGGGCGCCCGCGGAATGCATGCACAGTGGACTCGAGCGTTGGTCGGGCGGGCCGGAGAGCACTGCAACGCCGGCAGGCTGGTCGAGGCCATCGCCGACTATGAACTGGCTCTCACGTACCCCCGCAACCTGGGAGTGGGCCGCGCGACCTACCCGGAAGAGGCGCGGGTGCATTGGCTGCTTGCCGAAATTGCGGCCCAACTCGGCGATGAGGAGAAGCGTGGACTACACCTGGAAGCAGCCGCAGACGAAAGGCACAGAGACACTTGCGAGGCTGACATCTTCAAGGCGCGTGCCCTGCGGGCCATCGGTAGGGATGCCGAGGCCGACGAGCTGAATGCCCAGGTGCGTGACTGGGCTGAGGGGCTGCTGCGGGAAGCGCCCGAAGATGTTCAGGCAATCCGCGTCATGGAGCTTCTACAGGAAGCGCCCTCAGCCTGAGCCGGGCGCGCGGGGTGCAAGCGTTTGGTGACGGCCATCCGGCGTATGTCCCGACACGAGAATGTGACTGGGTACCAGGCAGGCACAGTCACTGGACGATCAGCACGCGCACGTCCAGCGGCGGCACGGTCAGGCTGACCGCGTCTCCCTCCCGCTGGACAGGCCCTCCAAGCAGGTCCGTGACCTTCTCCCAGCCGCCGACGTCAACGTCCTCTGTGATCTCATGCTCGGTGGGGTTCGTGAACAGCCACGCCTGCTTCGTCGGCGCGACCCGCCTGCGCAGGAGCAGCCTGCCCTGGTGCGCGGGGGCAACACCATATTCCGCCAGCAGCACCCGCACGGCCGCATGGGTCGCCGCGTCACGGTATGCGTTGCCGCTGTGGCCAACGATAGTGCCGAGCAGAACCGCGCGTCCGCCGCCGGATCGGGCCACCGTACCCGCGATACAGTCTCCATACGTAAGTAGCGGCTCACTGCCCTCCGGAATGTAGGTCTCCACGTAGAGGCTCGCCCTCAGACTGTGGCCGGCAAGTACCCCGGCCCCTGCCAGCATTGCAGGCTCCAGATACTCACCCCATGTCCTTTCCTCGGGCATCCAACGGTTACCCCCGTCTGGCTCACGAACCATTGTCAGTGACTCATGTTTCACGTGAAACATTCCGGCGAGAATGGGAGAAAGCTCTCCCCGATTGCAGAAGCCGTGCTCGTTGATGCGGCCAGGGCATGCCTCCGAGATCAGATTGCCGCCACCTTGCACATAATCCACAAGCCGACCGGCCAGTGTCTCCGACACTAAGATCGGGAACGGCAGAATCACCGCAGTGTAGGCGCCAATCGCGTCTTCGTTCAGGTGCGAGGCGCCGATGAAGTCCACCGGAATGCCCGCCTCCCACAACATCCGGTACCAGCCGCGGACGCTGTACGGCAGGTGTCCCGCCCCTTCTCTCAGGGCACCGCAGAACTGGTAGTTGGCTTCATCAATCAGTATCGCCACATCACTGCGAGGCAGCGAAGGTTCTCCGAGCAGATCGGCATGGACGTTGAGAGCGGCGCCAATGCGGGCGACCTCCTCGAAGCGCGCAGCGGTGTCCCCCACACTGTCGAGCAGGCTGAAGCCGTTCATCTCAGCCGCCGCGATTTCGGCGCGTGTGACCCAGAATGATATCCCCGTGACACCCGACGCGACGGCAGTCAGCATCCAGCGACGCATGTCCGCCGGCGAGGGCACGCGGCCCTTGTGCAGGTAAGTGGACACCGGCCCTCCCTGGAACTCGGCCGCCCACACCTGCGACCCTTCGGGGTGGGCGCCACGCAGGTAATCCAGCCCAAGGCCAACGCTGCTCACCATCTCCGCCAACAACGCAGCATGTCGGTACTCGTCCTGTCGCTCAGACGGCGGACGGTCGTCCCACTTCTGGAAAGCGCCCCATGCGGGATAGCGCGAAGTCCCGAGGAAATCCTGGCAGCGGGCATAGGTCCAGTCCTGCTCCGACCCGATCACCGGGGCTCCCTTGTGCGCGAATACGGGCCGCTGCAGGGGATCGGCATCGCGCACTGCTTTGGCGCGCGCTCTGAGCACGTGAGCGATTTGCACATTATCCATGAAGTACTGCCAGGCGATATCCACGGCACTGGGCTGTCTGGCCCCGGCGCTGCGGCTCGGTGAGATGTCCACCCACTCACCATAGCGCGTGTTCCAGGCTTTATTCAGCTCATCCAGCTCCCTATACTGCTCATTCAGCCAACGCCTGAAGTGTGCCAGAGTGTTCTCGCAGAAGCATACGTCCTGTCCGACGATGCCCTGCCCCCAGTACCCGATCTCCTGCCAAGTGTTCCACACGACAATGTTCTCGAAGCGCCCCAGCGTCCGGACCAGTTCTGTGATGAAGCGCACCTGGTCGTCCATAGCGCCGGGATGGTCGAAGCATGGCCCGGGCTTGCCATCGGCTGGTAAGGTTGCCGCCGCCTCGTATGCGATGGGCGTCCCGTCACGTCCGACCATCCGGCAATCCGGATGTTTCCGCCACAGCCACGCCGGCGCTTGCTCGCAGGTCATCCCCAGATACACGCCCATGTCGAGTCCTGCGGCATGCTCGATCAACTCCTCGTAGCGCGAGAAATCGTGTCGGCCCTCGACCGGCTCGTCAATGGCCCAGTGTTCCTGCAGCTTGACAAGGTTGAAGCCATGGCGCTTCAGATTCTCCATGTCGCGCTTCAGTTCCGACATGTCAGGCATCGGCTCGCGGCAAAGGTGCGAGCCCAGGGGGAACAGCTTCCCGAATTTCTCCGTGTCCATAGCCATACTTCCTCCGGCTCTGCCCCATCATGTCCGACTATCGCTGAGTGCGCGTCCCGTTACCAGGGAGTGCCAGGCTGAATGTTCGCAGTCGCGACCTCCATACCTCTCGAAGCCCGACACCGCTGCATCCTTGCATGTGTGGTCTGGGTTCCGAGGCAATGGGCCACTCCCTGCCCACTCTGTCATGCGAGAAGGAATTGGCCGAGTTGTCAGACAAGACTATGAGCGGCGACTTGGCGCCCGAGTGGAGACAGCATGTTGAGTAGGTGTGTCGTCAGCCTGTTGTAGAGATGCCGACAGCGGAAAGAGGAGTGCCGTGAGCAACACTTTGGTGCTTAAGCAGATAGAGCCGACTGTATTCCTGGAGCGGCAGGATGGCAGGCTGCGGCAACTGGTGCGAGTGAGCATCACTAACCAGGGCCGTCCTACCTCGGGGACAGTGACGGCCTGCGCCCCGGGAATGACATGCGAGGCCGCGCTGTCCGAAGTGCCGCAGGGCGAGTCAATTCATACGCTCTTCATTGACGAGTTGACGTCGCCCGCCGACGTGGAGTTTGTCCTGAAACAGGGCGGTGTCGTGCTTGACCGGCAGGTCGTTGCCTGGTTGGCGCCCAGACACTGGACGGTTCACATAGTGCAGCGGTCGCACCATGACGTGGGTTACACCGATCTCGCGTCCAATGTACTGCGGCAGCACGATCAGTTTCTCGACGAAGCGATTGCGATGGCAGACGCGACCGCCCACTACCCCCATGACGCGCAGTTCCGCATCTGCATCGAGCAGGCATGGTCGCTGTGGCACTTCCTGCACAATGCTCCGACGGAGCGGGCGCACAGGATGCTTGACCTGCTGCGTACAGGCCGTTTCGAGGTCACTGCGCTGTTCGGGAACATGACCACCGAGCTGTGCGGCTCGGAGGTCCTGGCGAGGACGCTGTACCACACCGCCAGGCTGAAGCGCGAGTATGGAGTGCCCATCATCTCCGCCGAGCACAACGACATACCGGGAATGAGTTGGGGCCTGTGCCAGGTGTTGACCGAGGCCGGGATCAAGCTCTTCTGTCCCGGCCTGCCCTACTACTGGCGGTGGGGAGAGGTGGAGCTGCAGTCATTCTGGGATGAGGATGTGCTGTTCCCGCAGGGCGTCCCGGGCGCTTTCTGGTGGGAGGCTCCGTCAGGCAAGCGGCTCTTGCTCTGGCACGCCGGCGTGGGTGTCGCAGCAGGGTACCGAGGCGGATTGCCCGAGTTGCCAGAGCGGCTACGCGACTTGGAGCAGCAGGGGCATCCGTATTCGGTAACGCACTGGCCAGTCATCGGCGGAGGGCGCGACAACTCTCCCTACCTAGACACCTATGCACACACGATCAAGGAGTGGAATGAACGATGGGAGTATCCTCGGCTCATCTGCAGCACTAATGCCATGTTCTATGCCGACTTCGCGCCGCAGGTGCCAGCGGACTTGCCCGTGTTCAGAGGGGAACTGCCCGGCCAGGACTACCCGGTCGGGGCGACCAGCACTGCGGCTGCTACTGCCGTCAACCGCAACAACCATGCTGACCTGCCTAATGCAGAGAAGTTGGCAACCGCCGCGAGCTGCCTGGTGGACTACCCGTACCAGGCCGATGCCCTTTTCGAGGCGTACGAGGAGGTCCTCTGGCACGATGAGCACACCTGGGGCTTCCACTTCCCGGGGTGCGCGCCCGCCGGTCGGACCTCCGAACTGGAGAAGGCCGTGCACGCCTATCGAGCAGCGACGCTCGGCCACGATGTGCTCAGCAAGGCAATGGCCCGTATTGCTGACAACATAGAACTGGGCAGCGAGGGCTTTCACCTCGTTGTCTTCAACCTCGACCAGGAGACACGAACCAGTGTCGTGCGCACGCCCCTGCGCGGGATAGATAACTGTGGCAGCACCATGATGCATGTCTCTGCCGAAGACGACCCGAAGGGCGCCGGGTACCTCACCGGTGTCCTGCTACTGAGCCGCTCGCACGCTTTGCCCCCCTCTGGTCTTCTCGATGGTAAGTTCGACCTGCTCGACCTGGCGACCGGAGACACCGTGCCATTCCAGATCATCGAGATATCAAGTGCCGGCGACCCCACACCCAACGCTGCGGAGCGGCTGGGTGGTAGCTCCGGCTCGGCGGTCCTCGGAAGCGGCCCACAGGGGCTGAACCGTGACCTTTGCTTCCCCGCCGCCAATGTTCCGGCGTGTGGATACAAGGTGTACCGACTGGTTCCGCAGGAAACTCCCCCGCAGTTCCGCACCCGACTCAATCATGCTGCAGCATCCATCGAGAACGATTTCTATCGTGTCGAGGTTGACGGGGAGACCGGGTGTGTCGCGAGCATATACGATAGGAGCGCCGAGCGGGAACTGCTGGACAGCGACTGCCCGCACGGATTTGGCGCTCTGGTCGTGCGCAACCCGCTTCGCAGCGGGGACTGCTTGATGCAGAACGTCCAGGTGCGGCAGGGGGGAAGCGGCCCGGTGTGCTCCTGGCTGGAAGTCACCGGTTCAGCCTACGGGCACCCCGCGATCAAGCAGACAGTGACGCTCTATGACGGCCTGAGGGAAGTCCACCTGGCTGCCAGGATTCTCAAGGACGCCACGCCGCTGCTGGACGTGGCTCTGGCCTTCCCCTTCCTCGCTGCGAAACCGGAGTTCCGCTACGAAGCGAATCTGGCCGCGATGGCGCCGGTGAATGACTATCTGCCCGGCTCATACTGGAACCGCCTGACCGTGCAGAACTGGGCGAGAGTCAATGACGGCGATTTCAGTATCGTCTGGTCGAGCCGGGACGCACCCGTCGTGAGTCTGGGGGAGTTGTGGCCGGACCGCATGTCCCCCGCGCATAGCTGCTACACGGGACACCGGATAGAGGGCCCGCCTGTGCCGCCTGACCGCTTAACTAACGGTTGGATATACTCCAACATCGCCAACAGCAACTTCCGCACGAACTTCTCGTGCACACAAGCCGGTGACATGCTGTTCCGCTATGCCATTGCGTCGCGCGAGGGGGCGATGTCAGACTGCGAGGCTGCGCTCTGGGGTGCGCAGACGGCATCCCCTTTGACGGCGATCTTCACTGAGGGCCCACGCGACGGCGCTCTCCCCGTCAGTGCCGGCTTCGTCGAGGTGGAGGGCGACTGCATACTCCTGGCCTGCAAGCGAGCCGAAGACGGCCGTGGCCTGATCCTGCGCCTGTGGAATCCCGAGGCCGACATTGCCGACGCAAAGGTAAGGCTTCCCTGGATGCGGGTATCCGAGGTGAACTTGACGAACCTTGTTGAGGAGGACAGGGGAGTGGCTTTGAAGCATGATGAGGGGTGCTTCTCCGTCGAGGTCGGCGGGCGCGGAGTGGCGACCATGAGAGTGATCCCGCAGGCTCGTGCATAGGCGGAGGCTTTGCTGATGATTGGCAGTGGCGAGATCGTCATGAATGCATTCAGGCAGGGCCTGGTCATCCCCTCCTTCAACGTACCCTATCTGCCCATGATCGAGCCCGTAGTGCGGGCGGTGGCCGACCAGAACTCGTTTGCCTTCATCGCCATCGCGCGCGTGGAATGGCTCAACTTCGACGCCATCGGCCCCGCCGCCGTGGCCGCGGAGTTCGCCAGGTGGGATGACCCCGATCACATGCGGCTGCATCTGGACCATGTCCCCGTAATTGATGAGAGCGGCTCGCGGGTGGAGCATCTGCCGATCCTCAGGGAGGGTGTCAGCGTGGGCTACCACTCGGTCATGATTGATGCTTCCCGGCTTGGTCTTGAGGACAATATCCGGGCGACGCGCGAGGCCGTGGAGTTGGCTCACGAGGCGGACATTCCCTGCGAGGCCGAGCTGGGTGCCGTCATGGGCCATGAAACGGGCCCATTGCCGCCTTATGATGAGCTATTCGAGTCGGGGCTGGGCTTCACCGACGTTGACCAGGCGCAGCGCTTCGTGCGGGAGACCGGTTGCGACTGGCTCTCGGTGGCTATCGGCAGCGTGCACGGCGCCGTCTCGCAGGCGACGCGCGACAAGAGGAAGGTCGAGGCTCGCCTGAACCTGGATTACCTGGACCGGCTGCGACAGGCCACGGACATTCCTCTGGTCCTGCACGGTGGGTCAGGCGTGAAACAGGAGATGGTGCTGGCCGCCATCCCACGCGGCATCGCGAAAGTGAACGTGGGCACCGAGATACGTCAGACATACGCGTCGGCAATCGCGGACAAAGGCAGCGTACAAGCCGCTCAGCAGGATGTGTACGACCGCACGGTGTGGCTGATTCGCGATTACTTCGGCATCTCCGGCAGCCGAGACCGGCTTGTATAGGCACGCCGCACGCTGTGCGGCCGCGCCGCAAGCAATCATCTACAGGCCAAAGCACGGGAGACATGTCCTATGTTTGAGCACGTCAGGCCCCTGGAGCCTATGGTCGCTGTTTCCGCCGTCTCCAGTCCCCTGGAAGTGGGCGCCGACCGCGCGCCCCAGGCCGCGAAGCATCTGGATGAGCTGTTGACAAGCGCCGGCTGCAGGACCGTCCCCATGCCTCCGATAGGGACCCCTGACCAGGCGGTCGCAACGGGCAGGAGCTGTGCCGAGGCTCACGTGGATGCCATCGCGCTCGCGTCCGCAAGCTGGTTTGAGGACTACTTGGTCCTGGACTTGCTGGAGGAATGCCCCGCGCCGCTGCTGATGTGGTCTCTGCCGGGAATGGAGACCGGCGCACTGTGCGGCACCCAGCAACTCACCTGCTTTCTGAAGCACCTGCAGAGGCCATACCGCTGCGTTTACGGCGCGATTGAGCAAGGCGCCTGTCTACATGAGGCAATGGCATTCCTGCGTGCGGGGGCGTTGCGCGGCCGTCTGCGCCGTGCGAGGATCGGCCTGGCCGGACATCGGGTAACCGGGATGACGCATACTGCGCCGAACGAGTTTGCCCTGAAGAAAGCCGTCGGCCCGAGGGTCGTGCACATTGACCTGCCGGATCTGCTCCGGCGGGCCGAGAATGCCTCGACAGACCAGGCCCGTGCGCTCTGGGAAGAGCTTCAGACTGCGGCGGCTGAGTGCCGCGTACCGGATGAAGACGGCATAGATGCAATGCGAGTGTACCTGGCCTGCCGGGAGATTGTGGACGAAGAGCAGCTGGACGCGCTTGCCGTCGGGTGCTATCCGCACCTGATGGGCCGCGTCTGCCTGGCGGCCTCATTGCTGGCCGATGAGGGCGTGCCCCTGGCCTGCGAAGGGGATGTCAACGGTGCGGTGGGCCAACTGATGCTTACCTTGCTGGCGGGCCGGCCCACACACCACACCGACTGGCTTGACCCGCTGGAGGACGGCAGCGTGGTCTTTACCCATTGCGGCTCCGGCTCGTTCAGCCTGGCCCAGGACCCGGGCGCCGTCACCCTCAGTCCGGTGCGGCTCATGACACAAGGCGTGTGCGCTCTCTTCGCGTCGAAGCCCGGACCGGTGACGATGCTGAACCTGGTGCCCTGTGAGGCCGGCTACCAGTGTGCCATGCTGGAGGGAGAAGCCCTTAGTACTGAGATGGTCTTCCCTGGAAATCCGTTGCGCGTACGGTTTGAGCGGTCGGCGGCTGAACTGATGCGCTGGGTTCACGAACAGGGCATCGGGCACCATTGGGTGGCCGGCTACGGACATTTCGGCGAGGAGGTCCGCGACGTTGCGATGATCTCCGGGCCATCGTTCCGGTTGGCCCAGCCCTGAGAAGACGCCGTCGCGGCGGTCCCGGCGTGGGGGCAGATGGTCTCAAGAAGAAAGGACGGGCTTCAGATGAAGCCCGTCCTCTTGTGCTCGTTGTCTGCAAGCGCCCTATGCAAGCTGCGCACGCAGAGCGGTTCGCCGAGGTTAGTCTCTACGGGTAGCAGTTGGGGCAGTCCGGACAGGGGTCATTGCCGCAACGACCGTTGCCCGTCGGTATCCAGATCAGCTTTACCGAATCATACTCGGCACACACGGCAGGCGGAATGCCAAACGCACCGTATACAGTAGCCTGTACGACTAGACTGGCTGTTGATGGCCGCGATTGCTGCGGAATAGCCAGCCATCCAGCTTCAATGTCATCCCCGACGACTCTCGTCACACAACCGGACCAAGGCAGTGACAGTGCATCGCCATCGCAAGGCCAGCTCGTCGGGAACCACTCCGTGATCCACGACCCGGGGTTGTCGTTGGAGGACACGCCGCCATTGCTGTTTCGCCACTGCCATCCGTTGTAGAGGTCGACGTAGAGCGATGTCGCCCCACCGCATGCCCGCAGTCCACTAATATCGACGATGAAATAGCAGTTCTGGTTCTGCGGCACGGGTAGCCCGGCGAAGAGCCAACGATTATAGAACTGGTTGGAGCCAGTCCCATAGCGGACGTGGCATGGATCCAGTCCCGGTGTCGAATTGTAGTCGGCGGGAATCTCCCACTGGCCACTGCTATGTAGACAGGTGTCGCCCGTGTCGTAGTCGTCCGCATCAATGACCTTCGGGGTTATGATGTCGGCGGCATTGACGGTACAGCCCACGGTGCTACATGGCGGCACGTCAACCGAGACCTGCGTACCATAGATCGGACTGCCGCACACTGTCGTCCATGCGGTTATGCAGTACCGGCCTGGCATCGCCTTGATACTGTATTCGCCGCCAGCGCCCTGCTTGATCCTTACCGTGTGGCCCTCTGCTGAGCGGGTACCGAAGTACTCAGGGAATGCTCGCCAGTGTGCGACGACTGTCGAGGTGGAGTCGGGGGTCCCATCAACATGGATAGTCTCCCCTACGATGGTGCAGCATGTCAAGTCAGCGCCATCTGCGCCGTCCGCGCCGTCGGCACCATCTGCGCCATCTGCGCCGGCTGGGCCGGTTGCACCGGTCGCGCCATCTGCGCCGTC
>CAZJVY010000002.1:94316-95601 GCA_964549395.1 uncultured Armatimonadia bacterium | reverse complement strand
GAGACTGCACGGCATCCACTTCCAGCTCGAAGAGCAAGTCGTCACGGCAGATGACGCTTTGAGACACGACAACGGGCAGGACGGGCATTCCTATAGCTGAGCGCAACCGCTCGAATGCGTCTGCGTCCTCGGCGAACCGCACATAGGCCGTGGCCCGCGTGACATCCTCCCATCCCATGCCGCGCGATTCGAGGATCGCCGCAATCACCTCACAAGTCCGAGCCGTCTGGGCCGCCACATCGCCGACGTGCTGTGTCCGGCCGTCAGGCGCGATGCTGGCGGTTCCGGAGATGAGCAAGCGGCGCAGGTCGGGCATAGCCACCTCCACCGCCCGGCTGAAGGAGCTGCCATACTGCAGGGCCGGACACTGCAAGGGCGAAGGCACGGCTTGCACGGTCACGTCCGGATTGTTTGACTTCACGGCATATACACCTGTGACCATGGCTGCCCCGGCCGGGTTGGCGGCGCCGATGCCAGTGCTGGCCGGCACCAGTCGGTCGAACACGCTGCGCTCGGTGAAGAAAGCCGTCCGCACGCGATTGAAATCGTCATACCACGATAAAATATCATCCAGGAAGAGCCAGGTTCGGACCACGTGGCTGAAGTCCATGCCGGCCAGGCTCAGAGCCTGCTCCATGCGCTCGTAGGCGGCCCTTGCCTGACGGTCGGGAGCAAGCGTTGTGTCGGGCGGGTGGATGCCGCTCAATATGCACTCGCCGGCGTACGGGCCGTTGACTACAGCGCCCACAACCTGTCCATCCAATACCAGCGGCCTGACCTCGGCCTCCGCCACGGCCCGCAGGTGGCATCCACCAAGCCCATTGGCCGAAGTCGGGCACTGCACCCAGGTAAGAGGGACGGCAATCGGCGGCACGGGCGGCTCCGCCGTGTACAGACCGGACCCGTCCGGATCCGGCCCGAAACACTCTGCGGAGATCACCGTAGCGCCCAGGGCTCGCCCAAGATGCTCTGCCGTGGCAGTGAGAACGGCGGCGGTTTGACCGGCGCGGGTGGCAAAGAACTCCCGCATCCCGTAGCGCGGCATCTCCCGCAACTGCAAGTCCGGCTCCGGCTTTGTGGCAGTGCCTTCTGGCATGTTCGACCTCCGAATAGGCGCGTTCCTATTCCACGATCTCAAAGGGGATGGCCTCCAGGACGCCGAGCGAGACTTGAACCTTCCTCACCTTCCCATCGCGCCCCTTGGCCTCGATTCCAACGGAAACATCAACGATCAGGTTGTCTGCATATCCCGCCTGAGCCGTCTTGGCATCGGCCTGCAGCACCA
>CAZJVY010000002.1:0-94216 GCA_964549395.1 uncultured Armatimonadia bacterium | reverse complement strand
CAGGTGCCAGTAGGCAAACGCCTGCATCATGTTCTCGGCAGGAATTACCGGCCGGCTGACCACTTCCTGACCGACTTGTGCGTGACCTGCAAGTTGCAGCGCAACCGGCTGCTCCAGGGGCTGCCGGGGCGCTGTCAGGGTCATCCGGGTGCCATCCCGTCCGGCTGGGATCCGCCCGCCGTTCAGGGCGAAACCGGCTGGCGGATCGCTCAGCGCCACCTCAATGTCACCATCGAAGCCGTCTTGCCGCAGCACGTACACGGTAAATGCAGCAGCGCGTCCGGCGAAAACCGACAGGCTGGAGGGCACCATGCGCAGTGCGAAGTCGGGCTGCGGCGGACCGATGCGCAAGCGGTAGGCGTACTCGTCACCGCCGTGATGCTGCGCATCGCTCAGATGCAATGTATAGGTCCCCGCCTGCTCAATGCGAGCAGAAAGATATGAGTCGGCGTGATGGGTGAGCAATCCCACTTTCTTGTCTTCGTGGTCGTCATTCCATACCAGCACGCGCCCCGCCGCATCGGTCAGCCGCAGCAGCGAGTCCAGGGGAGAACCCAACCTGCGGGCGTACACTTCGGCCACCACCTCATCGCCGGCATGGGCCGCGAACTGGAACACATCCACGTCGCCGGATCGCCCGATACGGCCGTTGACGGTACACGGCGGGGCGATTCTTTGCGCCTTCTTTGCAGCATCGTTCGGCTCGGTTTCGTTGCCTTCAGGCAGCGTATCCACGGCGTAGGCAAGCGCATTGGATAGCCCTGCGTCCCAGCGCCATCTGGCCTGCCTGAAATGGTCGGGGCCGGGCTGGGCATCCAGCTGCACGTGGTCACAGGGGAGGTTCCAGCCGGCAATTGCGGCCTTTGCGTCCGATCCGGTCCGGCCGCCCAGAGGGAACATCTGCGTAATGAACGGCTGCTCTGTCACGGCGATGCGGTAGACGAAATCCTCCCGCCCACGGTAGATGGCGTCCCTGATTTCCAGCAGGTATTCGCCGTCGGCAGGCGTCTCGTAGAATAGAACCGGATCGGGGTCAAAGCGGTAGTCGTCGGCGAAGGCCGCTTCCTTGCCCTGCGCATCGTACAGGGCCAGCACGGCCTGGAACCATCCCGGCACCGCGTCGGCCAGGTAAGGGACCAAGCTGCGGGCCTGCGCCGCGATGACGAGTTTCCGCCCTTTGGCGGCCCGGAAGCGGAATGCATCAGTATCTCCCGGCATGATCTGTCCGTTGAGCACCACGGGCACCTCTAGCGCCGTTGCCGCTGCCTCTTGCAGAGCGTTCGGCTCCTGTTCGCAGACTTCCGGCAGCAGTCCCACCTCAAAGCGCAGTGGGTCGGTCAGCCCCTGCGGCGTGGTGAGCCGAAGTTCCCGGTCGCCGAGCGCCGCCTCGGGCGCGATCTGTATGTCAACCAGCACCCACTCGGCGATCTGGGCGTTGGGCTGCTGCTTGGGGTCGAACAGCATCGAGCGCAGGTCATTCAACTCGCGCAGGCTCTTCTTATCCAGGTCCCGCAGCCACGGATGGTCCGGCAGGGCCGGTAACTCTTCATCATCGGCTGCAGGCTTGTCTTCCTTACGGGGCGCGGCGGGCGCGGCCTTCCCTCTTACCTCGGCCCACCGCTGTCTCATCTGCACCCTCAGGTGCATTGCGACATCTCTGAGCTGCTTCTTGCTGAGGGGTCTCACGTACTCGATGACCGAGGCGTGCACCCCCTCGCCGGTCACGTACGCGCCGGTGGCGCCCTGGAGGTTCTGACCGCCTACAGTGACCTGAAAGCCGGAGCCCTGTTGCCCGCCAGCGGGATACACATAGCCGATGTACGGCTGCTTGCGGTTCGACTGCCCCCACACAGTCGCCACGGCCAGTGATAGCGCTGCGATCAACATCGCTCTGGATGCCGACATGGTTGTGCTCCTGGTCACATGATCTCCTTGAGACGACCGCCGGAGCGTGCCGGATCGTCCGGCGTTGACGGCAGTACCGGGATATCCAGTCCCCGTGGGTTGGGCAGTGGAGCATCGGTGTCAATGCCCAGCAGCTCGTAAATGCTGCCGATTAGGTCCTGCGGCGACACGGGACGCTCAGCAACGTGCTCGCCCTTCGCGTCGGAAGCCCCCACAACGCGGCCGCCTTTGAAGCCGCCGCCGGCCAACACGATCGAGAAGCACTCACCGTAGTGCGATCGGCCGCCATTCCACGGCGGCTCCCAGTCAACCTTGGGTCCTCGTCCGAACTCGCCGCCCCACCACACAATTGTGCTGTCGAGCAGGCCGTGGTCTGCCAGGTCCTGAAGCAGCGTGGCCATGCCTCGGTCCATTTCCGGCAGCTTCCGGCGCACGGTCTCGAAATGCTGCTTGTGCGTATCCCAACCGCCGTAGTTGATGGTTACGTAGGGTACACCGCTCTCGACCAGACGGCGCGCCATAAGGCAAGACTGGCCGAAAGTGTTGCGGCCATAGGCGTCGCGGAGTTCCTCCGGCTCCTGCGATAGATCGAACAGCTTCCCGGCATCACCCAGAATCAGGCCATAGGCCTTCGTCTCGCACTGCTCGAGCAGTGCGAAGTCGGGGTTGGCCGGCATGGCATTGCCCAGCGTATCGAGTGCGTGCAGTAGCTCGCGCCGGTCGCGCTGTCGCTGGTCGGAAATCCCTTCGGCAACTACGCCCTCCACCTCGAAGCGCTTCTGGTTGGGGTCGCCACCGGTGGCGAACGGCTTGTAGCGCGGCCCCAGAAAGCCCGCTTCAGAGAAGCGCCCCTGGGGCTTGGTCAGCACGATATACGGCGGGATCAGGCCCTGGTAGCCGTGGTCGTATCCCTTAAACAGAGAAACAACGGCCCCGACGCAGGGATAGACCAAGCTGCCGCCGGGCTTGCGGCCGGTTTGCATGATGTAGGCCGCCGTCTCATGGGCATTTACGCCGTGGGTCATGCTGCGTATGATGGAGTATTTGTCGGCTTGCTGGGCCAGCATCGGCAGCAGTTCGCCGATGATAATCCCCGGCACGTTGGTGGAGATGGGATTGCTCAGCGGGCCGCAGTAGTCGTAGCCGGCATCCGGCTTGGGATCGAACGTGTCCAGGTGCGAGGGCCCACCCCACATCCAGATTTGGATGACCGCTTTGGCCCGGGGCGGGGTAGCCACCGGTGCCGCCGACACCATGCAGCAGGCGACCGCTGCCAGTACGCAGGCTCCCAGGCTTCGCCATCTCAGCCGGATGACCGCAGTCATGACATGCCGCGCGTTCATGGCCGCTTACCTCTCGTCGGACGATCACACGGACGGTTGGCCGCCCGCTTAATGCCGATACAGAAATTCCTTGCTATTGATCAGCGCCCAGGCCAGATCATCCACCGCCTGTTTCTGATTGGTGCCGGCCGCCTCGAAGTATTTGTCCGCAGTCTCCAACTCCGCGGGCGTCGGGTGACGCGATACGATCGCCAGGTAAATCCAAGTAATCAAGTCGTGGCGGTTCCCTCGCGCCAGTTGTGTTATCCTGAGCAGCAGTTTGCTCTGCTCGACTTTGTTCCGCACATCGCTTGAATTGAGCAAATATAGGCGCTGCGCGTCGGTAGGCTGGCTGTTGCGTTCTGATTCCAGCCCGGTGTCGCGCGCTGGACGCCCGAACATCTCGAGAAACGAACTGGTGATGCTGCCGTCCGCCAACGTGATGGCCCGGTGGGCCTCGGGGATATAGGTGAAAGGTTCGGGTATCGGGCTGGAATAGCCCTGGCCGTCCCCGCCGATCCAGCACAACGCGTCAATCAGTACTTCCGCGTCGAGGTGGCGCACCGGGTAACACGCGAACAACGCCTGGGCGCTGTCGTCATCGCTCTGCGGGATGGAGGACTGCTGGTAGGTACAGGAATTGAGGATCAGCCGGTAGATGTGTCGCAGGTCGTACTTGGCACTCACCAATTCGCTTTCTAGGTATGCGAGCAATTCAGGATTCACAGGCGGATTGTCAGCGCGGATGTCATCTGGTTCGTGGATGATGCCACGGCCCATGAACCACGACCACACGCGGTTCACTATGCTGCGGGCGAACCAGGGGTTGCCGGGGGCGAGCAGCCAGTCGGCAAAGGCCTCGCGAGGGTCGGTGTCGGCGGCGATCTGCGCCTTGGTGCCGTCAGGGAACACAACAGCCAGCGGCTCGACCGCCGCCGGGTCTAGGTAGACGATTTCCTCTTTCCATTCGCCGGTCTTCTTGTAGGCGACCCGCGAAAAGAATGTCGCCATCTCCGCGCGCTTGGCTTCCGGCCAGCTATCCAGTCGCGTCCCCATGAAGGTCAGGGCCACCGCCGAGGCGATGGCCGAGGCATCTCGTCCCTGGATGGCGCGATAGAAATTGACCGGCGGGATGCGGAAGTTGCTTCCGCTCGAGGTCAGAAGCTCGCGCGCAAACTCATCATACGGCTTGTTCTGCGATACGGCGTCGCTAATCCAGCGGTGATAGGCCTGCACCGCGTTGGGCCATAGGTTGATGGGAAACTCCGCTTTGACCCGCAGCAGATCGCCCCACTTCAGCGCCCAGTAGTCGACAAATTCACCCCTGGTGAAGAGCGACTCGATGAGGGCGGCGCGCTTGTTGGGACTGCGATCCTGCAGGAACTGGCGCGCCTCCAGCGGCTTGGGCAGCGTGCCGATCATGTCCAGGTAAACGCGCCTGACGAAAACCTCGTCGGAACAGCGTTTGGCCGGTTGGATGCCGTGTTTCTGGAGAGCGGCCAGCACATGCACGTCAATGGGGTTCGCAGGCGCAAATTGACCGTCCTCGAAGGACGCATCCGCCTGCTGCTGCGCGATTGCTCCGCTCAACGCTGCAGTGATCAGCACGACCGCCATCAGGGCTTGCTTCATCATACTCAGCTACCACCGCACGATGTGGATTGCCATTAAGCGCCCCGCTCCATCGGCGCCACTTTTCCTAGAGACGAGGTGCACGGCCACGGTATTCCGTATGCGATGCACGCATGAGACAAGAACAGGCTCTTGCAGTGGCCGTCGCAGTTCCTCCTATAGCGGTACGGCGAGCGCGACTACGGCCCCGGAATCGCGTAGCTCCACACGTGCGAACCGCTGCTGAAATAGATGCGTCCCTGATGCAGCACGATGCCGGCCCCAATAGAGACCGGGCTGTCGTCGAGTTTGCGGTGCTGGAAGTTTCCGGGCTGGATGGTGAGCACCGCCTTGCTGAACAGGACATAGATCAACCCATCAGGGCCGAGCGCCATAATCCTTGGCGCTTGAGAGCCGGCAGGCGGTCCGTAAGCGGATAGCGACTCCTGGTGAACCAGGCTGCGAGTGTTGGGGTCGAAGACGAAGAAGGTCGAGTCGGCGGCGATGCCGTAAACCAGACCATCCGGCGCGAGTAAGAGGTCGTTGATTGCGCTCCTGCCGGGGAGCAGCGCCTTCCTCCACACCACTTGCCGGCTTGCCAAGTCGAATACATACAGCTCCGCTTCCGTGGCCTTGGCCTGTCCTCCGGTGCCGGGGGCGATAGTGGTTCCGCCGACCAGGTTGCCATCGGGCAGCGCCACCAGGCAGAAGGTACTGTGGTTTTCCAGGAGTTGCTCATGTGACAAGATTTCGCCGTCGCGTGTCTCCAGGTCATAGATGAACATCCCGCCGCCGGTGCAGCCATACGCCGGCGTTCCCGTCATGATGAGGTGGCGGCCGTCAGGATGAGCCAGTAACGCATGGGGCCGGGTGATCTTTGGCTCGGACCTGCCCAGCCGGCGAGGATTGGGGTCTTGCTCGTCTTGCGGGGCCCAAGGCCGCGTCACGTCATACTGGTACAGTATGCCGCCGCCGTACATGGCTCCGAAGAGCAAGCCGCGCTGTGTCGTCATTGCGTTGAGATGCCCCATTTCCTTTCCCAGGCCGTGATGCGCAAATGTGCCGGTGAGCGGGTCGAGCCGGTACACTCGCAAAGGATGACCGGTTGAGCCATAGACAGCGCCATCGGGGCCCTGGACGATAGACTGGATGCCCGAGCCTTCAGATTCGTACTCGAAGGTCAACTCGCGAACGGTGCCGTCGGTCTCCTGCACCCGCAGCAGCCTTTCGGGCACATCCAGTTCCGCAATTTGGCTACCGTCGGGGAAGCTGCGGAAGACGGACTCCTGAGAGCCGGTCTTGCCCCGTGCCGGCTTCACGGACGGCTCATCAACTGCCGTGGCCTCGCCACCGGCCAGCACATGCCAACCCCAACCCGGCGCGCGTGCATACACCTTGCCGTCGGTGGCCCGGAACACGTGCCCGCACCCCTGCTGGCGATTCTCTTCGGCGACGTAACGGCGCACCTCGGCAGTGGCCGTGTTGAACCCCGCCACCTGGCAGGTGGTATTGCCGATACCGGTGTACACCCAGCCTTGGTCGTCGGCGGCCAGGAAGCTGGGATACTGGGGCCAGGTTTCCTCGTTGAGGGCCCCGTAGCTTTTCAGTTCCCGCGTGTCGGGGTTGAAACTCACCAGGTGGCATCCGGGGTAGAGCGCCGCCCAGATCGTGCCGGAAGCGTCTTCGGTCATGGACATCGCACAGCGCGCCGGCGTGTCACCCACGAAGCTGAAACCGAGGGTCTGCGGATCGAACTCGTAGAACTTGTCGCCGAACTGCGAATACCAGCGATTGCGGCTGGAGAGCAGCACCGCGAACGGGGAATCGGCAATCGTCCGCTCCACCGCCACCTGCTGCGTCTCGCCAGTTGCCGCATCTATGACCAGCATGGAAGTGCAGGCGCGATGGTCGGAGAGCCAGATGAGAACCACTCTGCGCCCATCACCGTCCACCGTCGCGGCGGCACCCCGAGAGCGGGATGCGTCCGCTGCGACCCCGTGGTCTATGAACCCTTCCGGTTCCTCGGCAAGGGCGGAGGCCGCCAGCACCATCGCCAGCAACACGCCCGCAAACAGCGTGGGGCTTACCACACTTGTCTCAATCACTGCATGTCACCTCCGAATAGTCTCTAGGACACTGCTCGTCTGCATGGGCCGGCTGGGGCGGCCCTCACTCGATCCGCTTCTGGTTCTGCTCCCGCCGGAGAAAAGTTCTCCCGAGGACGGGGCATGTCCTGCGAGAAGGGGTCTGTTCGCCGGCGGGGAATTTGCACAGGCTGGGTGTTACTACTATGAAGGAGGTCTTGCGCTGTGAATCCCGCTGCGAGTGAACGGTTACTGGTGGGCTGGGCCGAGCGTGACATCACGCCCCGGCTGCCGACGGTGTTGTACGGTCAATTCCATGCGCGTGTGGCCACGGAAATTCGCGATCCATTGGCGGCGACGGCGTTGGCGCTGTCGGAAGGGGAGAGCGGGGATTGCGTGGTGCTGGTGTCATGTGACCGCTGCAGCATTCCGGCGCCGGTTTACAAGCGCTGTCAGGAGGCGCTGCGACAGCGCGTACCCGATTTGGCGCCGGAGAAGCTGGTTATGAACGCTACGCACACCCACACTTCGCCCTGGATTCTTGATGACAGCTATCCCCCACAAGTAGAAGGCGAGATGACGGCGACCGAGTACGCCGACCTGTTTGTGGAGCGCGTGGCGGAGGCGGCTGAGGAGGCCTGGCGCAACCGCAAACCGGGGAGTGTCGGTTGGGGTTTCGGCCATGCGGTGGTGGGGCACAACCGCCGCGTCAGCTACTTCAGGCCCTACGGCGACAGGGAGGGGCAGAAGCAGGCACCGGCTCGCGCTGCAGACGGCGTCAGCAAGATGTACGGCAACACCAACGACCCCGATTTCAGTCACATCGAGGGCTATGAGGATCACGGTGTGGACCTGCTCTTCACTTGGGACGAGGCCGGCGAGTTGAGCGGTGTCGTGGTGAACGTGGCCTGCCCGTCTCAGGAGGTGGAGTCGGAATACTACGTGTCAGCCGACTTCTGGCATGATGTGCGCGTGCAGTTGCGGCGGCGGCATGGCGATGGCTTGCGCGTTCTGGCACAGGCCGGCGCGGCAGGGGATCAGTCGCCGCACCCGCTGCTGCACAAGGCGGAGGAGGAGCGGATGCTGCGGCTGCGGGGAACGAGCCGACGCGAGGAGCTAGGCCGCAGGATCGCCGACGCCGTTGACGATGTGCTGCCCCTGGCGCAGAAGGAGCCTTGCGAGCGCGTGGTGTTGCGTCATGCCGTGGAGAAAGTGCCGGTGGCCCGATGGATGGTCACTGACGAGGAGCTGGCGACGGCGCGCGAGGACCTGGCGCGGGCGGAGGCGGAGGTGCCGGCAGATGCACGTGCCGCGTCGGTGCGCCACGTCTGGATCAACCGCTGTCGGCGGTTGATGAGGCGCTATGAGGCCCAGCAGACCCAGCCGCTGCTCATGGAGGATGTGCATGCCATTCGCCTGGGAGACGTGGCATTCGCCACCAACCGGTTCGAGTTCTACCTCGACTACGGGCTGCGGATTGAGGCGCGCAGTCCGGCCCGGCAGACCTTCGTAGTACAGTTGGTCGCCGGCGGGGAGTATACCGGCACCTATCTGCCCACCGCGCGCTCGGTGGCCGGGGGCAGCTACGGGGCCGGCGCCTACTGCAACGAGGTAGGGCCGGAGGGCGGCCAACAACTGGTGGAGCACACGCTGCGGATGCTTAACGAACTGTGGCCGGAGCAAGGCGAAGCGGCGACGGACTGAGCGCCGCCCCGGATATAAGGCCTGACCGGCATCCGAGCAGAGTCACGGACGAAGGGAGCTTGTGTTTATTATGACCGAGCAGTGTGTATGGTTGGTGTGCAGAATCGCCGCCGTAGCCTTTGTACTTGGCTGCGTGTACGTGTCGTCATCGGCTGACGGTCCCCAGCTTCCCAACACATATCCTACCATCGCTGAAGACATCGCCCATGACTGCTGGGCGCGGCACAGATTCCATACATCACCGCCGCCCGGCGAAGTATCCCTGCGCTTCTACGCCTTCCAGTACAGGCACAATACTCAGCCGCTGCTCATTGAGATCAACGGTAAGACCGTCACCTATACCTCCCAGCAGGGATACGGCGTGTTTCAATGGCACGATTGCGCAATTCCGCGGGGCTGTCTGCGCAATGGTGCGAACGAGATCATATTCCGCTCCGACCACCACCCCGCCGACTCGTGGGCCATCGCCATTGAGCATGTGCAGCAGCCTGCGGGGAGCGCCAAATCGTGGGATCGCGGGAGAACCTGGTATTCACAGAATCTGGGGTTCAACTACAGCGTGGTGGGCCAGTATGCCGTGCGTCTGGTAGCGGCAGACGGCACCGATATTGCCATGCAGGCTGCGCCGCACCAAGAAGTACCCTCAGAGACCGTCCAACAACGGCCTTCGCCCCCTCCTACGCAGACGCCCGAAATCACGGATGATGTGCAGCTCGAGCAGTTCAGGTTCAGCAGGAGTCTTGGTGATGATGCGCTGGCACAGTGCCTGCGCGATGCGCACATTGAGATGGATGCGGAACGCGGGGGTGCGCGATTGCGGCGCGGTGAGTTGATCAAGGATGAGCAGGGGAATGCGCAGCTCAATATTGACCGCAGCGCCTTCAGTGCGGAGGATGCGCTGACGGCTCCGTACTGGATGGGCGAACAGATCAGCGATACCGTGTGGATCAAGAAGAAGCTTGAGCTTGATGACGCGCAAACTCACGGCGCCTTTCTGATGTTCTTCTATGAAATCTGGGCGCGCACACAGCGGGCAGGCGGCTATCTTCATGCCAGCGGGGGACCGGAGGAGCCACTGCTCGCCTCCGTGAACGGGATTGAGCTTGAGCCTATTGCTCCAGACTTGGATTGGCGGGAGCGTACCGACGATTGGCGACTGGTTGAGTTCCCCAGAGACTTGCTCTCCACGGGCACCAACACCATCGTGCTGCGAACCACAGCAGAAGGAGACTGGCGTTTTGCTTACGAGAACTCTGTGCAGCCCAATCACAGTGCACGGAGCACCGATGCGGGCGCTACCTGGGACTACAACCGCCTTGGCGAGAACGCCAACGACAACGGGGAGTACCTGGTGCGGCTGTACCTGGACCGCTACCACGCCGAGGGCCTGGTGTGGTCGGCTCCGATGGCCCTGTGGGACGACGATGCCGACGGCCTGATGCAGCGTATCGAGGACGGCGATCTCCACATCAGGGTCAGCGGTGACATCCCGGCACAGACCGGCATGGAGGTGCAAGTGCGCTTCGGGTCCAGTCCGGTGCCCGACACGGGAAGCTGGACCGAATGGAGCGCTCCGGCCGCCGATGGGCGGCTGCGGGTCGCGCTTCCCGTCGCAGGGTGCAGCTACATGCAGTGGCAAGTGCGCCTGAAAACAGCCGACAGGCTAGTCACGCCTCTTTTGCAGTCGGTGCGGATTTCGGTTCACGGCCAGCGACGCCAAGCCGGAGAGCAGGACGCAAGACTGGCCTGCCGGGTCAACAATCCGGAGCTGCATCTAAGCAGCTACCCCATGCAGTACAACCGTTTCGGCAACGAGAGACTGGGCTATCTGTGCGACAGATACCAGCTTGATAAGGCGGTGGCGGGGTGCAACAGCGATTTCGAGAAGCTGCTGAAACTGTGCGACCGGGCGCATAGCTGCATGAAGCAGCCGCCGGCGCAGAAGCTGCTTCGGCCCGAGGGGAACTGGGTGACTCACTGGGCCACCAATGACGCCTTGATCGAACTGGACTTTGTGCAGCGCGGATACGGCCATTTGCAGCGGCGCTTCGGAAGCCACTGCCACCAGTACGCACATATCTATGTGGCCTTCTGCCAGGCGATGGGATATATCGCCAGACCTCTATTGATGACACGTATGTTCCCGCCGTCAGGCGGCCACTGCTTCTGCGAGGTCTGGTCCGACGACTACAACAAGTGGGTGCTGGTGGATCCGACCGGCAACTGCTACTATCTGCGCGATGACGGCATTCCCATCAACACCTGCGAGCTGCACGAAGCGCAGTTCGACGAGAAGCTGTTGAGCCGCATCTTCATCGTGCCGGTGCAGAAGGATGCCCAGTCACCGCGCCTGCACGGCGGCGGGCGGCCGCAGGGATGGTCGGACGCCCCCAAGGGCTATGAGGCCTTCAGCATCTGGCTGCGCAACGACTTCGCCGACCGGCCCGCCCCCTATCCCATCTGGGACGGGGTGCATACCTTCCGCTGGGACGGTCGGCTGTGGTGTCAGGACCTGCGCGTGCGCTTCTTCCCCGAATTCACCTATCACACAACTCGCTGGGACGACATGTACTGGGGCGTCAACCAATGCTTCATTGAGGCTGAGTATCCGGGGGACGGCCGCGTACTGATCCACCTGTCGCATAACATGCTTTATTTCGATCTGTACAGCGTGGATGTGGATGGCGAGCAACAGCCGCCGAACCGCTCCGGTGAGGTCATGTGGACGCTGCATCCGGGGCTGAACCGTCTGGCCGTGCGTGCCGTGAGCCGCCACGGCATAAGCGGTCCTACAAGCTCTGTAACCATCGAATTCGAACCATAGGAGAACATGGCGCACTGCATTGATATTGTAGGGAGGTAGCGAAATGGTATCCGTCATAATCTCATTCGCCACTGAGGACTTCGTTACACCTGAAACCGATGATGCGCTGGGCTGGCTGGCTGACGAGTTGGCCGAGCGCGACATTGCCGGGTGCTTTGCTATGGTCGGCGACAAGGCTCGCGCGCTGCGTGAGCGGGGGCGCAAGGACATCATCGCCAAGGTCGCCGCGCACGAGATTGACTACCACGGCAACGACCACCACTTCTTTCCGCCGATGGCGATGACCGTCGAGCAGATGACATGGGACGAGGGAGTGGCCTGGTTGCTTGCCCACGAAGCACCCGGCTTGACAGATCTGGAGGGGCTTTTCGGCCAGCGTCCGGCGGCGTGGGTGAGAACCGATGGTCACTGGACGGCGCAGGTTCTCTGTGCATTCAGCCTGCTGGGTATGAGAGTCTATGGCCTGAGGGCGTTCGGCTATGGTGACCCGGCGCTGTGGTCGTATATGAACATGGTCAGTCCCGCCTACAGCATCGGCCTGGATCAGTACATCCGTGAGGCGGGCAGCCCCGCTGAACTGCTGACCGCAGCCGCCCTCGACTTTGAGCGGAAGGCGGCGGAGGTCGGCGAGGACGGGCTGATTGTGTACGGAACCCATCCGTGCATGTGGGCGTGCGAGACGTTCTACGACCTGCACAACATCAAGCGTCGCGGGCGAGTGCCGGCCAAGGACAAATGGCGGCCCGCCCCATTGCTGCCGCGTTGGCGCAACAAGCGCGACCGTCAATTCTTCGGCATGTGGCTGGACTACTTGCTCGAAAGCGACGTTGAGTTCATCACCTACGGCCAACTTGCCGACCGGTGCGATCAGCCCGCAAACGAATGGCTGACCCGCCCGCAACTGGCCGGCTTGGCGCGGCAAGTACGCCGGCGATTCGGTGCTGCAAAAATAGGGGGCAGGTTCTATAACGCTGCTGAAATTCTGGCGGCCTTGTGCTGGGCGCTTGCCAGATGCGATGACGGCAGCCTGCCACCTCGCGTGCCGGTCCGGCGGCCTCTGGGGCCGGTAGAGACACCGGAAAACCTCACCAAGTCGTTGACAGTAAGCACTCAGCCGGCGCTTGCGGCAGCCGGGAAAGCCGATGTATATATCAGCGACCACCACCGCTTGCCGGCGCAAGTGACCGTGGGCCGCAATCAGCTCGGACCCGCACAGTTGCTTGCCCTTGCTGCAGAAGTGTACCTGGCGGCAGCAGAAGGTCGGAAGTTGGGCGCCACCCGGATCTCTCCCGGCCCGGACTGCCCACGCGAGGCAGAGCAGCTTGGCGATGCCTCCATACAGTCATACTGCCTTCCGAAGGACTACCACCCGACACGCCTACTCGAGCAGATACGCTTGCAGAGCTGGACGATGAAGCCGGCGTCGCCACGTTGAGAGCCGTCCCGTGATGGAAAGAGACACGGCGGCTCGTTGTAGAGCACGGCACTTGCCGGTGTCAACTCCCCTGCAGTCAAGCGTGTCCACCCCGCCATTATCGTGCCGTTGACGGCGAGCGGCCGCCGATCTTCCCACGGCTGGATTGCCTCCATAGTGCTGCGTGCGTGCGGCCATGCACTGCATCCGCCCGGGCTGTAGGATCGTTTGGGCCTCTCCTGGGCGGAGGCACGTTGCCCCACCGTCGCTCTCAGAAACCACACGCAGCAGGCTCAACACCATTTGGGGAGTTGGAGCCGTTCTGTCGGGTTGTCGTCTGTCACAGCTAGCGGACGATGCCGACGGCAAAATGCCTCTTGACAACCGCGAGCATATTGTATACAACATAGGGACTTATAGCATACAATATATCGTTAAATTGCATACAATCCCTCGCACGGGACGGTTTGGTGACATGGGAAAGGACACTTTGACGGAAAGCATACGTGAGAAGCTTGTGGCGAAGATCATCGTCGGCGAACTGATCCGAGGCGATCACATTGTTGAGGCCGACATGGCGAGGGAATTCGGGGTCAGTCGCACTATTGTACGCGACGCCATGCAGGCTCTCATGACGCATGGGCTGCTGGTCAGGCGTCCCAATCAAGGCTGCTTTGTGGCGAGGTCAGGTGCTCTCGACATCAGTCGTGCACTGGAAGCTCGTGAGGCGATTGAGGGAATGGCGGCACGGCTTATGGCCTTGAATCACAGCCCTGACGACATTGCGGGGCTTAGGGACCTCGACAGCACGATGGCTGCGGCCGCCTTAAACGAGGATCACTTCCGGTATCGGGCCTTGCACTTCGAGTTTCATCGCTACATCCTCATAGGCTCGGGAAATGAGTACATCGCGGACTACTCCGGCGCAGAACCGATGCTCCTTAAATGCCTGATCAACTACCCGCCGGGGTTCTTAACACCGGCCCTCCACCTGCATCGCGAGATACCCCACGCAGACATAGCCAATGCCATTGAGACAGGTGACCCGGATGCCGCCGAGGTCGCTATGCGCGGTCACATGAGGCACACAAGAGAACGCTTGCTGCGATGGTTTGAGAACAATGTAGCCGGTCGGCGGGTTGTGAGCGCCTAGATGCGTTGAGCCACTCGGCGACAGCGCATTGCGACGCTTGCTGGATGGTCTTGGACAGTGCGAGTAAAGGAACTGGAACTGGAGGAGATGCATAATGTCAATGTCAAGGCATACCGGATTTACGTTGATTGAATTGCTGGTCGTGATCGCCATCATCGCGATCCTGGCGGCAATTCTCTTTCCCGTATTCGCCAGAGCACGGGAGAAGGCGCGTGACGCATCGTGCCTCAGCAACACCAAGGAGATAACCTTGGGCATTCTGATGTACTGCGATGACCACGACGGCCACTTTCCCTTGCGCAATTACACGATGGTGCCCAGGACTCCGCCCTGCAACAACAATATGTACTGGCCGTGGCTGGTTATGCCCTACATCAAGTGTGCGACCGAGCGCGGGGGGGCCGGAGGGATTTTCACATGCCCGTCATTCCGCGCAGACATATGGGCGGGGGGATCGGCCGATTGGATATGCGGCTGCTACAGTCATTATGGTATAAACTCCGCGAGCGCCTTCAACAACAAGATGGACGCCGAGATCACCCGGCCCTCCGAAACCGCGCTTATCGGCGAATCCTCTTACTACAGCAGCAGTTATAATGGATGGAACGGGTACTTTATGTGGTACGGGCCGACAGAGAACACCAGCCGCTATGACCATAACGACCGAGCGAACATCGGGTATTGTGACGGGCACGCCAAGGGCGGCACCAGGCAGTTCCATCTGTCGACGCTGAACCGGAATCCGTGAGCGTGGCATCCCCCACCCCAACAGAAGCGAATCGGACTGAGTGAGGTATGGCTAATGGCTCAGACAATCGTCGTGCTGCTGATTGCAGTCTGCATCCTGACGGCGGCTCTGCTCTGCCCGCCGGCAACCCGAGCCGATGATGAGGCATGGCTGTCGCAGGTCCGCTCCGATCATCCCCGCCTATTATTCAATGCTGATACCTGGCCGGCAATCAGAGAGCGTGCGTTGACGGTGGAGAGGGAGCAATTCGCCAAAGTCAAGGCTCACGCCGACGGGCCACCGCCGAAATTCGAGTGGTCCAAGATCGAGCGTCCCGCGCCCCTGCCCGGCGGTAACATAGAGGTACGCGACTGGGGCGACCAGCTCATGAGCTCGGCTCTGGTGTATCGCATCGAGCCTACGCCACAGCGTCTGGCGGACATCAAAGCCAAGCTGCGGGCCAGCGTGGAGTACTACCACGCATGTTATGACCAAGGCGTCGGCGTCAGTTGGACCGGCACCAGCCGCATCGGGGCGATGTGCGCGTTGGATTGGCTGTGGGACGAGTTCACCCCTGCGGAGCGGGAAAAAATCGGCCGTCGCCTGATCGAGCATGTCGAGCAGGCGCTGTTCAAGCCCGGCATCCAACGACGTGCCGACTACTGGCCTGAGGGGTATAAGTATAGCTCGTTCGGTGTAGTCAGTCTCGCTCTGCCCGCAGGGCTGCTTTTCTACAACGCGGGCATAGAGGATGACAAGGCCCGGGAATTGCTCAAGCTGGGCTACGATGTCAACATGAAGATGCTGGCATACCGCGCCGAGGCGGCGCTTGACGACGGCGGCGGGGCTACCTCCTGCCTCGCGTACCAGTTCGGCAAATACATGCTGTCTGAATGGAATTTCATGTACATCTGGGAAACCGCGACGGGGGAGAAGGTTGCGGACAAATGGCCGTACATCGCTTTGCATCCCAACTACGTCATGTGGAACCTGCTACCAGGCGGGCACGAATTCGGCTACGGCAGCACGTATCACATATATGGCGGTGGGAATAATATAGACATCATGCACTGGCTGTACACTCACCTGTCTCACTACATGCACTTCTTCGGCGAGTCCGCGCCGGAAACGGCGGCGCTGGCGCATCATCTGCGCAATGAGATAGGCGGCAGCTTCAAGTCCGAAGAGGGGTCGGTATATCCATTCCTCCTGACCAATCTGGAGAAAGCGCCATCGGCGCAGGTGCCGGCCGGTCTGCCCCCCGCACGTCACTTTGAGAACATGGGGCAGGTTTTCATGCGCACTGGCAGCGGACCTGATGACACCTACGCCATGTTCGCCTGCGGCGGCATAGCCGAATCGCACCGACATCTGGATGCCACCCATTTCACCATCTACAGGCAAGGCTTTTTGGCCCTGGACACCGGCGCTCGCGAGGGTGCCACGGACAACACGAGCGACTACTTCAACCAGACTATCGCTCACAATTGCATTATGTTCGGGGACAAGGGGCAGATTAAGCAGGTCGGCTCCCAGGTTGTGGCCTTTGAAACCGAGCCGCTCTTCACTTACGTTGCCGGTGATGCCACCCCGGTCTATCAGGAGAGCAAGTGCGAGCTGATGGTTCGGCAGTTCGTCTTCATCCCGCCGGATCATTTCGTGGTCTTCGACCGCGCGGTGTCAGCGCAGGCCGAGTACGCAAAGACATGGCTGCTGCACCATGCCAACGAGCCGATACTCGATGGGAAGACATGGTACTCCGACCAGGACCGTGGGCGGCTCCTCTGCCGCACGCTCTTGCCGGAGGACGCCGTGCTTGAGAAAGTGGGCGGCCCGGGTAAGGAGTTCTGGGTGAATGGCGTCAACTACCCGCTGGATGCAGGTCTCTCGGAAAAGATGCGCGAGGCGGGCTATGATTCTGAGCTGTTCAAGCGGCAGTACAAGGAGGTCCCCGAACTGGCGGGCCGCTGGCGTATGGAAGTGAAGCCCGGTAGCCCCCGCAAAGAGGATGTCTTCCTGCACCTTATCCAGGTCGGCGATCAGACGCTGCAGGCGATGTGTGAAACCCAGGTGACAACCGGCGATGGCACTGCGACTGTGACATTCGACGCGCTGGGCAAGAGCGTGACACTGAGCTTCGCCACGGTCGGGGATGTTGGCGGGCACATGAGAATCAGCCGGGGGGGACAGGTGCTGGTGGACCGGGACCTGACGCAAGAGGTCATGCCCCAGGCCGGCCTGGCGCTGGCGCAGTAGCATCCGCGACAGCCAACCCGGTTCTCTAGGACAAGCTGGAAACTTGTCGCATCTTGCGTTGGAGGGAGCCGAGATAAGTGATGAAGTTGTGGGACAGCGGCCCGCAGTGGCCGTGGCGGTGCAACGACGACATCCGCAAGTACCTCGATGTGCCGGATTACTGGCTTGTCGGGTACGAAGAGGTCGGCGGATACCTGCGAGCCCTGCAGAAGGGACAAGTCGGCTGCATCGGGCAGAGCGCGGGGGGGCGGCCGATCCGCGTGGTCTACTACGGGCCCAAGAGCCCGGAGCGGAAGATGTGTATCACGGGCGCCACGCATGCCACAGAGACCGAAGGGGTTGCCTCGGTGGTCAACGTCATCAGCGCCCTCGAAACCGGGCACGATCTGCGCGGGCGGAAGTGGCCGGCTTTGCGCCGTGTAGCTCAGAATGTCGGCTTCTACCTGGTCCCCTTCTACAATCCCGACGCTGCGGCCCGTAGTCTGGTCAAAAGCTATGTCGGCATGCCGTTCGACGCGGTAAGGCGCTTGCACAACGGCCTATGGCGGAACCGACAGGTGGTCGAAACCATGCGCACATTCGGGCCCTGGTCCAAGGCCTCAGACCTGACGGGGAAGCTGGATCGCATCGTTTACCTGGGAGCGCGCTTCAACGACGCCGGCCGCCTGGTATGCCGCCCTTGTTCGCAGCGCAGGACTATGTCCGTCGAGACGCGGCAGATGTTTCAGTTCCTGCGCGACAACAGAGTTGACTGCTACATGGACATGCACTCGGCGAGCTGCCCGCCGGAGCAGTCCATATCTCCGTGGCTGGGAATATGCCACCCCCACCAGACCGCCGGCGATCATGGGCTGCTGGTGGAACTACAGAAGCTGACCTGCCAAATGACGCGGCAGGCGGGCGGGCCGGAAGTGGAGACAGGCTACAAGAGCGCGCGTAAGTGGACGAACACCGCCCTCTTCTCGGCGAACTTGGGCATCTACGGCTTTACCTATGAGGAGCACGCCGGCTGGGCGGGGATGTTCCCGCCCGACTGGACACCGGACGATATCTGGCTGGCCAACACATACAACGGCATGCACACGATCTTGGGGCTGGCCCGGGCGTTGCTGCAGATGCCGTCGCCCCGGCAGTAGCGCAGCCGGTACCGACGCCCCTGCCGTCGGCGTTACCTGCACCTGCCCCTGCATCCTCTCGGTTACGCCGTATCGCTGTGGCATTGTTCGGCCCCGATGCCCTCGGCGGATATACGGTGCACTTCGGGTAGTACTGAGGAGGTGCATGGGGCAAGGTCGGCGCACCACTACAGCGCCCCCTACTGACTGAAGAAGCAATGAGACGGAAGGAGTGCGCATTAATGTCGGATCAGATGTGGGCGCTGGTGTACGACAAACAGAAAGACGTATGGGAGGAAAGCCGCGGACTAAGGAAGGTCCGTGTGGCGAAGCCGGTGCTTGACGAAACGAGGACGCCACTTGACACAGAAATGGTGCTCGTCAAGGTGCTCTACTCCGGGTTCTGTGGGTCGGATCGCGGGATATGGTTCCGCAATGCGTTCAAGAAGCTGTTGCATGACTCGCTGGCCGCTGAGGGCAAGAGCCAGAGGATCGGCGGTCACGAACTGCTGGGGGAGGTTACACAAGTCGGGCGTCTGGCTGCCGAGCGGTACGATTATCGGGCCGGCGACATCGTCACCACCGAATCGCATCTGATATGCGGCAAGTGCCACCAGTGCTTGGTCGGCGATACTCACGTATGCAGCAATGAGAAGATCATCGGCTTCTCTCGGGACGGATGCTTCGCCGAGTATGTGAAGCTGCCGGCCTCGGCGCTCTGGCGCACCGATATCCAGAAGATAAGACCGGAGGTGGCATGCCTGCAAGAGCCGTTTGGCAATGCCGTGCACGCCTGCACCAAGGTGGATCTGCGGGGCAAGAGCCTGGCTGTGTTCGGCTGTGGCACCATCGGTCTATTTGCCTTGCTTGTCGGCAGGGCTGTCGGCGCCTCCAAGATCGTCGGTGTTGAGCCTGACGCGAGGAACGCCGCTCTTGCGGAACGGCTCGGGGTGGATCACCTGGTGCGCTTCACGCCGGACCCGGATACCTGGCGTAGTGACCCCTCCGTTGTGCAACAGGCAAGAGCCTTCGGCGGTGACGGCGTGGACGTGGCAATGGAAATGTCCGGCCACAATTCCTCCGTCAACAACGCTGTTCGCTCCGTCCGACGCGGCGGAGATGTCGTCCTGTTCGGCATCAAGAGCGGCGATTTCACCATCGAAGACTTCTCCGACATCATCTCCAATGGCATCAGCCTAAGCAGCCTGTTCGGCAGGCAGATCTTCCGAACGTGGTGTACGACCAAGAGTCTAATGGAATCAAAATACAACGGTATTCAGCAGAAAGTGTATGAGGTCATTCTCAACAAGGGAGACGATACCGTTGTGAACATAGGGGACTACGATCAGGATGATTTCGAGCGTAGAATCACAGCCCACCCCAAGATCATAATCAAGTGGTAGCTGTCCTGTTTACATGTCGCATCGCCCGGAAGGGGATATCTCATGTATGGTGCTGTGAGAAACATCTTGCAGGCGGAGCTTGATGGCCTTCGAGCCGCCGGCCTTTACAAGGATGAAAGAATCATTCTCGGGCCGCAGGCCTCGCGAATCACGGTGCGGGATGGCGAGGTAATCAACTTCTGCGCCAACAATTACCTGGGTCTCTCATCGCATCCCAGCATCATCGAGGCTGCCAAGCGTGGGTTGGAGGAATGGGGATATGGGCTGTCCTCGGTCCGCTTCATCTGCGGCACGCAGCAGATACACAAGCAGTTGGAGGATAGGCTGTCGGCTTTCCTGGGCACCGATGACACGATTCTCTACAGCTCGTGCTTCGACGCCAACGGCGGTTTGTTTGAGGCCTTACTGGGGCCGGAAGATGTGGTGATCAGCGACCAACTGAACCACGCCAGCATCATTGACGGCATTCGCCTGTGCAAAGCCGAACGCAAGCGCTTCAACAATTCCGATATGGGTCATCTGGAGGATATCCTCAAGCAGTCCGCGGACTACCGCATCAGGATGATCGCAACAGACGGCGTGTTCAGCATGGATGGTTACATCGCAAGGCTTGACCAGATCTGCGCGCTGGCCGAAGAGCACGGGGCTTTGGTGATGGTGGACGATTCCCACGCTACCGGCTTCGTGGGCAAGACCGGCAGAGGCACCCACGAATACCGGCAGGTCATGGGGAGAGTTGATGTCATTACCTCAACCCTGGGCAAGGCCTTGGGCGGCGCTTCAGGCGGTTTCACCAGCGGCCGGAAAGAGATCATCGAATTTCTGCGCCAGCGGTCGCGACCGTACCTGTTCTCCAACACCCTCGCACCCTCAATTGTGATGGCTGCCATGGCTGCTCTGGACTTGCTCGAAGAAACCACCGAACTCCGTGACAGGCTGGCGCAGAATACGGCTTACTTCCGCAAGGCCATGGGCGATGTCGGGTTTGACATCAGAGAAGGTACTCACCCCATCGTGCCAATTATGTTGGGTGAGGCAACACTGGCAAATGATATGGCGCGCGCTTTGCTCTCGGAGGGAATATATGTCATCGGCTTCAGTTACCCGGTCGTTCCACGGGATCAGGCGCGCATCCGCGTCCAGATATCGGCCGCTCACTGCAGAGCCGACCTGGACGCTGCACTAGCCGCCTTCACACGCGTTGGGCGGCGGTTCGGGATACTGAGCGGCTCCGGCTAGCCGCGTGCACAGGGAAAGGATGCTTGTGCCACGCGACAGATGAGAGGAATCCGCAGGCGGGACGCCCGCGCCACGCGAGTATTTTCCTTCTGCGTCAAGTGCCTTCCCCTCGCGCGTCCGTGAAACCATACAGGGAGGTAGGTCGGCGTGTTGCGAATCGAAGAGCCGTTTCATGGCGCAATCGTGAATCACAGGTACGGCGTCCAGAGTGAGGACGGCATAGCTCTCACAGTGACCGGCCAGGCGCCCCCTTACGGCAGCGTCACCGTCAACGGGGTGCCGGCGAAGGTCAGCAGTGGGCGCTTCCGGTGCGAGGTTGAGGTGACGCAGCCGGAGCAGGACATTACCGCGGTCTACAACGGCTCCTACGGCCACCAGGAGCATACTGTGCGCGTGGTTTGGGACCGCTACTCGCGGCCGCGCTATCGCTTCGCCATTGACGACAACATCTACTGCCTGCGCGATGTCGCACGCAACGGGTACCGCTCGCTCTTTGACTGCTGCTACTTCGCCATGCTCCGCAATCTGCATCGGCAATATGGCACCAAGTTCGCGTTGAACATCTACTACGAATGCGAGGATGGCTTTCAGATTACCGAGTTTCCGGACCGCTATCGCGGCGAGTTCGAGGAGAATGCGGACTGGCTCGTGCTGTCCTTTCACGCCTACGCCAACATGCCGAACCGCCCTTACCAGTACGCCGCACCTGAGAAGCTGATTGCCGACATGGACATGGTTGAGGAACAGATAGTCCGCTTCGCCGGGGAGCGGACGCTAGCGCCGCCGGCGCAGATTCACTGGGCAATGCTGCTCCCCGAGGCGATACCGGAGCTGTACAGGAAGGGGGTTCGCGTGCTGTCCGGTTTCTTCGCCCCGTATTCCTACGGCTATGATGTCCACTACTGGCTGGACCCAGTTCGCTCTGAGTACCTCTACAATCACGAGGCGCTGAAGGATTTCGATAGTGGGATTGTTTTCTCGCGCATGGACATGGTGTGCAACACCACGCCGCTTGAAGAGGTCGTGCCCATTCTGGAAGCACTGCACGATAACCCCCTGCAAGCCGAGATCATGGACATCATCACTCACGAGCAGTTGTTCTGGTCGTTTCATCCTGGCTATCTGGCTGACCATGCGCAACGTGTCGAGGCGGCGATCAGGTGGGCGACGGAACGAGGTTACGAACCGACCTTCCTGCATGAGGGGTTCCTGGGTGGCCCGCAGTGGCGTATGTGATTGTTGAGGGCAGCGCCGCCACAACACGCCTCCACCACGGTTTGGCCCCGCCTGTGCCCTTATCCCCATCTCTGTATTACCCGTAATGCTAGGCGACTTCAGCTAGGTCTTTGATGCTCACTTGTCCGCCATGGAGGGCCAAGGTTGACCGAGCGTTCGGCACACTGGCCGGGCATCATCCTCGCGAACGCAGAGGGGAAGAGTCGGCAGACGGAGAAAAGTGTATGGCAGGGCCCCCTATCTGACAGCTCTCCACACGACGTTGGGGAGCGCTCGGCACAGATACCTAGATCCACAGGAAGGGATGCTTGAGATGATAGGCTACTCGTGCAACGGTAGTGGACGCGAGGTGCTACTTGCAGCCCTGCTGGGAATGGTCTGGCTTGCGACCAGCGGCACGGCATGGTCTGTTCGTGACTACGGCGGGTGGTACACAAAGGAGCGCCTGGCCAACGTGCGGGCCAACTGCGAGAAGTACGACTGGGCCAAACAGCAGCGTGATGCGGCAGTGCGCGCTGCGAACGTGTATGTCCAGTTGAGCGACGACTACCTGTGGAAGCTGATGGCAGGCAATGAGCTGCCACGGTCGCTGCATGTCTGCTTCCCGCAGGGAGAGGGAAAGTACTGCCCCGGTTGCGGCATGGGCATCAACAAGTTCGGCCACTACCCATGGGGCTGGGGTCATTTCAGCAACCCGTGGAAGCTGACGTGCCCGAATTGCGGGGCTGTCTTCCCCAAGAACGATTTCGCGAAGTACTATGAAAGTTGCATAGATGAGAAAGGCATCTTCAACCCGAAGAAGGGCGACCGCAGCCTGCTGTTCAACACCGAGCATCCGGACGCCAACGACCCGCTGCACATGTACGGAGTGGACGACGGCTACGGCTGGACCGATAAGGACGGCAAGAAGTACCAGTTTGTCGCCTACTATAGCCACTGGATGCAGATGTCAACGCCACGTTCCATGCTCGATCAATTATCCCTGGCATACGTGTACACCGGCGATCAGAAGTACGCCCACAAGGCGCTCGTTCTGCTCGACCGCCTAGCAGATCTCTATGTGGACTACAAGGATGGCTATGCCAGCGGCGGCTATGGTGCCCGTGGCGGGAAAATCACTGACTACGTCTGGGAGTGCAGTGTGGTTCGGTCGCTGGCCATATGCATAGACAGGGTCGTCTCCGGCTCGCGCGATGATCCCGAGTTGTACGCATTCCTACGGCAGCAGGCCGAGCAGTACCAGCTACCTCACCCCAAGGGTACGCGCGAACTGCTGCTGCAGAACATTGATGATGGCATTCTCCGTGAGGGCGCACGGGCGCTCATGGAGCGCGACATCATGGGCAATGAGGGGGCCCACCAATCGGCTCTTACCGCCTGCGCGCTGGCGCTCAACACCAATCCGGAAACCGAGCAGTGGCTCGACTGGCTGTTCCAGTCGGGCCCCGGGACCCACACCACGCCCGAAGGCGCGTCCCAGCCCGATGGCGGACAGATCCCGGGCCTGGTGCTCGGTGCGATCGACCGCGACGGGGTTGGGGCGGAGTGCTCCCCGAGTTATTCACTCGGATGGGGCAGTACCTTCGGCCTCATCGCTGACTGGTTGGCGGACTATGAAGGCTACACCAAGCACGACATTTACCGCGACCTGCCGCCCTTCACAGCCACCATTACCGCACCATGGCGGCTGTTGGTGCTCGGCTACACCACCCCGAACATCGGGGACAGCGGCTCGTGCGGCTCGATTCAGAAGGTTTACGTAGATGCCGAATCCATGGCGCGCGGCTATCGCTACACCAAGAACCCACTCGCCGCGTTGGCGGCATACTACGCTAATGGTTGCACTGCCGAACGCCTGGGCCGCGACATCTACGCGGCCGACCCCGATGCAACGAGCAGGGAGATCGCCGAGGTCGCCCGGCAAAGCGAAGCACAGGGAAATCCCTTTGTCGGTGGCGGCAATCGCACCGGCTACCGCATGGCCTCCGTGGAGTTCGGCTGGGACAAGCCCGGAACAGCCCTCTGGATGTACTACGGCGACACCGCCGGAGGGAATCACGGCCATCGCGACCGCCTCAACTTCGACATCGTTTACCGGGGTTTGTGCATGCTTCCCGATCACGGCTATCCGGAGGCCACCGGCGGCTGGCCGCAGCGCATACACGCCACCCGCAACACCATCTTCCACAATACGGTGGTCGTCAACCGGATGCAGCAGATACATGAGCGCAGTGGCGGCTATCCGGAGCTGTTCTGCCAGCTTGAAGATTTTGGCGCGATACGGGTGGACAGTCCTCAGGTGTACGCAGGTGTGGACAAGTACCAGCGTACCCTCGCCTTCGTCAAGGTGGGCGAGGGCCAGGCGTATGCCCTCGATGTGTTCCGCGTCAGGGGCGGCAACGATCATGTCTACTCGCTGCACGGGCCGCCGGGGCAGGTCACTTGTGCCGGCCTCAGCCCTGTCGCACAGCAGGGGGGAACGTATGCCGGCCTCGACGTTCCCTATCGGGACCAGGCACTCAATGCGTCCATGCCGATGTTCGGATACCCCTGGCTCTGCAACGTGGAACGCGACAGCAAGCCTCCCGCCGACTTCCGCGTTGACTGGAAAGCCGAGACCGGCTACCGTGGCGTCACGGAGGATGACGACATCCACCTGCGCTATCACTGCATGACTCCTCTGGATGATGTGGCCTTTGCCGACGCCGAGCCGCCCCAACACCTGAGCGCCAACCCCAAGTGGCTGCGCTATCTGCTGGGGCACCGAATGGGCGAGAACTTGGTCAGCACCTTCACCGGCATCATCGAGCCTTACAGTCAGCAACCGGTCATCGCGGCGGTCGAGCGGCTGGGAATCGTTGACGCGCCGGCCGACTCAGAGCCGGTATGCCTTAAGGTGACGCTGGCGGATGGGGCTGTGGACTACTTGATGGCTGGCGACAGCGACACGGGAGCCGTGCGGGTTGAGAACGGCCCGCAATTCGCCGGAGCCGTGGGCTGGTTGCGTGTCCGCGACGGGCGGGTGGAGACGGCGGTGCTGTCGCGAGGCACCATGCTGGCTCTCGGCGAGTTCAGTCTGCAACTGCCCCAAGCCGGCTACAGCGGCACCATCGCGAAGATGGACAAGGACATGTCGGGCAAGGGCTATGTCTGGGTGGATGCCAGGCTCCCGGAGGGCGACACGCTGGCCGGTCAGCAGATGATCATTGACAATGATCGTTTCCGCAACGCCACCTACACGATAGAGAGCGTGGAAGCTGACGGTGAGCTGTTCAAAGTGTGTCTCGGCGACGTCACCTTCGTGCGGGGCTACAAGGACCCCAACAACTACGAGTCGGGGTTCACATACAACTTTCAGGAGGGCGCGGGCTTCATCATTCCGCACCTGGTGCGTGCCAGTAGGCAGAATGGCGGTGGCTACGCGCTGCAGAAGACCTGCGAGGTTGTGTTGGCTGCACCAAAGGAATAAGCCGGGACCACAAGGCACCATCGTGTGGTCAGCCGGCCTCATTCCAGAAGGGGAGATGGGAATCATGGGAGGAACGATGAACGCCAGTGGCGGTAGCGGCGGGGACCTCGCCGGCCATGTTCTGGCGCTTGAGCAGTTCGCGCTCAACCGGAGCCTGAACAACTTCCGCTACCACAAGAACCCGATTTTTGAGAAGGGTAAGCCGGGCGAATGGGATGACAAGCTCGTCAGAGACCCGATGATCTTCCTCGATGTCTCGGCTCCCGAGGAAGAGAGATTCAAGCTGTACTACTGCGGTTTTGGCACCGGCACTGAGGGCCACATGCAGATCGGCCTGGCCTACGGGAGTTCTCTGGAAGATCTGACGCGGTATCCGGGGAACCCGATCGTGACCATGACTGAAAAATGGGAGGATGACGGGATCGTCGCCGGAAGTGATGGCAAGCCCAGAGGGCAGAACCATACGCCGTATGTCTTCCGGATTCCCGGTTCGCATACCTATGAGATGCTCTACACGGGGCGCGGGCGCGAGAAGGATGGCAGGGACTTCTTCTCCACCATGCGAGTGACCTCGGCGGATGGAAAGACGTGGGGGGATAAGAAGCGCGTTCTCGGGAGGTTCGAGCTGGGCGGGCACACCTATTCACCGACCAAGCCGATACCGATCTACAATGCCGAGGAGGGGAAGTACTTCCTGATTTTCAGCGCATCATTGCTCCAGGATGCCCATGGCAAGAACGAAGGGTTCACCGGCCTGGCTACATCGGATAGCGGGGAGGAATACTGCTTCGAGCAAGTCATCGTGGGTCAGGATCAGGCCCTCGCCATCTATGATTCGCACGGTCTGGTGCCGATGCTGGGCTGGTATTTCCTGCTTATCACCCACGACAGCGCACGGGCCTTTGATATGGAAGGCAACGAGGGCTATCCCGAGCGCTGGATGGTCTCGCGCGACCTGAGGACCTGGTACGGTAGCACAAGGAGCGTCTGGGATACGTATCCCGACGACGGCTATCTGTACAGCCATGTCAGCCCACTGCTCACTGAGGCGGGAATGGCTTACCTGGTGTATGACTACGGCGAGCCGAATGTATTCGGGCTGGCAAGGATCCCGCTCATCGGGCGACCTTACAACACGGTGCTGGAGAAATCGTCTCTGGAGCCAGGAGAGACCACACGGGTCGCCGACTGCTATCCCGCCATCTCGCTTGAGGCGGGGCAAGGCCTCACACTCACGGTCGAGTGCACCTACGGTGCCTCTGCAGGCGCTGGCCTGCAAACCCACGTCTATACGAGCTATGACGGACAGCAGTGGGATACGGAAGAGCAGAAGGACGCGGCGGGCAATCCCGTCTTCGGGGCCTTGCCCTTGACGCCGGGCAAGACGGTGCGACAGACCAAAGATATCTATCTGGGAGCCAGGTTCGTGAAGGTCACAGTACAGAACCCGGACGCCAAATGCCCGGTGGCGGATGTCAAGGTTGTTGTTACTCTGTGACCTTGGTCCAGCGGAAACCGACGCCGGCCCGGAATCAAGGTCGCACTCAAATGGTTTGCCCCGCGAGGGGAGCCATCCCAGGCGTCGCCGCCTGACGAAGGGCCGCCGCCCTCGAACTTCATCCGGTGCGGCTCAATCCGCTGACTGTCCTGCTTCAGGCAGCGTCAGTCGCCACGCGTCGTTCATCAGCGGCCACATGTTGCCGGCCACAACCCAGAGGCTGTTATCGAAGACGTAAACCGTGGGTTCATGCCGCGCCGACCACATCGCATCCGACTGGTACTGCTGCCAGTTCAGGCCATCCTCTGTGTACCAGGCCTCGGCGAAGTTGATGCTCTGGCGGTTGGAGAAGCCGCCGATGATCCAGAGACGGCCTGCGTATTCGCGGGCGATGAACCACATGCGCTCGGCCCAGGGCGCATGCTCCAGCACGCGGGTCCAATTCGCCCCATCCGTTGAGCACCAGACGTCATTGTAGGTTGTGTACTTGGGATAGTGCTTCTCCGGCGGATCGCTGGGCTGATCAATTCGCCCGCCCATGAGCCACAGCTTGCCCTTGTACGCCGCCACCGCAGATGCCGCCCGACGTCCGAAGGGGGCCTCGCTGATGACGCAGGTCCAGGTGACGCCGTCGGTGGTATTCCAGACCTCCTGCCCCGATCCGAGCTGCCACATCTTCCCATCGTAGACTACCACCTCGCCATATCCGCGCGCACCGAAGGGGGTCTTGTCGAGCACCTTGGTCCAGTTGATGCCGTCGGCGGAATTCCAGACGCTGCCCTTGATTGCCCACAGCTTGTCCTGATAGACGGCCATTTCGCTGTAGCCATCGTAGGGGGTCTCTTCCAGTACCTTTGTCCACGTGACGCCGTCTGCGGAGTTCCACAGATCGCGCAGCAGGACTGCCCCCGGGGGGTAGGCGTTGCTAATCCACATCTTGCCCAGGAAGACGGCGTCTTCGGCGGTGTCGCGCGGGATGAATTCCGCGTGCTCGGTTACGCGCACCCAGCCGGGCTGTTGCTGGGCGGCTGATTGGTCGGCGGTCATCATGATCATCACCTGCAGTACGAGGATAGACGTCATTAGGACGGCAAGGCTGGTATGTGCTCTCATCGTCGTGTCTCCCTCATCTGTCAAGGCTGCGCCACGCGGTAGTTTCCTCGCCGGCTGCGCGTTGTCCTTCACGGAGATTCAAGGCCATCGCCGGTGCGTTTGTATCGGCAGTTTGACACCGAGGCCGGCACCGTATGGAGCGCTGCCGTTGGGATCGTTATAGCCGAACGCCCGTGGAAACACAAGCTTATGCCTTACAATACTTGACACGATAGGCACGTCGTAAGATAATAGCTGTATCGAACAGTATTTCGTATTACGGAGCGTTGAAATGACGCAAACAACCGTGTCAAGCAAGTACCAGGTCGTGATACCGAAGAAGGTCCGCGAACGGATGCAGCTCAAGCCGGGCCAGAAGCTGTCGGTAATCACCAAGGGCGGCATAATCTATCTGGTGCCGCTTTTGGAGCTGGACGAATTGCGCGGTATTGCCGCGGGTGCGGACACGTCCAACCTCCGCGAGAAGGTTGACCGCGTATGATTCTCGTTGATTCATCGGGTTGGATCGAGCATCTTACCAACGGGCCGCAAGCTGACGCCCACGAGGAGTATCTGTCGGCGCCTGACCTACTGATACCGACCGTGGTGCTGTACGAGGTCTATAAGTTCATGAAGCGCGAGGTGTCAGAACAGGACGCAACTGCGGTAGCGGGGAGACTGCGCGCGGGCCGGGTGGTTCCGCTTGATGAAGAGCTGGCGCTGGAGGCCGCCGATCTAAGTCTGCAGCACGGCCTGGCGATGGCGGACGCGGTCGTCTATGCTACAGCGCGCCGCTATGATGCAACGCTGGTGACCAGCGACGAGAACTTCGCGGCTCTGCCGGGAGTAGTATACCTGGAGAAGCCTCGTGGCTAGGGATCAGTGTCCGTGCTCACATGGGTATGGTCGCATATGCGAAGTTGGTGACAGAGACCGTGTCGCGCCCCTTGTGCAGACGGGTGATGCCGATCTCCTGGCCGGGTTTCACACCCTCGTAGCTGTCAGTAATGACGCTGCGGAAAGTATGCATGGCCGTGCCGTACTCGTTGTAGACGGTTTCCGAGCCGAACCCGCGCAGCGGGCCGAGCAGCCGGATCTGACCTGCCTCGCTGGCATAGACCTTGTAGGTGTTCTTGGTGTCAAGCACCGGCGGAGGCTCGATCACGATGCCCGTGTCGTCCACTTTGCGCACCAGCAACCAGTTGTTCATCAGGTGCGGCTGGTCATCTAGCTGAAGCAGATAATGTCCGTTGGCTTGCGGCTTGACGCTCTTTATCGTGAACGTCGAACGGTCCTCGGCGTGTTGAACGATGATGGGGCGGCCGGACAAGGTATCGCCTTCTGGCCAGGAGTCCGGACTCTCGATGGTGAGGGTGTCTTCGGCGTCATTGAAATCGAGCAGGCGGCCGGTGTAGCTCGTCGCCCCCTCCAGCTTCAGCGTGCAGCGATCGGCGCTAAGGAACTGACCTCCCGCCAATAGCATCCGGGTAGCGCCATCGGAGCAATAAGATACGACAGCCATGTCCGCATTGGTGTGGAGCACGTGGCTGCCGTCTTTGAGAGTGATTTCGGAGGGCTGCCCCGGGCCTCCGTAGGCAATGATGTAATCGGTGCCGTCGGGCGTCTCAACCGCAATAGCCACATAGTACTCATCGCCGCCCTGTAGCTGCAAACGACGCACGTCCTTGATGAACGGCGCGTCCCTGTACGGCTCGATGACGGCCAGGACGTTGTCCACCCGCTCCGTGTTGGGCCGGCGTACGCAAACGACTTTCATGGTGCGGTCTATGTCCTGGTTGCGGAGGTCGCGCTGGGCAGGGGCCGTACCGGAGATGATTTCACTGCCGCTGTCGCCGGGCATCCACAGGCGCATGAAGACATCGTCGTGGATGAGGGGCTGTCCAGCCGGCTGCCCTCGGTAATCATCTATCTGCGACCAGGTAGCTTGCCACGTTCCGTTGGACGTACCGACCGCCAACCCGTGGACGTTTTTCGCTCCGTAGCCCTGGGGACAACTGAAGGTCCACCCGCTGTAGTCGTGCAGATCCTGTTCGGCATCGGCCACATTCTGCAGGTGGATGCCTTCAGTGGCAAACCCGAGACCGTGGCAGTGCAGATAGTAGTCGTGGATGGCCCCGCCTTTGCCACGCGCGATGTCAACGACGTACTGATGGTCCTCAGAAGGCGTCATGAGCAATATCTGGCGGCTGAACTCGCCGACTTGCTCTTCGCCTGCCGCCTGCCAGTCGGCGGGATCATACTCGGCGGTGTCCACCACCTGGCAGAACGGTGTGGTGATAAAGTGCCTGCGCAGGTCGCCACGTAATTTCTCAGTGCCATGAGGATTGCCGTCGGCTTTACGCAAGGTCAGGCAGTTGTGTGCCGGATATGCGCGGATCCACGCTCTGGTCAGGAAATGCTCTGCACCGAGGTAGCCGATATCCGAAGCCAACTCCTGCCCGCACGCGTGAACGATGAGTGTTTGAGCCGGCGGGTGATAGTGGCCACAGCGCTTGGTGAAATCCAGCGACGCCACGGTCGGCTCTTCCAGATTGCCTGACCGCAGGATGGCCTTCCGGCGGTCGTGCAGCAGCACCGGCGGCAGGAGCACCGAGCGGTTGAGCGAGACGCTGACATTACCATTGTCGTCTTTGCTGACCAGAAAGTAGTTGCGGTGTTTCTCCGGTATTCCGTCCCCGTACTTCTCCACACGGGTGAGCTGATCGGTCCCCCGCTTGCCCCCGTAGCAGCAGTCCTCCCACGGCAGGTAAATGTCATCCTCGGTCACATAGTAGGGCATTTTCACCGCACAGGCCTGGTATTCGGGCAGCTTGGCCATGTTGATAACGCCCAACTGCTTATCGAAATACGGGGCGTTCTCATTGAACTTGCCCTTCAGCCCATAGAGCGCATCCATGACACCGGTAATGCCGTAGCATGAGTAGCTTGCCGAACCCTCGTGCCCAAGGCCGTCTTGGGAGAAGTAGTTTCGCCAGAAATAGCTGATGTCCAGCGCGACGGTCTCGATGATTCTGTCGTCATGCAGAAACAGTCCGGCGCGCAGACGCGGCGTCTGTGTCGCAGGAGCCAGGTTGTCGCCGCCGGTTATCAGGCTGTAAGGCTGCATTGTCATTTCGAGGATACCGCGCTTCAGATAGCGGTCCACCGGATGGTCGAGCTTTGCCACCTTCTCGCGGTCGCCTGGAAGTGACACTAGCACACGCTCCGCAAGGCGTCGCAGGTCGTCGTCTCCCTCTGTGAAGGAAGCACTGGCGCGACAGAAGCCCTCCAGCAGACTTCCGCAATAGCTCGCCCTGCGGTTCCATGCGCCCTGGAAGAGCCAGTAGTCGTAGGGATCCTTCTCCACAACGTCGGCCCAGTGCGGATCGCCAACCCGTGCATCGGATATCTTGAAAGGCCGGAAGCCTGCGAGCTTCTCATAGTGCCACTTCTCGGTCTCAGAGGGGCGGTAAAAGTCCTCCATGCGCTTCTGGAACTGCTCAGGGGTCATGCCTTCTGTGGTGGCCAGATAGTCATCGCCCATGTGCGCTCTGGCAGTGGTGAGGATGATGACCTGGGCCTTATGGGCGTAAAGGAGGCCTTTCTGATACTGTTCGCTGCCTGGCGGGAAGAGCTTGGTGGCATAGTGGTAGGCGAGACCAAGTTGCGGGCAGTGCGAGCCGTTCAATGTGAGCAGTGCGTAGTTGTAGTAGTGTGACATGAAATACCAGGCCCTGCTGCCGCCGATCTCGCCGTGCGTCTGTCCATCCCAGTGGTCCCACGGGATGCCGCGATGGGCCTTGCTCCAGGCCTCATCATGGTCCTGGCGCCAGATCTCGTCAGTCGGACGGCACCCGTCGCCGTCATCGGGGTAGTCCGGATTCGGGTAGTAGTCGTACTTGCGCCCCTCGGCCTTGCAGTGTTGGCATACCAGCTTCCACGGCTCATCGAGGCTCCACAAGAACGGGTTATACTCCCGCGTCTTGAAGGGGTGTATCGGACATGTTATGGTATGCACTGCACTTGGCTCAAAACTCTTGAAGAACTGGCGGTACCACTCGTCCGACTTCGCGGTCATCCTCTCGGCGCTGTCGAGTACCCCCTGCACTTTCGCAATGGCAGCCTTATCGCCGGCCCGGTACGCCTCGATGATCTCTTCGATGGGCGTGTTGCCATCGTACACGACCGGCTCTTTCGGTATTGATATTCGCGGCAGATCGTCCGGCGTTAGACCGACATGGGCAACAGGCTCAATCGTCACCTCGTCCACGCATACCTTTCCCAGCGCCAAACCATCATTCTCAAAACCCCAGATTTGGAACATCACGGCGAATTTCCTCGTGTCGCCTGGTAGATCCACCGTCTTCTCGTAGTAGGTCCACTGATCGGTGCGTGGAATCTGAGCCACCTCGACCTTGGCGCTGCGATCGTCTCCGGTGGCTTCGTTTGCGCGCCAGCATTGCACCCTAGCGACCACCTGTGAACTCTCGCTCTTTGCCCAGAAGCCGATCTTGTAGCGTATGGGAGTGGGACGTCGGTAGTAGATAGCTTCCATCGGCGGCTCGGCGGTGTAAGCGTTCGCTCCGCTGGTGCCGTTCGGGCTGCCCAACACAATGGCGCAGTTCATGGACCTCTCGCCCTTGCGTGCGCCACCCGGCTCGACAACATAGTCACCCGGGATGAAGTAGGCGCCCCTGCCCTGATAGCCCGCCTCCAGGGAACCCCACTCGCCGATCTGGCAGTAGGCGCCCCAGCCAACGGGCTTGCCGTTCTCCACCTGCTCACAGTTGCCGTTTATCGCTACGTTCTGTGCGGCGAACCCGGCAGTCGCGGTCACCCATACCAGGACGCCGGTGCACAGCGTCACGCGCCATTCGTAACCTGTCGCCATCACGGTCTCCCTCCGGCTGAAGTATGCGACGGGCACAACCGAAAGCTGACGAACACGTCAGGGCTGCCAACAAACTCCCCACAACCAGCAGCAAGCCAGGCCTGGCAGCGATCCGCCACCTTCCCCCTGGAGCGAGACATAGCCGCATGTGAGCCAATTCCTATTCGCCGTACTTGGTCCGTATCTGCTTGGCCTGGTCGACGATGTCCACACCCACCTGCTCGCTCCACTTCCGCAGCAGGCGCTGGTAGACCGGCCCGACCTTGCCGTCGCCGACCGGCCGTCCCTCGAACTGCACCACCGGAAGTACGCCATAGGAACTGGCCGTCAGAAAGGCCTCGTCAGCCATCAGGAAGTCGTAAGGCTCCAGGTTCGTTTCGTGCACTGGCAAGCCCAGCTTGGCGGCCATCTCGATGACGTAGGCGCGGCTGATCCCGCGCAGGATATTGTGTTCCTCGGGCGTGTACAGTGTGCCATCCTTGACCAGGAAGACGTTGTAGCTGGTGCCCTCGGCCAGGTAACCATGCTCGTCCAACAGCACGGGCCATGATCCCTTTTCGATGCGCGCGGCCTGCAGGTTGGCCATCTCGTAGTGCTGCCGTGAGCGCGTCTTGGCCTTAGGATCGAGGTAGCGGCTGGGGATCGCCCGTTGCGAGGGGATGACCACGTGCACGCCGTTCTCGTAGTCATCAGCTATGCTGGTGAGGTGACCGATGGCCGGCAGCACGCTGATGATGACCGTCGGGCGCAACGGCTTGGGGAGGAGGTGATGCCAGAGGCCGACCGGCCCGCGCGAAACGTCGTGCCTTATCCAGTAGTCAAGCCCCTCTTCAAAGAGCGGCAAATTGGCCTCGATGGTGTCCAGTGTAGCCTGCTTCATCTGCGACGGCGTCAGGCCGCAGTCTATCTCCAGCAGCTTCAGCGAAGCGTGCAGGCGATCGAGGTGGTTATCGAGCATGAAGGGCTGATGGTTATAGGAGCGGGTCATCTCAAAGACCATGTCGCCTAGCAGGAGGGCATGGTCGAAGATCGAGACGCGAGCTTCTGAGAGGGGTACCAGCTCCCCGTTGCAGTAGATCCTCAACTGCGAGAAATCAGACATGCTTTGCCTCCATCTTGAGTGCGTAGCGCCGCGCCGCCTGCCGCCATCCACGTCCTTGGTGTGCACTTGGCTCGAGCTGCCAGCCTGCAGAAAACACTACTTCGTCCCTCTGCGGGGGCATTCCTGCTCTGCGTAGGCACCTCGTCAATCCCCAAACGGCCTCAGGTCAGCAAAGACACTGAACCAAAGAAGGAATTCGAACCGCTCTCATAGCACTTGATATTCGGTATTAAATGCTTGCGTCGTCAGCCGATGTTTGCAGGCGTAGCAGGGAGAGCAAGGGCAATGAGAACGCGGTCCAGTACAAGGCGACCTGGAGAGGAAGCAGGCAGAATGAGAGAGCGACATCATGCGCGTGCTGCAGACGGCGACTCCCGCCGCGATGAAGGGGGCCTGCGCTAATGCGGGGCATGGGTCCGGAGCGGAGCCTGGGCGGGTTCTCCCGCACTTTTGGCCTCTACCGCCAGGCGACGGAGTATGCTGACCAGCCGCCGGTCAAGCTCAGTCGCATCCGCTTGCGTCGCGTCGCGAGGTACTTCACGCCCTATTGGCCGCAGTGGATTGTGATCTTCGTGTGCATCGCGGCCACCTCCGGGCTTGGTGTGCTGCCTCCGCTGTGCGTGCGGGGCATACTCGACAACGCCATCCCCGACAAGGATGCCCGCTTGCTGCATCTGCTTGTCGGCGCTATTGTCGGCCTAACCGTTGTGAGCGGCCTGATCGGCGTGCTCCAGGACTACTTCAACTCGAGGGTCGGACAGGGGATCATGTTCGACCTGCGCAACCAGCTCTATCACCGCCTTCAGGAACAGTCGCTGGGCTTTTATGCGACCACTCGAGCGGGGGAGATCGTCTCCCGCCTGAATAACGATGTGGCAGCGGTGCAGGGAGTTGCGACGGGAACGATCGTGTCCATCGTGAGCAACGTATTGACACTTACGGCCACGCTCATCGTCATCTTCTCCATGGCGCCTCTGCTGGCGGTGCTGGCCGTCATCATCGTGCCAGCCTTCTATCTTCCCACTCGGCTTGTCGGCAAGACACGTCGCCGCCTGTCTCAGGAAACGCAGGAACATCAGGCTGACCTGGTGGCCTTCACGGAGGAGCGGCTGAACATAGGCGGGATCATGCTCACGAAGCTGTTCGGCCAGGAGGAGGCGGACGCCAATACATTCGTGGAGCGCAACCGGCAGGTAATGGACCTGACGGTCAGGCAGGCGATGGCCGGGCGTTGGCTGTTCATGTGGTTGGCGGTGATCAGCGTCGCCGGGCCGGCGCTCATCTACTGGTATGGCGGGCACCTGGCGATACACGAGCAGTTGTCGGTGGGCACCATCATCGCGTTCGTCGCATACCTGACGAATCTCTATCGTCCGGTGGGCCAACTCGCCAATGTCTATGTGGACATACAAGGGGCTTTGGCGGTGTTTGAGCGCATCTTCGAGTACCTCGACGCCAAGCCGGATGTCGAGGACGCGCCCGACGCCATCGAGCTGCACTCAGTCAAAGGGCACATCCGGCTCGAGGGGGTGAGCTTCGCGTACCCGGCAGCGCCGCAGCAGGTGGAGCAGAGCGCCCACGATGCGACCGATACGCCGCAACCGGCCGGGCCGGCCGAACCGCGCCTTGCCCTCCGCAACGTCTCATTCGAGGCGTTGCCGGGCGAACGGGTTGCCTTGGTCGGCCCCAGCGGAGCGGGCAAGACGACGGTCACGTATCTGCTACCCCGCTTCTATGACCCGACCGAAGGGCGCATCATTCTGGACGGCCACGACCTGCGCACACTGAAACAGGAAAGCCTCCGCGTGCAGATGGCAGCGGTTACTCAGGACACCTTCCTATTCCACGCCAGCATCCGAGACAACTTCCTCTACGCCAAACCCGAGGCGAGTGAAGCGGACATCATTGGCGCCGCCAAAGCCGCCAATATCCACGAGTTCATCATCGGTTTGCCTGAGGGCTATGACACGGTGGTTGGGGCGCGCGGCTTTCGTCTTTCAGGGGGAGAGAGGCAACGGGTGGCCATCGCCCGCGCACTGCTTAAGGACCCCCGCATCCTCATTCTTGACGAGGCGACCAGTAGCCTTGACGCCACTTCGGAGTACTTGATCCAGCAAGCCCTCGAAGTCCTGCTGAAGGGCCGCACATCCATTATCATCGCCCACCGTCTGACCACTATTCTCAATGCGGACAAGATCGTCGTGCTTGATGAGGGACGCCTTGTCGAAGCTGGGGCGCACGACGAGTTGCTGCGCCAAGGCGGGCTTTACTCGACCTTGTACTACCAGCAATTCAGCAAAGTGGTTGGACAGACGCCGGCGGGGGATGCTGAGGTGGCCGGTACAGAGCAGTGAACGTGACTGGTTCCACGGGATGTCTATCTTTGCGGCGGGACGTCCCCGAATGTCACCGTGAACACCGACCCGACGCCCGGCCGACTTTCCACGTCAATGCTGCCCCCGTGCGCTTCCACTGTCGCCTCTACGATGGCCAGCCCAAGGCCGATGCCACCACGGCTGCGGGAACGGGGCCTATCAGCGCGATAGAAGCGCTCGAATATGTGTGGTAGATGCTCCGGGGCTATTCCCTCGCCGTTGTCCGCTACGGTGAGCTGTACGCCGCCGGCACCCGGCACTGCGCTGACGGTTACTGTTACCTCACCTGTCGGGGGGGTATGCTCGACGGCGTTCTCCAGGAGGTTCCTCACCACACTAGCCAGGAGGTCCGTGTCACCCCTTACCAGGGCGTCGGGAGCAACCCGGCAGGTTACTGCAGGCCCATCAGGGAAACGACGCGCCAGGCTTTCGACCTCACGCTTTGCGATGTCACCCAGGTCAACAGCGGCATCGGGTATCGGCATACCGATGTCCGCCCGCGATATCTCAAGCACGGCCTCAACAACTCTCACCATGTGCTGCGCATAGGTGGCGCAGAACTGCATGCTCTGGCGGTACTCGTCAGCGTCGCGTGGTCTCCTGAGAGTGACCTCCGCTTCACCGACGATGGCGGAGAGGGGCGTGCGCAGTTCGTGCGAGGCGTTCGCGAGAAACTCCTGCATGCGCTTGTATGCATCTTGGGCGGGTCGGAGAGCGGCACCTGAGAAATGCCAGCCCAACACGGCGGCCATGACTGCAGCGGCCAGCCCTGCCAATACCAGCGTCAAGATAAGCCGTTCCATCCCCGATCTGTGCCCGGCCATGGAACTGACCAGCAGTGCCATCCCTCCGGGAGGCTGAGGCATTGAGACGGCAACCGCCCGCAGTTGCCCCAGGTCCGCACTGCTGAAGGTGAACGGCACGCTCCTAGGCTGAGATCGCACCATTCCACCCGGCACGTCAACGCGAATGAGAATGCCGTGGCGCAAGCGGATTGTGCCTGCAGAATCGTAAACGATGGCGCCGCTGGGTTCGTGGGCGGCCACCGAAATCTCATACAGCTCTTCATACAGTTCGTGATCGCTATGCAGGTTTACAGCGAACTCGCTCAACCAGGCGGCTTGACGCAATAGCTGCCCGTCAATCTCACGCAGTTCACCGGCATTGAATATCAGGACAATAACGAGGGATATCACAACCAGCGTGCCGACGCTGAGCAAGAAGTAGCGAATTGCAAGCGAGACTCGCGCCTGGCGGAAGGGGTGCATCAGTCACCACTCCGCAACCGATAGCCTGAGCCGCGTACCGTCTCGATAATGCCCTTGACACCACAACGTGCCAGCTTCTTCCGCAGGTAATTGACATATACGGCCACCACGTTGCTGCTGCGGTCGTAATCGTCGCCCCACACTTGCTGCTCGATCCGTGTGCGGCTGACGACTTGTCCGGTATGGCGGCAAAGGTACTCCAAGAGGGCGAATTCAGTATGGGTCAGCGACAACTCGCGTCCGTTGCATAGTGCTTGTCGTCTTGTGGCATCCACCGTAATGGGGCCGCAACGCAATGGGGCCTCAAAGCTGCCGGTGGCACGCCGCGCCAGGGCATGCAGCCGCGCAAGCAGCTCCTCAAAGGCGAAAGGCTTGGTAAGGTAATCGTCGGCTCCGGCCTCCAGCCCGCGCAGCTTATCTTCCATAGCGTCGCGTGCCGTTAGTATCAACACGGGTGTCCGAATGCCTGCCGACCGAATGTGGCGCAGCACCTCCATGCCCGACTGGCCGGGAAGCATCAAGTCGAGGATAACGGCGTCATACGGCTCGAAGAAGAGCTGGTCCTCGGCATCGCGGCCGTCGGTCCGCAGCACGACCGTGTGTCCTTCCTCGGTCAGGCCACGCTCGATGAAGCGGGATAGACGTTCGTCGTCCTCTACGAGTAGTATCTTCATGGTTCGTCGGCTACACACCATACACGTCCGGCGCGACCGGGCATTGCGGCAGGGGCAATCTCCTTGACGGGCAGCCGGTCCGCTTCCGCCGTGCTCATGATCTCTCCCAGCGTACCGACACTTGCGCCTCGATCCCGTAGCACAGCGATAAAACCGCCAAGCGCACCACGAACCGCCATGCCCTCAATCTCCGCATGGGCGGTCAGGACATTGACACCGGCTTTTAGCATACTTGCCCAGCGCGCGACCGCTTCCGTGCCGTCGCGGACCTCTCCGCCCCACATCTCATCGAGCGTCGGAAGAGAGGTGGGTATCTGCGGTGTTCTGAATGTACAGTCGGCTATGCGGGGCAGGAACGGCCCGCCGCGCCCCCGCACATCGCTGGCATATCTAAGCCCCGCATCGTCATGATGCGCAAGCGATTCGAGCGAACACTGCCAGCCCGGTGCCGCGAAACAACTGGGGCGGTAGCCGACAATCTCGCCTAGCGTGTCAAAGGCACGGGACAACCGGCTGCGCAACAACTCCCGCGACATGCCGCCGACGCCGTCGTGCCACCCCACATGATCCCAGCCGTGTACGCCGACTTCGTGCCCTGCGGCCGCCGTCGCCCGCACTATCTCCGGATCCGAGGCCACTATGAGGGGAGCCGGAAGCAGCGTCCCGTAGAGCATTGTGCGCAGACCGTAGGTCGCCGGTGCACGGTTCCGTATCATTTTACCAAGGAATCCACGCTGGGTAAACAGGCGACGGATAGCGACGCCTGAGCGGTCAGGTCCCACGGCAAAGAAGAACGTAGCGCGCACACCCGCCGCCGCTAGCTGCTCCAGCAGAGCGGGCACCCCTCGCCGGTAGCCGACCAGAGTATCCACGTCTATCTTCAGGCCGAGTGCGACTTGCTCCCCGTTAGTCATAGTCACTGCCCAAGCATAACCATTGCGCGAGGCTTATGATTCTTCTGGTTCCTCTGCGCGCTGAACCACTCATAGGTGGCCCTGAGGCCGTCCTCAAGCGGAGTTGACGGATCCACGCCGAGCACACTGCGCATCCGCAAGATGTCCGGCACTCGCCTCTGGATGTCCTCGTAGCTATCGCCGTAGATCTCTTCCTGGGGGACATAGACTATCTCTGCGCCGTTGCCGGAGATACGCACCAGCGTTTCAGCCAGCTCTTTGATTGTGGTCTCCCTGTCGGTGCCGATGTTGAACGTTCCACCTACCGCTTCGGGCCTCAGTCCTGCTTCGACCGTGGCACGTATGGCATCGTCCACATAGGTGAAGCACCGCGTCTGCGAGCCGTTGCCGACTACAGTGACCGGCTTGCCCGACAGTATCTGGCCGAGGAATATGGTGATGACGCGGCCGTGATCCAGGGCGTCCAGACGCGGGCCATACAAGTTGAAGTAGCGAGTGATGACGTACTCCAGGCCCATTTTGCCGAATGCATGGCAGAAGTGCTCTCCGACCGCCTTCGATGTCGAGTAGCACCAACGGTCAATGACGGTGGAGCCGAGCACGCGGTCGTCGTCCTCGGACCAGGGGATCTTGGGATTGCGCCCATAGACCTCGGAGGTCGAGCTGAACACGACCTTCTTCTCGTGCCGGTACGCCGCACGGAGCACCTCCTGGGTCCCGTTCACGTTGACGTTCAATACACTGTATGGATCGGCCACATAGTGCTCCACTCCGACCACCGCACCCAGGTGGTAGACCAGATCGCTCTTGCCGACGAGGGTGTCAACCATCTCGGAGTTCAGTACGCTGTCATGCACGTAGCGGAAGCCGCCATGATCCAACAGGTGCTCCACCTTTTTCGTCGAGCCGGTGTCCAGGCACGTTACGTGGTCACCCCGTGCAATGAATGCGTCACACAAGTGTGATCCGACAAACCCGGCTCCGCCGGTAATCAGTACGTTCATTGTGCCATCTCCTCAGTACGGCAATGTAGTCATACGGAAAGCAGACTATCCCCGGGGCACAGGGCGTAGGCCGCCGCGAATTCACGTCCATCCAATATGGGACCGTCATCCACCTGCAGCGAAAGCAGGAGCAACTGACCGTCGGCGGTGGCTACCAAGGGACCGGACGAGGTGACTGCGGTCACTGTTCCGGGCTTCCCGCCGGCGTCGGGCGGCCCATCCTGCGGTTCACACCACCATACGAACAGCCTCCCTGTGCCGAAATCAGCGAACGCGCCGGGATATGGATGCGTGACGGCGCGAACGAGGTTGTAGATGTTGACGGCGCTATCATCCCAACTGAAACAGCCGTCTGCGGGACGCCTGCCGCCGTAGTAGGTGGCTTGCGAGTGGTCTTGCGGGATGCGCGGAGCCGTACCAGCGGCCAGAATCGGCAGCGTCTCGGCGAACAGCGTCTCCGCCGCTTGCGTCATCTTCGCGTACAGGCTGGGGGCCGTATCGTCAAAGGCTATCGGCACCTTACGCTGGGCGACGATGTCGCCCGCATCAGGCTTCTCTACCATGTAGTGCAGCGTTACGCCGGTTGACGCTTCTCCGTTTACGAGGACCCAGTTGACAGGGCAGCGCCCCCGGTACTTCGGAAGGTATGAGCCGTGCATGTTCAGAGCACCAAGCGGCGCCAGCTCCAGCAGAGGGCGTTTCAGCATGTGCCGGTAGTAGAAGCTGAAAACGATGTCCGGATGAAGCTCACCGATGGCATTCACGAACTCGGGGACGTTCGGATTATCAGGGGTGAATACCGGCACGGCATGTTCGTGCGCCAGCTCGGCCACCGACTTGAACCAGACGTTCTCCTCGGGGTCGTCTGAGTGCGTAACCAGCGCAGCCACTTCATGTCCCTGCTGCAGCAACTGCCGCAGGCACACGTAGCCGACATTATGATAGCCGAACACCACGGTTCTCATTGATGATCCCCGACTGTTGAGCTAATCGAGCGGATGATGTATCGCGGTCGGCCTCGTATCTCTTCATACATGCGTGCAATGTACTCTCCGACCAGGCCCAGGGCCATGATCTGGACGCCCACAAAAAAGAACAGCACGGCGAAGAGGGTGAAGACGCCTTCGACTTCCGGGCCGACAAACAAGCGCCGTAGAATCAGGTATGCCGAAAATGCTATTCCCACCGCCGCGATTGCCAGCCCCGTACCGCTGACCATCTGCAGGGGGATTGAGGTAAAGCCCATCATCAGGTCCAGGTTCAGCCGGAGCAGCTTGCGGATGCTGTACTTGGACTTGCCCTTGGTGCGAGCGGCGTGATCCACTTCTATCTCCGTTGCTTTCCGGGCCACAACCATAGCCAGGGCCGGAATGAATGTTTGCCGCTCGGGGCAGGCCAGCATCGCCTGCACGGTCTGGCGGCTGTAGGCCCGCAACATGCATCCGTAGTCGTGGAGGTTGTGACCGGTAGTTCGCGCCACCACCTTGTTCACAACACGCGACGCCAACCTGCGCAGGTAGGGGTCGTCCCGGTCCTTGCGGATCGTCCCGACAACGTCATATCCCTCCTGCATCTTTGCCACCAGGCGCGGGATCTCTTCGGGCGGGTTCTGGAGGTCCGCATCGAGGGTGACTACGATTTCCCCTCGGCATTTGCTGAAGCCGGCCATGACCGCGGCATGCTGGCCGAAGTTGCGCGCCAGCTCGACAATCACCACCTCAACCATGTCACTGGAGAAGCGACGCAGTGCTTGCAGCGTCCCGTCCGAGCTACCGTCGTCCACGAAGACGAGTTCGGCGGGTTGCCCTACGGCCCGCACCGCCCCGACAAGCCTCCGCAGCAACTCCGGGATGTTGTCCTCCTCGTTGAAGACCGGCACCACCACGGAAAGCAATACCGTGTCTCCTTTGCTCATCGCCGCGTCACCCCGATCTCGCAGATAGCCGACACAACGTCATCAACGTCACCTTCGCTCATCAAAGGGAAGAGCGGCAGTGACACAATCCGCTCGGACGCCCACTCGGCATTAGGCAGACTGCCCACCGGATACTGCAGCCTTTCGGCGAAGTAGGGGTGCAGGTGGATGGCCCGGAAGTGCAGACCTGAACCGATGTTGCGCTCTTTGAGCCGCGCCATGAAATCATCGCGGCCTATGCCCAGAACTTCCGGGAGCATTTTGATGACAAACAGGTGCCAGGAGTGTAGGTCTGCCGCGGGCGCCTCAGGGGGTACCAGTACGCCGGGCACGTCCGCCAGAGCTTCACGGTACTTGGCCGCAAGCCGCCGTCGTCTGTCATTGAGTTGGCTCAGCTTCGGCAGTTGGTGAATGCCGATCGCCGCTTGCAGGTCCAGCATGTTGTACTTGAAGCCCAACGCCATGACGTCATACTGAGGCACGCCTCTAGCGTCGTAGCGCTTCCATGCGTCCTTACTGATGCCGTGGAAGCGTAGCACGCGGGCCTGTTCGGCGAGTTCATCATCGTTGGTGCAGAGCGCCCCGCCCTCACCTGTGGTTATGTTCTTGATGGGATGGAAGCTGAAGCACGTCGCCGCAGAGAGTGCGCCGATGGGGTTGCCGTGATAGCACGAGCCGAGGGCGTGGGCCGCATCCTCGATGACGGCTAGCTGATGCTCCCCGGCGATGGCATGGACGGCGTCCAAGTCGCAGGGCAGACCCGCGAAATGAACCGGCATGATCGCTCGTGTCGCGGGTGTGACTGCAGCGGCAATCAGTTCCGGCAGGATGTTCAGGCTGTCGCGGTCTATGTCCACCAGCACCGGCGTAGCGCCGACGGCCAGTATCATGTTCACGGTCGCTGCAAAGGTCATGGGGGTGGTAATGACCTCGTCCCCAGGGCCGATGTCGAGCGCCAAAAGCGCAACGTGCAGGGCGGCGGTGCCGGAATTCATGGCCACGGCATGAGCAGCCCGCGTCTCAGCCTTCAGCAACTCCTCAAAGCGCTGAACCTTCGGACCCGTGGTGAGCCATCCTGACGCGAGGCAGTCCACCACCTCCGCGGTCTCCTCCGGGCCTATCGTCGGCCTGCTGAATGGCAGGAATTCCTCCCTCATTGCACTCCTCCTGAGACGGCTGTGCACTCCGCGAGCTTCACCCCTGCATCATTGAGCAGAAGCATGCGGTCACGATCGGCGGCCCATACGGTCAGATTGTGGTCTTCAGCCACCTGCTTCCCATACTCGTTCATCGTGACCAGAGCGAGCGGCCCCTGCACCGACAGTGCATCTATCGTCTCTTCGCCTTTGCGGAACCATGTCTCGGCATCCGGCTCATTCAAGCCCAGGCGCACTTCGCCTACGGCGTCTATGAGCATCACGCGGGACCGCGTGTAGAAATTGAAAGACTGGTTGTAGCACCTGTACTGGGCCAGGGCCCAGCCGGCATCGGCGGCAGGCGGATTCAACGCCTCAGGGAGTAACGGTCCCACGTCCCTGTGTGAGGCAAAGGCCTGGAATACGGGGATGATCCCCAATAGGGCCACTGCAGCGGCGCAGGCCAGCAAACCGAAACGCATATCGCCGTCGCGGCCGCGCAATGCAGCGAAGAAGGTCGCTGCCGCTGCCACCCACGCCAGCGACAACAGCAGCGCCGGCAGACGCAGGCTGGCAAGGGGCGCATCGTTCTGATGCCAGATGTAGTACAGCGCCCCACCGAGACAGAGCAGCAGCAGCAAACCGGTGCCCTGAATGGCTATGCGCGTGGCCAGGGCCACACGCGCCCGGTTCAGTAGCGCATATACCCCTGCGGCTGTGGCCACGGCTAACGGCCACCACACAGGGAGAATGTAGGGCATCAGCTTGCACGATGATGCGGAGAAGAAGAGCACAATCACGGCAAACCACAGCATCAGGAACCCGACGTTTGCACGGGCCGCGACCGTGGTGTTGCGCCAGTGGCGTGCGTACTTGTGGATTAACGCCGGCCAAAGGACCGACCAGAACCCGAAGCCGGCGATCAATACCGGCACATAAAACAATAAGCCATGCGGGTGCTCACCAAGGCCGTCCCCGGTGAAACGCTGGAAGTGCTGAACCACGAAGAAGTAGTGAGCGAATCCGGGATTGTCCGCCTGAACCATGAGAAACCAGGGGGCGGCGACAAAACACGCGAACACGACCGGCACGCCTATGGCGAAGAATATAGCGATGAATTCCCCAGCCCACAGCAAGTAAACGAAAGCGACACCGACAAACAGCACAATCGCGACGGGTCCCTTCGCCAGCACGGCCAGGCCGAGGAGAAACCCCGAACCTGCGAGCACCAGCAGACGCCAGGTGCCGTCGCGTCTTGAACTCCACCAGGCCGTTAGCGCCGCCGCCAGCAGCACCGAGAACAGCATGTCCATGTTCGGCAATCGCCCCAGAGCGAAGAACAGCAGCGTCGTCGCCAATACGCTTGGGGCCCAGCGAGCGGCGGCCACACCCACCGTTGCGCTTGCAAGCCAATAGGCAACCGCCATTCCCAGCACAGCGAAGAGAGCAGGCACCGCTCTGGCGACCCACTCCTGGCAGCCGAATACTTTCATGCCGCCCGCTATGAGCCAGTAGAGCAGAGGAGGCTTCTCGAAGTACGGCACGTAGTTGAGGGTCGGGGTGATCCAGTCGCCGCGTTCCAGCATTTCGCGGGACACTTCCGCCGACCGGCTTTCGTCCGGGTCGAGCAGACAATACCCGCCCAAACCTGACAACAGTATCGCGATGCAGATAGCGTTGGCAATGTGCCAGGGCTGCACTGGACAGCGTCGTGGCCTTGCGTCGGAGTTGTGATGCGGAGCGGGCATGCCCCCCAGCATACCACTTGCAGATTAGAGACGGCTTTGACCGGCATTAGAGATAACTAACCTTGGGCGCCGGTCAATTCTGGCACATCTTGGGGGGCCGAGAGCGTAAGCTAAGCATCAACCGGCCATTAAGCTCTTGAGCAAGGCTACGGAGCCGTCCACGATCATGTCGAGTGCCTCCGCCACCAGACGGGAGCCGTTGCTGGTCCACGTCTCGTAGCCGCCCCGTTCGAGGGCCTGCGGCGTAGGAATGTAGCCTACGTAGCCGTTGGACATATGCGCGACGAACGTCCTCGCGGCGGGTGACTCCATCTTCAGACGAAGCTGCCCCTCCACGAACGGCTCGCCCATCAGCGCGACGAGCGCAAGCTCGCCGATCAGGAAGGCCTGGATCTCGTAATCGAAGTTGGGATTCTGACGCCGCAGCTTGTCCAGGTCCAGCCTCGCGGCGGCATACACCCAGTCCCACTCCACGGCCACTTTCTCCAGGCCGCTGCGCCATAGCGGTGTGGGGTGTTCAGCCAGCAGACGGCGGGCCTCGGCAAGCTGCTCCTCAGTCACCTGGCGCAGCGGAATCCCAATCGTGCGTGTGGCGCAATTCAGAGGCGAGAAGTCCTGATAGACCAACTGCTTCAGCAATGGGACGGTCGCTTCGGTGAGAGTCGCGCCCATGCGCTCGGCGGTGTCAATGTGCTGGGGGTTCAGGTAGTTGCTGTGATGCACATTGCCGCAGCAGCCGTTGATGACCAGTGGCACGCACGTGTCGCCGTACATCTGACGGACTCCTCTCGACCATGCACCGGGCCAACCGGCCGAGATGTAGCGCTCGGGGTAGCCGTGAACGGGATGGCAGGTGTGATGGAGTAGGAGCGCCACCGGCCGCAGCGATTCGGTAGTGAAGCTCACCACACCAAGCTCCGGGTCAATGGGGCCCTCATTGTAGGCCACGTCAGAGGGCGGGTGCCCGCGCAGGCCCATCTCGGCGGAGCCGTCTCGCATTACGAAGCGCCGGTTGAAGGCGACGCGATTCTCGACTCCGGCGGCGGTGCCCACGCGCACCGGCACCATCTTCTCCAACGCCTGGCCGATCGCTTCCAGAGCGCACTCCACGGCAAAGGGGTGATACTCGTCATCGCCGCCCTTGAGCCAGGAATGCTCCGGGGGGACGTACTCGCACTCGAAGTTGAAGAATGCGTGGCCGATGGCAGGCGCTGCATGGTTCTGCACCACATGAACCATCACCGCCTGTGGATCAAGCCCGAAGCGCTCTCTCGCCCCGGTGCGAATCATGTCAACCCATTCCTGCGTGATCGCCAGCACATCAAGCGACAGCACACAGAGCCGTTGCCGGCCATCGTCGAGCGCCAGGGCCTTTGCGAAGATGGGGTCTATCAATATCTCCGCCGGCCGCCGCCGACCGATATCACCGGCGATCTGCGTCCCCATGCGTGGGGTAATGTCAACCTGTGCCGCACCCGCGAGCAGTGTCTGGTCACTCATTGCTGCCTCCTTTGTTTCGCACTCCCAATCATCGAGACGCCTCACGCCGACGGCCTGCCTATCTTCGATCCGGTGTACGTCCTTGGGTTACTGGCCCGGCGGCGTCCACGGCTGCAGGCTGTAGCCGTCCGCCTGCAGCTTAAGGTTGAGGGCGAGGTTCCCGTAGTAATGGATCTTGTCCTCATGGTACTTGGCCGGAGACCTGCCGCCGCCGGTCCAGTTGACCATCCGCTGATGCGTCGCCGGGTCGAACGCGCCCAGGCTGACCCATTGCGTAATGATTGAATAGCCGCCGTTTGTGCGCTTGTCGGCGCCATTGACGTACTCGGCGAACTTCTCCGTCTCGCCGCGCCAGAGGTTCTTGTTGAAGGTGTTGAGGAACTGCTCGATGTCGGCGTCGGTCACGACAATTCCGGCACGATGGGCGATCACCGCGAAGCGCACCACCCGCGTGCCGTGGCTGATGTCCTGCATGTTGTGGTCTGTGCCCATATAGTCCACAGGCACAATAATTCCACCGTTCGCGCTCCAGGCATACGAGCCGTTGCTGTAAAGCACCCACGCCGCCTTCACCTTCTCGGCGAAAGCAGCGGCCAAATCTCGATAGTGCTGGTTGCCGGTGGCCAACCAGGCGTCAACCAGAAGAGAGCCTAGATGCGAGTGTACGCCGTTGATGGTGAAGCTGGTCAGGTTGAGGTACTGCTCCAGAGACAGCTCTTGCTCGCCTTTTTCCCACTTCTCGATGACATGCTTGTCCACGAAGGCGGCTATCTCGTCAATGTCGGCCTTATGTCGCTGGTAGTGCGGCCCGAGCCTGCCCACCCGCGCACAGCGCGCCAGGGTACGCATGATATTACAGTAGCACGCGGCGGCATAGGAGTGCTCGTAATCCCACTTGTCGTATTCCTGGGCTCGATCCCGGTCCGGCATCCAATGGAAATAGTCCAGGTAGCCGTCACCGTTGTTGTCCTTGCCCTGGGCCATTATCGCTCTGCAGTACTCTATCAGCTTCTCCAGGTAGTACTCCCTGTCCGTCGCCTCGTAGATTGCCGCCAGACCGTCAGCTACGCTATCGGTAAAGCCGTAGTAACCCGGCGAGCCGTCAGGGCATGTCCAGCCCAAGTTGCCGCACGCCATCCACTTCTTGTAGTACTCATCGCGTTCCTGAACGCTTTGCTGCACCTGTGTGTCGTACCATTCCACCGTATCTTCACCCCAACTTTGCCATGCAACGCTGAATGCAGATAATATGATGAGGCAGCGGACGACCGGCGGCTTCGTGACATTTGCCATTCTGCTTCTTTCCTTCCCCAACTTGCCGGAACGTAAGGGCACATAATGCAGCCCCGCAAGAACCCATGGTAGGAAGGTTTGACTGCGATGGCCAATATCCTCCTACCTGAAGTAGGCGTGAAGTAGGGCGTGGCGAATCTACAACGCCAGGTGACCGCTCTATGCCTCATAACAAGTCGAAGGAGCGACTCATTGTGGACCAGACTGATGTCGTGCGCACCGTGGTACGACTTCCCATCGAGCAACTGCCTCATGGCGAGGTGGGACCGCCGCTGGACCTGGCCCACGCTTCATGGAAGATGCTCGACGGCTGGGATGATCCCCTGGCACCTCGCGGCGGCTGCAGAACCGCCTCGGGGAAGACGCGTATTGACTACGAGGGCGCCGCGGCTATCGAGTGGCATAAGGACAACGCCACTGCGAGGCCGCTCGAACTGGGCAACGAGCGTGCACTCACCTGTGGGGAGCGTACATGGCGTGAATACAGCGTGGAGTGCCGACTGCAGACGCTGGAGACCCATGCCGGGCCTACCAACGACGGTTGGTTCATTGACGTGGCGCGCGCGGGGATTATCTTCCGGGCCGAGACCATCCGCCGCCATTACTACTTTTGCCTGGAGGCCCAGCGGCGCTTGGTGCTGTATCGCCGCATTGACGACGAATGGTTCGAGCTGGCCGCGCAGCAGGTCAACTACCTGAACCTGTTCGACTACAATCAGGCGGAACGGATCGTGACACTGCGCGTTGAGTTGGACGGCGACGGCATCCGCGCCGTCTGCCCTGAGCTTGATGTGGACTTCCGCGTGACGGACACGATGATTGGGAGTGGCAAGGTCGGCTTCCGCGCTCTGGGAGCGTGTCGGCTCTTTGACTTACGGATTTCCATGACCGCATCGCAACAGCGGGTGAATGAGCGGCTTGCCGAGGCGGCTCGGCTGCGGAGGAGCCGTGCGGCGGCGGCAGTGCCGCCCGCAGTGGAGGTCGGCCAAATCGAACTTCCGGAAGACTACGACCTGGTGGACGCCACTGACCTCCGCGAAACGGGACACAATGACCTGCTATTGCGCGGGCCGGCAGGCCTCTTGGCGACCACGTGGGACGGCAAGCAGCTGTGGCACGTCGGAGAGAGCGTCAAGGATTTCAGGACAACCACCGACGCAGTAGATGGCTCGCGGCGCATCTATGCACTGGTCGGCGAGCGTCGCAAGTACGAAGTGGCGACGCCCCGCGCGCGCCAGTACCTTGCCGCCGTGGCTGACGAAATCATCGCCGTGGACGCAGCCACGGGCAATATCATCAATCGCGTGCCCCTGCCGGATGATCCATACGTGGAGAAGGTGCAGCCCTATGTTCTCTCCGTGGAGACCGGGCGGCTTACTAGTAATCAGGACGTGGATTTTGTGCTCCGTCACTGCCGCAGCGACATGGAGGGGGGCGGCAATGACCTGTGGGCTTTCGATGGTAGCTTGAGCGTGCTCTGGCACCAGACCGTCACCCCACCGTACGGCCATATCGGGGCCGTACACCTGGCGGACCTCAACGGCGACGGGCGTTCGGAAGTGATGGCCGGGGGCACACTCGTATCGCCCGACGGGGAGGTGCTGGCCGTTCATGACATGGGGCACGAGATGTACAGGATATGGGGCGCCGGACACTACGACTCCCTGGTTGTCGGATCGTTCGCAAATGACCCGGAGTGTGATCCTGTCGCCTTCATCGTTGCCAGCAGTGCTGGCGTCTATGTTACGGACCCGCTGACGGGCCACACGCGCGCCGTTCACCGTATCGGTCATGCGCAGTGGGGGACATCGTGCAAGGTGCGCGATGACTTGCCGGGACAGCAGGTACTGGTAGGCACGCGCTGGAACAATTTCGGCATCATCACGCTCTTCTCAGGACGCGGTGACAGGTTGTGGACGATCCAGCCCGACTACATAGGGGAGGGGACGCTGCCTGTGCAATGGCTGCCTGAAGGGCCGCAGCATATCTGGGTCAATACCTCGTATGCGGGACAGGGCCTGTACGACGGCAGTGGCGCTCTCGTGCATCCCCTGCAGCGCATTCGTGACCTGTGGGGCGGCGAGCGACTGGTGTGGGATGTGAAAAACTACGCCTTGCGGGTCTCGCCGGACGGGCCGGACCTGCTTGGCGTCGGCATCGGGCGGCGCGTCGTCCTGTTCGGCCCCAACATGTGAAGCGGACTCGCCTGACATCGCAGCTTGCCCCACATCGGGGGAGACCACCATGATGAACGCACAGCAAGCCTACAGCACACTGCCCTTGGCAGAGAGCGCACAGGTACTGGTTGTCGGCGGCGGACCGGCGGGCGTATGCGCTGCAGTCGCCGCCGCTGAGGAGGGAGCCGACACGCTCCTCGTGGAGCGATACGGATTCCTTGGCGGCATGGCAACTGCGGGGATGGTCAATCCGTTCATGCGCTACATGAGCGGGGATGTGCAGGTCAATGCGGGCCTCTTTCAGCGCATCCTGGGCATGCTCGACCAGCGTGGCGGCCGGTCGGGGGAAGACTCGTCGCGCAGGCAGTTTGACCCCGAGATACTGAAGTTAGTGCTGGATGAGCTGGCACAGACGGCAGGCGTCAGGCTGCTATTGCACGCATTTCTTGTGGACGCGGTCGCCCAAGACGGTCTGATACAGCGGGCCGTCGTGGCTGGCAAGTCGGGCCTGCAGGCCATCGAGGCGGATGTCTTCGTGGACGCCTCGGGGGACGCCGACCTGGCCGCTCGTGTGGGGGCTGACTTCGAGATGGGACGCCGGGAGGATGGCCTCTGCCAGCCCATGACGCTGTACTTCCGCATGGCCGGAGTAGACGAGGACCGCCTGCCCAGCTACGAAGAGATCAGGGAGTTGTACTTGGAGGAGAAGACTGCTGGCCGGATACACAATCCGCGCGATGACGTCCACAGGATTATCCGCACTAATCACCGGGGCGAGGTGACGTTCAACACGACGCGAATCCTCGGCCATGACGCCACTGATGCCGTTTCCATGACCGAGGTGGAACTAAAAGCACGGCGACAGGTAGAACAGCTGGTGCGCTTCCTGAAGGAACGGGTGACGGGTTTTGAGGACGCATACCTGGTCTCGATCGCGTCCCAGACCGGCGTGCGGGAGTCGCGACGCATACTCGGTGATTACGTGCTGACAGGCGACGACTTCGCCCACGCGGCCAAGTTCGATGACGCCGTGGCGCGTGGGTGCTTCTCCATTGACATCCACAACCCCGCCGGCCACGGTATCTACGGACAGCGCATGCCCGAGGGTGACTGGTATGAGATTCCATACAGATGTTTGACTCCGTGCCGGTTGGACAACCTGCTTGTGGCTGGTCGGCCCATCAGTTGCGACCACCTGATGCACGGCTCGCTGCGGGTGATGCCTATCGCCATGTCCACAGGGGAGGCTGCAGGTGTTGCGGCGGCGCTGTGCGTGCAACAGGGGAAGCCGACGCGGGGGATTGACGTGCTGCGGTTGCAGGAGACGCTGAGGCGACGCGGCGCGAGCGTATAGCAGGTGCGGCAAGGGAGGCAGAGCCGAATGACAGCCTGAGGCGATGGACGTGTTCAAGCTCAAGCGCGAGTATGGGCAAGACCTCAGCTTCTGCGGGGGCATCAGCACCCAACGCACCTTGCCGTACGGCACACCTGAGGACGTGCGTGCGGAGGTGCATCTGAAGGCGACCGAACTGGGCAAGGGTGGCGGGTACATCCTGGAACCCGATATCACCTTGCAGGCGGATGTCCCGCCGGACAATCTGCTTGCTTTGGTCGAGGCAGCGCGCGACTATCGCCGACAGACGTAGTACCAGCCTTCTACGAAGGTTCGATTGGCAGGGCCTCTGAGATGGGAAAGCATGGTCGATCCGACAACACAGGCCGTTTCGCCGCCATTGACGTGGGTAGCAACACGGTGCGGGCCCTGGCGGCCGAGCTTGTCTCCGATGGGCGGCTTCAGGTCTTCGCCGACGCCTTCAAGATGACAGCACTCGGCCGCGGGCTGTCGCAAGGCGGGGGAATGCCCTCTGAGGCCATCGCCGAGACCGCCGACTTCGTGGCTGGATTCCTGGAGAGCTGCGGGAGGCTGGACGAAGTATACTGTGTGGGGACCGCGGCCGCTCGTGAGGCCGGCAACACCGCACAACTGCATGAAGCGTTGGAGATGCGCGCAGGGCTCGAACTTACCGTGTTGTCAGGCGCTGAGGAGGCCAGGTTGACCTTTCTCGGCGCGATCTCGTCGGTCGGCAACATTCGGGGACAAGTGCCCCTTGTGGCCGATGTGGGAGGCCGGAGCACGGAACTGGCGGTCGGGGCAGGTGAAGAGGTGCGTGTCGCCAGTGTCATTCTCGGCGCGCGCGGGATCACCGAGGAGTATCTGCACTCCGATCCACCCGGCCGCGGCGAGCTAATGGCCGCACGGCGCGCGGTGAATGCAGCATTGTCCGAACACGATGACCTACTGGCGGCCGCCGATGTATACGTAGCAGCCGGCGGTACAGCATGTTCGGCGGGGTTGCTGGCCGGCAATATTTGGGACCTGAGCCTGCGGCGTCTGCAGCAGATGCGACGGGAGCTTTGCATCATGCCGTTGCGAGAAAGGCGCCGGGCGCTGGCCTTTGACCCGCCGCGGGCGGAGGTCATCTGCGGCGGCTTGGTCATTCTGGAGCTAATTGCGGCGGCGTCGCCTGCGCGGCGCATGCACATTAGCATCGGCGGCATCCGTGAGGGAATCCTACTAGCCAACACCGGCGCACGGAAGATTCTGGGCAGGCAACCTGACGGGGCCCTATGAATCCCCCTCGCGGCTCTCAGCCACATTCGCCCGGGAGCATCGCCCCTTGGCTCTACGCTCCGCCGCGCAGGCCCGATGCTCTCTGGAACACATGTTTCTCTCCCCCACAATGATCGGCCGGCCTGCACGTTTGCCTCTGAAGGAATCGGCTCTTGTGGCTGGAACCTTGATGGTGGCCACGCAAGGTGGCCTGAATCCGCAGCAAGATGGAGATGAATGGTGCGCAAGGTAGGGATTGTCGGCGGCGAGACCCATATTGGTGAGGTAACCGGACTTGCCGGCGAGAAGCTACAGATAGTAGCCGCGGCGGTCAGGCCCGAGCAGACTGAGTGGGCGCAGAAGACGTTCGGCTGTCCGGTCGTGCATGACTACAACGAGCTCATAGACGGGTATGACCCGGACATTGTCGCCGTGGCCAACGAGAACGACCTGCATGCAGAGGTCATACTGGCAGCACTTTCTGCAGGCAAAGACGTGATCTGCGACAAGCCCTTGGCATTGACTCTGCAGGAACAGGAAGCCATCGAGTCTGCAGTGGCGGCGAGCGCCAACAGGCGCGTGTTGAATCTGCTGACTCTGCGCGGGCAGCCACTGTGGGCCGGCTTGCGGGAGGTCGTCGCATCGGGACGGATCGGCAGGCCGGCCTTCACCCACATTCGCATGGCGGTGCGGTTGAAGCGAGCCGAGCGGCCGCCCTGGTTTCTCGATGTGCGGCGTTCCGGCGGCCTGTTCCTCGACCTGCTGATTCACGCACTCGACTACCTGGAATGGCTGACCGGCCGGCGGATTGTCGCCATGACGGCCAATCAGGGCAACCTCGGCGATCCGGGCGACCGGCATCTTCGCGACCACGCCGCCGTGTATTGCGAGCTTGACGACGGCACCGCAGCGGTATGCGAAGGGCAGAGGATGCTACCGGACACCAAGGGCTCGGATTACCGCGTCACGGTCGCAGGGACGGAAGGTTACGCCGACCTGTGGGCTGCGGAGAGCCGCCTGGTGGTGACCGATGCTGCCGCCGCCGACCAGGATGTGACGGCGCTGCCCGAGGCGGCGTCAGTGGTGGCGGACTGGCTCGCCGGAGGAAGCTTGGTGCCGCAGGCGGCGTCGCTGCGCGCTAACAGGCTGGCCGTGCTGGCTACAGTATCGGCGGAAGAGCGACGTCGCATCGAAATCTAGGCAGGCATTCTGCGCGGCGTGTCAGAGTGTCCGCCAAGCGAGGAGATTGATGATGGCAAAGAAGAGCGATAGGGCTCGGTATGGTGCGGCTGCGTGGGCGCACTTGAAAGGCGAATTGCCCGGCATTTTCCCGCGTACCATGGGGCCGAACTGCATGAAGTACCTGCAGGAAGTGGTGGACAGTGGCCTGACCAGCGGCATGGTCGCGAGGTTCGAGGAAAGATTTGCCGATGAGTACAACGTCAAGCACTGTATCGCCACCCCGGGATGCACCCCTGCGCTGGCGATACTAGCGGCGGCGTTCGACTTTGAGCCGGGCGATGAGATCATCGTCAGCCCGATTACCGACTACGGCACCATCCAGGGCCTGTGCAAGGAGAACTACATCCCCGTTTTCGCGGATACGGAGCCGGGCACGGTCAATATCAGTGCCGAGACGATTGCGCCCTGCATCACCGACCGCACGCGCGCAATCCTGGTGGTACACAAGACGGGCATCATCTGCGACATGGACCCAATTAATGAGCTGGCGAACAAGCACGGCCTGATCGTCTATGAGGACGCATGCCAGGCGGTGTTCGGGGAGTATAAGGGGCGCTTCGCCGGGAAGCTCTCGCAGGCCGCCGGCTTCTCCTTTGATTCGGAGAAGACGATGGGTTCTGATGTGGGCGGCTGTGTCATCACCGATGATGATGAACTGGCCGAGCGCCTGCGCTTCGTCGGGCAAAGTCGGGGGGCGCGCAACGAACCCGGCTACGGCCGCAAGCACGTGATGGTCGGCTACGCCTACCGGATGCCCGAATGCACTGCGGCCATCAGCTTGGCGCAGTTGGAGATCATCCGCGAGCAGGTGTCTCAGATAGACCGGATGGTGCGGCTGCTGAGCAGCCTGGTGGACGAGGTGGAGGGCGTGACATCGCTGCCCATCCCTGACTACATGAACGTGTACTCGGCGTGGATGTTCGGCATGAGCATTGACCCGCAGCAATTCACCTGCAATGCCGCCGCGTTCGCCGACCAGCTCGTTGAGGCGGGCATACCCGGCGCGGGCAAGGGCGCGTACTACCTGATGCCTGAGGCCTGCACGTTCCTGGCTGAGAACGCACGGCACAGGGTCTATCCCTACTCGCTGCCGCCGGCTTCGCGGGAGTATACATATGGGGCTGAGGCGACCCCAACTGCCGCAGCATTCCTAGAGAACTGGATCCGCTGGGCGACTTTCTGCGAGAAGTACACTGAAAAACATTGCGAGCTGGCGGCCGCCATCGTGCGCAGCGTCGCCGACCGCAACCGCAAGTGACGCCGGGCAATCCTCCGATGAACAGAAAGGAGCAGTAGTGATGGGGCGGCTGTTGACACTGCCTGGACGGTACTATCGGACGCTGCCGATCAACGATACAGGCTACGAGACGGAGACGCTCGAACTTGAGCCGGCGAAGACGGCCTTCGTGGGCATGCACTGTTGGAACATCGGATGCGCTGACGGGCCCGAGATAGACCCGGACTACTGTGTCGGCATGGGCTTCTATGAGAATCTCGCCGAGGGCGAGCGGATCATCATTGAGGCCATCAGGCCGGCGATGGACGCCGCACGCGCTGCGGGGATACTGGTGTGCCATGTTGAGAGCGGGACAATCGGGGCGAAGCACCCCGAAGCGCAGGAGGACCTGGACCCGCCGGCGGAACCGGCACCGATGCCGCCCGAGGTGGTGCCCGGCTGGCGGCAACACATTCTGGCCCGCGCCCACGGTGCCGACTACGCCACTCTGTCGCCCTACGCGCGCATGGACCGCGCACAAGTCGTTGCGCCGCTGCCAGGCGAGCCCTACGCATATCAGACGGGCCAGTTTGACCGCCTCCTCCGCCGACACGGCATCGAGAACCTGATCTACAGCGGCTTCGCCACCGATATGTGCATCCTACGTTCTGGCGGCGGTATCGAGCCGATGGCGCCATACGGGTACCGCCTGTTCCTGATGCGCGACGCCACCCTGGGCGTAGAACACCCCAACACGTTCCATGAGCGCATAGCCACCAGATGGGCCATAGCCTACTTCGAGGCCCACTATGGCGACACTGTTACTCTGGCCGACTTCGTGAAGGCCTGTGAGGCGCTGCAATGACATCACGCGAGCGAGTGCTGTCGGCGCTGCGGCGCGACATCCCGGATCGCGTGCCCTGGATGGAGGGCATAGTTGACGATTCGCTCGCCGGCAAGCTCTGCGGCGAAAAGATTCGCGTCAACTGGGACATCGCGCCTGATGGCACACCCGTTGCTTCCGGTGCAGAGCTGGCCGAGATGCAGAAGAAGGTGTGCCGCGCGCTCGGCAAGGACAACATCAACTGGAATGCCTTTGCGCCGGTCTATGCCGGTCGCACCAGCATGGAGGGCGTGGTCATTGTCGGCGAGGGCCTTGTCCACACGCAGGACGACCTGAAGTTGATGCAGTTCCCCAACATGGACGCTCCCGGGTTCTTCGACAGCGCCGCCGAATTCATCGCCCACAGAGACGACTTCTGCGCAGTGGCGGCGATCCGCCTGGGCATCGGCGCGACCATCATGACGATGGGACTGCAGGCGTTCTCCTACGCGATGGCCGATGATCCCGATCTGATTGTGCAGATTATGCAGATGTACGCGGACTGGACGATCCGCATCGCGCCCCGGCTGGCGGAGTTGGGCTTTGACATCTTCTGGGCCTTCGATGATGTCGCCTTCAACTCGGGACCGATGTTCTCGCCCGAGTTCTACCGCGAAACGGTGTTGCCGATACAGCGGGAAGCGGCCGAGGCTCTGGAACTGCCGCTGATATGCCACAGCGACGGCGACATGACGCCGGTACTTGATGACTGGCTGAGTATCGGCCAGGTGGCGATCCACCCGATCCAGCCCGACGTGATGGACATCAATCAGGTGAAGGCCGACTACGGCGACCGCATCTGCCTGGTCGGGAACATCTTCATGGATGATCTGGTGCACAAGACGCCGCAGGAGATTACGGCACAGGTGCGCGACAGAATCGAGCAGATCGGTGCCGGCGGCGGCTACATCATCTCGTCATCCAACAGCCTCACGGCTGACATGAAGGTTGAGAACGTTCGCGCCATGAGCGCGGCGATACAGCGCTACGGGACGTACCGCTAGGCCGCCCGCGCAGAGGAGGAACCGCCGATGACGATTCCTGCTGCTAGTGGCTTCAAGACATTCCTGGACGTGCCCCAGGTGACCGAACTGCAGTCACTGGAGGCCGATATCGCGTTTCTCGGCATACCTTACGGAGTTCCCTACACGATGGGGCAGTCGTGGACCTTTGATGCGCCTCGCTACCTGCGCCGGATATCATCGCGGTTCCGTCGGTCGCTGATCGGCGGGCACAACTTCGACTTCGGCGGCGAGCTGCTTGACGGCCGGGATGTGCGCCTCGTGGACTGTGGCGATGTGCCCGGAAATCCGATGGATATTCCCGCAACCGTGCAGAGGGCCACAGATACCGTGAAGACGATCTTGTCCCGTGGCGGGGTGCCCTTTATCTTCGGCGGAGACGATTCCATCCCGATCCCCGTGGTGCGCGCCTACGAGGAGTACGGCCCCATCGTCGTGGTGCAGGTTGACCAGCACCTTGACTTCAAGGACGATGTCAACGGCATCCGGGAGGGCTATAGCAGCCCGATGAGGCGCATCTCCGAGATGGCCTGGGTTGAGCAGGTCGTTCAGATTGGGCTCAGCGGCGTCGGCGGTTCCCTTAGCAGCGACTTGCAGGAAGCGAGGGCCGCCGGACACCTGCTCTTTGGAGAGCGCGAAGTCCACGATCGCGGCATGCAGGCAATCCTTGATGAGATACCTGACGCCGCCGACTACTTCATCACGATGGACGTTGACGGCCTGGACGTCGCCATCATGCCCGCGTGCAGCGATCCAGAGCCGGGGGGGCTGAGCTTCGCGGAGGCGGTTGACCTGCTGCGCGGTCTGGCCGCCAAGGGCCGCGTTGTGGGGATGGACCTGGTCGAGTTCACTCCGGAGCACGACCTGTTCGGTCTGGGTGCGCGCACTGCGGGACGCCTCATTCTCAATCTGATCAACGCGATGGTGCGAGCGGAACAGTTCGACCGCACATGACCGCACTGTAAGAGCGGGGAGAGTCGGCATGCAAGAGAAGACGCCGCAGGTTCGCATCTGCACCTGGCCCGGGGATGCCCCATTCGCGTATTCCATGACCTACGATGAGGGCACGGTGGACGCGCTGGCGAACGCCTTGCCCGTGCACCAGGAATTCGGCTTCCCGGGGCATGTGGACGTGGTGGCCGGACAGCTCGGACAGCAACGCCACGCATACGGCAGCTCGCTAAACGAATACATGCACATGAGCGTTGAGGAACTCAAGTTCCTCCTGGAGCGCGGCTGGGGTGTGGGCAACCACTCGTGGTCGCACTATGTGTACCCGACACAGCCGGGCCTGGACCTTTGGCGGGAGGTCGTGTGGAGCAAATACCGCCTGGAGGACACGCTCGATTGCCCCGTCCGCATCTTCACCATACCCAACGACAAGTACAACTACGACCCGGTGATTGATCTGGTGAAGCAGCACTACCTGGCATGTGCCTACATTGACGGCGGCCCCAATCGCGGCGACTTCGATCTGTACAAGATCGGCAACTTCATGGTGGCCTCGGGCAAGATATCCGACGCCTATGACTGGAAGGACGGACTCCTCACCGACAATCTCGATCCGGCGTTTCTTGACGGCACCTGGCTCTACGAGACCACCCATCTGGTGATGTGGAACGTGCCGCAATCCCGCAAGTGCATCACCCCGCAGGACCTGACGCGGCGATTTGAGAAGCTCCGGGACATTTCGGGCGGAAGACTCTGGGCAGCCAAGCCGGATGATGTGATTGACTACGTGCTTCTGCGCCGCGTGCTGTCAGTCAGTGTCATTGAGGCCGACGCTGATGGGGTGCAGTTCGAGATTGCGGGCCAGTGGCCGATGGGCGTCATCAACAGCCGGCTCAGTTTCCGTGTAGTAGGCCTCCACAGCGTCGGAGAGCCGCAGGTGGAGTTTGTGTCCACAGCACCCAGGGGCGGCCGGCTCCGCAGCAACGTCTACTCGGTGGCGCGTGACGGAGACGATTGGATCGTGACCGCAGACGCAGTGCCGGGGGCCATTATCCGTGTCGCTGGAAGACACTAACCAGGGGTAATGCAGCGTGACCAAGATCCCGACAGTGCTATGCCTGGATGTCGAGGACCCGATTACCATGCGCAGCCATCTGGCGGCGCGATGGATAACCGAAGAAATCTCGGCGGCGGGCTTGACCGCAACCTGCTTCTTGGTTGCGGAGAAGGTCAAGGCGTGGGAGCGCCTGGGATTGCGCGAGGTCATTGAGGCCGTCAAGCGGCACGACCTGGCATCCCACAGCTCGCGCCATTCGTTCCATCCCGCCATCAGCGAGATGAGCGAGGCCCTGCCGGCGCAAGCCGGTGCCGAGATGCTGTGGGGATGGGAGCGGCCGGGATGGGAAGCAGCGCAGCGCATCATGGGCAAGCAGATCAACAACTGGGGCCGGACGGGCGGAAGCTGGTCGCCTGCTCTGGCGGTAATGCTCGCCCGACACGGCCACGCGCTGGCCTACAGCCCCATCTACGGCGAAAGCCCCTTGCGTCCGTGCTGGTTCGCCGGAGCGGTCAACTTCGCCGACTACTTTGCGCTCGGTGACGGCAACTACCATGATGACGAGAAGTTCAATGCGGCATTCGCGTCTCATCGTGCGGCCGTTGATGAACGCATAGCGGCCGGCGCTCCATGTCTCAGCCTTTTCTGCTGCCATCCCACCCGCGTGGTGCATCACGAGTTCTGGGACCGCGTCAACTTCGACGCGGGGCGGATTACGGTGCCGGAGCAGTGGCAAGAGCCGCCCGCGATCACTTTGGAAGAGGAGCAAACGGCACGCAAGAACATGCGCACTTACCTGCAGTGGGTGGCGGGCGACAACCGCTTTGAGGTAATCGGCTTCTCTGAGTCGGTCAACCGCTTCCGCGCTCAGCAGGCCGGGTGCGGTTCCGCGCATCTGCTGAGCATCTGCCGGCGAATTGCGGATGAGAAAGCGGCCATCTTTACGAATACATTCACCGCCGCCGAGATTCTCGGCATGATGGTGCAGTATGCCTGTGACCCGGCGCGGGAATCCCTGGTGCGTCAAGACCTGCTGGGACCGGAGATGCTGCCGATACAGGCAGGCGTCCCGCAGTTGAACTCGGATGCCGTACTCGCCGCCGCGCCCGTTGTGTCCGTGTACCTGCGTACAACCGGCAAGTTGCCCGATGTTGTGGAGACTGCCGAGGGGACGGTATATGTCGCCGACTACTGCGTGATGCTGGCTCAGGCGCTTCTCATGCGCCAGGCCGGTCAGTCAGGGTCTTTGAGTATTGCCGCCGAAGCACCATACCCCGCCATCGGCGACGACCTTGCGGAGAAGGTGCGCAGTGTCGTAGCCGGTTGGCTGCACCGTCCGGACCTGGACCTGCAGTGGATTCTGCGCGATACGCGGCTGCTAAGCTGGACCTATAAGCCGGCGTGGACGGTGCAGGAACTGCAAGGCATGGAATAGCCCAAAGCCCTGACGCCACGGCTTCATAAGAAAAGAGACAGGAGCCGGCGGTGCTTCCTGCTTTAGCACGCGCGATGAAACCCGGTGACGGGATCAGGCGGCCCTATGAGCGGTACTGCCGCAGTTCGTCCTCAGTCCCCTTCTCCACGCCGTATGGTGTAAGCTTGTACAGCGTGCGCTTGGGGTCCTTGGCCCGGGTGAAGATGATGAAGCCTTTACCGCCCTCAAGCTGGCGATAGAGTTCGAGTGCGTCTCCGTGGAACTTGGAGAGTATCAGTTGCGATTGCCTTTCGGGAATGCCGAGTTCATGGATTGTGGCGGGATTGACATACGCGGGGTAAGTGGCGCTGCCCTCGATGTTGGCGTGTATGCGTCGCAGCTGCTCCTGGGCGGCGGCCCTGCGCGCGAAGTTGGCTGCTCCTACACCCCAACTGCACTTGCCGATGCCGAGGATATTGAGCGGCGCCTCGAGCGCCTGTGTGACCGCAAGCTCGAATGTCTTCAGCCAGTGCTGCGGCGGGACATCCTTGACCAGAGGGCTTTGCGAGAACGACTTGGCTTGATCTGCGGCCATGCCTCGCGGTGAACGCGTGGCATCCCCGGCGGCTACGGTGACCAAGTTGTTGGCGGTGACGTTTTGAGGAGCGCCTCTGAACCCCTGCGCCTCCACGGTGCCCTCACTGCACAGTACATCGCTCTTGCCACCCTTGGGAGCCTGGGATACCGAGAATGTTGTGCCCCGCACTGCGGCGACTGACGAGGGCGTATACACCTTCATCTCCGACTTCTCGCCGAAGTTGGGGGACACGCGCGCCCACATCTGGCCGAAGTAGAGGAAGAACGCCCTGGAACGCCATGCGCCGCCGCGATTGTACTCCAATAGCTTCACGACCATCTGCGAGTAGGGGCCGACCGTGACGACGCTGCCGTCGGGGAACTCCAGAACGGCATTGGCCTGAGCGCCCGTGCGAATGACATTACGGTCCGACAGCTTGGCGCCCACCTTCGCGACCTTACCGGGAGACCGGGTATCGGCGTGGATCTCCACCGACCCGTACAGGCTGGTGACGGTGGCACAGAACTCCTGGTTTTCGCGTCGTACGCCGTCGGCTATGATCGCGATGACAATGACCGCCAAGCCGATAAGTATGCGGCGGTCCACCCATGACGGCAGCAATCGCTTGCCCCTGCGCGCGCGCCGCTTGCCTTTCTTCTGCTGATCGCCCTCCATAGCCGACAGCATGTCGGCCATCATTTGCGCTTCGCTTTGCGGCTTCTCTTTCTTCTTGCCAAAGAGACCTAACATTGATGTCACCCCGGATCGGATTTCACGCCCTACGCTCTCTCGCCGAGCACCTCGAACACTCGGACACCCTCACTGCGCCCACGCACCTCTACCTGACCGATCTCGCGCAACTCGAACCAATCGCGGACCATTTCAGCGGTCGTCTCACTGATTATGAATACGGTACCGAGGTCCTTGTTCATTGCTTCGATACGAGCCGCGGTGTTGACCGCATCGCCGATGGCCGTGTACTGGCGACGCTGGCCCGATCCTGCGTCGCCGAGCATCGCCTCCCCGGTATGCAAGCCGATCCCGATGCGGAAGGGAACGCGGTTCTCGGCCTTGTCCCAGTACTTGTTGAGGACCTCCAGACGCCGCAGCATCTCCAAACCGGCCCGCACCGCAAGCTCCGCGTGATTCTCCTGCATTCCGAAGGCGTTCCAGATGGCCATGATGCCGTCGCCTATGAACTTGTCAAGATACCCGTCGTATTCGAATATGGCCGCCGTCATCTGGCTCATGTACTCATTGAGCTGGGCTAGCCACATTTCGGGAACGGCCTTCTCCGAAAGCGAGGTGGAGCCCCGCACATCCGAGAACAGCAGCGTGACATTCCGGCGCACGCCCCTGCGGACGATTTCCGGCTCTCTCATCAGCATCGCCAGCACGTCAGGCGAGACGTAAGAGGCGAACTGGCCCCGGATCATGCGCCGTTCCGCACCCAGCCGTTCGTATATGCCCAATCCCACGGGAAGCGCCGTGGCCAGCGCGACGGCTGCATAAGGGATTACCTGATTGATGAGATAGAAGATGACAAAGAACGAAGGCAGCGCCACCACGACCAGAATCAGGCCCCCGATGAGGGGTCCCACCGTCTCTCCGCCACTCCAGACGACCCACCCCGCACCGGCGCCCAAGGCCAGCGCAAGCAGCAGCCAAACCAGCGCCCGCGAGCTGTCCTTCAGCGGCGGCATGTGCAGTAGGCTATTGACAGTGTTCGCGTTTGTCTCAACGCCAAGGAAGAAGCGATTCGCCTGGCGGTATGGCGAAGGTCGGATGTCGTAGAGGCCCGGGGCACTGGCCCCCACGAGGACAATCTTACCCTTGAATACATCCTGCGAAACACTGCCGGTGATGACGTCCCAGAAGCTGTAGCGCGGGATTGTGCCCGTCGGGCCGCAGTAGTTGATGAGCATCTTCCCCTCATCGTTCAGGTAGGTGGCCTTGTCGCCTATGAACACCTGCCCCTCTGGTATGGCGGACACGATCCGCTCGGGCGCCGCTGCAGACGCAACACGCGCTATCTCGACCGCGAAATGGGGGTAGATGCTCCCGTCATAGCCTGCCTTCAGCGGAGCCACTCGCCGGTAGATCCCGTCGTTGTCCGGCTCGATGTCAACGTAGCCGATGCCGGCGGCCGACGCGGCGAAGATGGGTATCGGTGGAGTCAGATTGAGGGGCTGAATCGCATTCAGAAGGCCGGGGCCTCCGCTCGGAGCCGGATACGCGGGCAGTCCAGGCACTTGCGTCTTCTCGTCCTCAACGCTCACTTCGGCCTTGACGCGCCTGTATGCCGCCAGCACCACCCTCCCATGCCGCTCTATCGCCTTCGCCAGCGCGGCATCCGCCGCCGGGTGGTCGGCATCAGGCTCCGAGAAGAAAACGTCGAAGGCCACCACCTTGGCCTCGCCCGTCCTGTCGAGCAGTTTTGCGTAGGCCTCGCGCGGCCACGGGAAGCGTCCCAGCCTGTCTGGCCGCAAGCTCTCGTCGTCTATCGCCACGATGACGATATCCGAGGGAGGCTGCGGGTGTCGCATGTCGAAGGCAATGTCATAAGCGGAGTTGTCAATCATGGAGAAGAAGAATAGGTCGGAGGTGGATGGCAGATAACGCAGCACGACTATGACTAACGCAATGATTATTGCAGCCTGAATGCCCTTGGCGCGTCGCTGGGCCATTTGCGTCGCGGTTGCATCATGCTCCATGACTCGCTCACCGTTCCAGGTTGCTTGTTGCTGCTGTTCACATTCATTGCCCGCACTGCATTATCCTTCTCGCTAGTTCGCCATGCGGTTTGTCAGGATGGTCTGTCATGGGGCTGTGCGCTCAACTGTGGCAGGAATCGAGATGCACCCGAATGAATTGCACACAGGACGTTCACACCGCCCGAGTCCGCTGTGCTGCACACGATATGGGGTGATGCCATGTTGCCGTATCTAGTCGCTGGAGCGCTCATCGTCGGCCCCTACTCCGGGATTGACATCAACACACTTCTCGATAAGCCGATGCTCGTTCGCGACACCATCTTGGAGCTGACTGCCGCCGATGTGGCACAGCAAGCGACCGGCGCCGGCTTGCAGGAAGTTGACGGCACGCAGGTGTCCGTCACGAAGGCCGGCTTTGAGCTGAACCTGGAAGCTGACTTCCCGGCGGGACGCTGCATATTCGAGGTCGAGGTCTCTGCACCCGATAGCGGCACCGATTCGTTCTGGCTCGCGGTGGATGGGAAGCAACTCGACCAACCGCTTGTGCTGTCCGTGAATGCCTTCACCAAGCGCTCGATGACCTTCGACGTGACTGCAGCCGGTAGGAAGGCGCTGCGCCTCAGCCTGCGCGAGGGACCAGGAGCGGCCATTAAGAAGGTGAGCGTTGCGGCGGCCACGACGAATATGCCTCGTTCACCGCTCCGCGAGGAGCTGCAGGGCACTCACCCGCACATCTTCTTCACCGCTTCCGACGTAGAGGCCATGCGCGCGCGGCTGCAGGATGAGCGTGTCCGACAGTTCTACTCCGTGCCCGGCGTCTTGACGAGAAAGCCACCGCCCTTCACCCCCGGCACACGCAACGGAGGGGCTTTCCGCAGTCTGGGCACCTACGCCCTGGGGTATCTGCTGAAGCCGGAGGATGCACAACTGGCGGCCATCATCGAGTGGCTGGAAATGGCGACCACGTATGGCCCGGTAGGTGTTGACCTCGACGCCGAGTACTTTATGGAGGGCCTGGCGCTCACGTATGATTGGCTGTACGATTACCTGCCCGAGGACCTGCGCAATCGCGTCCGTGAGACGATAGCCCGTCAATGCAGGCTGGTCTTTAATGCCTCGCTGGCCGGGCTGACCGGCGGCACGCAGGATTTCCAGCAGAACCACTACTGGTTCGCTCACCTTTCGCTTGCACTGGGGGCGGCAGCCATTTGCGGAGAGGAACCCGAGGCCGAACGCTGGCTGGCGTGGGCCTGGGATCGCTACGAACGCATCGCGCTGACCCTCAGCCCTGAAGGCAGCTTCCACGAGGGGCCAGGCTACTGGGACTATTCGATGCCTACACTGTACCTCTACACCGATCTGTACGAATGGTGTACCGGTCTGGAAATTCCCATCGGCAATGACGGTCTTTCCGGACAGGCGCAGTTCCGCTTCCACTACATCTACCCGGGATTCGAGCGCAGTGCGGCAATGGAGGATTCCTCCGTGAAGCTGGGCCGCCCCCCCGTGAAGCTGACACTGTGGGAAGCAAAGCGGTTCTACGACCCGGTGCCGATGGGCATCGCCGCTCTGCTGAACCGTGGCCCCAGTTCGGATTGCTTTAACCTGCTGTGGCTTGACGAGAACGTTGCGCCCGCCGACGTTGAGCAAACCGTTCCTCTGGCGAGGGCATATCAGGACGTGGGAACAGCCTTCGCGCGCAGCTCATGGGCCGATGATGCCACCTATATTGCGTTCGTCAGCCGCGCGCTGGGGGGCCACAAGTACGCTGACATCTGCGACAGGTACGGCATCGGTGGGACCGGCCATAATCACCCCGCCCAGAACCATTTCGTGCTGTTCGGGCGCGGTGCGGTGCTGGCCGGTGATCCCGGCTACACCTACGAGAAGAAGACGGGCAACCATAACACGATACTGGTGGACGGCCAAGGCCAATACGGCGATGGACAGATGTGGCCGCGCAAGACCCCAGGCCGAGCACACATCACGGCTTTCGTCACCGATGGCGATGTCACCGTCGCAGCCGGCGACGCGGTGTCCGCCTATCCGCAGGAGCTGGGGCTGACGCGCTTTGATCGCACCGTTGTGCTGGCAGGACGCGACCTGGTGGTCGTGTGCGATCGCTTGGCCGCCCGGCAGCCGCGCACCTTCAGTTGGCTGCTGCACCACTGGGGGCGGATAGACAAGAGCGGCCAGAGCTGGACAATCATCCGCGACGGTGCGCAGTTGACCGTCGCGCCTCTGCTTCCAGGAAAGCTGACGGGGGAGACGAGCACGTACCGGCCTCGGTTCACTCATCCCCACCGCGACCTGACGCCGGAAGAGCCCGACGTCAATATGCTTGAGCTGAAGACAGAGCCGGTCACAGACAGCACGTTCCTTGTTCCACTAATTGTCGGAGCCGCTGGCGATGCCGCTGCGCCGCCCCAAATTGCGGCAGGCGTAGGGTGCGACGCAGTCAAGATAGGGGATACCGTCGTCGCCTTCAACCGTGGAGGGGAGATGACGGTGGCACTGCCGTGGGGTGAGAACCTGAAGACCGACGCGAGGGTGGTGGTGGCACGTGTTCTGGGCGGCAAGCGGCAGCTTGTGACGGTCCCCGCCGCTAAGTAGAGCTGTTTTGCAGTAGCGCCTCTGGCGTAGTGACTACCGGCCCGCTGCGTGTGGCAGCGGGCCGGTGGGCCTCCAGATTCCTGCGCCGTCACAGAGAAATGGCAATGACACGGCCGTCCACCAAGGCCGCCATAGCCTGTTTCGCACCGGCAGCCACATCTATGTCCGCAATGTCGCCATCTAGAGCTGCATGTGCCAACGTCTCGCCGTTGCGGTCGAGAACGAAGAGCGCGCCGGTGCGCGTGCCGACGATGATGCGGTCCTCGCCGTCAAGCTGCGCCACCTGCAGACAGGTAATTGCGGCGCCGACATTCTTGCGCCAGAGCAGATGTTCCTCGGCGGCATCGGAGAGCAGGTACACGTCGCCGCTATCGCCGCCGATCAGGATTTCGTTGATCCCGTCACCGTCGAAGTCGGTGATAACCGGGCCGTCGGTGCTGAGGCCGGATGAGTTGTAGGTCCACCATGCCGTGATGTCCTCGCCGGCATTGTTGACCCATACGGTGCCGTTGGTGTGCTCGAGGCGCACCATGGCTGTCGGACCGTCGGCGCGCACACGGGCAAAAGCGGCACGCTTCTCACCATATCCGGCGCCGTACACAGCGACCTTCTTGCCTTGAGAGTCGACAACATATACGTGACAGCCGTAGGTCCCGCCGCCGGTACCCATCGCTATTTCAAGTTTGCCGTCACCGTCCAGGTCGCAGCAGTCAATCGTGTCAACCGTACCCCCGAAGTTGAACACGTGCCATAGCTGCTTGCCCTGTAGTGACAGCACCCACAGCGTTCCATATACATGACGCCCGCCGTGCATGAACGCCTTCGCTCCGGCCAATATCTCCTGCACTCCGTCGCCGTCAATATCCGCGAGCTTGAGGCTGATGAACTCGCCCTCGCTGCTCGCATAGACGCCGACTCCCAACTGCCCGGCCAACTGATTGGTTATCTCCAGATTCTCGTTGCTGAAGACCCAGACTTGCTTGCCCTGCAGGTCGGTGGCATATAGGTTGTAGTCATCGGAGGCCGATAGGACTTCCAGCTTCCCGTCTCCGTCGAGGTCAACACAAGCCACATCATTGATCGCTTTGGAGGCCTTGTGACGTGAGATCTCCGCGCCCTCGGCGGACAGTATCACGGTGGTGCCGTCGGCCAAGCCGGCTACCGTCTCGGGCTTGCCATCTCCGTCCAGATCGGCGGCCTTGACGACATTGGCCTGCGCCTTCAGTGCGGTATCTTCCCACTGCCACGCAGTCTGCAGCTTTCGCCCGGCGAGCCCGCCTGCTCCGCCCTCGCCGGGTTGTTGGGCCTGCTCCCAGATCTGTTTGGCGCTCGCGGCCAGCTCGCTTATGACGCGCGGGCGTATCGTCAGAGGGCTGCGGCCGGCGCTCAAGCGCACTTCCTCACCCATGACCTTGATCACCGCGTCGCCTGCCGCCTCGACCACACCTCTGCCGGTAGTGGCATCGAACTCGATACTCACCGGCTTATCGCTGGCGAACAACTCCTGACCATCCCAGCGCAAGGCGGTAGCCCCGCTCAGGGCAAAGACGCCGGGGCTGATGTTGAATGTCTTGGCGGTGACGGTAATGCCGGCGGCGGGTCGGAACGTCTTTGGTTGGGCGTCGGAGGCGACACCCGCGAGCCAGTAGTCATTGGTGTCACTGACTATGGCGCAGCCGTCCTGCAGACCGCGCAGCGCATATCTGGCATTCATGCGCTTGACGTCGCCGGCGTTCTCGAATTCGCCGTTAGTCAGCAGGTTTTCGTCCGGCTTGGCGAGATTGACCACCGCCAGATTATCAAACCAGGCGATGCCTCCATCCGCCTTGTAGGTATTGTGTATCAGCCACAGTTCCGCCTTATGTCCCTCCGGTACTCCCGCAAACTCGAACTCCAGCTTCGTCCAATCCTGCGCGTCTGTGTCCTTGTGGGCGACCATCGTGGCTGTCGCGTCAGGATCACGTACCTCCAGTACGCCTTTCACCTTGCCGTTTGTGCGTACCCAACCCGTGACGCGGTACTTCGCGCCCGGCTCGAGCTTGGGCAGCGTCTGCATGACACAACGCCACGCCGTGCCGTCATTCAGCAGCCGAAGAGCAATACTGCCTGATTGTGGGTTGTCGCTGTCGAAATTCGCCGTTGAGGCATCGGACTGCCAGCGCCGCCAGCCTTCGAGCTTCGCCGTTCCGCCCTTCACCCAGAGTAGATTGCAGAAGGATGCCTGCTCGCCCGGTTGCATGGCTCCACGCCGCCCCTGCCGGTACACGTATGAGCCGACGGTGCCATGCGCGGAGGCCTCGGGGATGACGGCAAGGGTGGGATCGCCCGCCGTTTCGATCACCAGTGCCGGGTCCCCGGTGCCTGCGACAGCCTTTCCGGCCTCGATCTGCGGTTTGCTCCCGACGCGCCACTGGCACAGGCAGGTATAGTCGCCGGCGGACTGCGGCTTCACCGCGTCGAACACCAGCCAGTAGCGCTGCTTGTTCCACACTACGCTGCGCATCCAGTCGGTGCCGTTGTAGGTCGGCATTTGTGACTGCATGAAGCCGGTTTCCGGCAGGTCGCAGGCCGTTTCGAGGCTGCAGGTGTATGGAATCCTGGGGTTGGCTTGGCCGTTGCGGATGACCAGCATGGTATTGTAGTACTTCATCAGTGACATTCCCCAGCGGCCGTTGACGACCCAGTTCCTGCCCTTGTCGTATAGTGTGTCAAATGCATTGGCTGGGGCTCCATAGTGGAAGCCGATGTTGATGCCTGCGATGCGGCAGTACTGGCCGGCCGGATCGAAATCGGTCCGCATCACCACCTGGTTGAAGGCCTTTTCGTGCGGCACATCCAGCTTGCCGAGCACCCGCACCAGTTCGTCATACCACTTGTCGCTCATGCGGAACGCCCGCAGGCCGGTCAGTTCCATCGGCGGTGCCGGCTCAATGTCCGGCCTGCCGAACCAGCGGTTCGTGTTGAGCTTGCCCCCGCTCACCTTCGTTGTGTAATCGTCGCTGTGGCGCTGCAAATTGCTCAGCCACAGCCAGCGCCCGTCGTTGTAGTAGCGGGCCGCCAGCAGGTGCGACGGCGACCACCCGCCCATGGCCGAACCCGCATTGTCCGTGACCATTGTGTCGTATTCTTCCCAGCGGAGGGCGTTCTTGTTTTCAAACCATGTGTAGTCACCGGCGTACTGGGTGAAGTAGGTCAGGAGGCGGGGATGAGTGCCGAGGTAGCCGGTCTCGCTCATGAAGCCCTCGGTCTGGAAGTAGCTGTCCATCGCGACGCGAACGTCAGCCATCGCCTCCCCAAGCCTCTCTATCCCCGGAATATCGGGGTAGTACTTCGTGAAGTAGTGGTACCCATAGACGACAGACAGTAGCGGCACGTGCCCGGTGAGTCGCATCTCCCCCGGTCGCCACGCGGCGGTGCGGCCGCCCTCGCCCATGCCGATGGCATAGTCATAGAGCAGATTGCTCATCTCAAGCCGCACATCGTCACTGATACTCGGACTCTCTTCGACAAGATCCCATGCCAGGTACATGTCAGGCATGTCGTACTTCGGCATCGTTAGCTGACGATCCCGCGTGAAGCGGTAGTATTCTTCCATCCAACGCTTGATTACCTCATTATAGAGCTTGGCGTACTCCTCAACACCTGTGAGGTAGTAGTCATAGGCGAGACGATGGACCGGCCTTTCACAGCCGTACCAAAGCCCTTTAGCCTCCAGGAACTTGGCGCGGTAGTACTCCCACTCCTTATCCAGGACTTCCCGGGTGATCGTGTCGGAGCCCTGAAGCTGAATGTCCATTAGCAGCGGCAGAGTGAGGTCCTTGCCGGGCTTTATGCGGGTGAGAAGGGCGTCCACTGCGCGCTGAACCCCGCCCGGGTCGCTGCCGCCCAGCATGATAACATTCTTCTGGTTGCCCCAAGGGTCGCAGACCGTGCGGACCACGTAGCCGTCAGGGCCGGGGTAGTCCAGGTCGCAGGCCACATATCGCTGCCAGTAGAGCCGTTCGGCCAGCTTATTGTTGTCCATGTTACCCAGCAACACCACGTGCTGCTGGACATTATCGGCGCTGATCTCCGAGTGTGACTTCAGCTCCAGCGTCGCGCCGGTCGCCGCACTGACGGCCTTCTGCACCTGCAGCCCCATCGCGCGGTAATCATCGCCCTCAGGCACCACGATTACGGCGTTGGGCTTTCCGTCCGTGACCAGAGCGGTCTCGCGACAGATCTTCTTGAGTGTCGTGATGACTTGCGGCGGCTTGCCTGCCGACTGACCTAAGCATGCAGGGGCCATACTGAGTACCAGCACCACCATCAGATACATTCGGAGTGTCATCGAATATCCTCCCTGAAGCAGTTACCGCCTCGTTAACTGAGTCATCTGTCGCATCCGGCCAGTCGCAGGCCGGTGCTTGCCTTTCGGTCTACTATTGCCCCTGCGCGAGCCGAATCCTCCATCTCGAGGCGACGTATTGCCGTTCGCACCTGGAAGGCAGGAGGTGTCCCCAATGGCCGAAGCGAATGGCCCTGCGTCATCGGGAACATCTGCAGCCGATATCGGCAGAAGAGGAAGCGAAAACAGATGTCTGTGAGCGTCCCATCTTTCATCAGCGATAACATGGTCATTCAGGCTGACATGCCGGCTCCCATCTGGGGATGGGCCCAGCCCGGTGAGAGCGTTCTGGTTGCGATTAACGGTCAGCAAGTTCTGTCGGAAGCCGACGCCACCGGCAAGTGGCATGTGAAGCTGGAACCGATGTCTCACGGCGGTCCGTATGAACTGACAATCACCGGCGCCAACACCATAGCCATCAGCAACGTGGCGGTGGGTGAGATCTGGCTGGCCTCCGGGCAATCGAACATGCAGTGGATAGTGGCCGACTGCGCGAATCCTGAAGAGGAGCTAGGCGCCTCGGACTACCCCATGATCCGCGAGTTCACGACTGAACGCATTCACAGGTCTGCTCCGCAGGAGAACATGAATGGGGAGTGGTTCGTGTCCGGACGGGCCACCACGGGGCAGTTCTCGGCTGTAGGCTACTACTTCGCTCGCTACCTGCATCGCGAGTTGGGAGTGCCGGTAGGCATAATCAACAGTTCATGGGGCGGAAGCATGTGCATTCCCTGGATGCGCAGGCAAGACCTTGAGGGCGATCCGGACCTGGCCCCCTACCTGGACAACATTGTGGAGGCCATTGACGCATACCCCGGCGTCCAGCAGCACTACGAGAAGCTGCTCGCCGCCTATGCCGAAGAATACGAGGCCGCCCACGCCGCCGGCGAGCCGCTGCCACCGGTGCCTGAGCTGCCTCCGGGCTATCCGACCAGGGCGGCGACCGGCATGTGGAACGCGATGATCCACCCGCTGGTCCCCTACGCCATGCGGGGCGCCATTTGGTACCAGGGAGAGTCGGACGCAGTCCTGGACCTGGCTCTACTATACCGAAAGACCTTCTCGACGATGATTAGCGGCTGGCGGGAAGCGTGGGGGCAGGGCGATTTCCCGTTCCTGTTCGTGCAGCTCGCGAACTTCAACACCGACACGAACTGGCCGGTCCTGCGGGAAGCACAACTGCAGACGCTGTCGCTGCCGAACACCGCAATGGCGGTTACCATAGACATCGGCGATGCGATAGATATCCACCCGAAGAACAAGCAGGATGTCGGCTATCGTCTCGGCCTGGCCGCACGGGCGGCGGCGTATGGGGAGGACCTGGTGTTCTCCGGGCCGATCTATAGCGGTATGACCGTGGAGGGCGATGCGATACGCCTGGCTTTCGAGCATACCGGCGGCGGCCTCGTAGCCAAAGACGGCAAGCCACTGGTCGGCTTCGAGATCGCGGCCGGCGACCGCCGCTTCGTGCCCGCCGCTGCTCGGATTGACGGCCACACGGTGGTCGTCGGCAGCCCGGATGTCAGCACGCCTGCTGCGGTGCGCTATGCCTGGGCCAACAACCCTGCCTGCAACCTGTGCAACGCCGAGGGGCTCCCTGCCTGCCCCTTCCGTACCGACGACTGGGAGCCGTAGAAGACGTAGGTCCGGCGAGAACGAATAAGGCGGCCATATTCGGTGAGCATGGCCGCCTCATTGCTTATTCTACTGACGGCTATAGCCTAGCGCAGCGCGAGAAGCCATACGGATGCGATGGCAGCAGCGGGCCGCCGGCGGGCGCCTTCTCAGTAGTGATGGTTTGCCGCGCGGGTGCCTCGTAGCCGATTAGCCACGCCTCGAACTGCAATTCGTTCGCGCCATCACCGAGAATATCCACGGTAAGTGACGACCAGCCTCCATCCGGCACCGCGAAGACGTAGTCATCTCGCTCCCGTGGTCCCACCGGCGGCAGGAACCTCTGCGTGCCGTAGCCGCGTGTTTCCTTGCGGAAGATGCGGGTGACTGCAGCGAAATGCCGCATGTCAACCCCGCGATAGCGGCAATTTCCCGCCCGCACGGTCAGGCCGTCCAGCACATGCTGCGGCCCGCGCACGGTCACCAGCACCTCGGCCCTCTCGAAGCGGTGGGGCACGCCGGCGTACCATTGCAGACGCCACCCTCCCTCGATTGCCTCATCCGCCGTCTTCTCGATGTCAATCTCGGGAATCTGCATGTCCGGATGGACGGTCGGCCCGATCTCGTCTGTCAGCTTCCTATTGCCGGGGAAGCAGTACTCATACCCGGCCCCACACGGTCTCACCATGAACTGCACGCCGGGGATAGGGGAGACCTCCGGCTGCGGTTCTCTGCTGATGTCCAGTAGCAGTACTTCATGACCCAGCAACTGCACGGCCCTCTGCTCAAGGTCATGCCAGTAGGGATGAACTTGCCGCACCGTGCCAGGCTCATAGCCCAGCCATTCGGTAAGCGGCAGCTCCACGCTCTGCGGCTCGACCGACGGGTTGCGCAGTACCAGCCACGCCCTATCTGCGGATGGGTGCAGGAAGCCGTAGATCTCTCCATACGCCGGATTGCCCAGGACCATGCGCGCGTGGCGGGTGCCCAACTCGTCGGCATGGTGATGGAGCCAATCCAACGCCGCCTGGGTGTAGTCCGCCTGCCACTGCCGCAACTTCTCGGGGCAGAAGGGCATGTGCAGGTAGGTTGTGCCTCTCGTGAATTGGAGAACCAGATTGTCCAACCAGGTGTGCGGCTCGGTGTAGAAGGGGTTGTCCACAGCGTCGGCGAAGCCGTGATTGTCCCAGGCGTCCAAAGGCACGGGCGTCTCGGCTTTGCGCGTTATCTGATAGTACATGGCATCGCGGTGCGTGTTGTCGCGGTCCCGCTGCGTGCGCGAAGGCCACATTGCATACTCCAGGTCGCCGGAGTTGACCAGCCACACATGGTCCGCTCCCTGCAGCCACCACGGGCTCGGCCACCAACCGTTGCGCGTCACCAGGTCGGGGTTCTGCGCACGCATCCGCCTGTCAATGCGGTTGAATACCTTCAGTGAGGCCTCGCGAACATGGTCATGCGTAGGATGGACTTCTGAGAACTCTGGAGCCGTCGCGCACTCGTTATCCCAGTCAATCTTAAGATGGTCAACGCCGACGTCACCGACAAGGCGCTCAAACCGGCGGGCGAGGGCTTCCTCAAAGCTGGGCTGCATCATGACTACGAAGTCCATGCCGTGATAGGTGCCCGGCCCGTCACCAATGCTCCACCCCTGCTGCCCGATCCAGTCCATGTTCAGGCCGGTGCGCCCGTTGTGACTGACCCATAGCGACAGCTTGAGGCCGTTGCTGCTGCACTTCTCGCACAGGGCAATGAGCTTGCTGTCCCGCTCGTCGTCACCTTTGCCGTGAAACAGCGACGCCCGGTCGAAATAGCCGGCGTCAACCGCCAGCGCATCCGGCCGCAATCCGATAGCCAGCATGGCCTCCAGGAATGCATCAATGGACTCGAACGAGCAAACATAGTCGCCGCCCCCGACGGCGCGCGTGGACCAGCCGGTCGTGATGGTGAAAAGGGGCCTGCTCAGGCGCGGATTGCGAATGTCCCACACATAATCCATGAACGCTTGCGGGACGGTTTCATGGTCCGTTGCCGCGCCGAACACTGCAGGGAAGCTCTCTATGGTCCCAGTCTCATCCCAGACAGGGTGGTGGTATAACTCCAACCCGTCGTCGGGAACCGCAAAGGCCGATGGGTGCTCGATGCCGAAGAACCAGTCGCCCGCATAGACGGGATACCCACAGCCGGGTTGCTCCGCGTAGGTGTCCAGGCCGGCCTGCTGTTCGGCATCCGGGCCGCCTCTGAGGCCGTAGCCCACGCGGCGTAGCGGCAACGGCGGATCGCTCTGAATGTCCACCCACACGCGGTCGAGCGTGGGAATGCCCGGCTGCGCTCTGAGCAATAGCTGCTTGCGGAACCACGGTTTGTCTGCATCAAGCCGGTAGCGCACTTGTGCGTCAATGCCGCTGCGCTCATGATTGTAAGCGAATGTAATCTGCTTGGCGTCGCTCTGCGTGCCCGTATGGATGAACTCATGGCCGGCGATCTTCTCGCCCTGCAGCTTGACGGCAAATGCGGGGAAGTCGAAATGTCTGGTCAGGCCGGAAATGCGGTTCTCGATTTGCAGCGCGCCCTCACTCCACACCAGCGCCAGCGCGCTATTGTCCAGTTTGGCTGTCAACTCTTCATGATCTTGACCCATGAGGACCCTCCGTGGCAATCGTTCTGCGGCCACACATCGAGAGTGTTCATCAAGTGACGGCGAGGAACCTGCGACACCTCAGGAGCGTGAGGAAGATGAAGGTGATTGCGGGGAGACATCGGCGAGGATCGAGCAGTTCACTTGACGAGCTTGATGTTGCGCGCCGGATCCGGCACCTTGCCCTGCCTGGCACGCCACAGCTCAACCGCTATCCCTATCAGGGCGCCAACCGCGGCCACGGCAAGTGCGCGAAGAAGCGTAAGCAGGCGCTCCCGGAAAGACACGCCCTGTTCGGCGGGCATGTTGCTATCCGACCGAAGTATCTTGGCGACGTCAGACGGATCGTCCGGGTCCGGCAGCAGCCTGCCGTCCGGCAGTTTCGGCCCCATCTTATCGGCCCCAACCAGCGGCGCGCCCTCCAACAGCGGATTCTTCTCACGGTCGTCGGAGGGCACGATCGTCCGGTCGTCTCCGGGCGTCACGGTCCACGTGCCCTGAGTGGTCTTGGCGTCGGTGGTGTCCTCGCTGCCTTGCTTGTCACCCCCGACGAAGCTGCCGTACACAGGCGCCTTCTCCGCCTCCGCTGCAAAGCCGCCACCGACCGCGAGGAGCGCTAGGACCCCGCAGACCGCTGACAGCACAGATGCTCGACCAAGTGCACCCTTCATGGCCCTGATTATACCACACATTCGCCAGTGATTGTAACGGCGGATGGCTACTTGCCTCTAGGATGCGGCCTAAGCGTCGTCCCGCCGCGCCGCAGCTTCAGTCAACGAAGGGATTGGTAATCTTGCACCGTCTTAATAGCGGCAAGATGACCGCCGTCACCTTGCCTCGGATGGCTTCGAGCTTCACAGGGCCGGTGTCGCGACTGTCCTCGCTGTGAGCGCGGTTGTCCCCCATCAGGAAGTACTCCCCCTCACGCACTCTGCACTGCATGGGGTACTCCATGACGATCTCGGGGGCCACATACGGCTCTCGCAGCCACTGCCGGTCTATCGCGACGCCCTGAGGGTAGATACTTATTGTCTCGCCGGGCAGCCCGATGACGCGTTTCACGAAGTAGTCTCTCTCGCCCTTCCGCTCAAAGACCACGATGTCACCCCGCCTGGGGAGCCGCCCCTCTCTATAAGCGTCTTTGCGGACCAGCAGCAGATCGCCTGGCATGAGCGTTGGCTCCATGGACCTGCTGGGCACTAGCGCCGTCTGTAGGGCTGTCGCGGCCCACAGCACACCAATGCCTAACAACAACAGAACGATGACGGATACCGTCCTCTGGATCCTGTTTCGCTTGCTGCGTGGTTTCCTCATGTGTATCCGTGTCCTTTGCCGGGACCCGCAATGCTTGGGACGTACACGAACCGACGCGGTTCAATCCGTCCCAGCCGGTACAATCCAGGCCGCTCAGTCGCCCGCACCTCATGATGTCACCATGCCGACGGGGAATTCTAGGCAGCGCTCGCCTCGCCTGTCAACGCCTGTGCGCGCTTTCTGTGCTGTCGGCCACCCGAACCGGCGCCCGCAGGCCCGCCGATTTGGGGACCTCCGGGCGTTCTTGACAACTCAGAATCGGCTACTGTATAATGGCGTCACTTCAGTAAATCGAGCCAACCGCGGCTCCAAGAGCCGCGGTCTGCATTATGAGACTTGCTCTAGAGCGCAGCATAACCCAAGAGGGCGGCCGGGTCGAGGCGACAATATGTGCACTGCCGCCGGCCGGAAGCGCACCGGAGTTCCAAGACACAGTAACGGGCAGCGTTGTGTTGACGAATACCGGGGCTGCCTTGACGGCAACAGGACAGTTGACAACTCAAGCCACTCTGCAGTGCAGTCGTTGTGCCAAGGAGCACACCGTGCCGCTCGTGATAGAAATCAACGAAGAGTGTGCACTGCGTGACATAGACGAGCCGCAGGCCTATCAAGGAACAGATACACAGGGCAATCCCATTCCCGTGCTGAACGGGAAAGAGATTGACCTAAGCGAGCTGGTCAGGCAACTGCTAAACCTGCATCTACCTCCGCGATCGCTGTGCAAGCCTGATTGCGCGGGGTTGTGTCCCAACTGCGGTCAGGACCTGAATGAAGGCACCTGCGATTGCGAGGCCCGGAAGGGCGATCCCCGATTGGCTCCGTTGCGGGCGCTCTGGCCGCAGTCGGACGAATAGGTTCTGAGTTGTGTACGCAGCATGTGCTAGGCATGTCGCTGGCACACGCCGAGCATGAGGAGAGACGTCATGGCACTACCGAAACGCCGTCATTCGAAGAGCAGGAGCAACAAGCGACGCAACCACCAGAGCCTTCCCGTGGACGCTGCCGTCGTCACCTGTGCGAAGTGCGGAGCTCCGGTGGCACCGCACAACGCCTGCCGGGCTTGCGGTTACTACAAGGGCCGCAAGGTTGATCACACCGTAAAAGAGAAAGATAAGGCCAAATCTGGCAGCCGCTGAGGGGCTCGTATGCGCATCGCTGTGGACGCAATGGGTGGCGACCACGCCCCGCAGGAGATCGTGCCTGGAGCGCTTGCCGCAGCCCAGACCATTGATACAGAGATATGTCTGGTCGGCGACGAGAGCCGACTGAACGAGTTGCTGCAGCGCGCACGGGATGGTACCCGCAACACCGTCGGCCGGGTCACGATCAGGCACTCCGAGGGCGTAGTTGGCATGAGCGAGACCCCGCGCGCCGCACTGCAGCGGGGCCGTACGTCTTCTATGGCCGAGTGCATAGAGATGGTTAAGCAGGGGGAGGCCCAGGCCGCCGTCTCGGCTGGTAATAGCGGCGCCTTCATGGCGCTGGCCACAACCCGACTGCGGAATATCGCCGACATCAGTCGCCCTGCCATCGCCATCCTTATTCCGACAAGGACAGGCAGGACGGTCATCCTCGATGCGGGCGCCAATGCCGACTGCAAGCCCGAACACCTCCTCCAATTCGCCACCATGGGTAGCTGCTATGCGGAGCATGTCCTGGGGCTGCGCCGGCCGAGGGTGGCGGTCCTCAACATCGGTGAAGAGGTGAATAAGGGCAATGCGCTGGTTCACGCTACGCATCCGCTTCTGGAGACTGCACCCGTCAATTTCGTCGGCCATATCGAGGGGAATGCGATTCACGAGGGTGATGTTGACGTGATAGTGGCTGACGGCTTTGTCGGAAATGTGGTGCTCAAGGTCTTTGAGGGAAGCGTTCAGTTTGTGGTTGATACGATGAGGGCCGGGATTGCGCAGAGCACATTCTGCCGGCTTGGCGCTTGGCTGATGAAGCCGGCCTTTCGCTATTTGCGTAGGCGCTGCGACTGGGCCGAGTACGGTGGCGCGCTGCTACTGGGCGTCAACGGCGTATGCGTGGTCGGGCACGGACGCTCTGACCGCAGGGCAGTCTGTACGGCCATACAAGTAGCCCACGATGCCGTGGCACATGACATTATCGAGCAGATGCGCCGTTCGGTGCAGCAGCTCTCTGCCGTCCCGAGGCGTGCCGAACTGCTGTCGGACGGACAGCCGCTTAGTGACAACATCGGCTCGGCATGTGGCCCGACTGAGTTGTTGTGAATGTGTTCGTAGTTTCGTTCCCGCTCACCCCATGGATCAACATCAGGAACCTGTGCCGAGGCACGCTTGCTGCACCGGCTAAGTTGGCAGGCCAGCGTGATGTGGGTATGCTGGGGATGAGTTATTGCGGTCTGTCAGTGCAGGGAAGTGGCTGAAAAACACCATGAATCTACGCGGATGCAGTATCGGGGGCTTCGGTTCCTACGTTCCGGACCGGATCCTCACTAACGCCGACCTGGAGAAGATAGTTGACACGACCGACGAATGGATCGTCAACCACACGGGCATTCGAGAGCGTCGCATTATGGCCGATGACCAGAGCTGCTCTGACCTGGCACTAGCGGCCTCGAAAGTGGCATTGGCGGACGCGGGCATTCAGGCTGAGGACATCCAGCTCATCATTGTCGCTACTGTCACCTCCGACATGGTATTCCCGAGCACTTCCGCAATCCTGGAATACAAGCTGGGCGCCCAGGGGGCCGCGAGTTTCGATCTGGTATCCGGATGCACCGGGCTTGTGGACGCTCTGGTAACGGGCGCGCAGTTCATCCAGACCGGGGCCTTGGACCATGTGTTGGTGGTGGCTTCAGAGGCGTTGACCCGCGTGACGAACTGGGATGACCGCAGCACGTGCGTGTTGTTCGGTGACGGGGCGGCCGCGGCGGTATTGCAGCCGGATGAGCCCGGCAAGGGCTTGCTCTCCTACGCAATGAATACCCAGGGCTTTGCCGGCGAGTTCCTGTGCTTGCCATCTAGCGGCTCCGCCTGGCCGCCTGATGAGAAGGCGCTGGCTCAGAATGCCACGAAGCTCCACATGAACGGCCATGAGATATTCAAAATGGCTGTGCGCGGCGTCCCCGACATTGCACAACAGGCCATTGCCCAAGCCGGCATCACCGCGGCTGATGTTGACTGGGTGATCATGCACCAGGCCAATTTGCGCATTCTTGACGCCGCTGCCGACCGCCTGGGCATTGATCGAGAGAAAGTCATCTGCAACCTGCACAAGTACGGCAACACGTCATCAGCGTCCATGGGCCTTGCCCTTGATGAGATATATCGTGACGGCCGCTTGAAAACGGACGATATTGTATTACTGGTTGGATTTGGCGCCGGTTTCTGCCTGGCCGGGGCGGTACTGCGCTGGGAGAAGTGAGCCAGGCCTCCGTCGCTGGTCGTTTTCTGCAATTAGGGAGGGAGCTTTCCAATGCAATTCGGGTTCACGGAAGAACAACATGAGCTTTTCGACTACGTCAGGGAGTTCTGTGACGAGAAGCTGAAGCCGTTTGCCGGCGAGGTGGACAAGAAGCATGAGTACCCATGGGATCAGGTCAAGATGCTCAAAGAGATGGACCTGATGGGGATACCCGTTCCCGAGGAGTATGGTGGCTTGGGCGCCGGCTTTCTGGAATGGGCCGTGATCGGAGAGCTGTTGTCGGCTGCCTGCACCACGACGGGAGCGGTCTATGGCGCGCATATGCTCGCCGAATACCCGATCATGTTCTTCGGCACCGATGAGCAGAAGGAGAAATACCTGAAGCCCTTGGCCACCGGCGATTCCGTCGGCGCATTCGGCTTGACCGAGCCGATGGCCGGATCTGACGCCGGCTCCGTACGAACCACCGCAATCAAGGACGGCGATGAGTACGTTCTCAACGGCACCAAGATATTCATCACCAACGGCGGCGAGGCGGGAACTTACGTCATCATTGCCAATAGCAGGCCGGATCGCGGTATGCGCGGCATCACCGCCTTCATTCTGGAGAAGGGAATGCCCGGCTTCGAGTTCGGCAAGAACGAAGAGAAGATGGCGTACAAGTCGCTGTCGAACCGCGAGCTGATCTTCAACGATTGCCGCGTGCCGGCGGAGAACGTCCTACACAAGGAAGGCCGTGGCTTTCAGGTGGCCATGGAAACACTGCGGGTGGGCCGCATTGGCATGGCGATCGGCGCGGTCGGCCTCTCCCAGGCGGCGTATGATGCGGCTGTCCAATATGCAATCACCCGCGAGCAGTTCGGAGAGCGGATCGCCAACTTCCAACTCGTCCAGCTACATCTCGCCAACATGGCCACGGAGATTGATGCCGGTCGCCTGCTGACCTACCGTGCCGCATGGCTCAAAGACCAGGGGCTGCCATTTGAGAAAGAGGCGGCCATGGCCAAACTCAAGACCTCGGAGGTCTGCGCGGAAGTCACCTCAAAGGCTGTGCAGATCCACGGCGGCTACGGCTACTGCTGTGACTACCCGGTGGAACGCTACATGCGCGAATCCAAGCTGTTCGAGATCGTGGAAGGCACTTCCGAAATCCAGCGTCTGGTCATAGCGGGCCAACTGCTCAAGGACGCCCAGTCGTCCTAGCCGGCGGGCGGTCGTGCGACGAGCATATCTGTGTAGGGCCGGCCACGTCGGCACGTGCCCGTCAGCGATGCTGACGAGACCGGTGCGCAGGAGGACTACTCCCATGAAGATAATCGTCTGCATAAAACAGGTTCCGGACACGACGGAAGTCAAGATCAACCCGGAGACCGGCACCCTCATCCGCGACGGCGTTCCCAGCATTATCAATCCATTCGACGAGAACGCCATCGAGGCGGCCTTGCAGCTAGTCGAGGAGCACGGCGGCGAGGTCATAGTCATCACGATGGGCCCCCCGCAAGCCGAACAGGCTCTGCGTGAGACGATAGCCATGGGCGCCGGCCGGGCCTTGCTGATCAGTGACCGCGCCTTCGCGGGCGCCGACACTCTCGCCACATCTTATGTCCTCTCGCAAGCCATAAAGAGGATTGGCGACTTCGACCTCATCTTCTGCGGCAAGCAGGCATTCGACGGCGATACCGGTCAAGTCGGCCCCGGACTGGCAGAGCACCTGGGCATCCCGCAGATCACCTACGCGATAGCCATCGAAGAGGTGACAGACAAGGAGATCCAGGTCCGGAGGTTGTTGTCCGACGGGTTCGAGGTCGTGCGCGCCAAGTTGCCGTGCCTCGTTACCGCAGTCAAGCAACTCAACGAGCCGCGCATGCCCGGCCTTAAGAGCCGCATGAAGGCCAAAAAGGTTGAGATCGAGACCTGGACGTGTGACTGCGTATCTGCACAACCGAATCGCTGCGGCCTCGACGGCTCCCCCACAAGCGTGATCAAGGTCTTTTCTCCGACCCGGACCGTTGAGGGCGAGATCATCACAGGGGAAACCGCCGAGGAGAAGGTCAAGATGCTGATAGACAAGCTCCGCGAAGCACAGGTGCTATAGTCGCCGCCAAGGCGTTCCGCGACCACGCATTGAGAATTGCCGGAGGACTTAAGTCCATGCCGATCTACATAGTTCCTGAGGAATGTAAGGGCTGCAAGCTTTGCATCAATGCGTGCCCCTATGGCGCCATCGAGATGGTGGATGGAAAGGCCGTATTCACCGACGACTGCACCCAGTGTGGCGCATGCGTGACAAGCTGCAAGTTCGGCGCCATCAAGGTGGAACGCATTGAGGTGTGTGACATTGACACCTCGCAATACGAGGGCGTGTGGGTAGTTGCCGAGGTGACCCACGGGCATCTGGCCGATGTCGCCATGGAATTGCTCGGCGAGGGCCGCAAGCTGGCCGACGACCTGGGTGTCGAACTCAGCCTCGTGCTGGTGGGGCACAACGTCGCCGAGTTGGTGCAAGTCGCCGCAGCCCACGGCGCGGACAATGTGTATCTAGCGCAGGCTCCCGAGCTCGCGCAGTACCGCACGGGGCCCTACACGGACGTCATCACCGGCATAATCAACAAGTACAAACCGGAGATTGTGCTTATCGGCGCAACCGGCATGGGCCGGGACCTTGCCTCGCGGATCGCCGCTCGCATCAGCGCAGGCTTAACCGCCGACTGCACCGGTTTGGACATAGACAAGGATGAGCGGCTGCTCTACCAGACGCGCCCTGCTTTCGGCGGCAACATCATGGCTACCATCGTCTGCCGCCACGCCCGCCCGCAGATGTCAACGGTGCGGCCGCGTGTGTTCCAGAAGCCGACACCCGACGAAAGCAGAACGGCGAGAGTCATTGAGGTGCCGGTGCATGTCAACGAGGATAGCGTCCTGACGAAGGTAATAGAGGTCATCAGGGAAAGCAATGACGCTGCCTCGAACCTGCAGGACGCCGACATCATCGTCTCTGGCGGTCGCGGCCTGAAAGCGCCTGAGAATTTCGCACTGATCCGCGAGCTGGCTGACGCCATCGGCGGTGCAGTCGGCGCCTCACGCGCGACCGTTGACGCTGGCTGGATTCCGGCGTACCATCAAGTTGGCCAGACCGGGAAGACTGTTCACCCCAAGCTCTATATCGCCTGCGGCATATCGGGAGCCGTACAGCACCTGGCAGGCATGGGCTCATCGGACTGTATCGTCGCCATCAACAATGACCCCTCAGCGCCGATCTTTGAGGTCGCACACTTCGGCATAGTCGGCGATCTGTTCGAGGTAGTCCCTGCACTGACCAAAGCGATCCGCGAGGAGTTCGGTCACTAGCAAATGCGCGCCTTCATCTGTCCCGGCCAGGGGTCGCAAAGTGTCGGGATGGCTCACGATATCTATGAGCGGTACCCGGCCGCCAAAGAGCTTCTCGATGCCGTTCAGGGCGTCGTGGATTTCGCGCTGCTTGACATAATGTTCGGCGGGCCGGAGGATGTGCTGACGGCCACGGAGAACGCGCAGCCGGCTTTGCTGGCTCATTCGCTAGCCGTGTCGGCAGTGCTTGAGGCACGTGATGTTCGGCCGGGAATCGTGGCCGGCCATTCGCTCGGTGAGTATTCGGCGCTGGCAATTGCCGGTGCAGTCGAGCCGGGCGAGGCCGTGAGGCTGGTGCGCTTGCGTGGCATACTCATGGCCGAAGCAGGCGGCGAAGTCGGCGGTACGATGGCCGCGGTTATAGGTCTCAGCCATGAGATGGTGGAGCAGGCTGTTTCGGGGGCGGAGAGCGGAATGGTCGTTGTGGCGAACTTCAACGCTCCCGACCAGACGGTAATCTCTGGCGAGGCCGGTGCTGTAGAAGCCGCCTGTGAGAATGCGTCGGAACTCGGAGCCAAACGGGTCATTCCCTTACGGGTGAGTGGCGCCTTTCACTCGCCGCTGATGAAGCCGGCCGCCGACAGACTCGCGGAGGCGCTGGCAGACATCGAGTTCCATGATGCCTCAATTCCGGTGGTGACGAATGTTGACGCTGCGCCGCACACGGAGGCGGCCGTCCTGAAGCGGGGCCTAGTACGCCAGTTGACCGAGCCGGTCCTGTGGAAGCAGTCGGTCGCAGCCATGGCGCAGGCAGGAGCCGAGGCGTTCGTGGAAATCGGGGCGGGGGCTGTCTTGTCCAAGATGCTACAGCGTGCCAACCCGGACATGGTAGTCTTTAGCACCGGCACGGTCGCCGACCTCGAACGTACCGCCGGCGAGCTTGCTTGAGACAGGCCGGGCTGCAGGGAGGGGTGTGCCTTGGATCTGACGGATAGGGTTGCCATCATAACAGGATGTGGGGGAGGCCTCGGCCGCGCGATGGCGGACAAGATGGCCGCTCTCGGCGCCGACATCGTGGTCAATGACATCCCGCAGGCTGAGCAGGCGGCCAATGAAATCGCCAAGCTGGTCGAGGGGCGCGGACGTAGCGCTCTGGTCGCGCTCGGTAGCGTTATCTCGGCGGACGATGTGTCGGCGATGACGGATGCCGCGATGGAGCGCTTCGGCAAGATTGACATCCTCGTCAACAATGCGGGCATCACGCGCGATACGCTGATGATCCGCATGTCCGAGGAGGACTGGGACTTGGTACTCGACATCAACCTGAAGGGCGCTTTCATCTGCACCAAGACGGTGGCCCGGCCGATGATGAAGGCACGCTACGGGCGGATTGTCAACATCGCGTCTGTTGCCGGCGTCATGGGCAACGCCGGTCAAGCGAACTACTCGGCCTCCAAGGGTGGGTTGATCGCATTGACCAAGACGACTGCAAGGGAATTGGCAGGCCGCGGGATTACCTGCAATGCTGTCGCCCCCGGCTTCATCGAGACCAGGATGACCGAGGTACTGGACGAGGAGGTACGCCGCCGGTGGCTGGAGAACATACCGCTCGGCCGGCCGGGCACCCCGCAAGACGTGGCCGATGTGGTATGCTTCCTGGCTTCTGACGCCAGTGCGTACGTCACCGGTCAGGTATTGAATATTGACGGCGGACTGATAATGTAGCAAGCTACAGCAGTCAGCCGCAGTCGTTGCAGCACGAAGTAAGGTAGTTAACACCATACGCTGTGAGCGGACCATACAGAAACTGGAGGTTGTCGCTGTGGCACTGTACGAAAAAGTGAAAGAGATCGTTGTGCGTGAACTCTCCGTCCCCGAGAGCCAGGTGACCGAGGACGCTACCTTCCAGGGAGACCTGAACGCGGACTCGCTGGACGTAGTCGAACTGGTCATGGCCTTCGAGGACGAATTCGACGTCGAGATACCCGACGAAGAGGCCGAGAAGATCACGACTGTTCGTGAGGCCGTTGAATACCTGGAGAAGAAAGCCGGCAGCTAGTGCAGCCCTGTGGCGGCCGTTTGCCGCTGCAGAACTTCGGAGCCGTCCTGAGAGAAGCCGCAATCTGCGTGGCTGAGTCACGGGCGGAACGGATCCGGCCCTCACCTGTCAGGTCCGCGGGTTGCACGGTTGGTCTAACTACGGAGAAGTGAGTATGCAAAGCCGAGTAGTAATCACGGGTACGGGCATGGTGTCCTGTTTCGGGGTCGGTCGCGACACCCTCTGGGACGCGCTCTGCAAAGAGGAGTGCGGCATTGACACAATAACGCACTTCGATGCCAGTGCCTACAAGTCCCACGTCGGCGCTGAAGTGAGGAACCTAGATATTGGGCAGCGCGTAGATCCGAAATTGTCTAAGCGCGCCGACCGTTTCATCCAATATGCGCTTTACTGCACAGATATCGCCCTCGAAGAGGCGGGACTCGAGATCACGGACGCCAACAGCGACGATATCGGCGTCGTCATTGGCTCGGGGATCGGCGGCATGGAGACGTGGGAGGAGCAGTACGAGATACTGCTGGCGAAAGGGCCCAGACGTGTCAGTCCCTTCCTGGTGCCGATGATGATAGTGGACATGGCTGCCGGACTGGTCTCCATACAGACCGGCGCGAAAGGCCCGAACATGGGTGTGGTCACCGCCTGCGCCAGCAGTTCGCATGCTATCGGCGAGGCGGCTGCCATCATATCCAGGGGAGCGGCCAAAGCCATGATAACCGGAGGCAGCGAGACGGCGGTCACCAAGACGGCACTGAGCGGCTTCTCTTCGGCTGGAGCGGTCTCATTCCGCAATGATGACCCCAAGCGCGCCTGTCGCCCCATGGACCGCGACCGCGACGGCTTCGTCATCGGCGAGGGCTGCACCATCGTGATCCTTGAGGACTACGAGTTCGCCAGGGCACGCGGGGCGAACATCTACGGCGAGATACTCGGCTTCGGGATGACCGGAGACGCGTACCACATCACGACGCCTTGTCCTGACGGCGAAGGTGCCGTCCGGGCGATGCGAGCAGCGCTTAAGGACGCCGGGCTCAACCCCGAAGACATTGATTACATCAATGCTCACGCTCCGGGCACGCCTGATGGCGATGCAATGGAGGCCCGCGCCATTATGACTCTGTTCGGCGAGAGTGCGCCACCGGTGAGTTCCACCAAGGCCAATCACGGCCACCAGCTCGGAGCCACCGGCGCTACTGAGCTCATCATGTCGCTCGAGATGGCCAAGCACGGCTACATCCCGCCCACGCTCAACTGCGACAATCCCGATGACTTCATAACCCTGGACATTGTACGCGGTAGCGGGCGTGAAGCATCCATCAAGACTGTCATGAGCAATTCATTCGGCTTTGGCGGGCATAATGCGGTGCTTATCGCGACGCTTAACGGATAACGGGCCACATGCGACAGTGCGATAACCGATTGCTGCGACCGGCCCCCCGTGCTCATAGGTGGGGCCGCATCATTTGGGGTACTGTTTCCGAGGAGCTGAGGTCATGGCTGAACGGAATTGGAGCGATGTCTGTAAGGCACTAGGGTTGCCGAAGCAGCAGGACACCGATCTGCTGGAACAGGCATTTCGCCATGGGTCATATATCCGCGAGCGTGACCTGCCACCGCTCAGTTCCAACCAGCGTCTCGAGTTTCTTGGCGATGCCGTGCTCGACATAGTGTTGGCCGAGCAGCTCTATGAGGACAGTCCCGATCTTGCAGAAGGCGAACTCACGAAGCTGAAGGCCGCGCTGGTACGTGCAGAAACACTCTGCAAAGTCGCCAGACGGCTCAACCTGGGGGAATACCTGCTGCTGGGCCACGGCGAGGCCGAGAGCGGTGGGGACAAGAAGCCTTCGATACTCGCCGACTGCCTCGAAGCCCTCGTCGCCGCCGTGTACCTATCCTGCGGCTGGGACGCTGTCAGGAAGTTCATCGCCAACAGCTTTGCGGACCTCGTGAATGAGACCAAATCCGGGCAGGCCGCCTTCGATCACAAGACGCGGCTCCAGGAGCTTCTGCAGGCCGAGGGGAGGCGACCGCCCGAGTACCGCACCGTCGAGACGCTCGGCCTCCCTCACCAGCGCGTATTCGTCGTGGAGGCACGCTCCAACGGCCAGGTTATCGGCACCGGACGCGGCACCAGCAAGCAGGAAGCCGAGCAGACTGCCGCTGGCGAGGCCCTGGCTTCGCGGGATGAGTGGCTTCCACACATCAGCGGCTCCGCCTAGCTCCGAAATCCCTCGCAGGCCTATCGCCCGCATGGCGGGCTCGTGCGGGCCCACACGCCACCGCTGTTGCAGGAGTTTCTGCGCGCACGTGCGAAATGCAGGTTGCAGACGGGCTGTACTGCGCGTCGTCCAGCAAGGGAACTGCGAATGATAGCGTCGCGCCAACCAGGATTCTGCGCTGTGTGGCCCAGGGCAACTGCCTGCATTGGTTTGCTCTTCTCATTTGCGTCAGTGGTCTGCGGCGGCGCTGAGAAGCCGGGCCCTTTCACGTTCGTCTATGGGCTAGATAATGGCGGTACGTCAGCTGACCTCAAGGCTTTCGGCGTCAACACGCTCTACATTGACCTGCGCCCGAACGAGCTGGCCAACCCGGAGCCCGTGCGCCAGCAGGTACGGGAAGCCGCAGCGGCGGGCTACAAGGTCATCATCGGCATCCCCACCACGACCTTCCCGACTCACCGCATATCTCCATACTCCGGGCCGTACCTGGATGCCGTATCAGCGATGATTGGGAGCATCGTCAACGGTCTGAAAACCGAGCCGGGCGTCAGCGCCTGGGCTACCGGTCACTACCTGGAGAAGTACATCAGTTACTACGATGAGGACTTCCGCAAGTTCCTGCTGGAGCGATACGCAAGCCTCGATGGGGTCAACCAGTACTGGGACACCTCCCTGCTTACGCTGGATGCCATACGGCAGGAAACGGCGCTGGATTTGCACCCGCAGCTACCGTTCGGCTTCGGTAGGGCGGCTGTGGATGTCGCCGATTACCGTCAGTACGTCTTCTGGGCGGTAATGCGGCAATGGGCGGAGCAGATCAAGTCACTGGACGACACAAGGCCGCTGCTCACCGGAGCCATTACGCTCTACCGCAGCATCGCGGCTGTGCCGGTCACGTACGACATTGTCGCAGTCAGCTTCCCCCCCGACATCATGCGCCCTAACTCTTCTCACTACGGAGACAGCATCACGCACAACGTGCACGCCGTTGACATGGCGCGTCGCGGGGGCCGTTTTGATGTCATACCCGTTCTGCGCATGCCGCTACCGGGCGAACCAGGCTGGGACACAGGAGGCCTGCGCGGCTGGGTTCTGGAGGCGGACATGCACGGCGCTTGTGGCGTGGCGCTGGAGAACTGGGACCGCTACAGGCAGTCCCCTCAGATTGCGCATCGGACGTTACGCCTGCTGGCGGAAACCTGGCCGCAGGCCGATTTCAGCGGCCGTCCGCGACCCACCTCGGCTATCTTGTACTCGCCGTATGCCGAGGGCTTTCAGGTCGCCGGGCAGCCCGTTTATGGCCATCTCAAGGGCTTTGCGAGCGGCCAGCCCAGCAACCTGGTAGAGGACCTGCGCATGGGCACCTGCTTCGGTCCAGTGGACTACCTGACCTCCACCGACCTTGCCACTGCCGATTTGCGGCGATACGGCGTCATCATCGCCCCGGCCGCTCTGGGCATAACTCAGGAGCAGAGTAGCACTCTGGCCGAGTACGTGCGGTCGGGCGGGGCACTCTTGGGAGACATCGGCTTGGGCTTGCACCACACCGGCTCATGGCTGCGGTTGCCGCCGACGCTGGCGAATGCACTCGGGGTCCGGGAGTTGCTCGAAGGCGAATCTAGAGCCGGCGACCTCAGTGTGATTGGGCAGGTGCCCTGGCTTCCGCACGTAACGCATGGCATGAAGAGCAGTGGCACATTCCGCTCAGTGGCCGCCGCCACCGGCAAGCAGACCTACAAGACGCCGCCCTATAGCGTCAGTTCCTACGCGGCATATGCCGGTCTGACCGAGAGTGCGGTCGCGGTCGGCTCGCTCAGGACAAAGGGGGCTGAGCAGGGCAATCCGGTCTTTGCAGGGCTGATGTGCAACACCTACGGCCGCGGCGTCGCAGTATTCACCACTCATCTGCTCTATGCATACTGGCCGCTGTCGGATCCGCTGAGCGGCGCGCTGCACTATGATCTCATGGCCAGAAGAGCCACCTGCGAGTTGGTCAGCAGCCCGTTCTTGCCGGATACGGTGGAAGTCAGCCTGGAGGACGACAGGATCCGCCTGCTCAATGGGGCAAGGGGGCAGGTCAGCCCGGTTGTCGCGCTTTACGGTCGGGGAGATCGGCTGGTGCAAGCGGCGCTGAACGTGGTTACTGCGCAATACACTGCCGGCGCCGAGCGGCAGACGGTATACGCGGCAGTCCCGGGAGAGACGATTCTGTCGCTGCCAATCACCACCATCACCGCTCAGCCCTACGGGGGGGAGGCAAGTGTGGTAATCCGCGAGTTGCGGCCTGAACGCATACGCTTGTCTGTGGCCGGTCCCGGCGCTCACCTGAATCCCAGACGCGGCGACTTGTATGAGTTAAGCCGCCCCGATCGCTCGGTGCGCGTCCGTTTCGCCGTCAACCAGGGGGGAGTTTACCAGATACACGATGGTTCTAGACACACGGTCACAATACAGCCTGAACGCGGCACAACGCGTAGCCTGGATGTCGTGGCGGGTAACGGCGCGCTGACCTTCACCGAAGAGATATACCGCGAGGGTGTGACTATCAGGCCCGCGCCCTGATCTACTACTTGCCGAGCTGCTCCTGCAGCTTGTTCCAGTCCGCCAGGAAGCTTTCTATTCCCCTGTCAGTCAACGGATGGCCAAAGAGCTGGTCGAGTACCTTGAACGGCACCGTGGCAACGTGAGCGCCCCAGCAAGCAGTCTGGACGACGTGTTCGGGTCGCCGCACGCTGGCGACGATGATCTGGGTGCCATAGCCGTAGTTGGCGTAGATTGCTGCCAGTTGCTGGACGACACCCATGGCCTCCGCTGCCATGTCCTCCAGCCGGCCCACGAATGGCGAGCAGTAGGTGGCGCCGGCCTTCGCCGCAATCAGCCCCTGGCCCGCAGTAAACACCAGCGTGACGTTGGTCTTAATCCCCTCCTGCGACAGGATCTTGACCGCCTTCATGCCTTCCTTGATCATGGGGATTTTCACGACTACGTTATCGGCCCAGCTCGCCAACTTGCGGGCCTCAGTCAGCATGCCCTCGGCCTCTAGGCTTACCACCTCGGCGCTAACCGGCCGGTCTCCCATGATTTCGCATATCTCTTTCACCGTAGGCTCAAACTCGCGGCCCTCGCGCGCCACCAACGTGGGATTGGTCGTGACTCCGTCAACCACGCCCCAACTGTCGGCTTCCCTGATTTCGTCAACATTCGCAGTATCAACGAAGAATTTCACGATCTCGCCTCCCGGCTCGGCCGCGTCGTCCCGACCCGCATTCTCAACCTCACGGCAGCGGATCAGTCCATCGCCGCTCGTATACACTTACCTTGCCGTTCTCGACGTACAGGAAATCGGCCTTGTCTTGCTTCCAGCAACCGTCGTTGTAGTAGTGCAGTTCACGCCCGTCTTCCTCCCACTGCGCATGGTCAATCTTGTGGACGTGACCTAGTACCACCGCCGAGCACGGGCACCCTAGCTGTTCACTGACCTGTCTGAGCCGGTGTCGCGCGGCACGTCGCCAAGGTATCTTGGCGTAGTACACGTTTCCTATCTCCGCGAAGGCCCCAAACGCCTCGCCGGGGATGTCCTCCGCTACCAGCAGTTGGTCAACACTCAGTCCCAATTCATCAAGCTTGGACAAGGCAGCGTCTCTCTCTGGAAATGGCTCGTCCGCCGCACGCACGTCCTGGAAATCAGACGAGAGGTCCTGAGCCATCAGACTGATTGCCAGCCGCGTCTCCTCATCCGTGAAGTTGAGACCGTTCGGCTCCCATTGCAGGCTTGCGAACAGGTGACCGGCCAGTGTATGAGCTGCCGGCAGCTTGACTTCAGTGACTTCCGAATTGGCTACAGTGAACTGCCGCATTGCATCTACCGCATTCGGCATGTCGCCGATGCACAGGGCGGCGATCCGGTGCTCAACGTACCTCCACAGCCAGGCATCGAGTAGGTGGCCATGCTCGATGATAATGCGCGCGTCGCCCGATTCCATGGCCAGGCAGGGGTAGTCAATCGTCAGCGGAATCTCGCGCATCTTTGAGGCAAAGCCCAGAATCCCTGCGTCGTGGTTGCCGATAACGTGGCTGATGCCGACGCCGCCGCGGTACAGATCAACCAGCCCGGCGAGAACATCCAAGAAGGCGGGCAACAGCGGCTTGCCACCCTTCTGCGGGATGTCCAGCAAGTCGCCGTTGATGACGAGATGCTGCGCCCCACTGTCCTCCTTGACCCATCGCAAAAAGTCAAGAAAGGCCTGGCGCTTCTCTTCGTGTCTCTCAGGGAGTTCCCTTACCCACTCATCCACATGTACATCGGAGATGACGATGGCGCTGCGCGCCTTAAGGGAGTCGGACATTTGCGCCATAGTGCTCTGTCCTCAGCTTCGACCTAGTCTACCGCCACTACGTTCTCCACACCGGAAACGCGTTCCTTGATGACCCGCTCGATGAGGTTGGTCAGTGTCATCTGTGCCATCGGGCAGCCCTTGCAGTGGCCCTGGAGCCTGACGCTGACCTTGCCGTCATCACCTACCTCGACAAGCTCGACATCGCCACCGTCACGCTGCAGAGCGGGCCTGACCTGCTCAAGGGCTTCCTTCACTTCATCATGTAGGCTCATTGGGCAGTACCTCTATCCGTTCGTCGTTGTCAATCGCATTCTACGTTTACATTCTACACTAATAGAGCAGCATCGCCAAGAGCAATCGCTTGCGACAGCTGGCGGCCAAGTGGCCTCAGAACCCTTTCCAGTAGTCGGCCTCATATTCGCTGAGAAACTCAATAGTCCTCTCGTAGCTGCGCACGCCCGCTGTCGTACCCAGTGCCGTGGTACACAGCGCGCCGACCGCATTGGCGAACTTGGCGGTTCGCTCCAGGTCCCATCCGGCCAGGTGCGCGCGCAGGAAGCCCGCCACGTAGGCGTCGCCGGCGCCGGTGCCATCTACGGCCTGGACTCGGTAGGCTTCCACCTGGAAAGCCTCGCCGGCCGAGGCCACATATGAGCCTTCAGGCCCCATCTTCAAGGCCACGATCTCGACTCCTCTGTCAATGAGCGCTCCGGCGACATCGGCGGGGGCCTCGAGGCCGGTAAGCTCCTGCGCCTCCGCCAGCGAGGGCAGGAAGAGCTGCGTGTGCTCCAGGCATGGCGCCAGAGTGTTCATCCATGAGCCAGTCGCATCCCACACCGTGTCCAGGGAGGTGACAGCACCCTGCGCTCTGGCCTCGCGGATCACCTGCGCCATCGGCTCGCCATCGAACCCGGGCATGACCAGCGCTCCCGCGCAGTGGAATACTCTCGCGCTGCCGGCCAGGTCCATGTTGACGTCCTCGGGCTTCAGCTTGCCGTTAGCGCCGACATAGTGGAGGAAGGTGCGCTCTCCGTGGGAGTCGATTATCACCATCGTGCCCGATGTGGCTGAGCCGCAGTCCACGACCACTCCGGTCGCATCAGCCCCGCCGTCCTCTATCGCCTGACGCACGAAGCGGCCGAAGCCGTCATCTCCCACCTTGCCCATTACCGCCGTAGCCACACCCAGTCGCACCAGCGACAGGCCGGTATTGGCCGCGCAACCCCCAAGCCCGATGCCCATCTCTTGGACGAGGCTTAAGCGGCCGCGCGCAGGCCATTCGTCAATGGGCAGGCCGTACACATCCGCGACCAGGATTCCAAGGCATGCCACTTCCGGCAACTTCATCACTCCCAGCTACCCGCCAACTCGTTCGATAAGCCGCTTGGCCCTTGCAGGTACCAGTTCTCTGCTGCCGGCCATTTCACCTGCCAATCGCTCCCCAGACAGGCGGCCGATGGCAAAATGGTCCTCGCGCCTTTACACGGCACGTCAATTGTGGTAGAATCACATTGTCGCGTCCCCCCGGCTTGACGACACGAACTTCCGGCGATCGTTCGGTTGCGGGCGAAGGGCATGAAGTGCATGCCAGTGCAGCTTTTTCAAGGCGCGACCGGTTCGCGGGGAACCTATTCGGACAACCGCGCGCCGAAAGAAAGGGAAGCGAGTCTGAGCAATGCCTTTGCCAAAGAACAAGAAAGCAGCCATCGTCAAGAAACACGGACGCAGTGAGAACGACACGGGTTCCCCCGAGGTGCAAGTCGCTCTGCTTACGGAGCGCATTCAGTACCTGACCAGGCACCTGCAGGAGCATGATACGGATCATCATTCGCGGCGCGGCCTGCTCAAGATGGTGGGCCAGCGACGCAGACTGCTCAACTACCTCCACAGCAAGGACGCTGAGCGTTACCGTGCCCTTATCGCCGATCTCGGGCTCAGGCGCTAACCACGTCTTCACGAGTGTCGGTGTGAAATTTGACGCGACTGGGGCACTCGTCACTACCAGGAATGGCGTGACGCTTGCCTCACGGTCGTCTAGAACAAGGTCGTACAAAACACAAGACGGACAATCCGCCGAAGCCAAGCTGTAATTGGGACAACTGGTCCCCGGCAAAAGACAGGGGATCAGAGAAAGCAGGAGGAGAGCACTCGTGGCGGCCCCCCTTCTTTCTCTGCTTCCCTCTCTTTTCGCGGCTCGGCCTCTCGGCAGATTGCCGGAGAGGAAAAACAGAACATGACACAAGAAGTCACCGTTGACTTCGCAGGCCGTCCGCTCAAACTTGAGACCGGGACTCTAGCCTGCCAATCCGACGCCGCGGTCGTTGTGACTTACGGAGATACCGTTGTCCTCGCAACCGCTAACGTCACCGACAAGCCCACCGACATGCCCTTCATGCCCCTGAGGGTGGACTTCGAAGAGAAGATGTATGCGGTGGGACGCATTCCGGGCGGGTTCTTCAAGCGCGAAGGACGCCCCTCCGAGGAAGCCATCCTCACGTGCCGCAAGATAGACCGCCCCATTAGACCACTCGTGCCCTCGGGCATGCGCAACGACATGCAGGTCATCGTTCTGCCGCTATCGG
>CAZJVY010000001.1:56191-125700 GCA_964549395.1 uncultured Armatimonadia bacterium | reverse complement strand
CAGAAGTGAGGAAGGGCTTCACGCTGATCGAATTGCTCGTGGTAATTGCCATCATTGCGATCCTGGCAGCCATTCTGTTTCCGGTATTCGCTAGGGCTCGCGAGAAAGCCGTCTCACAATCATGCCTCTCCAATGTCAAGCAGTTGGCCCTCGGCTGCATCATGTACGCAGGGGATTGGGACGGCAAGTTCCCCAAGATGTCAGTCGCCGGTGACGCCCACGATGAATGCCCATTCGACGACCAGCAGCAGTACAGCCCTTACACCAACTACTACTGGATGGAAATGATCTTCCCCTACGTGAAGAACGAGGGTCTTTACGTCTGTCCCGCGCGGCCGAAGGGATTGGGCCGCAAATGCGGCTATGGCATGAACCGTGAGTTCACTCTGGCCAATAGCGGCGAAGGGCTCAAGGACGCCGAAATCCAGCATCCCGCTGTCTTCGTTCTGCTCGCGGACCGCAACTCCCACTGGAACTTCTCAACCCGCATCTACTGGTGGTATCCCTGGGCAAGGCCTGAACTCGCCGTCTCCGGCGGAACGTACTATTGGATCTGGCACGGCAACGCCGGCGGCGGGCCCAAGCACCTGGATGGTTTGAACGTCGGCTTCGTGGACGGACACGCCAAATGGGTCACCTGGTTTGGAGGCGGCTTCAAATCCACCAGCGACGGCGGACCGTGGGTCTGGACGCTTGCTCAGGATCAGGCCCTGTAGCGCGGCCTAGCAGTGCCATGCGCGGACCGAGTGCATTTCCGCTTCACGACAACCTACGTTCTGCCTATGAAGGGATGGTGAGATGATGTTGATAAGGAGAGGTTTTACGCTCATAGAGCTCTTGGTTGTCATTGCCATCATCGCGATTCTGGCGGCGATCCTGTTTCCGGTGTTCGCCAGAGCTCGCGAGAAGGGCCGCCAGGCTAGCTGTCTGAGTAACGTCAAGCAGATAGCGAATGCAGCCTTGATGTACCTGGAAGACTACGACGGCATCATGGTGCCGACAGTGGGCTCTCACGACCACTATTACGATAACGGGGGGAAATGGTGGCACGAGCGGCTCATGCCCTACATCAAGAACGAGCAGGTGCTGCTGTGTCCCAGTGAGACCGGCAGGGGCTGGACCATGACGGCCTGGTACGGCTGCCACTACGCAATCAACTATTATGCTGCCAGTCAGTTGCTGATTGATGTCAAGTACCCCGCCGGCATGGTTATGCTCCTAGATACCATGAGCGCCCGCAACTATTTCAAGGGAACCGTGTCGCCGACCGACTGGGCTGCCTGGCCAAGCACGAGTGCTGCTCGGCATAATGGCGGGCTCAACATCGGCTTTATGGACGGCCACGGTAAGTGGTACAAACATCCGCTGCCCACAACTCGGTCACCCGAGCTGTGCTGGCGCTATAACGGAACCTAAGACAGCCATCCGCAAAATCCAGAATGCACACAGACAGGCGAGGCGGGGATGGAAAGTCGCCTCGCTTGCTGTTTACATTGGCGTCCGTCAACATCTGGAAGGACGGGTGATGGATATGCTGAGTAGGTGCACCTTGATCTCGTTGTACACCGTTCTGCTGTTCAGTCTCTTTCTCGGCGGCTCCCATGCCGCCGCCCCCGCACCCGACGGGATGCTGTATGCCGCCTATTACCTGCCTGATGCCATTGAATACGCAGGCAGCATCTTCGTGTACCTCAAGAACACCACGAATGCTCCTTTGACGATTACCGACATCGCACTCGACGACAAATCCATCGGCAAGATATGGAAGACCGACGAGAGCTTCCTGTTGCCGGACGTGAGAGATCAGTACATCTGCGTCGAGAATAGTCTGGTGGCATGGTACCGCGTCTACCCCAATCCCATACCTGCAGGCGGCATTGCGGAGGTGATACTGCGGCTCGATTCCACGGCTTGTGAGGTAGCGCAGCATGAGGTATCACTCACCGCGGCCGGTCAGGAATCACTCACCGCCGTGGTGAGCATGTCCGAGCCATCTTTCACTGTTGAATACGTCGGCATCGGCGCCAATCTGGACGAGCTGCACATATATACCCGCAGCCAGGCAGGTGCTGATATGGACATCTTGCGTGTGGAGCTTGATGGTCGGAGCGCGGAAGCTGATATCCACACTGTCTTCTCCGGATATACCTATGCACAGGTCAAGCTGCAAAACCCTTGGCAGAAGGGCAGCTTCCACGCCGTCGCTATTGGGACAGCCGACGATCTGCGGGCAGTGCTCATACGGGCGCTGCCATCACCTGCGCCGCTGGCCATCATGGGCAACACGCAGGAGCGCGTTCTGGAAGAGTACCGAACCCATCTGTTCGACGCCAACATCGCGTTCGGCCCGGCCTCGCCCGAGACCTACGAGCGGCTGGAGAAGTTCGGTCTGCGCGGAGCATACATCTACCGCCGCTACCTGAAGCCGGAGGAAGAGAAGAAGAAGGAACCGGTCTACTACGATCAACCTGAGGCGCTGGAGCAGATCAAGGACCTGCCCTCCCTCTGGGCGTACTTCCTTGAAGACGAGCCGGATGGCCGATACCACCGCACGGTTCTCCATCGTCACTCTATATCCCGTGATGTGGAGCGCGCCAACCAATTCTGCCGCATATTCGACCCGGCGCACCCGACTTATCTACAGATAGACCACGGCGGCTACCCGCGCAACCTCTACATCTACGGGCAGATACCTGACTACATCTGCACCCATGCGTACGCGCTCGGCGGCCCCAAGGTTATCACCGCAACCCAGGACCATGTCTTCCACACCCGCAACGCCGCGCGTCCGCACCCGTTCTACTATCTCAACTGTGGCTACTGCGCCCGTCAGGACACCCGCGACTTTGACCCCCTCGAGATGCGCCTGGAGGTTCATACCGCCCTCGCTGAGGGGGCCAAGTCATTGCAGTGGTATCCGGCCCACGGTAACAGCGGCCTCCTTAAGCATCCCAAGATGTGGAATGCAGTCGGCGCCATGAATGGGGTGCTGCATCAGGTGCTGCCGCTGGTGTCGGTCGGAGTGCCGCTGGGTGCCCCACGCATTGACGGGGGCAACCTGCTCGGCAGCGCCATCCTGTGCGGTGACAATGCCGTGGTTGTAGTGCTGGTCAACCAGGACTTCACTGCCGATGCCCAGAGCTTCACACTCAACCCGGCGACCGCCAATGTCCGCGTCCGGCTACCGAGTTTCATGCAGGCCGTAGGCGTAGCAGAGGCGAACTTCCCAGAAGAAACGGTACAGATTGAGGCAGATATCGCCAGTTCAACCGTCGCGTTCACTACGCAGGTTCAGGCGGGCAAGATTCTGGTCATATATACCGATGACGCGGTTCTGCAGGAGATGCGCAACACGCGGGAAGGCTGCCTGCAGCGCTTTGTGCCCATGCCCGAACCTGATGACAATGCCTGAATGCATGGTCGTGCCAGTCGCTACAACATATTCAAAGGTAGGTGTTTGGCGTGTCGCATAAGGGAAGGAAGTTCATTGTCCAACTGGTGGCTGTGGTGGGCGTGCTCTCCGTAAGCTCCTGTGTGGCAGTCTCAAGTGGGACGGGGGCCATCTATACCGCCTACTACGTACCCGATGCGGTTGAGTACGCAGGCAGCATCTTCGTGTACCTCAAGAACACGACGAATGCTCCCTTGGCGATCACCGACATCGCACTGGACGGCAAATCCATCGGCAAGGTATGGAAAACCGACGAGAGCTTCCTGCAGCCGGACGTGAGGGATCAGTACATTCCCGTTGAAAACGACCTGGTGGCATGGTACCGCGTCTATCCCAATCCCGTACCTGCAGGCGGCATCGCAGAGGTGATACTGCGCCTCGATTCTACGGCCTGCGAGGCGGCGCAACATGAAGTGTCACTCACCGCGGCCGGTCAGGAACCACTCACCGCTGTGGTGAGCATGTCCGAACCGTCTTTCACGCTTGAGTACGTCGGCATCGGCGAGAATCTGGACGAGCTGCACATATATACCCGCAGCCAGGCAGGTGCTGATATGGACATCTTGCGTGTGGAGCTTGATGGTCGGAGTGCGGAAGCAGATATCCATACCGTCTTCTCCGGATACACCTATGCACAGGTCAAGCTGCAAGACTCCTGGCAGAAGGGTAGCTTCCACGCCGTCGCCATCGGCACAGCCGACGATCTGCGGGCAGTACTGATACGGGCCCTGCCCTCACCTGCCCCGCTGGGGATCATGGGCAACAACCATGAGAGCGAGCTTCAGCAATACGCCAATCACCTGTTCGATGCGACCATCGCCTTCACGGCAGTGCCCGCCACTTCATATCCGATGCTCAGCAAGTACGGCCTCGGCGGCGCATATATCTACGGCCGCAGCCTCAAGCCCGGCGAGAAGAAGCGAGAGCCTGTCTATTACGACAACGTGGAGCAAGTCGCGCCAATCAAGGAACAGGAAGCACTGTGGGCCTATTTCCTGGAGGATGAGCCTGACGGTCGTTACCATAACACCGACCTGCCGAGGCTCTCCATCTCACGCGATGTGGAGCGGGCCAATCAGTTCTGCCGCATATTCGACCTGGCGCACCCCACCTATCTTCAGATAGACCACGGCGGCTACCCGCGCAACCTCTACGTCTACGGGCAGATACCCGACTACATCTGCGCCCACGCCTATGCGCTCGGACGCGGGATAATCGAGCCGACGCAGGACCACGTCCTGAACACCCAGGCGGCGAGCCGTCCCAGGCCCTTCTACTACCTGAATGACGGCTACTGCGCTAACAAAGAGCGTGAGTTCGATCCCGACGAGATGCGCATTGAGGTGTACACGGCACTGGCGTCCGGCGCCAAGTCGCTGCAATGGTACCCGGCCCACGGCACTAACGGCCTGCTCAAGCATCCCAAGATGTGGAACGCCGTCGGCGAGGTCAACGGCATCCTCCAACAGGTGCTGCCCCTCACCTCCATCGGTATTCCCGTCGGCGAGCCGCTTGTGGACGGCGGCAACTATCTGAGCAGTTGCATCCTGTGCGGCGACAAGGCTATGGTGGTCATTCTCGTCAACAAGGACTTCCAGTCCACGCCCGAGCAGTTCATTCGCGCCGAGACACCGGCCGCAGCAGTACGCGTGCGGCTGCCGTCCTTCATGAAGGCGGCAGGGGTTGTGCGGATGCGCTTCCCCGGCGGCCTGCCCGACATCCCGGCCGATATTAAGGATTCGACGGTGAAGTTCAACGCCGCCGCAAATCCCGTCGAGATGCTCCTGATATACTCCAGAGAAAGTGTCTTTGAGGGATTGCGCCAGCGGCACGCCGAATGTCTGCAGCGGTTTGTGCCGATGCCGGAGCCTGAGCCGGCCGGGTAGTCTCATCTGCCGACCGTTCGACATGGGACGAATTCAGACACCGGCGAATCGCGTTCCGCAGCCGGGCCGGAGGATGGTGACTGTCATGAAGCGATTCTGCATGAGGCCGGCCGTTATATGGGCGCTGATGGCGTCAAGCCTTTCGTGGGCCGCGGACGATTACTCCCTCCGGTCCCTCAACCTCACATGCCGGGCGCCGATGCAGGTTCAAATCCTGAACGGGGAAACCGTTCATCAGCCGGCATACCTGGACACGCAGGGCAACTGGCAGCCCCTGGCAGTACGCCAGGATGCCGCCGGCATTGCATTCTCTGTGCCCGATGATGCGCTGGGCAAGTGCGTAATCATCCTCGACAGGCCACAGTGGCTTACGCTCCCGGATGCCGATCCGCCCGTTGTCAGCGCTCTCAGTGTTGGCGGCAAGGCCGTTGAACCTGTTTCTGGAACGACCGACATCGGCCATGTCGCGGGAATTCCGACCAGCATCGTTGTCACAGTGGCAGATGAAGCCAATCCCATCGCGGTTGGCCGTGCCGCAGCGCTGATTGACGACAGAGCGCCCGAGGCACGCGGCGGCTCATTCAGGGTAAGCCGGAGCAAGGACGGCCGACACGCCGACATCACCATCAGCCTCGGCAATCTGGCCCGTGACAAGCATGTGGTTGAGGTGCTCGTGCCGGATGCCGCACCCACATCCAACACCCTTGCACTGCGTCTCGCCTTCGACACAAGCCCCCTGCTGAAGAACGGCGATTTCGAGGAGGTGGCGGCGAACGGTACGGCCAAGCACTGGTACGCCGATGCCTGGTCGCTCTCGTCTGACACGGAATACGAGTTCTCATCCGCTGAGGGCGCGGGACGTACAGGCCGCGCACTACGCATCATCGGGATAGCAGGCAATCTCTCCCTGCTTGCCCGCCAGGAACCGCCACTGGAGGACGGTAGGACCTACGTCATCTCCGGCTACTACAGGAGCGACGCGACAAACGCGGGGGTCACGCTCTACACGCTGCAGGGCGGCCAGGACATCCAGTACGAGCACCATCTATTGACTCCTGCCGGCGACTGGACGCCTTTCCGGTGGGAGTTCACGATGAAGCCCGGCGCAAACCGGAAATACCTCTATCTGCGCAGCGCGGGCAAAGGTACAACCTACTACGACGACGTCCAGTTAGAGCTCAAGGAGTAGTCGTCCGTTGTTCCCGCAGTATCCGGCACGCCACGGCCGGCCGGGTTGACTGAATGTCGGTTTCCCGCTAAAATGGCACTGATGTGGGCGGATAGCTCAGTTGGGAGAGCGCATCCCTCGCACGGATGAGGTCGAGGGTTCGAACCCCTTTCCGTCCACCAGACAATGCCGGGGCCGCGGATGCCGCGGCCCCGTTTTCCGTAATGAATGCCGGTCCGAGCCGTTACTGTTGGTGTAAGATGCCACCGCAACCGACCACGGATGCGCCGTTCGAGGACAGCAGCCCTGCCGTCTGGCCGATAAATCTTGCCATCTTCTGTATCGGCCTCTGCTGCGGCATCATACAGGTCGTCCTCATCCGCCAGCTTCTGATCGTCTGTTCCGGCAGCGAGTTGACGGTCGGCATCATCCTCGGCGTGTGGCTCTTCAGCGGCGCTCTCGGCTGCTGGTGGGCGGGCCGTCAGGCGAAGGCCGACCGCGCCACTGCCGTGACTGCGGTTCGGCTGCTGCTTCTGACCTGTCTTTCGCTCCTGGCCTCGCTGGCCGCCATCGGCCTCATCCGCATCAGCCCCGAGCTCTTCCCAAAGCTACCAGTGATGCTGGCCGCGCGACGCGGCGAGATGTTCGGTCTGCTGCAGGTACTCCTCCTCACAGTCGTGGGCACATTTCCTGCCGCATTCGTTGTCGAGGCCCAGTTCGGTTCTGCAATCTCCCTCTACGCCCGCCTGCGCGCCGGACCTTCCCCTATCGCCAGGTCCTATGCCATAGATGCGGCCGGGCACCTCGTCGGTGGCACGGCCGCCGCCTATCTGCTCACCACCGTCCTGGACCCGTACACGGCTGTCACGGCGGCCGGCTTGCTGTCTCTCCTCGCGACACTTGCGGTCTGTGGGGCGCTCAGTCCACCCAGACAACGCATCTCCCTGCGTGTCGCAGCCATCGCCATCCTCCTGCTTGCTCCGGTGCTACTGCACGGTGCGGTCCTTCTCGATGACTACACCCTCGCGGTGCGCTGGCACGGGTATGAGTTGATAGCCAATGTGGACACACTGCAAAGCAACATCGTCGTAGCGAAACATGGCGAAGCTGGTAAGGTCTTCTTCATCAATGGAGAACCTGCTGCATATACTGAAACGATGCCCGATACTCAATTCCTCGTCCATTTCACCATGCTCCAGCATCCGCATCCGCGTCGCGTGCTGGTGGTCGGCGGCCTGGGTACGGGTGCAGTCGCCGAAGCCCTGAAGTACGACATCGAGTCTCTCGACTACTTCGAACTTGATCCCGGCCTGCTGCGGGTGTATGAGGACTACCGTGGGGCCATTCCTGTTGACAGGGCCCACATCTGGCCACAGGACCTCCGTTCCTATCTGCGCAGTCGCGCCCATAGCGGCGACCTCCCGAAGTGGGATGCGGCCATCATTGCCCTTCCGTCCCCGCTTACTGCGCTGCTCAACCGCTACTACACCCGTGACTGCCTGCAGCAGGTAGCAGCCGCCTCACCTGCTACGGTCATCGGTCTTCAACTGCCCGGCACTCAGACCTACTACAGCGCCGACCTACTCCGCCTCGATACCACGCTCCTCGACGCAGCCGAGGTCGCTCCTAACTACTGCACCGTGCTCATGCCCACCTACAGCCTCTATGCCGTTGTAGGCCCGGACAGTGCGTATTTCACGGAGGACCCCGACGAGATACTGCGTCGCCTCCACCAGCGTGGCGTCAGCGCCCCGTTCTGGGAATCGGTCATCTACGACCATCTGGAGCCCATGAACATAGCCTTTGTGCGGCAACAGCTCGACGCCTTCCCGCGCTCGCCGCTCAATACCGACTTGCGCCCCATCGCCTACTTCTACAATCAGGTATACGCGATGCGCCAATTCCATCCGCTCGGAGCTAGGGCGCTGGAATGGGCGGCCGGCATCTCCTGGCAACTCGCACTCGGCGTGACTTTTGCCTTCAGCCTCCTGTTGGTCGCCCTCGCCGGCGTCTCTCGATGCGCGCGCCGCTTCGCTGTGCCAATCGCAATCGCGGGCACCGGCTTCATCGGTATGGTCCTGCAGTTGGGCGTCCTGTACGGCTTCCAGGTGTACGTCGGCCACATTTACAGCCTCATCGGCGTCCTCAGCGGCGCTTTCATGGTCGGGCTGGCGGCCGGCGGCCTGCTTGCGGGCCGCCTGGTGGCTCGTAACCCCGGCGCACGAGCCGCTCTCGTGCACTTGTGCGTGGCTCTCGGCGTCCTGGCCGCAACAGCCTTCGTTTTCACTCCGCTGCTCCAGGGCGTTGGCGTTCTCATGCCCGGCGAGACCACCTGGTCGCTGACAGTCGGCTTCTTCTTCGTGTCACTATTCCTTGGTCTCCTGGTCGGTGTCCAGTTCCCGCTGGCGACCGAGGCGGGCGGGCAGATGGAGAACCGGGGGCCTGTCGCCGCCGCGATGTACGCTGCTGACCTGCTCGGTGCCAGCTCCGGCGCTGTGCTGGCCGGTGCGCTGCTCGTGCCGCTGTTCGGTGTTGCCGGAGCCGCCCTGCTCTGTGGCGTTCTGGCATGTGCTCTGCTCCTGCTCTGCGCGCTGCGATTGCGCTGCTGATGCTCACCTGTCGTTCCCACCGTTTTTCGTCCCAGCCGCTGCTTTTGGCAGGTATCAACGCGCCACCCATCGAAATGTCTGCTGAGCGCTTCGGCGCGGCCAGTTTGTCTTGCCGGTCCAGCCGAGGGAAGGAGACCGATCCGATGCGTCCTCTAGGTGTGATTGCCGTAGTCTGCTTCGTGGTCGCCGCCTTTGCCGCAGCCACCTATTGCCCTTGCGCAAGGGCTGACTTCACCTTCGAGGCATTCAAGATAACCGCCAATGCGCCTGTGGACATAACGGTGCCCGCAAAGGAGAAGCTCAGCCGGCCGATGTATGTCAACGCCGCCGGTGAGTGGAAGCCCTTGCAGGTAGCCACGGCCGGCGGCGGCATTTCCTTTTCCGTCCCCGCCGATGCAGTAGGCAGCACGGTTGTCATCCTCAACAAGCCGGATTGGCTCACCTTGCCGGATACGGATTCGCCGCTCATACAGGCCGCCAGCATCGGCACGCAGGCCGTGGAGCTGACGGAAGACATGAACGCTGGCAACCTTAGCCAGACTCCCTCGAACATCATGTTCACTGTCGCCGACGCCACAAATCCCATTGCGGCCGACCGCGTCAGTGTCTTCATCAACGGAAAGCCGCCGGCTTCCTACGGAGGCGCTGTGAAGGTTGATCAGAGCCGCGACGGCAAACATGTAGACATCATCATCGCGCCGGGCGCCCTTCCCGAGGACAAACACCAAGTGCTTCTGCAGGTGCCTGACGCCTCTCCCCGCCGCAACCTCCTGACGGCGCAGCTTACATTCAGCACAGCCCCGCTGCTGCGCGATGGGGGCTTTGAGGCACTCAAGGACGACGGAAAGCCCCAGTACTGGTCTCTCGGCTCCTGGCACTCGGGAGACCCCACCGAGTACGAACTGACGGTCGCCAAGGGCGCAGGCCGCACCGGCAACGCCCTGAAGTTCGTGGGCATCGGCGGCCGTCTTAACATGGTCGTCGGCCAGGACGTGGACCTGGTGCCCGGACGCACCTATGTCTTTTCCGGCTATTACAAGAACGACTGCACCGGCGGCTATACGTCGCTTATCGGGAAGGGCGTCGGCGGTGCCAAGGCCCAGTACACGAACACTTCATCCCTGCCGCCCGCCGCCGACTGGACGGCGTTCTCGTGGGAGATTACTGCCGCGGAGGACAACAAGAACTTCATCATATACCTGCGCAGCACGTCCAAGGGCACTGTGTTCTTTGATGATGTAAAGCTGGAGATGAAGCAGTAGGGAGAGAACGCGCATGAGGATCATACTCAACATGTGTCTCGTTCTGGCGCTTGCCGCCGCCATGGCATCGCCTACATTGGCAGCGGCTGATGACTACCAGCTTCAGACCATAGCCGTCGTGGCAAACGCCGCTCTGGAAGTCCGGATGCCTGCGGGAGACGACATCAACAATCCGATGTACCTTGATGCAAAGGGCCAGTGGAAGGTCCTCAAGACGTCAAAAGCCGGTACTGCCGTTTCTTTCTCCTTGCCTCAGGACACTCTCGGCTCCACCGTCATCATACTCCGCAAACCCAAGTGGCTGGCGCTGCCTGACGCCGATGCGCCGGTAGTTGAGACCATCAGCATTGACGGCACGGCCTATGCCACCGGAACCGAGGTCGCCCTCGGCCGCTTCAAGGACACCCCGCGCAACATCATGATTACCGTTGCCGATAGGACTAACCCGCTGGCCTGCAGTCGGCTTGCGGTCAGCGTCAATGGCCGACCTGCAGCCGAACTCGGCTGCATGGTGAAGACGGATCAGAGCAAGGATGGCAAGCATGCCGACATCATCATTGCGCCCGGCGATTTGCCCCTCGACACCTACCGCGTCCTCGTGACACTCGCCGACGCCTCGCCGGAAGCCAATGCCACCGCCCTCACGCTACTGTTCAGCACCGCGCCTCTGCTGAAGAACGGCGAATTCGAGCAAGCCGACAAGAACGGCGGCCCCCTGGAGTGGGTCGTTGGCGCCTGGGATCAGAAGCCGGAGACCAAGTTCGAGGCCAAGATTGTTGACGGCGGGCGCAGTGGCAAGGCCCTGATGATACAGGGCATCTCGCCTCCCCTCAATCTGGTGGCGGGACAGCAGGTCGAGCTGGAGGAGGGGAAGACCTATGTGCTCTCCGGCTACTACAAGAACGAGGGCAATCTCGGCCACGCTTCTCTCATCGCCAGCGGTGGCAAGGACAAGCAGTACGATAGCATGCCGCCCCTGCAGCATGCCGAAGAGTGGACGCCGTTCTCCTGGGAGATAGTCCCCAAAGCGGGTGCGCCGACCTATACACTGTACCTGCGCAGCGGCGGGCAGGGCAAAGTGTACTTCGATGACGTCAAGCTCGAACTCAAGGAATAGCGCCGCTGCACGGCGCAGACGCCCCTAACCGGCCGTGATACGGAGGATGAGTGCTCATGAGAACTACCGCTTTGATGTTCGTGTGCGGCGCATGTTTGATGATTATCCCGCAGTTCCCGCTTGCGGGCGATGACTTCACGCTCCAGCCGATCAGAGTCACCTCCAACGTCCCTGTCAAGATAACCATCAGTGGCGGGCCTACCGTCAACTCCCCCATCTATCGCACTTCACAGGGCGAATGGAAGCAGCTCAAGGTGGACAAGTCCGGCACTGCCGTCTCATTCTCGCCGCCTGAGGACGCCCTCGCTTCCACGGTCATACTCCTTAACAAGCCCAAGTGGCTCCAGTTGCCCGATGAGGACCCGCCAGTGTTCGAGGCCGTTAGCATGGACGGCTCCGCTGTGACCGTCGCGGACACCGTCGTCAAGCTCGGCCACCTATCGCAGACCCCCAAGACGATCATGCTGACGCTTGGTGACAGGAAGAACCCGATCCATCCTGGCAGAGCGTCCATCTCAATTGACGGGCGCGAGCCAAAGGCGTGCGGCGGCGCTGTCAAGCTTGACCAGAGCGCGGACGGCAAGCACCTGGACCTCATCATCACAATCGGGGATCTACCCAAAGCGCCCCACACCGTCTTCGTCTCCGTTTGCGACGCCTCACCCAGCTTCAACACCGCCACCCTGCAGATGGAGTTCACCACCGCTCCGCTGCTGGCCAACGGTGATTTCGAGCTTGCAGACAAGAACGGAGCGCCAACCAACTGGTCATCCAGCACCTGGAGTTCCGATGCCAATACCAAGGCCGACATAAAGGTCGTGGATGGCGGCCGCTCTGGCAAGTGCCTCATGATTGACGGCATAGCCGGATCCCTCAATATCGTCTGCGGCCAGGCCGTTGACCTCATCCCGGGCAGAACCTATGTGTTGTCCGGGTACTACAAGACCGACGCCGACCGCGGGTACGCATCCATCATCGCCCAGAACAAGGCGACCGGCAAGCAGGACCAGTACAGCAATATGCCCGGCCTCAAGAAGGCGGACGACTGGGCCCTATTCTCCTGGGAGTTTACCGCGAAGGAGGACAACACCGGCTTCGTAGTCTACCTGCGCAGCGGCGGCGTTGGGAAGGTCTACTTCGACGACATCGAGGTCGAAGCGAAGCAGTAGCCGGCCGTCTCGGATAGCAGCACAATACCCGTCTCACCTGGAGGAACGCAATGCGCGACAAATCACTGGAGTTCTTCAAGCAACTTGTCATGACACCGTGCCCTTCCGGCTTCGAGCAGCCGGCACAACGCATCGTCCGTGCATACGCCGCCGAATTCGCCGATGATGTCCGCACCGATGTCCACGGCAACGTAATCGCCGTCCGCAACGCCGCAGCACCGGTGCGCGTCATGTTGGCCGGTCACGTGGACCAGGTCGGCTTGATGGTCCAGTACATCGCCGACTCGGGCATGCTCCATATCGCGGCCATCGGCGGCATTGACGCCAAGGTGTTGCTCAGCCAGCGTGTCACCGTCCACACCGCGAAGAAGCCCATTGCAGGCGTGATCGGCCGCAAGCCCATCCACCTCCTGACCGCCGAGGACCGTGCCAAAGAGAAGCTCGAGGTCGAGGACCTGTGGGTGGACATCGGCGCCAAGGACAAAGCGGCTGCGGAGAGGCTCGTCGAAATCGGCGATCCCATCACCTTCGACCTGCACTACACCCCGCTTCAACAGGACCTGATAGCCGCCCCGGGATGTGATGACAAGGTTGGCGTCTTCGTCGCGATGGAGGCACTGCGCCTCATACCGAAAAGCAAGCTCAAGTGCGCCGTATATGCCGTGTCAACGGTCCAGGAGGAACTCGGTCTGCGCGGCGCACGGACCAGCGCCTTCGGAATCGACCCACACGCCGGCATCGCCGTTGACGTCACCCATGCCACCGATTACCCGGGAGTGGACGAGAAGCGCACGGGCAAGATTGTCGTCCGCAAGGGCCCCACGATTGCACGAGGCCCGAACATCAACCCGGCGCTGCGGGACATCCTCGTCAAGTCAGCCGAGGCGCGCAAGCTGCCGTATCAGACCGACCCGGAGCCGCGCGGAACCGGCACGGACGCCAATGCGATCCAGATCAACCGCGCGGGTGTCGCGGCTGCACTCGTCAGCATCCCGAACCGCTACATGCACGGCCCATGCGAGATAGTTGCGCTTTGCGACCTGGAGAATGCAGCCAGGATGATTGCCGAGGCCCTGACCCGGATAGACGACACGACCGATTTCACGCCGATGTAGGCCGCAAACCACCCAGCAAGACCGAGGGGTAGCGGGTCACACTTCCTCCAGCATCACGCGCTTCCCGCCGGCGGCGGACATGTATGCCGCCTCGATAACGCGTTGCACGTCCAGCGCCGCCAACACGCCCGGCATCCCGTCGCCACCGGTCCGCACAAGCTCGATGAAGCGGCCCATCTGCGGCCCCAGCGAGTCCTCCGCTGCCGCCAACGTAATGACCTCCGCATCCTTCTGCGGACCGGTGTGCAGCCGCACCTCGTTGTCGCTGATCTGCATCGAGCCCTCGGTCCCGTGAAGTGTGAGCGTGCGCTCTCCAGGGAGACAAATGAACGATATGGTCGCCACGCCTATTGCGCCATTCTCATACTCCATCGCCATCACCGCGCGGTCGTCAACATCATAGTCACCCGGCAGCGCGTTGCCGTGGCCCGTGGTCGCATAGACCGCCTGCGGGACTCCGCTGAACCAGTTCATCAGCTCCAGGATATGCCAGCCCGAGTCAATGATCGCTGTCCCCCCGGACAGCTCCCTACGACCTCGCCACGACCACTTGCCGGCGAAGGCATTCCCCCACCGATAGGTGATGACGCCGCGAATCATGAAGACGTCGCCCAGCACGCCTGTCTCGGCCACCTCCTTCGCCCGCTGGAAGCCGGCCTGGTACTTGCTTTGCCCGCCGACCATGAGCACGGCCTCACTCCGTTCCGCCGCCGTCACGGTCTGACGTGCGGCAGCCAGGTTGTGGGCGAACGGCTTCTCCTGTAGCACGTGCTTCCCCGCAGCAAGCGCGGCGGAAACGACCTCAGGATACAGGTAGTGCGGCAGGGCCACGACTACCGCATCAATGTCGCCGGCGATCACTTCCGACCATTCCGCCGTAACCGCATAGCCCTCCGCCGCAAACCTATCGCGCACATCCTCGGACGTATCACAAACGACAGCCACCTCCGCGTCGTCACGCTTCTCGATTACCCGCAGATGGCTGCCGCCAATGCCGCCGGCTCCGATGATGCCGAAACGCAACTTGTCCAATCTTGAGCACCTCCCAGCCAACTTGCTCACAGCAATGGTTTCATTTCTGCGGCACCTGCGCAATCCCTTGCTGCCCCACCGTCGCTATGAACTTCCCATTCACGGCAGCAGCACTTGTCACCGCGACGAAAAGGACGTATTATTGTAGGCAGTATCAGCTTCAGACACCGCACATTTCGGGGCAGCGAGCGACGAAGCAATTGAGGCGATCACCCACTTCATTACCGCCGTCCAGAGACCAGATCGGCGTGCAGATAGTCTGCATCATATTGTGCGCCGTCTTTCTGGTCGGCATGTTGGTCTATGCAGAGGAGAGCGCCGCCCCGACCAATCCGTTGCTCTCCCTGTCCCACATTGCACCACACATCCATGCTACGGGCCTTTCACAGCTCTACCCTCACGCTGCAGTCAAGCCGCCACCGGAGCTAATCTGCAGCCTCACGGAAGGCAACGGCGGCATCATCAAAGGCTACTCGCCCGAGTGGGAAGGGCGACTTGCCCGCGAGCTGCTGGCCGTCAACCTCCGCCACGATATCATGAGGGTAGCCGTCGGCTCCTACAACGGCCAACTGATGGGCCTCGTCAAGCTCCAGGCAAGCGACAAGTACGGCCGGCGCTTTGATGCCAAGGCCCTCCAGGAGGACGCGGTCACTGCCCTGTCAGTCGCGTTTCAACTCGACCCGCAGATGCAGTCCGTGGACGTGTGGGCCGTTGTGCCGGCTAATGGCACCCATGACTACGACCACCTGCCGGTCTTCTCGGCATATGCCACGCGGCAGGATTTCTTCCGCGCTACAGACGAGCCCCGGTCTTCCTCACTCGCTCTGGCCGGCCTCGGCCTCGTCAGGCTGTCTCCGACATACCTCCAGTACGCCTGCTGTGCCGGCCTCGATCTGCTCAGCATGGTACCCCCAACCGTCTACGACACCACTCCCATGCTCGACAACTGGGAGGCACATGTCGCGGAGGCCCAGGCACGGTTGGCGGCGGCAAACGGCGCACGCATTGACGTTCTCGAGGGCACCAACGACGGCCACGGCATGGCCGCACTCACGATTGACGATGGTCCACATCCTCTGACTACCCCCCTCATGCTCGCCGTCCTGCGGGATCGCGGTGTCCATGCCACCTTCTTCCTCGTAGCGGAGAAGGCAGAGGAGTACCCGGAGCTGGTACGCCGCATCGTGGCCGAGGGACATGAGATAGCCAACCACTCGTATTCCCACCGCCGCGCCCATGAACTCAACAGCGCCCAAATGCTGGCCGAGCTTACGACCTGTCAGCGCGTCCTCGGCGGATTGACGGGCGTGAACACCCGTTATTTCCGCCCTCCGGGGGGAAGACTGAACGAGCCGGGGCTCCAGGCCATCGCCGTATCCGGTCACGCTCTGGTTATGTGGACCACCAACGCTGACGACTGGCTCAAGCCTGCTCCGTCGGTCATCGCCGCTAATGCCCTTAAGGGCCTGCGGCCTGGCGGCATCGTCCTCATGCACCAGGGCAGTATGGAGAGCTTCAACGCCTTGCCGCTCATCATTGACGGCGCTGGTCAGCGTGGCCTCCGCTTGTGCACGGTCTCCGAACTGCTCGCCGCCGGTGCTGCGAAGATTACACGCATGACAACCCAGGAGGCCATGCGCCACTTGCAGCGCCTCGGCTTTGAGCGCGAGTAACAGGTACGCCGGTGATTAGCATGAGTGACTTCTCAGAAGGGGAAGCTTGAGGGGAGAAAGTGCTTGCTGTACTGCTCGGCGGCGAACCGATCCGTCATCCCCGCGATGTAGTCGCAGACCAGGCGCGCGCGCCGCGCCGGGTCATCAGGCACGTACCCACACGCCTCGAACAGCGCGGTATCGCTGGACATGTACACATCGAACAGCCCGCCGACGATGCCCCGGACCTTCTTACAATCATCCAGTAGCTCCGGCCGCGAGTACACCGTCTCGAACATGAAGCACTTCAGCGCATCGGTCGCCTCCAGCACCGCAGCGCTCATCCGCAGGCATGGCTGCTCAATGCTGTGCTGAATCAGGTCCTCCACCATCGTCCCGACCCGCGCGCTGTGGCTCCAGCCCAGCGATTCCATCAGGCCGGCAGGCAAATCCCCCGGCGCCAGAACCCCGGCCCGCAGACAGTCATCCAGGTCGTGGTTCAGATACGCGATGCGGTCGGATACACTCAGCACAAGCGCCTCGACCGAAGACTGTAGAGGCGCTGCGAGCAGCGAAGCCAGATCCGTCTGCCCCTTGCTGTGCAGAGCGATCCCCTCAAGCGTCTCCAGTGTCAGGTTAAGCCCTGCGCCATCGCGTTCCAGCTCGCTTACCACCCTCAAACTATGCTCCTGGTGCTTGAACGAAGCGCCCGCGTCGTATCTGCGGTACGCCTCATCCAGGGCCGCCTCACCGGAGTGTCCGTATGGTGTATGGCCGACATCGTGGGCCAGGGCAATCGCCTCGGTCAGGTCCTCATTCAGGCGCAACGCCTTGGCAATCGTGCGTGCGATCTGGGAGACTTCCAGAGTATGAGACAGGCGCGTCCTGAGGTGGTCTTCTCGCGGAGAGATGAAGACCTGCGTCTTGTGAGCAAGGCGCCGGAACGCCCGGCACAGGTGGATGATGCGGTCGCGGTCGCGCTGGAAGCACGTGCGCACCGGGCAAGGCGCTTCCGGCGCCCGGCGGCCTTTGGACTCCGCGCTCAGCGTCGCATGGGGTGACAAGTTCTGGCGTTCAAGCTCCTCGAGACGTTCGCGCACCTGCATGATGGCCTACTGCACAATCTCGGTGAAATCCGCCAGCTTCATGTAAAGACGATCCAATCTCCGCATCAACGCCAGCCGATTGGTTCGCAGCTTGTCATCCTCAACGTTCACCATCACCTGGAGGAAGTACTCGTCTATCGGCTTGCGCAGGCTCTTCAGGGCCTCCCAGACACCGCCATAGTCGGCGCTGTCACTCAGCGCGGCCTTGACCTCCTCGGCTGTCTCCTCGTAGGCGTCCCACAGCCGTTCCTCTATCGGCTCCACGAAGAGCGCCGGCTCCACGTCCACACCTGGTGCCAGGTTGGTGGGCCGGACTATGTTCGCAGGCCGCGTCGCCGTATCCACAGCCGCCTCGAATTCGGTGTCTTCGGCGCGGATCTTCGCCAGCGCCTGCCCTCTCTCCATCACTTCGACAACATCGTTCCATTTCGTCGCAAGAACCGCTCGGACTATGTCATAGCCGACTCCGGCAGCCTCCAGAGCGCTCTCCAAGCGCGATGCCATCAACGCCTTCAACCGCTCCGCCGCCTCCGAGATGCTCGGGGCATCCTCATCCTTCACCTCCGGCAGCAGTCCCATGTCAAGGCTGACGATATCGTCAAACGAGAAGTGGATTCTGCGGTCGAACGCTATCGCGATGATGCCCTGTGCCTGGCGCCGCAGACCCATCGGGTCTTTGGTGCCACTTGGCTCCATGCCCAGATAGAATGATGACGCCAGGTTGTCAATCTTGTCCGCGATGGCCAGCAGCGCGGCCCCGACGCTGGCCGGCAGGGCGCCATCCGCACCTACCGGCATGTACTGCTCGGCGATGGCGTCGGCGACCACTTGGTCCTCACCAGCGGCAACCGCGTAGTAGGCCCCGATCGTCCCCTGCAGCTCCGCAAGCTTCGTGTCTCCGATCATCTGCGTGACCTGGTCGGTCTTGCTCAGCAGCGCCGCCCGCTGGAACGCCGCAAGCTCTTGCTTGTCGGCGCCCACACGCTCGCCTAGCCACTTCACCAGCACCTGCAGCCGCATCGTCTTGTCGTACAGCGTACCGAGGTTCTCCAGGAACGTGACGCGCCTCAGCTTTTCCAGCGCCTGCTCCGGGCTTGTCTTCGTGTCCTCCCGAATGTAGAATTCCGCATCCGCCAGGCGTGCCTCGATCACCTTCTCGTTGCCAGCACGTACGATGTCCGCCGCATCTTTCCCGACATTGGCCACTATGATGAACTTGGCCATTAGCGCGCCGCTCTCGGCGGCTACCGGGAAGTAGCCCTGGTGCTTTTCCATGACCATGGCGACTACCTCGTCCGGCAGCTCCAGGTACCGCTCGCCGAAGCTCCCGACTATGCACACGGGCCACTCCGCCATGAAGTTGTTCTCCTCAACGATTGCGCCGCGCAGCACGGCCGTACCGTTGAATTCCGCCGCTGCCGCCTGAGCCTGCTGGATGATCGTCTCGCGCCTTCGCCTGTGGTCGGCAATCACATGCGCTTTCTCCAGTTGTGCCACATACTCGGACGCGTCGGTGAGTGTAACTGACACGGGACCCAGCACGCGATGGCCGCGCGTAACATTGCCGGCTGCTACATCGCCCACCTCAACAGGTAGGACCTCTCCCCCCAGCATCGCCACCAGCCAGCGTATCGCCCGGATAAACCGCACATCCAGGTCGGCCCAGCGCATGGTCTTGGGAAAGGTGAGCGACGTAATGATCTCACCCAGAGGTCCGGGCAGCACTTCCTTCGCCGGCTTGCCTTGCTCCTTCACCGTAGCGAAGGCGAAAATGCCGTTCTCCGTCTTCTTTATCGTCAAATCGTTGACAGCGACCCCTCGCGCATTGGCGAACCCGAAGGCCGCATCCGTGGGGTCGCCGCCTTCGGTGAAGGCTCGCGCCGCCGGTGGCCCCTTGTATTCGACCTCGCGGTCCGGCTGGCGGTCGGCAACATCCTTCACAACCAACGCCAACCGCCGTGGCGTGCCGTAGCTGCTCACCTGTCCGTGCGACAGCCGCAGCCGCTGGAGGCACTCGGCAATCAGCCGCTCCATCTGCGTCAACGCCGGCAGCACGGCATGCCCGGGCATCTCCTCGGCACCTATCTCAAACAGCAGGTCAGGCATATGCATACTCCATTTCGTGCATGCGTGTCATTCTGCGCCTCACGATGTCAATAGTGGAAAGCCCAACTCCTCGCGATGGCGGATGTAGACCTTTGCCACATCCCGCGCCAGGTCGCGCACCCGCTCGATCATTCCGGGGCGTTCCGTTATCGAGATCGCACCCCGCGCTTCCAGCAGGTTGAACGTGTGCGAGCAGCCAAGCACGTAGTCATACGCGGGAAGCGGGAGGCCCTGCTTCACGAGCCGCAACGCCTCCGCCTCATACATGTCGAAAAGCTTCCACAGCATTTCCACGTCAGCCGCTTCGAAATTGTAGATGGAAAACTGCCGCTCTTCCTCGAATTTGATCTCGCCGCACGTCACTGTGTCGCTGTACCTCAAGTCGCGGTAGTCGTCCACGTTTTGAAGATACATCGCCAGCCGGCCCAGCCCGTAGGTCAGCTCCACCGCAACGGGCTTGCACGGCAGGCTGCCGACTTGCTGGAAGTAGGTGAACTGAGTTATCTCCATGCCGTCCAGACGAACTTCCCACCCCAGACCGGCGGCTCCCAGCGTCGGTGCCTCCCAGTCATCCTCCACGAACTTGATGTCATGGCTCGCCAGGTCCAGTCCGATTGCCGCCAGACTGGCCAGATAGGTGTCCTGAACGTCCGCCGGCGACGGCTTCAGCAGCACCTGATATTGCAGGTGCTTCTGGAAGCGGTTCGGGTTCTCGCCGTAGCGCCCATCACTGGGCCGCCGCGATGGCTGTACGTACCCAACCTTCGTCGGCTCAGGCCCCAATGCCCACAGGAAGGTGGCCGGGCACATCGTGCCGGCGCCCACCGGGCAATCATATGGCTGCAGAATCAGGCAGCCCTGCTCGGCCCAGAACTCCTCTAGTCTGAAGATCAACTGCTGGTAGTTCATGCAACACCTCCGGGGGCCCGGCCCATCCGTCCCGTGGCAGCAACCTCGTCGGGGATCGTCAGCCCGGCAACGTCGCCAGCTTACAGGTTAGCAGGTCAGGGGCTCCCTTTGCAAGGCTCTCCACTCCGCCCTCCGCCTCAGGCAAAATGACACGGCGCTCCTGCTCCGAGCGCCGTTATCTGACGTACGCCAACGATGCGGTCCTCGCCTATTCTTCAGTGCGCAGCCTCGCAGCCTGTTCCGGCGCGACCTTCGGAAGCTTGCGTCGTATCCGCGACAGCGCATTGTCTATTGACTTGATCTTGCAGTTCAGTACGCTGGCCATCTCCTTGTACGACTTGCCCGTCTGGTACTCGGAGAGCACCTCCCACTCGAACGGCGAGAGCTCGTCGCGCAGTGTCTCCTTGAGTACTCGCTCGCCTTCCCTACCCAGTACCAGCGTCTGCGGGTCTATGTGCGTGTCCGCATTCAGCACCTCCGCCAGCCCGCGGTCCTCCTCGTCACCATTCGGCGGGGCCTCCAGAGAAATCGAGGAATTCAGGGGCGTCTGCTTCTGACGGGTAGCCGCCTTGATGGCCGAGATCATTTGCCGCTGGATACACACCTTGGCGAAGCACGCAAACGAGGTGTGGCGGTCTGCCTTGAAGTCCGTTATCGCTTCCCAGAGCCCGATGAGACCGATCTGCAGCAGATCGTCCCGCTCGGCCCCCTGTAGGAAGTACGACTTCACTTTCGATCTAACCAGGTTCCGGTACTTGTACAACAAATACTCACAAGCTTCTGTATCCTGTTCATCCTGCGCCCGTCGCACCAGTTCTTCGTCGGAAAGAGGTTGATACGGAAGCGCCCGTCTCCGCTGGGCCGCCTCGCGAAAGAACTCGGCAGGATTGACCATGCTTCGGCTCCTCAGTCTCCTGAATGGTTCAGACTCACATCACCGTCTGATGGTTCCGACTCGCCAACTGGACCATACTGCAGTTCGATACAGCAATGCGAGATGAGCTCCCCCAGCACTACCGCCACTGCCGCGGCGCGTCCCCCGAGAGCCGTTGTAAACTGGCATACCATCTTATCCAAGAGTGTCATCCGGATGTCCGTTATCTCGCGCCCGGCCATCACCTCCCTTACTTTCTCCGCTATACGTTCTCCGAAGGCATTCAGGTCCGCGTCTGAGGCACCGGTATTCTCCTCAAGCCAAACCAGAGCATCCACCACGTTGCCGTCCGCAGCTTCCAGCGCGTCCCGAGCATTCCTATAGCCAACGCCCATGCGCTCCCGCAGCAAATCCACGTCGGACAGGTCATACTCTCTCTTGGCGACCGCGTTGTTCATGCCTGTCATGTCTCTATCAGTCACGTGCGCAAGTCCGCGTCCCGGCTGTTCCGCGGAGGACAGGCATCCCTGCCTGTCCTCCGCGACGCCATCACATCGTGGACTTCTCGAAGCCACCACTAGCCGGCCACGTCGCTACTGCCGATTCGACTCATGAAGTCCAGGAAACCGCGGATTGCGTGCAGTTCATAGACCTGCCCGCGCATCGCCGAATCCGCAAAGGCCTTGTACTCAACACCGAAGTGCAGAGCGCTGAAACCGAACGACACGTGCGAGAAGCATAGGCCGACAAATAAACCCAAAACGGCCGCGATGGTTGAGTCAAATGGCCCGAGGTCCGACTTGAGCTGTCGCTGCACAAGACTGGAAATGACGATCGTGACTGCCGCAAACACCAGGAATATGGTCAGGTAGGCAGCGGACTGTGAGAATTGCGGGGAGGACATGCCTTGGAAGGAGAGGGCGGCTATCTTGAGGCCGATCCAGATTCCGACAGTGTCGATGATCGCGCAGACTGCACCGCGTTTGACCTCTATGACCATCATAATCAGGCACAGCCCTATGGTCAAGAAGTCAAGCCACGTCATTCGCCCCACCTCGCGGCGACCTTGCACTGCTTGGGCCTGCCGGCACTATGTGTTATGTGGCGACACATATGGACCCCGCCCGTGCTATCGGGAATGAACCCGTTCATTGTCGAACCCAGGTCTGTGGGGATTGCTGCGACGATGAGTGCGGCGACTCAGTGGTTTGACTGTAGGCATTATAGTGGACAACTCGGATGCCGTCAAGGAGAATCGGTTTCCACGATTCTCGCTCTCTTGACGGCTTATCTGCTTACCACAACTGACACATATCCGACCACGCCGGAGCCTGCAATCACCTCTCCGGAATGGCCGTACGCCCCCATTTCGGCCCGCGTTGCACCCAATGCCGACCCCGCAATCAGCATGGCCGCCACCGGCCCACGGCCGCACATGCTGATGTCCGGCCGGGTTCGCAGCAGTCCCTCCGCGTCCATCCTCTCCATCAGCGAAATCAGTATCTTGTCTTGCGCCATCGCCATCTCGGCCGGCTCGTAGTGGGTCATGTCGGTGCTGGCGATGATCAGCACGTCCGTCTCCACAGCCGCCGCAGCAATCGCTTCTCCGACCTGGCGGCTCTCGGCCGCATCCTGGCGTGCTACCATGATCGGCACAATCGCGCACGAATCCCCATACAAGTGCTGCACGAACGGTACCTGCACCTCGATGCTATGCTCGCTGGAGAAGCCATCCGGCCCGTCATGAAACCGTGGCAGTCGCTCGGCAATCGCACCGGCCAGTTGCTCGTGGATCGGCACATCCCCCAGCGGCGTGCGCCAACTGCCCGTCGTCTGCAGCGCCGGTACCGGGCTGCGGTGACTGGGACCGATGATTACTGCGGCATCGGGAACTCCGTCCTGCGCCACGCGTGAGAACCCGTGGGCCGCAATTGCACCCGAGAAGACGTATCCGGCATGTGGGCTCACCAGCCCCACAATCGCTCGCGGACCGCTCGGGTTCACCTGAGGCAGTCGGCCAGGCCCGCGCGCTCCGGTATAACAGCTCGCGATCTGGCGTCGCAGGGCGTCGGCTTGTCCCTCATAAAACTGTCCGGCGACGATTGGCTCACGTACCGGTCCCGCACCCATCATGCATCGCCTCCAGTCAAGCAGTCGTTGCCTACAGGCCCTCCAATAGCTCTATGATCGCCTCACCCGCCGTCTCGGCGCAGATACTCAACTGCTCTCCATCCCTGCGCAGTTGCACCTCGAGTCTCCCGGACTCCCTGGTGCGCTTCCCCAGCACGACTCGCATGGGATAGCCGACCAGTTCTGCGTCGTGGAACTTGACGCCGGCCCGCTCCTCCCGATCATCCAGCAGCACCCGGATGCCACTCCCGCACAGCTCATCATGCAGCCTCTGCGCCGCCGTAGACAACTCCGCATCGCTTGACTCCAGGAGCAGTACGACCACCTCGAACGGCGCAACAGCTCGCGGCCAGATGATCCCCTTCTCATCATGTGACTGCTCCACGATTGCCGCCATCAGGCGGCTCACCCCGATGCCGTAGCAACCCATCACTATCGGGCGCTGCCGGCCGCTTTCGTCCTGCACCAGCGCTCCCAGAGCCTCCGAGTACTTCGTGCCGAGCTTGAAGATGTGCCCCGCCTCAATGGCGCGGAAGCTCTCTAGGTGCCCGCTCGCACATTCCGGACACGGGTCCCCCTCAACTACATGCCGCAGATCGGTGTACTCGCCGACATGGAAGTCAATTCCGACATTCGCGCCGACGATGTGCGCATCCGTCTTGTTTGCGCCTACGACGAAATCACGCATCGCAGCGACCTCATGGTCGGCGATGATCCGCACCTCCTCCGGCAGGCCGATGGGTCCTGCGTAGCCCACCTCGGCTCCGCTCAGGCTGCGTACCTCCTCCTCGTTTGCCATGCGCAGTTCATCCGTCTGCAGGCGATTGGCCAGCTTTGCTTCGTTAAGCTCGCGATCGCCCCGCACAAGCGCCGCAGCAAATCCATCGCCGGCACGATACAGCAGCGTCTTCACCAGCCTGTCCGGCGCAACTTGAAGCATCTTGCTGACGGCCTCGATGGTCTTGGCACCAGGGGTATCAACAGTCTCGGCATTCCCCGCCCGCTTCCCTTCTGCAAGCACCTCCGGCGGGCGGTACGACGCGCACTCTCCGTTGCTGGCATACTCGCACCTATCACACTTGAAGACACTGTCCTCGCCATTCTCACACAGGACCATGAACTCGCGAGTGTCGAACCCCCCCATCGAGCCGGCATCGGCCCGCACGATCTCCGTCTCCAGTCCACAGCGCTCGAATATCTTGACGTAGGCGTCGTACATCTTGTCGTACGATACATCGAGTCCGGCCCTGTCCATGTCGAAGCTGTAGGCGTCCTTCATCGTGAATTCTTTCACCCTGATGAGGCCGCCACGGGCACGAATCTCGTCCCGGAACTTGGTCTGAATCTGGTACAGCGTCACCGGCAACTGCTTGTATGAACTCACGTCCTCGGCCACCAGCGACGTGATTACCTCCTCGTGCGTCGGTCCCATGCAGAATTCCCGGCCCCCACGGTCCTTGAACCGCAGCGGCTGGGGCTCGAAGGTATCCCAGCGGCCGCTTCGCTCCCACAGCTCCTTCGGCTGCATCACGGGCATGAACAGCTCGACCGCACCGGCGGCATTCATCTCCTCCCGCACTATCTGCTCGATGCGACGCAGCACGATGTAGCCAAGCGGAAGATAGCTGAATACCCCTGCCGCTAGCGGCCGGATGAAACCCCCACGCCGCAGTAGCTTGTCGCTGGGCAGTTGCGCATCCGCAGGCGCCTCCCGCAAGGTGGGAATGTAGAAATCACTGACTCGCACTCACTCACAACCTTTCTCGTTGCAGCAAATCACCGCCGGCTCATGCTCAGGAAGCGGAACCTCACCGCTCGGCGAACGTTGCCGCTGCCTCCGCAATCAACTCGCGCAATGCTTCCAGTGCCGCCGATGCTTCCACCGTGCGCACGATCTCGCCTTTGCGGAATAGTGCCACTCGCCCCGCGCCGGCGGCCAGGCCGACATCGGCCTCCCTCGCCTCACCGGGGCCGTTGACCTCGCATCCCATCACCGCCACCACCAGCGGTTCATCAATGCCCGCCAGCGACTCCTCCACCTCCCCCGCCAGTGCGGGCAGATCAACCTTGCACCGCGCACACGTCGGGCAGGAGATAAGCCGTGGGCCTGCCGCCAGCCCCAATGACAGCAGTATCTCGCGCCCCACCAGCACCTCCTCAACCACTCCGCCGGTCAGCGACACCCGGATCGTGTCACCTATCCCCTCCGCCAGCAGAGCTCCGATGCCGACGGCGGAGTACACGACCGCCGCACGTCCTATCCCCGCCTCCGTAATGCCCAGGTGCAACGGGATGTCGGATCGCTCTGCAAAGGCCCGATTCGCCGCCATCGTCGTCGCCACATCCGGTGCCTTGATTGACACCACCAAGTCCTCAAACGACATGCCTCGCACGCGCTCCACGTTCCGCACAGCGCTCTCGGCCAGAGCCTCCGCCGTAGGATGACCGTACTTGCTGAGTAGGTCCTTCTCCAGCGACCCCGAGTTGACGCCTATCCGGATCGGTATGCCCTGCTCAGCGGCCGTTTCGACGACTGCCCGCAGCCGTGCATCATCGCCGATATTGCCCGGGTTGATGCGCAGCTTGTGCGCCCCGGCCTCGGCCGCTGCAATCGCCAGCCTGTGATCGAAATGTATGTCGGCCACTACCGGGACCCCTGCAGCCGGCACAATCTCCCGCAGCGCAGCCGCCGCCTGCGCATCGGGGACTGCAACGCGGACGATATCGGCACCCGCGCCAACCGCAGACCGAATCTGCGCCAGCGTTGCCTCCACATCGCAGGTGTCCGTGTTCGTCATGGTCTGCACGCTGACCGGTGCGCCGCCGCCTATGCACACAGCCCCTACGCGCACCTGCGTGGTTTCTCGGCGCTCAAGGCTTGCGCCCATGCCCTCATCCCGCCTCAAGGCGTGCCATACCTGACGATATTGAGAATGTCGCGCGAGGTAAGAATCAGAAGAGAGATGACGATGACGATGAAGCCGGCCAGCGTCATCACCAGCTCCTTTTCCGCGTCAATCCGCCGCCTGATCATGCCCTCCCAGCCGATCAACACCAGCCGGAACCCGTCAAACGGCGGAAACGGCAACATGTTGATTACCGCCAGGTTCGCGCTGATAATGCCGACCCATCTGAACACGGCGTCCCACCCGGCCTTCACCTGTTCCGCACTCATGGCCATTATCGCCACAGGTCCCCCGGCTGGAGATTGCACCTGCTTGGTAATCCACAACACGAGACTCTCAACGACCATCCTCACAGCGCCGTACGAGCCCACGCTTCCTACTACCAGCGCCTCGCCAAAGCCCACCCGCCGCCGCGCTGCCTCCAGCACAACCCCAATGCGGCCAATCTGTACGTGGGGGGCCTTGATCGTGCCCGACCGATCACGGATCGGGTAGCGCGCCCATTCGGCTTCAGGGGTCACGGTAACATCCGTTTCAGCCCCCTGGCGGAGCACCGTGAAGTCCACCGGCTGATTCGGCCGCATCGTGATCGCGCCCACCACAGCGGTCGTGTCCAGCTTCGCGAACGTGATTCCCCACGCTTCCTCCAGGAGCTGGATGGTCCGTTCGGGTTTGGGCTCTTGCTCGGATTTCGGGCGGGGCAAGCGGATGATTGTCTGCTGGTCCGCCAGAGTGGCAGCGGTGTAGTCTAGCGCCGCAATCTCCACCCTGCCCTCCTGGCTCTTGACGGCTCCTTCGTACACGGAAATCGGCACATATACCGGGCGCCCCTCGACGGCGCTGATGACCATGCCGGCCTTCAGACCCGCCCGCGACGCTGCGCCACCGCTTTTCACACTCTCTATGGCCAGAGAGTCTCTGGAGTGCTCGATAGCGACAATCCTGTCGCCAGGCAGAAGTCCCCCCTGCTCCGCCGGCGAACCGGAAACAACCTTGCCGATGGTGATGCTATCATCACTCGGGTCCCCCACACCGGTCCACAGCGCCACTATCGTAAACATGATGACGGCCAGTACCACGTTCATGGCTACGCCCGAGAAGAGGATGATTGCGGACTGGTAGCGGGGAATCGAGTGGAAGCCTCCCTCCACAGCTTCCGCACCAGGCTCCATGCCGGCAATGCGTACGTAACCGCCGAACGGAACCGCATTCAGCCTGTAGGTGGTGCCGCCTAGCCGCTTGGCAACCAGCGAAGGCCCGAACCCAAACGCGAAGTCATGAACCTTGCACCCGAAGGCCTTTGCAGCGATGAAGTGACCTGCCTCGTGGAAATACAAGCAAAGCCCCAGTACCACCACGACTGCTGCAATCTCATTCAAAGTGGACAGCAACGCCTCTAATTCCATTCATCAACACTCCACACTAGCAACCTGTCGCCTTCCCCGTGACGTACTCAAATGCCCAGTCGTTCAGACGCTCGATCTCTTCCAGCGTGTGCGCGGGGTTACCATCGAAGGCACTCAGCGCCCCCTCGATGCAGCGCGGTATGTCAGTGAAGCGGATCCGCCCCTCCAGGAACAGCGCGACAGCCGCCTCATCCGCTCCCGCCAGCACCACGGGATAGCCGCCGCCTGCTTCACCGGCCTCGCGAGCCAGCCGCAGGCAAGGGAACTTCTCCGTGTCCGGTTCGGCGAACGTAAGCGGCCCCGCCTCCACCATGTCAAGCGGCTTCAGGTCGCTTCCCAGGCGCTCGGGGTAACTGAGAGCATACTGAATGGGTACGCGCATGTCCGGCCGGCCCACCTGGGCAATGACCGACGTGTCGCAGAACTCCACCAGGGAATGGATGATGCTCTGGTGATGAACGACCACTTGCACCTGGTCAAATGATACACCAAACAGCCAGCGCGTCTCAAATATTTCGAAACCCTTGTTGGCCAGAGTCGCCGAGTCGATCGTCACCTTCTTCCCCATTCGCCAGTTGGGGTGAGCAAGCGCCTGTTCGGCGGTTACCTCGCCGAGCTTCTCCGCCGGCACATTCGCAAACGGCCCGCCGGACGCTGTCAGCATGATGCGCGCGATGTCCTTGCGCTCTTCGCCCTTGAGGCACTGGAAAATGGCCGAAAGCTCGCTGTCTATCGGGATGACTTCAGCCCCGCCGCGTCGTGCCGCATCCATCACCAGCTCCCCAGCGGCCACCAGCGGCTCCTTATTCGCCAGCGCGACATTCACCCCGGCCTCAAGTGCAGCTATCAGGCTCGGCAGGCCCGCAAATCCCGATATCGCTCCGACCACCAGGTCCGGCTCGCAGGCCGCAATCATCTCCACCAGGCCGGCCGGCCCCGCGAAGACCTCTACACCTTGCATCAAGCCGCAAAGCTTCTCTGCCGCGCTCTCATTGGACAAGCCCAGGCACCGGGCGCCCGTCTGTTCGGCCTGATCTGCAAGCGTTTGAAGGTCGGCCCGCGCCGCCAGCCCCACCACCTCAAAAAGCTGCCGGTGACGCTCTACCACATCCAGTGTCTGCGTGCCGATGGAGCCGGTCGACCCCAGCAGCAATATGCGCTTCCTGCCCATCATTTACTCCCTGCTCTGCCTGGAATGCCAATGGCCCTCAAACATAGCAGCGCACTGCCTCCTTGTCAAGCAAGCCGCCTGCCTTGGCGCAAGGAAGGTCATTTGCCTCTCTCCGGTCAATATAGGAGGCCGATCCCAAGCCACGGAGCCTGCACATAATGCAAGACAATCAAGCCCAGGCGGCCTCCGCCGCCAAAGACGCCCGCTTGGGCATCACCATCTCGGTCCTCGCGACGACCATCATTGCATCATACACCGCTGGCGCCATGCCCGTGTTTGCCGATGGCCTCCAGAAACACTTCGGTCTGGACTACGGGCAACTCGGCATGCTGCTGGCCGTCGGCACTGTCGGCTCGCTGATTTCACTGATGCTCGTCGGCCCTTTGACGCAACTATGGGGCCTGCGCCGCGTGCTGTTCGTCGCTCTCTGGGGCAGTGGCATCGGCTATCTGCTTCTGGGGGTCAGCCGCAGCCTGTTCCTGTTCGCCCCTGCGCTTCTGTTTCTCGCCCTCTTCAGCGCCTCTCTGGGCATCAGCGTGCCCGCTTTTCTGGTTCGCATATACCCGGCGCTCAGACGCCGCATGTTGACGGTAAGCCTGCTCTCCAGTGCCATCCCCGGCCTGCTGTACCCGTTGCTGGCCCAGTACCTGTTGGGCATAGTGACATCCGACGGCACGGGGCGCAGCTTTGCCTGGGTCCTTCACATTCCGTTCCTGGTCGTCGGCTGTGCCGTGGCGATCATGCCGCTGTGGCTGCTGGCCATGTTGCGTGGCACCCCCGAGGCCGCAGACGCCCGCGAAACAGGGCGCATACACTGGCACACCCTCACCCGGCCGTCAACGCTCGGGATCTTTGTCCTGATGGGCTTCCACGCCAGCGCCGACGGCGGCCTGTGTACCTGGTATCCGAAGATGATGGGAACGCAGATCGGCCGCCTGCCGCTTGCCCCCGGAACGGTCATGTCACTGATGGCTGCCGCCTATCTACTTTCGCGCTCAACGCTGGCGCTGGCGCCCGAGGGCGTACTGCAGCGGGCCCTGCTCGTGCTGCCCGGGCCTATCGGGACCGCTCTGCTACTGACCGGCCTATGGTCCGGCCATCCCCTCCTGCTCTGCATCTGCCTGCCCCTGGGCGCGCTGTTCTGGTCATTGGAGTGGCCGGCGATGCTATCCGAGCTTGCCTCACGAGCCGGCGAGGATTTCGCCTCGTGGCTCGCGGCTGCACTCATCGTCTGCGGGGTGATGAACGCCGGTGTCATCAACATGGTCGGGCAACTAGGGCAAGTGACCGGTGACCTTCGCGTCGGTTTGACCGTCGCCTCGCTCGGCTTCATCATCTTCGGCGCTGGCAGCTACTTCGCAGGCCTGGGCCGCCATACAGCGCAAGGTGACATCCCGCAGTCCATAGCCCCCTCCGACGGCCACGAATCCACCTAGGCGAACACTACCTCTGCGGCGGCAAGGCGTCGAACGTTATCCGCACATCCTGGCCCATCCTCGGGTCCACATCCTGGATCGTGCCGACTGTCAGCGGACCCTGCCGCTCTATGTACGACTGGGCCAGTTCGGCCAGCTCGCGGGCGACATCGGCATGATCCTCAATCACGTTCGTCAGCTCCTCCGGGTCGTTCCGCAAGTCGTACAGCTCGCGGACCGGCTCCGCATCTCCCAGGAATTCCTCCCACAATGGTATGACGAGATTCCAGTCCCTCGTCCGCACGCTGCAGTAGCGACTCCAGCCGATGAACACGCTGTCCCGTTCCGGCTCCTGCTCCCCCAGCGCCATGGGCCATATGTTGCTGCCTGTCGCCCGTTGCGGCACATCCAGGCCCATTACACCGAGGGCCGTAGGCAGTATGTCGTGATGCTGAACAAGGCCCTCGATCTCCTCGCCGGCCAACTCCCCTCCGGGATGCCTGATGAGCAGCGGCACTCGCGTGCACTGGTTGCGCAGGCGGCTCTCCCCCTTGTGAAGCTCCCCCTGCTCCCCCATCATGGTTCCGTGATCCGAGGTGAAGACGATCAGCGTATCATCCATCAAGTCTTCTTCAGCCAGCGTCGCCAGCAGGTGACCGACCCAGGCGTCAACCAGCGTGACCTCGCCTGCATACGCCGCCTTGATGCACTCGAACTGCTCATCCGTCACGTCACTGACCGACCCAGGCGGGCAGACTCCGTAGTAGCCGTGATAGTCGGCATAGTATGCCTCCGCGTACTCCGCCGGCGGATCCCACGGTTCGTGCGGGTCGAAGCAGTCCACGTACAGAAAGAACGGCTTGTCCAGTGTGTAGTTCTCTAGCCAGCGGGCGGCAGTGTTCATCACCCGGGCCACCGATGTATCCGCATCGCTCTGCCAGTCCTGCCGCAGCATCAGGTGCTGGACGGCCCAGTGGTCCTCCCCCATGCTCTCGGCACCACAAGTGGTCTGCTCCAGCATATCCCATACTTGCTTCTTGTCCCGCAGGGCATACATGTCCCCTTCCTGCCCGCGTATCCACTCCCAGTAGTCGAACCCCCGATGGTAGTTCTTCCCCGGCTTCATCATGTGATACACGTCCGTCACAAAGCCGCTGCAGTACCCCTTCGTCTGGAGCCATTCGGCGGCAGTCACGTCCTGATCGAATAGCGGATGCCACCCGTAGTTCTGTACCGCATCGCTGAGCTGCCTGATGTACCGCGCCGGCGACACGACGCGCCCCGTCAAAATGGACCGTCTGGCCGGAAGAGTCGGCAGTCCCTCGGCGTATGCCTCAACGAAGATCGCGCTCTCCGATGCCAGGCTATCCAGATTCGGTGTCTCGATCCATTCGTTGCCATAGAAGCCGAGATAGTCCCATCTTAACGTGTCGCTGACAATCAGTACCAGATTCATGTGCCGACTCTCACCCCTGCCTTGCGTAAACGTGTACATTTACCAGCCTGCCGTCCTTGGTGCTGTACTGCCCGCGAAGCGTTGCCTCCAGGCTGAACCCAGCCCCCCGTAACGCCTCCGCGCGGTCCTCAGCGGCCTCATCGCAGTATGCCTGCACCTTGCGACCTGCCGGGAACTCGATGGCCTGCAGCAGTTCACCAGTCCGCTCGGTGAAGAGCGGATGCACGAAGAAATCCAGAACCCACGGCCCGTCAGGCCATTTCTCATCCTTCCCCAGGAACGCGTGTCCCGCGACGGCGCCGGTCTCCTCGATCTGTAGCACCGTAGACTGCTCCGCCTTACCCGCCTCGATTAGCTCCTCCACCCTGCAGAATGCGCTTTCATATGAGCTGTGTCCGAAGTGGCCGAGGATGTAGCCTCGCAGATCCCAGCCCTCTTCACGCTGATAGAGCGCGGTCAGAAGGGGCCAATCGCCCCACTGCGCCGGTCTCACTTGCACCGGTCCCTGCACGAAGAAGCTGTCGGGGTATCCGTCATCCGGCGCCCACACCATGGCTCCGCCCTCGCCGATGGCCCGGAAGCCGAACTCCTGGTAGATCCGAAAAGCCGGGCCTTCGTACTCCGTTCCAAGGTACATCGCACGCCCACCGGCCGCCACGAAATCATCCGTCACCAGCGTCATCAAGTGGTTGCAGATGCCCTTCCGGCGATGCTCCGGGTCTGTGAACACATGCTGCAGCAAGGCCACAGGCCGCTCCAACGCCTCCACTACGGTGATGTTGCCCACCGCATGGTCATCCAGGCGCATCTGGTAAAAGTGCATCTTCATCCCCGGCAGGCCGCCCCGTAGTGCCTGCTGCATCGGCCTGTCCCACAGCCTTCCCTTGTGTGACAGCCGCGATAGCAGCCTCTCCTCCCATTCCGGCTCCGGGCCGGTGACCTTGAAGATCTCGGCCGTCTCGCCGGATTTTAGTGTAACAGACGGTAGTTGCCTGACCATGCGTGTCGCTCCTGGCGTAGTCGCTTACTGAGGCTGCGGACCCAACGGCATTAATACCTGTCGCGTAACGGCGATGGTGAGCGGCTTCCCCACTTCCGTGCTGTTCTCCAGCCATCCTGCCCGGTCGGGTAGGACCTCGGCGACGAAGCTGTACATCCACTGTGCGGGCTGCTGGGCGTTCACCCCGATGCGGATATGGCTGGCACTGCTCTTCGCCTCGGGCGGATTGTCACTTCCGGTCATTCGCGCTACGATGCCGGTCTGCGACCCAAGGCTTTCCGCCTCCACGATCACCCTGTCGGTGCCCCGCAGCACCCGCGTAACCACAAATGCACCCTTCAGCGTGGTCCAGTCCGGCTCCCTCACGTCCCCCTTCTCGTCCAGATAGAACCGCGCCGCCACCCAGAGCTTGTTCCCGGGGCTGATGCCCGACTGCGGCCCGAACTCGAAGCGACACGTTACCGTCTCCGTGCCCAGCACACCGTACCACAGCTTGCCTGTATTGCCGGCCTTCCCCCACGCACAGATGCTGGAGGTGCCTGGCGACCAACTGCATCCCGCCAAGGCGTAGGCGCCGTCTTCAAGGTGCTTCAGTTGCCGGCCTCTCGGCTCACCCGAGCCTGCCGCCATCAGGTCGCGGCCCTTTGTGTAGAGCACCGCACTGCGGTCCGGCGACATGCACAGCCCGCCCACACCCTTGTCAACAATGACTCCCTCCGCCGCTGACTTGTTGTATACCAACTGACCGTTCTGCTCCAACTCGAACGATGCGGGTTCCGTCGCGATCTGCGACGGGTTTGCCGGCGTGACGGATGGCTGGCCCGATGGTGTCAGAGACACGTGATAGCGCGTCACGCCCGTCTCCGACAGGAACTCGGCGATGATGGCAGGCCCCATCACCGGTCGCAACCCCTGCCACACGCCGTCATCCTTCCTCAGCAGCTCGATGGGCGCTCCACCCCGCAGGTCGGCGATGAACAGCGCACCGCTGCGGTAGTCTGACCGCTGGAAGGTGAACAGAATCTGCTGATCCGAGAGCCACCCCAGGTGCATGCCGGCGTTCTTGCTCCGGGGAGCGCCCAGCGTCGAGATGACGGGCCCGGAGACGTCGAGGACACTCAGCTCAGCGGCGCCGCCCGCTTCTACAGGCACTTCGCGCCAGTACGCGACCTTCACCCCATCGGGCGAAACGGCGAAGTGCGGCGATGCGGCACCGGGGCAAAGTTGCATCGTCCCATCGCCGACCGGATACACCCCCACGGCGCACTGATCGGGCCAGCGTGTCCACCCACCGACGGCCACCCTCGTCCCGTCTGCCAGCCATTCAGCCTTCTCCACCACGATATCGGTGACCGGCCGCCATTCCAGCAAGATAAGCGAGCGCACGTCCGCCCCGCTCAGCGCCCACCCCCGCTGTGTGCAACCCAGCAGCAGCACGACAGCACACAACCCACCAATTCCACGGAGTCTGGTCATTTCCAGGCACACCCCCGAAATGCCCGCGGTCTGCCAGCAGGTATCCCACCATTGCGGCGCTCGAATCCTGCGCCAACGTTACCTTTCGACGCACAATGCGGCTGCCCTGCTCCGTGTCAGAGACCGGTGTAGCGCCGGATCGCCTCGGCAACGCCTTCAAGCGCCGATGTCGCCACGTAGTCCGCGCCCTCCCGCACTTCCTCGCAGGCATCCGGCATTGCCACGCCTATTGCAGCCTGCTGAATCATGGGCAGATCGTTGAGTTGGTCCCCCAGGGCCATCGTGTGCTCCAGGCCGATCCCGAGGTGCTCCGCCAGCCACGCCAGCGCATTGCCCTTTGTCGCCTCAGCGTTCAGATACTCGATGTATTCCGGCAACGAGTGGGTGACATACAACTCCCCGCTCCACAGCCGCTGCTCCTCGGGCAGTACCTGCGCGATCAGCTCCGGCCGGTCCGCGATCAGTAGCTTGGTGGGTGACTGCCCATCGAAGCGCCGCAAGTCCCCCACCGGCACCGGCACGTCGCCTGTCCGCCGCATATAGAGCCGCCCCCAATTGCTCACGTGCGTCACGTATAGCGTGTTATTGAGGAAATAGTGCAGGTAGCGCGCATTCTGCATGCTGTGCCGAACGATGGCCCCGGCCTTCTCCGGCGCGACCGCGATGTGATGCAGCGGACGGTCGTCATTGCACCCCCGCACCATCGCGCCGTTGTACGAGATGATGATGCTGTCCTCGATCCCCAGCCGCCGCGCAAATCCTGCCGCCGACCGGTGGCTGCGGCCCGTCGCTATGCACACGACGATGCCGGCCCTCACCGCGGCCTTGACCGCCGCCAAATTCGCCTCGGAAATATCGTTGGCGTTGTGTACCAGCGTCCCATCCAAATCAGTCGCAATCAGCTTTACGTCAAAGCCCATGCACAATCCCTCGCAACCTGCAATGCGCCGGAAAAGCCGGCTACCGCGTCTCCGGCACGAACGCAATCAGCGGATAGTCGGAGAAGTCAATCACATACTTGCCGTTTGTGGTCGGGTACTCAAAGGTGCCGCCACGCGAGAAGTCGCACGGCCCCGTAGTCGCCTTAGCGAACTTGCTGTCTGCCTTCAGATACTCATCCGCATACTTGATGACCACTTGCTCCCTGTCCCCCACTGCATGACCCGTCGTCTTCACGGCGACCTCATCCACATCGGCCTCGGTCAGGAAATGGCCGTCCACGTCAATGCCCGCCATCACCATGCGTTGGAACTGCCCGATCTTGTGTACCACCGAACACGAGGCATCATCAACGCCATGCACAATCACGATCTTGAGGTTCGGATTGGCCTCGTGCAGCAGGCGGCAGTGCGCAAGGTTTCCGAAGTCGCGGATCTCCTGCATGTCCGCCGTCAGATAATTCGGGCTTTGCGGGTCCTGTGAATACAGTGCATTGAGGTGGCTGCCATATTCGCCGGTCCCGTACGCGATGCCGTCCGTCAGTCCCGGCATCCCGCAGATGTCCACACCGCACGCGAACGTGTGTGGGGCCAGCTTCATCACCATCTCGGTAACATTGCCGCCGCCGCTGCCGCCCATCGCATACACTCTATGCTCATTGAAAGCAATGCCCTTGTCCCTCAGTTGCTTCTGCACGTGATACAGCGCGCCGATGCAATCCATCGCCTGCAGGTAGCCGTGGTCGTACGGGTGGCCGTCGGCCTTCCACTCCTGCCCGCTTTGCAGATAGTTGACGCTCACGGCGACCACGTTGTACCGCTCGGAGAACGCATTGCACCACTGCACGTATGTCTCCTGATCGTAGATGCCGCCCCAGTTATGCAGGCACAACATCAGCCCCGTATTCCCCTTGATGCCGGCAGGGGGCTCCTGCACCCACATCTTCACCTTCCGCTCCCCGGGAGCGAACGGCCACTCCTGCGCGACAAACTCCTGGTCCTGTTCCAATATCATGCTAGCGCCCCTCTGCGCGGCCCTTGCCGTGGTGCCTGCTTCACAGGCCGTCAACATCGCGACCAGTAAGGTCGCCACAAATCCTACAATCTCTGCTCTATAGCCGAACATGGTCAGGCATCCCCCGATCAGTACCGCAGGCATCCGGCCCGTGTCGCGGCCGGATGCACCTGACGTCGTTCTCGCGGCACAGCGCCGCTCCCTCTAGTACTTCAGCCCTGCCAGTATCTCTCTTATCTTCTCAAAGCAGATGCGGCTGGCCGGCTCTCCGCTGGCCGAAAACGCCGCACCACCCGGCCGATTCAGCAGAGCCTCGTCCAATTCCGCATCCGGTCGCCAGTGCGTCTCCAGCGAGCACGCGCCCTCATAGCCCATGTCCAGCAGCGCCTGGAACTGACCCGGGTAGTCAATGTAGCCGCCATCCCCCACCGGCACGCAGCGCCCCTTCTCCGGCGTGTCCGTCTTCACCGCATCCTTGATGTGCACGTGAATCAGGAACGGCTTCATGCGCTCGAAGGCATCCGGAAAAGGCAGCTCGCCGCCGTCCGCAAATACCTCGTTGGCGGGATCCCAGATCGCCCGCACGCGCGGATTCGCCAGGTCCTTGTACAGCCTCTCGGCCTCTCCCGCCGCTCCGATGTGAGTTGACGCCTCATTTTCGATCCCGATATACACGTCCTCCTGCTCGCATATCTGGATCGGCTCCTCGTAGGCATCGAGCAACTGCTGCCAGACATCCTCAGGCGAGCCGGTGCGCCAGAAAGTAAAGCCCCGGATGATCTTGCAGTTGAAGGCATGAGCCAGCTCAATGCAGCGCCGCAATATCCCCAGGTGTTCCTTGTACTGCTCCTCGTCCCCCAGGTCGCACTTCAGAAATGGCGAGGCGATGCAGCACACGCTCATGTTGTATTGCCCCAGCAGCTTCTTCATCCTGGTTACATCACTGTCCGGTATGTTCTGCGGGGGATTGTCCCACACCGAACGCGGCTCGACCTGCGGCGCGTCATACTCCTGGCAGACCTGCAGGACCCGCTCGAAGTCCTGCGATATCTCATCACTTATCACGCTGAGCTTGAACATGCGCCTCACCTCGTAAACCTGATGGTAAACGTCTCACTATTCCTCGCTTTCCGCCGGCTGACCTGCCCTCTCCGCCTCGTCCGTCTTCACCTTGCCCCACGCAAACGCCAAGACGGCAACACCCACCCAGAACAGCGCAGCTTCCACCCCGATTTCAGCCAAGAACCCCAGCCACGCAACCGGCGACCTGCCGATTTCCGCCGGCGGGAACGTCTTCCCATCGTGATATATCTCACTGTGCAGCGAGTAACCCCAATCGTGCGCCGCGTGCATCGCGCCGTGCACCGCATTGACCACGTGGTGTTGAGGCAATAGGAACTTGCCCAGGTCCGGCGAAGCCGCCAGCAGCCCGCAAAGCACTGCAAAGGCCCACCAACTCCATCGCCGCGTGCTCCAGGCCTGCACTACCATCCAACCGACGAGCAAGCCGGTCGCAACTACCCAGGGCGCCACCCACGCCAACTCAATCTTCCATGGCGCAATCTTGAACGCATTCGACAGCAGCACGTACCGCTCGAAGTGCGGCACGGCGTCCATCAGGTAGTGCGACCCCAGAGCCAGAGGAAGAGCCAGCCATTTCCGCTTGACAGACACGCCAATGGCGGCACCGACGGCGAAGTGGGCAGGGGGAAGCATCGCTCTAGAAATGCACCTTACCTATCTTCAGCCGTTCGCTCCGGCGCAGATTCGCCATCAGCACGGCCGTGGCAATCGAGTACAGCTTCGCCTCGGCGCTGTCGGCGCGCGAAGTCAGCACTACCGGCGCGGCGGCTCCCACAAGCACCCCCGCCACACGCCCCTTGGCCAGGAAAGCGAACGATTTCGACAGGATGTTCCCGCTCTCGATGTCCGGAGTGACCAGGATGTCGCAGTAGCCTGCTACTTCCCCCCTCAATCCCTTCAACTCGGCGGCCGCGGGTGACACCGCGTTGTCCAGCGCAAACGGCCCATCCACCACGCAATCAGGGAACTGGCAGCGCGCCTCCATCGTGCTGAGTGCAGCCGCATCCAGTGTGGCAGGCATCTGGGGATTAACGACCTCCACCGCCGCCAGCACGCCTACCTTCGGGCACTCGATCCCAAAGCATCGCGCCAGGTAAACTGCGTTCATGATGATGTCGGCCTTGGTGGTCAGGTCCGGAGCGATGTTCATTGCACCATCGGTGACGAAGGTCAGCTTTCCACGTTCCAGCGTCTCCAGAATGAATACGTGGCTCATGATGCTGCCGGCGCGCAAGCCCGTTTCCTTGTCCAGCACCGCGCGCAGGAAGTCATCGGTGTAGATGTGCCCCTTCATCAGCAGGTCGGCGCGGCCCTCGCGTACGGCCAAAGCCGCCTGGCGCGCCGCCTCCAGATCATCCGGCTCATCTATCACCTCTACAGAACCCAGGTCAAGGCCCGCATCTGCGGCCAACTGCTCGATCACCCCGCGGCTGCCGAACAACAGCGGTCTCGCGATACTTCGCTCCATGGCAGCCTTGACTGCCTCGATGACTTCCCTCTTCTCGGGAACGGCCACGGCAACCGTGCGCACGGGGTAATCGGCAACTGCCTCCAGTATCTGCTCAAACTTCGTTATCACGATCTCTCCTCCTCGGCGATCTGTTCAAGCGCGGCGTGCACCCCAGCGATTGCGCTGTCCGGCGTGGAAGCGCCTGCGGTAATGCCCACCTTGTCGGCTCCCGCAACCCATTCCCGCTCCAGTTCCTCGACCCGCTCGATATGATGTGTACGGGAGTTGACTTCGGAGCAGATCTGCGCCAGGCGCGTGGTGTTGGCACTATGGTAGCCGCCGACCACGATCATCACGTCAACTTCCTTTGCGGCCCCCAGCGAGGCTTCCTGTCGCTGAGTGGTCGCGTCGCAGATCGTGTTACTGACCGTCAGCAAGCGCACCCGTGGCAGCAGGGCGCTCACCAGTGCATTGAGGTTGTCCAAACGCTGCGTCGTCTGACAGACGACTGCGACCTTGTCCTTGATGTCAACGCCATCCAGATCCTGCGGGCCCTCGACAATGGTAGCTCTACCGCCAGTATGCTCCCTGATCGAGCGCGCCTCCGGGTGTTCGGGCTCCCCCAGTACCAGCACCTGCCAGCTATCGTCACACAGGCGCTGGGCCTCACGTTGTGCGCGCGCGACGAATGGACAGGTGGCGTCAATTATCTCCACGCCGCGCTCGCGAGCCTGCTGGGGCACTTCGGGGCTGCAGCCGTGGGTGCGGATCATCAACGTCTCGCCGGGCTGCAAGTCGGACACCTGCTCGGTGACGCGAACCCCCTGCTGCTGGAGTTCCTCGACGACCTGGGGATTGTGGATGAGCGGGCCGAGGGTGGCGCTCAACCGCTTCTCCTCGATGGCCTGCCTCGCCATGTCCAGGGCCCGCCGGACGCCGAAGCAGAACCCTCCCTCTTTGACGATCAGTATCTCCATCCGCTCGCCTTGTTACTTGCGCCGGTTGAGCACGAGATTAGCCAGGTCAACCCACAGCCCGCTGTGTGACGGTAGCCGCTCCGCTGCTGCAACGGCCATCTGCGCCACGTCCTGGGCACGCTCCTTCGCGCGCTCCAAGCCCAGCAGCGCCGGATAGGTCATCTTGCCAGCCGCCGCATCCACCCCGGCAGGCTTTCCGAGTTGAGCCTCGGTCTCCGTCGCGTCCAGGATGTCGTCCGTAATCTGGAAAAGCAGGCCCAGATGGTGTGAGTATTCCGTCAGCGTCCGCAGGCCGGCCTCATCTGCGCCGGCCAGGATTGCCCCATTCCGCGCAGCGGCGACAATCAGCTTCGCCGTCTTGTTGGTGTGAATGAAATTCAGCACGTTCGCCTGCGGACCCATCTTCTCCCCCTCGATGTCAGCCGCCTCGCCGCCTATCAGCCCCGTGGCGCCTGTTGCCTCGGCGAATTCTCCCACAACGCGCAGTACGGCCCCCGCCTCAAACCCGTTACCATGCAGCGACGCCAGCAACTCGAAAGCACGTATGATAAGCGCATCCCCCGCCAGCAGCGCCGTGTGTTCCTCGAACTCCTCATGACACGACGCCAGGCCGCGACGCGTCGCAGCGTCGTCAATGCACGGCATGTCGTCATGGATCAGCGAAGCCGCATGCATGAGTTCAACGGCCACCGCCGCCGGCAGTACTCTCGCCGCCTCTACGCCCCACATCTCCGCAGCCTTGATGGTGATGAAGGCGCGGACGCGCTTCCCCCCCTCGACGCCGTACCTCATCGCCATCAACAGCCGCTCAGCCGGCCCCACCGGCTCCGGCAAGTAGCTGGCTATGACGCCGTCAAGCATCTCCCGCACGGCTGTGAGCTGCTCGTCTATCTCCATTGCAGGCGTCCACTCTATCTGCAGATTTGCCGCGCATCCAACGTCTCTATGTCTCGTCTCCGGTGCCGATGAGCAAACGCTTGGGTTCCGCCTTCTCAAGCGTTTCCTCATTCAGCACTTCCTTCGCCACCTGCGTCTCGTTGTGCTTTGTGATGCGGTATGTCGCTTTGCGACGCCCCGCCTTCCCCTCCGCTGCCACTTGCTGCTCGCCGCGCTTCAGCGCAGGTGAATACTGCTTCTTGACCGGCGCCTCAACCGTCTCTTCGCGTGTCACCTCGAACACCGTGACGACCTTGATCGCAGGCACCGCGACCCCGACCTGCAGCTTCTCGCCAGGATGTATCGTCCGCCCCTTCAACCCCGGATTGCCCCGGTACAACTCCTTTACGCTCATCCCGTGTGCCTTCGCGATCTTCTCCGGAAAGTCCCCCGCACTGACCACGTATTCCTTCGGCTCACGTCTGGCACGCGTCAACTGCTGCACGACGCTGCGAATGTCCGTGGAAATGTCCTCGGGAGGCTCAGCCACCGTGCATATGTTCGCCTGCGGCTCTATCGTCTGCGAAATCACCTTTGAAACGTCGTCTCCTATGTACTCCGATTTCAGCGTGTCAAGCGCCTTCTTGGCGAGGTCCTCAGAGGCCAACGCCGCCACGTTCACGCCGCTAACGTTGATTGCAGCCGCCTCCACAAGCACCTCCACCTTCCCCTTCAGCGCCTCGACGGCCTCGTTCACCGAAAGCACCGGCCGCTCGTCTATCGGCACCGGCGCGTCCTCCCACTTCCCCTCGATGAATGCCTCGCCCGGTAGTCCCCCTTTGGCCGCCGCAACGATCTGCTTCCGCACCGCCTCCGCTTCCCTCTGTGTCGCCACAAGGCAGCAGATCTGGTCGTCAACCAGGATGGCCCGCGCGTACTGCTTGCGATGCCCCAGCGCGATGAAGCCGAGCACCACGACCACCAGACCCACGCAAACCCCAATGCCGATCCTCTGAATGCGCACTATATGCTCGAGCCGCTCGATTTTCCGTTCCGCGAGCTGCAGGGCATCCTCGCTCTGGTCGCGTTGCGTCCTCATCTGCGCCTCCTTTGACGAGACGCGGCGCGGCCCCCATACCGCATCCGCCGCGCCGCGCAGAAGTCCACAACCGCCAGCCTTACGCCTTGTCCTTCATCTTGGCCTTCAGCAGGGCGACAGCCTTTTCTATCTGCTGCTCGTGCCACTGCTGGAGCGTGTACTCCGCATTCGGATCGGGGTCGGGGAACAGATGGTCCGGCTTCACGCCGCGATTGCCCTTCTCATCCTCCAACCCGATGTCCGTGAGATCAGGCGTAAGATACACAGCCGTCGAAAGGAATAGCGCCGAGCCGTCTCGCATCTCTATGATCGTCTGCACCTTCGACTTGCCGAACGTGTACTGCCCGGCCACCTCGGCCCGGCCCCGCTCCCTCAAAGCCCCCGCCACGATCTCCGACGCGCTCGCGCTGCCCCGGTCAACAAGCACCATCATCGGCATGTCCGCAGCGATGGCCGTCCCCTTGCGGGCATTCAGCGGCTGCGGCTCGGTATTGCGGCCCTTGATGTACACGACCGGTCCCCCGTCCAGGAAGAAGCCTCCCACGGCCACGGCGGTGTCCAGTATCCCACCCGGGTCCATGGAAAGATCCAGCAGTAGCGCCTGCATTTTCTGCTTGTTGAGATCCTCGATCGCTTCCAGCATCTTCTGCTCCGCTATCTGGTTGAAGTTGCGGAGCCAGATGTAGCCGATGTGGTCATCCAGCATCTTGGATTCAACGGTCGGGAAGTCTATGTTCGCGCGGATGATCTCTACGTCAAAGCTGCCCTCCAGACCCTCGCGAATCAGCGTCAAGACCACCTTCGTGCCCCGCTTCCCACGAATCTTGTTAACCACATCAGTCAGCGTTTGCCCCCTGATCATCTTGTGGTCAACCATGACGATCTCGTCGCCCGGTCTGATCTTGGTCGTAGAGGCCGGCCCGCCGTCAAGCACCGAACTGATTATCACCTTCTGTTGGCCCGTATTCTTGTCCGTATGCGCCTCCAGGACCGCTCCTATGCCGTCAAAGTGCCCCTCCGTCTCGGTGCGGAATTCCTTGAACTCCTCCGGGTCCAGAAAGCGGCTGTAGGGGTCCTCAAGCGCCGCCAGCATCCCCCGGATGGCACCGTATGTCAGTTGCTTGTCATCCTTGACCTCATATACATACTGGCTCTTTATCTTCTCCCGCACTTGCCAGAATGTGGAAATCGGCGACAGGTCCGTCACGGTCGGTATTTCCGAATCGGTCACATGCTGGTAGGTGCCGGGGATGATCTGGGCTAGGCCGGGGCCGCCGAGATGTCCCAGCAACTCGGCGGTCGTGATCCCCCCCACAAAAAAGCATACCGCGACGGCTATTACTACGATCCCCAGGTACGGGTTCCTCTTCATTTTGCCTGATGAGCCTCCACGAACTCAGAGATTAGAGATAGTTCATCGGATTGACCGGCGAGCCGTTCTGCCGTACCTCGAAATGCAGATGGTTGCCGGTTGACCATCCCGTGCTGCCGCAACGCCCTATCGTTTGACCCCTGCTGACGTTCTGGCCTGTGCATACCTGCAGGCTTCCTCCCTGCAGATGCCCATACAGCGTCGCCTTCCCGCTGCCGTGGTCAATGATGACGCAGACCCCGTAGGCTCCATTCCAGCCTGCGGATACTACCCGCCCATCGGCCGCGGCCCGGATCGGCGTGCCCCCCGGCGCGGCGATGTCAACTCCCGTGTGCATGCGGCGCGTCCCCAAGATCGGGTGAATGCGCATACCGAACGGCGAGGTGATGCGACCGTGGAGCGGCCATGCAAACGTGCCCGCCCATTTGCCGGCGTATGCGCCCCCAACGCCGGAACCGCTGCGTAGGCTGGCCAGCATCCGCCCTACCGCCGCGGACGCCGCCTCCATCTCCGCAAGCTGACGCTCGTAGGTCGCCCGGTCGGTGTTCGCCTTCTTGAGCAGTTGAGCGGCAACCTGCTTCTTCCTGGCAACCTCGTCACGCTCCTTCTTCACCCGTGTTCTGAGGGCCGCCTGTTCTGCCTCCTTGGACCGCAGTTGCGCGCGTTGCCTCTCGCGCCGCTGTTGGTACTCAAGCATCGCCTGCAGCCGACTGGTATCCTCGGCCGCCACACGGCTGTTGAACTCCACGCGATTGACGAAATCGCTGAAATCCGTTGCGTTGAGCAGCACCTCCAGGTACGTGGGCGTGCCCGCCTTGTACATCACCAGGATCCGCTGCTCCATCTCATGGCGGTGCCGGTCCAGAGTCGCCTCCGTGTTGGCTAGGTCCTTCTTGACCCGGCGAATGCTTGCACGGGTGCCCGCCAATTCGCTTTCCGCGGCCCTGAGTTGCCTCTCCTCCTCGGCGAGGTCCCGCTGGGCCACCGTCAGCTCATTGCGGGCTGTCAGTTGGTTATCCTTGGCGTCTCGCAGCCTGCTGCGGATATGCGCCTTCTGGTTCTCAATTCGATTGAGCCGGCGCCTGAGCTGCCTCCCGCTCTGTGCCTCACCCTGACCGACAGGCGCAACTGCGCTCAGAACCGTCACGAAAGCGGCTAGCAGCCACACCGCACGCCAGTTTGTCCTATCCTGCATATTGAGCCCTCAATCCGCGACCGCGATTCTTCCTTGTGCTATAGATAGTCGAGCGGGTCCACGCATCTGCCGTTGCGCAGCACCCCGAAGTGCAGGTGGTTGCCGGTAGAGCGGCCGGTGGTCCCGCAACGCCCCAGCACCTGTCCCCGCGTAACATTCTGGCCCGTCACCACGCGCAGACTGCCGCTCTGGAAATGCCCGTACACGGTGCCCATGCCGCTGCCATGGTCTATGATTGCCGATACACCCAAAGCGCCACGCCAGCCCGCATGTACGACGCGGCCGTCCGCGGCCGCCTTGATGGGAGCTCCTCCGCAGCCCGCAAATGCGATGTCAATGCCCTTGTGCATCTTCCGATAGCCCAGTATCGGATGCAATCTCATGCCGAAAGGCGAGGTGATCCGCCCGCGCATGGGCCAGATAAATGTCCCGGCCCATTTCCCCTTGTATGTGCCATATAGACCCGTGCCGCTCGGCAGTCGAGCCAGTAGCTCTTCTACCGCCTTCTCGGCGGCTTCCATCTCTGCCAATTGCCGCTCGTAGGTGACACGGTCCTCGTTGGCTTTCTCTACCAGAGCCTCGGCGTGTCGCTTCTTCCTGACGACTTCGTCGCGGCGTGCCTGCACCTGTCGGCGCAGGCTTACCTGCTCCGCTTCCTTCTGCCGCAGTTGCACGCGCTGCTGTTCGCGACGATGTTGGTACTCCGTCATGGCCTGCAGCAATGCCGCGTCCTCAGACGCAATGCGCGCGTTGAACTCGGCACGGTTCACGAAATCGCCGAAATCCGTCGCATTGAGCAGCACCTCCAGATAGCTGGGGATCCCGGCCTTGTACGTGACAAGGATGCGCTGCCCCAATTCCTGCTTATGACGGTTCAGCGTCGCTTCGGTGTTCGTCAGTTCGTCTTTCACGCGGCGAATGGTGCCGCGTGTTCTCCCAAGCTGCCACTGTGCGGCCTTGAGTTGTCTTTCCGCCTCAGCGACATCCCGCTGTGCCACGCACAACTCATTGCGCGCGGTCAGTTGCTCCGCCTTGGTGTCCCTGAGCCGACTCCTGACCTCCGCCTTCTCTCCCGCAATGCGGCCCAGGCGGCGCTTGAGAGCGGACCGGCTCTGCGCATCTGCCTGTCCCGCTGCCAGCAACGTACTGCAGGCGACTACCAACAACACTACGCCTGCCCACGAAGCCTGCGCGTGTGCCTTCTTGTGCATCAACAGCTCCCGCTTACGCCTCTACGAGATAGCGATTGGCGCTCAACAGGGCGCCGGCAACGCCGAACAAGGCGCCGGCCAGAACCAGCCCCAGCGCGAACACTATCACGAATTGCGCCGAATAGACGAGCTGGATGAATTGCAGGTTATCCGCCACGAAGCTCCGCAGGAGTGCATAGCCCGCACACAGCAGAATTGCCGACAGGATGCCGCCCACAATCCCCTGGAACCCGCCCTCAAACAATAGCGGAGCCCTGATGAACCAATTGGTGGCCCCGACGAGTTGCATGATCCGGATCTCGCGCCGGCGGGCATAGATGGTGAGCCGGATAGTCGTACTCACGATGAGCATCGTGCCGGCGACCAGCAGAAGCCCTATCACCAGGCCGCTCACCTTGATCCCGTGTGACAATACCAGGATCTTGTCGGTCACGTCCCGCTTGTACGTCGCATCTTCGACGCCCGGCAGCTTCATCGCGAACTCCGCAACCGCTGCGATGTCGTTCGGGTCCACGACCTTCACTCGGATGATGTCCGGCAGAGGGGTGCCAATGATCCGCAACGCCTCCGGATCAACGCTCATCATCTCGGCCCATTCCTGCAAGGCCTGCTGCTTACTGACGAACTCCGTCTCCTTGACGCGCAGGTCGCCGTATAGTTTGGCCTCCAGCTCGCCGGCATCCGCCTTATCTTCCAGATAAACGCTGATGAACGCGCTCTTGGCCTGCAAGCTCGCCATGTAGTCGAGGTTGATTGCGCCGAGGAAGAACGCCCCGAGTATGGCCAGGGATATCGCCATGTTCCCCATTGCGGCCAACGTTATCAGCGGGTTACGCCGGATCGCGGTCCACGTCTCGAGGAGTATGAAGTCCAGGCCGCTGCTACGTTCCATCGTAGCTGCCCCCCTGCTTGGCGTCTCTCACGATGGTGCCCTGGACGAGACTGACCACACGCCTATGGATGCGGTCAACGATGTATTTGTCGTGGGTGCCGATTACAACGGTAGTGCCGCGTTCGGAGATGTTCGCCAGCAGTTGGGTTATCTCCCACGACACATCCGGGTCCAGATTCCCGGTCGGCTCATCCGCCAGCAGTACGGGGGGAGCGTTCACCAGAGCCCGGGCGATGCAGATGCGCTGCTGCTCACCTCCGGAGAGCTGGTGGGGAAACGCGTCGCTTTTCGCTGATAGGCCCACAAGCTCCAGGCTGATCGGAACCTTGTAGTGCTTCTCCTTCCGACTGGCGCCCAGAACGTCCAGCGCAAATGCCACGTTCTCCCATGCGGTCTTGTCAGGTAGAAGCCGGAAATCCTGGAAAACCACGCCAACCTGCCGCCGCAAGTACGGTATCATCTTGCGTGGCAAGGCCGCGACGTCCTGCCCGGCCACGCTTACCCTTCCTTCGGTCGGCACAAACTCCCGGTAGATCAGCCCCAACACCGAGCTCTTCCCGCTCCCCGAAGCCCCCACCAGGAAGCAGAATTCGCCCCGCTCTATGTGCAGGTCTATCGAACGCAGGGCCCGGGTCCCGTCAGGGTAAACCAGGCCGACTCCCTCCATGTGTATCATGAGCTGTCGCCATCTTCTGTTGTATTGTATAGCTGCATGCGTTTTTGCGATTTGCTCTCCAGTCCAGTATAGCAAAAACAATGACCGGAAGCAACAGACTGCGGACCTCCAAACCACGCCCGATTGCGGGCAGGTAATTGTGCCGATGCGCCCGAAATACCAGCCATCAGCCGAGCACTTGGGCGGCGATAGTGGTATAATGCCACTCTGTCAGGAATGAGAAAGGGGTTGAACCGTTCCATGCGTGCTATGCTCCATCTGACGCGGGCCTGTGCCATTGTGTTCGCCGCTGCAGTCCTCATCTCTCTCCTCGGCTGCAAGGACGGTACCAGGTTGCTGAGCACGGACGACGAGATTCAGCTCGGCCGCGAGGCCGGCGACGATTTCGAACAGCAGTACGGCCGCGACCGCGACCAGCGGCGCAATACACTCATGCAGCGAATAGCATCCCGCATCGAACCGGCCGCCGAGCCGCCCGACTACCCCTACGATTTCCGCGTGCTCGCCGATGACGCCGTCAACGCCGTCGCATTCCCCGGCGGACGTATCTACTTCTTCAAGGGCATCTTCGACGCCCTCAACTACGACGAAGACCAGTTGGCATGGGTCGCAGGCCATGAAGCGACCCACGTTCGCCGCCAACATGCCTCGCGGCGTCTCGAAAAGGCACTGGGATACGAACTGCTCATTCAGCTTGTCTTCGGCAAGGACAGCACCGGGGAGATCGCCGGGCTCGTAGCTGGTCTGGTTCTCCAGGACTACGGCCGCGACAACGAGTTCGAAGCCGACCGTATGGGACTCCAACATGCCTACGCGGCCGGCTACGATCCCACTGCTGCCCTCGCTGTGCTTCAAAAGTTCAGCGAGATCCAGGGCAAAGATCCGAGCGATGTCGAAATACTCTTTATGACGCACCCCGGCAATACAGACCGTAGCGATGCAGTCAAAACATATCTACGCAAGCAGAACTGGTCCGGGCAGTACTTTCACCCCTGATCCCTGCCTGACTTGGATATGCCGGGAGTGGGCGGTCCCACCCACTGCACGTGACGCATCGGTGACCCATGTCTGAACCAATACATCTAATGCACATACTCCGTTCCGGCGCGCGCTCGATTCGGGATCAGGCCCTGACCCTCGTCTCCCACATGCCGCGCCGCCAGTTCGCCACCATCGTCGCCGGCGAGCTGGACGATTACTCCAAACGCCGCCTCGCTATGAGCAAGGCTCACTGGGTGCAGATGTCTCTGCCTGCCGACTTGCATCCCCTGCGCCAGATAGACACCGCCAAGCGACTCGCCCGGCTTCTCCAGGACCAGCAGACTGACGTAGTGCACGCCCATGGCTTCCAGGCAGCGTTCACGGCCCTGTACGCCCGGCGCCATCTACGCAGGAAGCCTGCGGTCATCTGCACCCCCTATGGACTCCCCGGCCTGGACGACAGACCTGCTCTTCAGCGCCGCTGGGTGGCGACCGCCGCCCGCTGGGTGGTCCGCGAGGCCGACATGGTCATCGTCCATTCCGAACACGAATCTCTGCAACTGCAAACCCTTGCGCCTGACCCGCTCCACAACCTGCGCATCGTGCCGGAGGGGGTCGCCCTGGAGAGCCTGCGAGAGGATTTCGAGCCTGGCGCCAAGCGCAGACTGGTCGGCCTCGACCCCGGTGCCGCAGTAGTCGGTGTGATGGCTCCACCCGGCGCGCGCGGCATTAGGTGCTTCCTTGAGGCCGCCCAGACCGTCATGGCCAGAACACCCAATGTGGACTTCGTCTCAATCGGCGAGGATGCGAAGACAGAGGAGTTTGCCGGAATCGCGCACAATCTGGGCCTTAGCGGCTGTATGGTGTTTCTCGGCGAGCGCGCTGACGTTGTGGAAGTGATCGCCTCCCTCAACGTCCTCGTCATACCTGCCGACTACCCGGGGGCCCGCTACCATGCGGTGCACGCCCTGGCTAACGGGATTCCGCTTGTGGTCGCCGCAGAAGGCGGCCTTCCTGAAGTCGTGAGTGACGTCAAACAGGCACGCACGGTCCCACCTGACAGCCCGGCCGCGCTCGTGGACGCGCTGAGCGACTTCATTGATGCCGTCCCGCAGGCGGGTGACGACAATCTGTATGATGATGAGCTCGGCTTCAGCTACCGCGACCTGCTGGTCGCAGGCACCGTCATAGACCTCGATAGCCGCGGCCTGGACCCGGTTGCAGGCAAGCAGCTCGACGAACAGCAGGCAGCCGTGCAGCGCACCATACAGCGCCACAGCATGAGGCGCATGGCTGCGCAGTTCGCCGACTTCTACGCGCAGTTGGCCGACAGATGCGTGACCGGCATACGGAGAGAGAGCTGACAGATGCGCTACTTCCTGGGCATTGACGTGGGCACAACGATGGTCAAGGCACTCGCCGCCGACGAGACGGGCCGCGTGATATGTGCCCACGGCATCGAGTACGCCTATTCCCAGCCGCGTCCCGGCTGGGCGGAACAGGACGCAGAAGACTGGTGGCGCTGCCTCAAGCACGTTACGGCGCGGGTTGCCGGTCAACTGCCGCAGCCGCCGGTTGCCTTGGCCCTCTCGACCCAGGGCGACACCATGGTGCCGGTGGACACCGATGGCCGCCCTCTGCTTCCTGCGCGGCTGTGGATGGACAGGCGCACGACCGCCCAGGTCAAACGCATGACCGAGAGCCTGCCCGCCCAGCGCTGGACGGAGATGACCGGCTCCAGAGCTGCCGAATACGCCGCCGCCGCGACCCTCCTGTGGTTGGCCGATGAACGCCCCGAGGTATTCACCCGCGCCGCCCGCTTCTGCCTGGTACAGGACTTCCTGACGGCGCGTCTCACCGGCCGTTACAGGGTGGATGCCCCTAATGCCTCGCGTACGCTGCTGCTTGACTTGCACACTCGCGACTGGTCTGACGAATTGCTTGCTGTCGCCGCTGTAGACCGCGCCCGCATCGCTGAGGTTGCCGAGTCGGGTACGCCCGTGGGCACGCTGACCGCCCACGCCGCCTCGGAACTGGACTTGCCGCAGGAGACCCTGGTGGTCCTCGGTGCACACGACCAGACGGCCGCTGCAGTCGGCTGCGGTGCCGTCAGTCCCGGCACCGTAATGCTTTCCACAGGCACCGCCTGGGTGGTCCTCGGCGCGGCGGGAGAGCTGCACATTGACCGCAAATCGCGCCTGCAGAGCTACTGCCACGCCATGCCCGAAGGCATCGCCATTCTCGGCGCGTACGCAGGCGGCTCGCTGCTCCGCTGGGCCCGCGACGGCTTCTCGCAACTGCCCGACGCCGACGTTGCCGACTATGATGACATGGTGAAGGAAGCCCAGGCCGCCGAACAGACGGGACACACCCCGCTTGTCTTCCTGCCCCATTTCTACGGTTCCGGCCCCCCGCTGGGCCGCAGCTACGCAATGGGAGCTTTGCTCGGCCTGCAGCTATCCCACACGCGCGGCGATGTCTATCTATCTCTGCTCCGAGCCGTGGCCGCTCAGACGGCCTCCGTCCTGCAGGCGATGGCCGACATGCAGTACGAGGTCGCGGAGGTCCGCATGATCGGCGGCGGGGCGAGCAGCGATTTCTGGGCCCAACTCGTGGCTGACGCTCTGGGGCGGCCAGTCAAGCTGCCCGTGGTCTCGGAGGCCGCCGCTTACGGTGCTGCGATGCTCGCCGCCATAGGGTACGGGCACATCGCATCCGCCCGCGAAGTCGCGGAGATGGTGACCATACGCAAGGAGATACCGCCACGCCCTGAAGCTGCGCCACTATACCCCGCTTTGCACATACGCTACGCGGATGCACTTGACGCGACGTGGCAAGCTATTGCAGACTATCGAACCAGGCACAGCCAGTAAAAGCAACTTCCCGACATGGCACGGAGAAGACCTGATGCGCATCAAAGTCGTAGCCTGCGGCGTGTTTGAACCCGAACTGATCGAACTCGCCGCCCAGGTCCGCAACGAAGTCGAACTGCATTTCCTCGACGCCGGCTTGCACGAGCAGCCCGATAGCCTGCGCTCTCAATTGCAGCAGGCCATTGACGAAGCCGAAGGCCAAGGGTATGACGCCATCATCGCCGGCTACGGCCTGTGCGGCCGTGGCACCAGCGGCATCGTCGCCCGCAGCGTGCCCGTTGTCCTACTGCGCGTCCATGACTGCATCACGCTGTTCCTCGGCTCGCGAACCGCCTACATGGAGCAGTTCACCAGGCATCCGGGCACCTTCTACATCACTCCCGGCTGGTATGAGAAGAAGGTCCGCGCCGGGGCCCGCCACATCGCCGACGCGCAAAGAATGCGCGAGCCTGACAGCGACCCGCGCTTCAAGGAATGGGCCGCGCGTTTCGGCGAGGAAGCCGCCCATTCCATACTCCACTTCTACGACAGTTGGAAGCGCAACTACACCCGTGCCGCCTATGTTGATACTGTCAGCGAGGCCCCGCAGGACTATGAGCGCTACGCCCGCCAACTTGCCGAGAGCATGGGGTGGGAGTACGAGTGCCTGCCCGGCGACAGCAGCATTCTCCGCCGCGCTCTCGAAGGCGACTGGGACGGCGAGCACATGCTTGTGCTCCAGCCGGGGCAGAAATCCGCCACCAGCGGCGACAGTCGCCTCCTGGTCGCCGTTGATCCACAGCACGCTTCCGGGCACCAACGCGCTCGAGAAGACGTACCATCCGGTCCCATCACCTCGAGCCCTCGGCCGATCGTCGCCCTCGGCATTGACGCCGGCGGCACGTATACCGATGCCGTCGTATATGACTTCGCCGCCGCCAGGGTCATCGCCAAAGCCAAGGCCCTCACCACGAGACACGATTTGACGGTCGGCATCGCAGAAGCGCTCGACCGGCTGGCCCTGCTTCCCACTGACCGCATCTCGATGGTGGCGCTCTCGACCACTCTCGCGACCAACTCGATAGTCGAGGACAAGGGCGGCCGCCCGGGCGTCCTTATCATGGCCCCCTTCGAGCCGCCACCCGGCGCGATCAGGTGGCGGCTTGTCCGCAAGCTCGCCGGTGCCATGTCCATCAGCGGCCGGCAACACGAGCCCCTCGATGCCGACGAGGTGCGCCGTGCTGCTCACGAGTTGCTTGAGGAAGGAGTGGACGCCTTTGTCGTCAGTGGCTACGGCAGCGTCCGCAACCCCGCTCACGAAGACCTGGTCCAGCGGATTCTCCGCGAGGAGACCGATCTGCCCGTCATCTGCGGGCATCATCTCTCCACCCAACTTGATTACACGACCAGGGCCAATACCGCAATCCTCAATGGCCGCCTTCTCGCCGTCATCGGGCAGCTCATCCTCGCCGTCAAAGCCGCACTCCGGCAGCGCGGCGTTGCAGCGCCCCTGATGGTCGTAAAGGGCGATGGTTCGCTTGTCAATGAAGCGGTCGCTCTCCAGCGGCCGGTGGAAACCGTCCTCTCCGGCCCCGCCGCCAGCGTTGTGGGAGCCAGGTTCCTCACAGGCGTCAGAGATGGTCTCATCTTCGATATGGGCGGCACGACAACCGACACGGCCACGATTGCCGGCGGCCTTCCGCGCCTTCATCCCCACGGCGCGCGCGTCAATGGATGGCGCACCTGCGTCGAGGCCGCCGACATCGCCACCATCGGCCTCGGCGGCGACAGTCACGTGGATTTCACACCCGACCGCGCCCTCCGCGTCGGCCCGCGTCGCGTCGTCCCCCTATGCTACCTGGCCGCAACTTCTCCAGATGCCCGCACCCAGTTGCTGGACCTGCAACCGCTGTCCGTGAGCGACCGCGGCACCGCCGCCGGGCTGGATTTCTTCCTTTTGGTTGCCAATCCGCCGGCCTCCGTCAGGCTGCCGGAGCGCCAAGCCGCAGTATTGCAGGCCCTTGCCAGCGGCCCTCTATCCAGGGCCGCCCTCGCACGCCGTCTCGGCCTGCAGTCCCCACAACTGCTCGACACAAGGCACTTGGAGAATGCCGGCTATGTCCAGCGCAGTGCCCTGACGCCCACGGATATCCTGCACGTAACCGGCGAGTTTGTCGCCTGGGACGTGGATGCGGCGGCACACGGCCTTGTAGTCTTCTCCGAGCTCTACGGTGCGCCACAGGACGAGATCATCTGCGGCGTGCGCGAGCAGATTGTCCGCCGCCTTTGCATGCAGGTTCTTACCTCGGCCTACAGTCTGCCGCCGCATGACATCACCGGCTGTGACTGCCCGCTATGCACGGAGATACTCGGTGCCGCGCTTTCGGAGGATGACGGCCGGCCCGTCCACGTGCATTTTCGCTACGACCACGACCTGGTCGCCATCGGCGCACCTGTGCGCCCGTTCTTCCCCGCAGTTGCCGAACGCCTCGGCGCCAATCTCATCATACCTGAACACGCCGAGGTGGCCAACGCCATCGGAGCCGCCGCCTCGGAGGTGATTGTCCACGAGAAGGTGATCGTGCGCCCTGGGGAGATAGACAACTTCGTTCTTCACAGCCGCGAGCAGCGCACAGAATACCGCGAGCTGGAGGATGCCATCTCCGCCGCCGGAGCCGCCGCCGAAGACCTCGCACTCCGCCGCGCTCGTGGCGCCGGCGCCGACGATCCCAGAATCCGCACCGACGTCAACAGACGCGAGGTGCGCATCGCCGATGGTAGTCTTCAGCTCATCGAGGTAGCAGTCACAGCGACCGCCGCCGGCAGGCCGATGCTCACGCAGTGAACCGGCAGCCAATCTGCGGCCCCATGCCGTAACTCGCACCGGAAAGGCACACGTATGAAGCGTCTTGATCAGATGACATTGGCCGAAGCGGAAGCGGCGATGGCCGCCACCGATATCGTGTTCCTGCCGCAGGGGCCCACCGAGGGCCACGGGAACCACATGCCGCTGGGCTGCGACTGGTATATCGCCACGGCTGCTGCCATGCTGCTCGCCGAGCGTACCGGCGGTATATGCCTGCCGCCTGTCACCTACAACTTCGCTGGAGCCACCGCCGGCTACAAGCCCACCATACAGATTCCTCCCTCCCTGCAGATGGAGTTGACCAGGGCGATGGTCCGCGAACTATGGAACACCGGCTTCCGGCGGATCTTCTGTGTCTCCGTTCACGGTCCCAATGGCTGCAGCATCGGCGAGGCCCTGCGCGAGCTCTGGCAGTGGGAACGCATACCGGCCATGATGCTCAATCCCTACCACAGAGTTGACATGGACAAGTGGGCCGCGCGCATCCCGAACTTCGATGACGCCTTCAAGGAAGCCTGCATGTCCTATGGGGCCATGAAGCTGCTGGGATGGGAGGACCTCATCCCCGACTCCACGGCACTTGAAGACCTCTACGCCGCTGAGCAGGGCCGCGACATGCCGGAGGTTGTCGCACGTGCGCTCAGCTTCGGCAGAGTCGGCTATCACTACACTGACGACCTGCAGCACCAGCCGCCGCGCAGCGGCCTCGGCGCCGACATCGGCATCGAAATGATCGAGGAGGCGGTGACCAACCTGGAGGGCGCAATGGACGCAATGGCCGACTACCTCGAATACCTCGAACAGACCGGCCACCTGGCGCCTTCTGAACACTGACGGACGATTGCCCGACCGTAGCTGTAAGCTAATGCACATGATTGGTTGCAGACATGCTGAATGACGCCGATTTGACCCCAATGTACAGGCAATGGGCCCAGGCGAAACGGGACTACCCCGATGTCCTGATCCTGTTCCGCATGGGCGATTTCTATGAGATGTTCGGCCCCGACGCCGAAGTCGGTGCCCGCGCACTGGAGCTTACCCTTACCAGCCGGCAGATGGGCAACAAGGGCCGCATGCCCATGTGCGGCGTGCCCCATCACGCGATTGACCGCTACCTCAGGACGCTGCTTCAGAAAGGCTATCGCGCCGCGATATGTGAGCAGGTCGAGGACCCCAAGCAAGCCAAGGGCCTGGTACGCCGCGAGGTGACCCGTGTCATGACACCGGGCACGGTCCTCGACGACCACATCATTGGCAGCAGCGCCCACAACTTCCTCGCGTCCCTCGACAGCCTGGCCGGTGCCTATGGCATCGCTACCGTTGACGCATCCACAGGCGACTTCCTCGTCACGCAGATCGATTCGCCGGGAGCGGTCCCAGGATCTTCCTCCGCGCCCACCTTGCCCGAAATTACCACAAAGGGAATGGACCCCGTTCTGGCCGCGGCAATTGATGAAATCGTGCGCTTACAGCCGGCCGAGGTGCTCATCAGCCCCGCCATTGACGCCGACGAGCAGGCGCGCTCGGCACTGCACAAAGCCGTCAGCGTTCCCATTACTGTCGCCGGTGACGATGAGGCATTTGAATCGCCGGCCCGGCAACTGCAGGAGCACTTCGGCGTCACCACGCTGCGCGGCTTCGGCTGCGAAGACAAGCCTGCGGCCATCATGGCCGCGGCTCAGGCCTTGCGCTATCTCAAGGCCACCCAGCTACAAACCATGCCTCGTCTCGCGGGCATTGCGACGTATTCCACGAGCGATTTCATGGTCATAGATGCCTCCACTCGCCGCAATCTGGAGTTGGTCGCCTCCCTGCGCGACGGCGGCAAACGCGGCACCCTTCTGGCACTGCTCGACAGCACCCAGACCCCGATGGGCGCCAGGATGTTGCGCGACGCCCTCCTGCAGCCGCTCCTGGACATGGACCGGATGAACGCGAGACTGGACGCCGTTGGGAATCTCGTCAGCAATACCATCCTGGCGGGCCAGCTCCGCCAGAGCATGCACGAAATCTATGACCTGGAGCGGCTGGCTACCCGTGCTACCGCCGGCACCGCCAATGGAAAGGACCTGCGCGCTCTGTGCATTTCCCTGCAGCAACTGCCCGCCATCTGTGACGAGTTGAGCGCTGCCGAGGCCCCCCTCTTGCAGGACATATCCACTCGCATTGACGTGCTCGACGATGTCACCTCGCTTCTCCAGCGCGCGATTGTTGACGACCCGCCGGTTGTGATAACCGAGGGAGGCATCATCCGCGACGGCTACAACCCGGACCTCGACGAACTCCGCCGTGGGGCCGCACACGGTCGCGAATGGATCGCCCAACTGCAGGACGGTGAGCGCGCCCGCACCGGCATCAAGTCCCTGAAGGTCGGCTACAACAAGGTCTTCGGCTACTACATAGAGGTCAGCAAGGCCAACCTCAACCTGGTTCCCGACGACTATCAGCGCAAGCAGACGCTTGTCAACGCCGAACGCTTTATCACACCGGAACTCAAGGAGCAGGAGGCCAGGGTGCTTGGCGCCGACGAGCGCGGCCAGGAGGTGGAGTACCAGCTTTTCGTCGAGTTGCGCGACCAGGTGGCTCAGCAAGCGGAGCGGATCATGTCCACCGCACGCGCCATCGCCCAACTCGACATGCTTGTGTCGCTTGCCGATGCCGCCGTCAAGCACAACTATGTCAGGCCCCAGGTGGACCAATCCGCCCGCCTGCACATAGTTGATGGCCGTCATCCCGTCGTGGAGCAGATGCAGGCGGATGAGCGCTTCGTCCCCAACGACGCCGAGCTTGACTGCGAGCGCAGCCAACTGCTGATAGTCACCGGGCCGAACATGGCCGGCAAGTCCACTTACCTTCGGCAGGTGGCGCTCATCGTCCTGATGGCGCAGATGGGCTCATTCGTTCCCGCACGCTCGGCTGCCATCGGCCTTGTTGACCGCATATTCACCCGCGTCGGGGCCAGTGACGACCTCGCCACCGGCCAGTCAACCTTCATGGTCGAGATGACCGAGGCCGCCAACATCCTCCAGAACGCCACCGACCGCAGCCTGATTGTCCTCGATGAGATCGGCCGTGGCACATCAACCTTCGACGGCATGTCGTTGGCTTGGGCTGTGGCCGAGTACATCGTCAAGCACATCGGCGCCAAGACGCTCTTTGCCACCCACTATCACCATCTCAATGAGCTTACTGAGCTGCTCGATGGCGTCCAGAACCTGCGGGTGACGGTCAAGGAACAGGGCGATGACATCATCTTCCTGCGCAAGATCGTCCCCGGGGGCACGGACCGCTCCTACGGGATACAGGTGGCGCGCCTGGCCGGCCTGCCACATGAGGTCATCGAGCGGGCCAGAGAGGTACTTCACACCCTCGAACAGGAGGATATCGTCGCTGCTCCCAGCCGCGACGCGGCGGGCAAGGTGGCTCCGACGGTGCAGTTGCGTTTGTTCGAGGGGGTGCGCGATCCGGTGGTGGAGAAGCTCAAGGAGATTGATCCGGACACGATGTCGCCGCTCGAGGCCCTCGTCAAGCTCAAGGAACTCCGCGACGAAGCCGACAGGGATTAGGCGCGCCCTTCAGTGCCACGTGCGCCGCGTGGTCAGGCGGCTGCTCATCCGCTCCATGACATCCAACTGGTCCAGCACCTTGCCGGTGCCCATCGCCACTGAAGAGATCGGGTCCTCGGGCACGTGTACGGGAATCCCCGTCTCCAGGTAAAGCAACCGGTCCAGGCCCCGCAGTAGAGCCACGCCGCCGGTCAGAGTTATCCCGCGCTCGATGATGTCGGCGGCCAGCTCCGGGGGCGTGCGCTCAAGCAGGCCCTTCACGGCCTCCACAATCTGGCTTATGTTCTCCGCCATCGCCTCGCGGACTTCGTGCGAGTTGACCTCCACCGTCTTCGGCAGCCCGGAGATGATGTCCAGGCCCCGCACCTCCATCTCGCTCTCCTCCTCAAGCTCGAACGCCGACCCGATCTCCTGCTTGATCGTCTCGGCGGTCCGCTCACCGATGTCGAGGTTGTACACGTGCCGGATGTGGCGGATTATCGCCTCGTCCAGCGCCGTCCCGCCGACCCGCAGCGAGTTGCTCACCACGGTCCCGCCCAGCGAAATGACGGCAATGTCGGTGGTCCCGCCGCCGATGTCAACCACCATGTTCCCGCCCGGATTGGCAATCGGCAGCCCCACGCCGATTGCGGCGGCCATCGGCTCCTCGATGGGGATCACTTTCCGTCCTCCGGCGGCGCGAGCGGCTTCCAACGCCGCTCGTTCCTCCACCGCCGTCGCACCTGAGGGGATGCAGATGACCACCAGCGGTTTGAAGAACTTCGCCCGTCCGCCGCACGCCTTGCGGATCAGGTAACGCAGCATCTCCCGCGTCACCGAGTAGTCGGCGATTACCCCGTCTCGCAGCGGCCGCATCGCCACGATGTTCCCGGGCGTGCGCCCCAGCATCTCACGGGCTTCATGGCCGACCGCCAGCACTCGCTTGCTCTGCCCGTCAATGGCCACGACGGAAGGCTCGCGGACTACGATCCCACGCCCGCGAGCAAATACGATGATACTGGCTGTGCCCAGGTCAATCCCGATCCGTTCACCGATTCCAAGCATTCCGTGCCTTGTCGTCCTCTGCGTTTCGTGCGCTCTCTATCACTGCGCCCAGACCTTGCAGCTTGCCCTCCAAGTTCTCATATCCACGAGCCAGGAACTCCGCCCCGCTGATCTCCGTGTACCCGTCGGCTGCCAGTCCCGCGATCACCAGCGCCGAGCCCGCGCGAATATCGGTGGCTTCCACCGGCGCGCCGTACAGCTTCGGCACGCCTCTGATGATTGCCACGCTGTCCTTCAACTGAATGTCGGAGCCCATGCGGTTCAGCTCATCCACATAGTTGAACCGGGCGTCGAAAATGGTCTCCTCGATTACCGTCGTTCCCACCGCCACCGCTCCCAGCACGCTGGCGTTAGGCTGCAGGTCGGTCGGGAATCCGGGATACGGAGCCGTCGTCACCTCAAAGGCTCGCGGGCGGCCCTCCGATCTCACCCGCACTGAATCTGTGTCCACATCAACCTGCAAGCCCGCAGCCCGCAGAACTTCCAGCACTGTCGTCATGTGCCGTGGCTCGACGGAGTGTACCGTAACATCTCCCCTGGCGGCTCCCGTTGCCATGAGGAACGTCCCCGCCTCCATGCGATCCGGAATCGACCGGAACCGCTGCCCATCTAGCTTCTCCACTCCCCGTATCACCAGTATGTCCGTACCGATGCCGCGGATGTCGGCACCGGCATCTTCCAGGAACTGCTGGCAGCACAGCACCTCCGGCTCGCGTGACGCGTTCTCGATTACCGTCACGCCGTCGGCCAGTGTCGCCGCGAGCATCACGTTGACGGTGGCGCCCACACTGCGGTAGCGGCTGTCCATGTAGATGTGCGCGCCGGTTAGCTTCTCCGCCTGTGCCCGCATCACTCCGTGGCGTTCCTGCACCACGGCTCCGAGTGCCTTGAAGCCGTTAAGGTGGAAATCCACCGGCCGCGAGCCTATCACGCAGCCGCCCGGCAGCGGTACCTCCGCCTCCCCAAATCGCCCCAGCAGCGCTCCGGCCACATAAAAAGAGCCCCGCATCTTGCGAACAAGATCGTACGGGGCGCTGAGAGACTTGATGTCCGCTGCGTCAATGCTGAGCGCCGAGCTATCAATGAATTCGCACTTGGCGCCCAGCGAGCGAAGCATGTGTATCATTGCGTCAATGTCGTCAATGCGGGGAACGTTCTCGATGATGCTCTGGCCCTCGATGAGCAGCGCAGCCGCCAGCAGCGGCAGACTGGCGTTCTTGGAGCCGCTGACGGTTACGTCACCATGCAGGGGGTTGCCGCCATGTATCCTGACGCGAGCCACGATCTCTCTCCCTCCCGGCGTCGGTCATTACCTGCCAATAAGCTGCGAACACTGCCTCGAATGCGATCCAACGGCTGCGCACCTGCTAGGAGCCCAGGAGACCTGCTTTTTCGGCCGTATGCAATCGGTTCAGCGCCCTGGCCAGTGCCATTCGCGCGCGTTCCGGATCAACCTCGCGTCTTCCATCGGGCGTGTATGCAGCCGCCAGCCGCTCCTTGGCTCGCTGCATCGCCCGCCGCGCCCGGCCTATGTCAATCTCTGCGGCTCGTTCCGCCGCATCGGCCAGTACCGTGACCCGATTGTCGAATACCTCCATCATACCACCGGTAACGGCAATGAACGTGTCGCCATCGGCACAGTGGAGAGTCACCAGGCCGGTACTGAGACTGCTCAGCAGCGGTGCATGACCGATACGCACGCCCAGATAGCCGCGCGTCCCGGGAGCCACCACTCCATCAACCGGCCCCTGGTATTCTACACCAGATTGGGTCACAATCTCAACTGTCAATTCGCCAGTTGTGCCCATCGCCGCCTCGCCTAGCTCGTGCTCACCCGCTGCCCCTCAACGTCCTCGATTGTCGCCATCATCCTGAATGCCTGCTCCGGCAGATCATCATACTCGCCGCTCAGAATCGCCTCGAAGCCCTTCACGGCATCGCCAATGGACACATAAGCGCCCGGTATCGAGGTGAACTGCTCCGCCACGAACATCGGCTGCGTCAGGAACTGCTGAATGCGGCGGGCGCGCGCAACCGTCCGCTTGTCATCGTCCGATAGCTCATCAATGCCCAGAATCGCGATTATGTCGCGCAAATCCCGGTACCGCTGCAGTATCTGCTGCACGTTACGTGCGACCTGGTAGTGACGGTCCCCCACCACGCGGGGGTCCAGCAGCCGCGAGGTGGAGGCCAGCGGGTCGGCCGCGGGATAGATCGCCTGCTCGAACAGCTCCCGCGACAGGTGAATGCTCGCATCCAGGTGAGCGAAGGTGGCTACCGGTGCCGGGTCCGTGTAGTCGTCAGCCGGCACGTACACCGCCTGCACGGAAGTTATTGATCCCTTGAGGGTGGACGTAATCCGTTCCTGAAGCTCCCCCATCTCGCTATCCAGCGTCGGCTGGTATCCTACCGCCGACGGCATCCGTCCCAGCAGTGCCGAGACCTCCGAGCCGGCCTGCGTGAACCGGAATATGTTGTCAATGAATAAGAGCACATCCTGCCCCGCCTCGTCGCGGAAGTACTCGGCCATCGTCAGAGCACTCAGCCCCACTCGCAAGCGCGCCCCCGGCGGCTCGTTCATCTGCCCGAATACCAGGCAGGTCTGCGCCAGGACGCCCGCCTCTTTCATCTGCAGGTACAGCTCGTTCCCCTCGCGGGTGCGCTCCCCCACGCCGCCGAACACGGACACGCCCTCATGCACGGTGCCGACATTCCGGATAAGCTCCATGATCAGTACGGTCTTGCCCACACCCGCACCCCCGAACAGCCCGATCTTGCCTCCGCGCGGGAACGGGCACAGCAGGTCTATCGCCTTGATGCCGGTCTCGAACTGCTCCTCCGCGACGCTTTGCTCCTCGAACGGCGGCGCTTGCCGGTGGATGGCCCAGCGCTCCTTCGCCTCGACTGCTCCCGCCTCGTCAATGGGCCTGCCGAGAACGTCAAACATGCGACCGAGCGTCTGCGTCCCGACAGGCACGCTGATCGGCTCGCCGGTGTCCTCGGCAGCCATGCCCCGCACCAGCCCGTCCGTGTTGTCCATCGCGATGCAGCGGGCGGTATCGTCGCCCAGGTGCTGTGCCACCTCGACAATCAGGTCTATGCCGCGCTCCGGCTCCTCAATCTTCACGGCGCTGAGCAGTTCCGGGAGTTGGTCCGCCGGGAAGCGGATGTCAACCACCGGGCCCCGCACCTGACTTATCTTGCCTTTCGCCATCAAGCGGACCCCTTCTATTCCGTCCTCCGCGCCTAGTGCCGCCGGTCTCCGTCGCGACCTACAGGTGCCCCAATGCCTCCGCACCCGTAGCGACCTCCAGCACCTCGCTGGTGATCTTATGCTGTCGGGCACGGTTCAGATCACGAATCAGCGTATCCCGCATCTCTTCTGCGTTATCCGCCGAGGCCGTCATCGCTATCATACGTGCCGCATGCTCGGAGGCCAGCGCCTGCAGCAGGTAGTATCGCACCTCCGCCTCTACGGCCATCGGCAGCAGCGTATTAATGAGTTCCGGCCCGCTCGGCTCGAAGATGTACTCCGTCTCCCCTGTTCCCTCGATCCTGTTGCGCGCGATGGGCAGCACCTGCGTCACCGTCGGCACGTGTCGCGACGGGCTTTCGAACTTGGTGTATGCAACATGCAGACTATCGAAATGGTCCGCCTCGTAATGTCCCCGAATCTGCCGGCAGATCCGCGATGCCTTCTCCACGTCCTCGATGTCCTTCAGCGAGTGATACGCCTCTATCATGTTGTAGTTGTTGCGGCGCGCGTGTGCCACCGCCTTCGCCCCGACCGCGATAACCGCAATCTCGCACCCGAAATTGCGCACGAAACCGTCGGCAAGCCGCAACACATTGCCGTTATAGCCCCCGCACAGCCCGCGATCCCCTGCCGCCAGCACCAGCCCGGCCAGATGCTGCTCACCAAGCTCCCGCAGGTACGGGTGCGATATGGCACCGTGGCTTGCACTTACCCGCCCCAGCATGCCGGTCAGCCGCTCGAAGTACTCGCGCCGCCGCTCGACGCCCGATTGCACTCGCCTCAACTGCACCGCCGAAACCATGCTCATGGCCCTGGTTATCTGCCAGATGCTCTCGGTCGTCCGGATTTTCCGGCGCAGTACCCGCAAACTCTTGGCCATCGTGGCTACTCAGCGCTTTCGACTTCGGCTACGAACGGACACGTCGGTTCGCTTTCCCGATCGAAATACTCCTCGTGCAACTTCCGCTTGAAATCATCCAACGCCACTGACAGGTGCTCTGCCAGGTCGTCCGTAAGCTCCTTCTGTTGCCGCAACCGGCTCTCTAGCTCAGGATACCGCTCATGCAGGAAGCTCAGCAGTTGCGCCTCCACTTTCGTGATCGCCTCCAGCTTCACGTCATCCCAGTAGCCGTGCGTGCCGGCGAAGATGGCGATGACCTGCCGGGCCGGCGGCATCGGCACGTACTGGTCCTGCTTGAGTACCTCCGTCATGCGATCTCCACGGCTCAGGATCTTCCGCGTCGCTTCGTCCAGATCCGAGGCAAACTGGGAGAAGGCTCGGTATTCACGATATGAGGCCAGGTCGAGCTTCAGCCGCCCCGCCACCTTCCGCATCATCTGCGTCTGCGCATTCCCCCCGACGCGTGAAACGCTCAGCCCCACGCTGACGGCCGGCCGAATGCCGCCATAGAACAGCTCCGGCTCCAAATAGATCTGGCCGTCGGTTATCGAGATGAGGTTAGTCGGGATGTATGCGGCGTAGTCGCCCTCCTCCGTCTGGATGATCGGCAGCGCGGTCAGTGAGCCGCCCCCCTCCTCATCGCTCATCTTCGCCGCACGCTCCAACAGCCGCGAATGTAGGTTGAAGATGTCGCCCGGATAGGCCTCGCGCCCCGGCGGACGACGCAGCAGCAGACTCACTTCCCGGTACGCCTTGGCATGGCGGGTCAGGTCATCATAGACGACCAGGGCGTGTCCGCCGTTGTCGCGGACGTATTCGCCTATAGTACAACCTGCGTACGGCCCGATGTACTGCACTGCAGCCGGATCGGACGCCGATGCGGCCACCACGCACGTGTACTCCAACGCCCCATGTTCATCTAGAATGGCGGCGATCCGCCGGATTGCCGAAACCTTCTGCCCGATGGCCACGTACACGCACTTCACGTCCGTCTCGCGCTGGCTGATGATGGTGTCAATGGCGATTGCCGTCTTGCCCGTTTGCCGGTCGCCGATAATCAACTCGCGCTGGCCGCGACCGATGGGTATCATCGAGTCAATCGCCTTCAGGCCGCTGTGCAGAGGCTCCTTGACCGGCTGGCGCTTGATCACCCCGGGAGCCTTGATCTCAAGCGGCCGCGTCTGCTTGCTCACCACCGCGCCCTTGCCATCAAGCGGCTCGCCCAGCGGCGTTACCACTCTCCCGAACAGCTCATCGCCCACTCGCGTCTCGGCGATACGGCCCGTGGTGTGCACCTGGTCGCCCTCTTTGACGTGGTCGTAGGGCCCCATCAGGATGCAACCGACGTTGTCCTCTTCGAGGTTCAAGGCGATCCCCATCAGGCCCCCGGGGAACTCCACCAGTTCCTCCGCCATCACGTCCGCCAGCCCGTAAACGCGGGCGATGCCGTCGCCGATCTCGATGACGGTGCCGACGCCCACCATCTCGATCTGGCTCTCCAGCCTCTGTAATTCGTCCCTCAATATGGCCGACACTTCATCGGGTTTCGCCCGCAAGACCAATCACCTCAACATGTGACTTCACGTCCGCCGGTTCAGCCGTGCCGGCCTGCGCCCGTCCATCTGCCTCAATGGCGCTGCAGCCTCTCGGACAGCCTCGTCAGCTTACCCCTGATCGTGCCATCAATGACCCTATCGCCCAGTCGCACCGCAACTCCGCCGATTAGCGACCGGTCAATACTCACATCGAGCTCAACACTGCTGCCGGTCAGCTCCGCAAGCGCCTGCTGCAGCTTCTGCATCTGAATGCTTGACAGGGCCGATACCGTAGCCACTTCCGCCCTCACCACATTCCGATCCGCATCCCATAATTCGAGAAATGCTTCTGCTGCAGCTTCCAACACGTGCTGCCGTCCCTTCGTCAGCACCAGCGTTAGGAACCGCTCAAACATTTCTCGCCCCTGCGCGTCGCCGCCGACCACCTGCTGCAGCATCCGCACCTTGCGCTCCACCGGCAGCCCTGGATGCTTCAGCATCTCCAGTAGGCGGGGCTCCGCGCGCACCGCTGCCTCCGTCGCCTGCAGCCGCGCATGGATGGCACCTTGTTCCGAGCGCTCCGCCGCCTTGGCGTATAGCGCCCGTGCATATCTTTTCGTCAGACTGTCCACAGGCATAACACGGGCCTCTCAGACACTGCCGACACCGCATTGGCTGCCGGCCCCGTCACCGCGCCGGTTCGTCCTCCGGCATCTCGGCCGCCATGCGGTTCACATCGGCGATGAAGGCATCAATCAGCGCCGCGTCGCGCTGCTCGTCCAGCGCATCCTTGACCACCTTCGCCGCCACCTCCACCGCCATCTCAGCTACCTGCTGTTTCAACTCGGCCAGCATCGCATCCCGGCTCCGCCGCAGCTCCTCCTCGCCTTGAGCGATCATCTGCTGGCGCTGCGCCCGCGCTTCCCCGTGCAGGTCGGACATGGCCTGCTTCGCCTCCCGCGTGGCCCGAGCGATCTCATGCCTGAACTGGTCACGCATCCCGTCAAGCTGCTCCTGCAGATGCTGCCGCTCCGCCGCCGCCGCCATACGGTCTTCCTCGGCCTTCCGCAGGTCCGCCTCGATCCTTGCGGACCGCTCCTCCATGAAGCTGCTAATCGGCCCGAAAGCAAACCGCCGCAACAGGTAGAGGAGTATCAGGAAGCCGACTATGTTCACGACTATGGCGCCAGGTTCTATCCCTAGCTGCTCCAGTATGGACGCCATTGGTCAACCCCAGGCCCTCTCTTATCCGCCGACCTGCGTGCGCACCATCTCGGCTACCGGTGCCAGCTTGCCCTGCAGCGTGAAGAACACGATCAGACAGTAGATGACCAGCGACTCGATCAAGGCGAGGGTGAGAAGCAATAGCCCACGGATGTTGCCGGCCATATCGGGCTGACGGGCGACCGCCTCCATCGCCGCCACCGCCGCCTTCGCCTGTGCCATCGCCGCCGATAGAACCGCGATCGCCACGCCCAGGCTCACACCGAATGCCAACGCTGCCTCGTATGACATGTCTCTTCTGCTCCTTAGTCAGAGATGTGCTTGCCAAAGAACCGAAACGGCCACGCCTTCACCGGTTTCTCACCGCGCACACAGACCGGCGCGCGGCGCCGGGGATATGCGCCATATATGCCTACTCAAGCGGCCTGTCGCGCTTCAGCCGCCTCATCAGCGGTGCCCTGCCCGTCTTCCTCATGCGTCGTCGCCATGTTAATGTAAGCCGCCGTCAGCATCACGAATACCACCGCCTGGATGAATGCTATGAACAGCGCGAGGAACAGAAACGGCAACTGCAGCGGCAGCGGCACCCAGATGCTGTGCATGAGCTGTGCCGACAACTTCGTGAATTCCGCCACCAGAGTATCGTCGCCGAACGTGTTGCCGAAAAGACGCACCGACAGGCTCAGAGGCTTGGCAAGCTCCCCGATGAGGTGAACGGCGATCATTATCGGTGACAGCAACCACACGTCTCCGGTGAAGTGCTTGAGGTATTGCCAGCCCTGCTCTCTGAAACCAAAATACTGCACTGCGAAAAACACCACAATCGCGGGCGCTGCGGTGCTGTTGAGCGTCGAGTTCGGCGCTACAAACCCCGGCACCAGGCCGATGACGCAGTTGAAGAACACATACACAAATATCGTGGTCAGAAGCGGCGCGTAGCGTTCTCCGCCCGGCCCAACCATCTGCCGGCTCAGCCCCTGCAGGGCCGTAATGCCGATTTCCCAGGCGTTCTGCAGGCCGCGTGGCACCCTCTTCAGGTCTCGCCCGCCCACGTATGCCAGCACCGCGACGAACAGAATCACCAGCCAGCCGGTGATCACCACCGGGTCAACGAAACCGTGCGCCCAGTCCGGTATGTACGGCTGCAGCGCATTCAGCCACTGGCCGTGCTCCCCGAAGCCTTTACTGGCGCTCTCGTGCATTGGCCCTCTCTGGCGTTGAACGGAGACTTATCCCCTGTGCGGCTTGTCCTGCCTACGTACCCGGCGCAACCGGCTCTATCTTCTCTTCAACCGGCGCGATGTTCGTAACGATGAAACCTGCCAGCCCCAGCGTGTAGCCCCCGGCCAGCCCGACCAGGTCTATCTGTGGGTATCGTGCTGCGCACCATACCAACGCGCAGATTGCAGCATACTTGGCCAGGTGCGCGACAATCGGGATAGCCCTCTGCCTGGCTGTCCGCGCCGTCATGATCCGGCCGGTAACCAACGTCAGTACCCGTGAACTCAACAGCCACAGTACGACGCCGCCGGCAAACCCAACGGCTAATCCGAAACGCCCGATTCCAACAAAAAGCCCAGCAACAATCATGCCAGGCAAAAGAGACAGTAGCCAAATGTGCCGTCTTGCGCTCACGTGATGCACTCTCAATCGTCGCCACCGGCCCGCTGAACCACCCGCCACAGTTCCAGGAAGCCGGCCACCGATCCGAGCACCAGTCCCGTCACCGTCAGCCAGGGCTGCGTACCCCAGCGTCCGTCCAGCCATACCCCGATTCCCGCGCCGATACCGACGCTGGCCGCCATCGTGATGCCAAGGCTTGCCAGGGCAAGACTGTGCCCCACGCCGCTGCTGCCAGGGGATTCTTCGCTCTTGTGGTGGCCCTGGGGCATCTTTCACCCCCAGCGTGATATGGCTATGATATATGCTCTCCCGACGGGGTGTCAAGTCAGCCGCCGTGGGCTTGACGCGCCCTCCGGCTGGTGCTAACATAGGTCCCTGGCGTCACGTTCCGACACTACCGACGCCGTCGGATTCACGATCCCAACACTGAACAGGATGGACAATTGTGGCAGAAGTTAGTCTTGAAGATGTACGACATGTGGCAAGACTTGCCAAGCTCGCTCTCAGCGACGAAGAGCTTGAGCGCGTCCGCCGCGAGCTCAACCGCATCATGGACCATTTCGCCGAACTTCAGCAGCTCGATACCGCAGGCATCGGCGACACATCTCATGCCATTCCGATGACCAACGTGTACCGCCCGGACCAGACAGCCGATAGCCTGCCGCCGGAAAAGGTAGTGCAGAACGCCCCCGACTCCGTCGAGGGCTTCTTCCGCGTGCCCGGCTTCATGGAGGATGAATAGACGCGCACGCTCTCGCCCCGTTCGCTTGAGGTCGCATGTCGTCGCTGCACCCAGCCGCTCCCAGGAGGTTTGCTTGGGTGGAACTCTACGAAATGACCGCCTGGCAGCTTGCCGAGAAGCTGCAGGCCCGTGACATATCGGCAACTGAAGCCGTGCAGGCCTGCTACGACCGCATGGATGCCGTCGAGGGCCGCGTCAAGGCGTTCCTCAGCCTGACGCCGGAGCCGGCCTTTGACCATGCCGCGCAGATTGACCGGGCGCGGGCCAATGGCGAGCAACTCCCACCCACCGCCGGCGTGCCGATCGCCCACAAAGACCTCCTCTGCACCGATGGCATACGCACGACCTGCGGGTCGAAAGTCCTGGAGAACTTCGTCCCGCCCTACGATGCCACTGTCGTCCGGCGCTGTCGTGATGCCGGCATGATAATGGTCGGCAAGGCCAACATGGACGAGTTCGCCATGGGCTCATCCACCGAGAACTCCGGGTTTCAGACCACCGCCAACCCCTGGAATCTCGAGTGCGTGCCGGGCGGCTCCAGTGGAGGGTCCGCCGCCGCAGTTGCTGCGGGTGAAGCATTTACCGCGCTCGGCTCGGACACCGGCGGCTCGATCCGCCAGCCCGCCTCACTTTGCAGCCTTGTCGGCATCAAGCCCACCTACGGCCGCGTTTCGCGCTACGGCCTGGTCGCCTATGCCTCCTCGCTGGACCAGATCGGGCCGCTGTGCAAGGATGTCCGCGACGCCGCGCTGATTATGAATGTCATCTCCGGCCATGACGACCGCGATGCCACCTCGGCGGACCTGCCGGTGCCTGATTACACGCAGGCCCTCGGCAACGACCTGCAGGGCCTCAAGGGCGGCATCGCTCACGAGCTTCTTTACGGCGAGGGGATTGACGCCGGGGTGCGCGCCACCATCGAGCAGGCCGTGGAGCGGCTTTCTTCGCTGGGCGTGGAGTTCGAGGACGTCTCCATGCCCCATGCCGAGTACAGCCTGCCCTGCTACTACATCATCGCCCCTGCCGAGTGCTCCTCCAACCTCGCCCGCTATGACGGGGTGCGCTACGGCCATCGCACCGCGCAGGAGACGACCGATATCTATGACCTCTTCGCCAAATCCCGCGCTGAGGGCTTCGGCCCGGAGGTCAGGCTGCGCATCATCAAGGGCACCTACGTGCTCTCCGCAGGCTACTATGATGCATATTATCTCAAGGCCCTGAAGGTCCGCACCCTTATCAAGCGCGATTTCGACAGGGCGTTTGAGAAGTACGACTTCCTGGTCTCCCCCACATCGCCGACGGTGGCTTTCAGGATCGGGGAGAAGGCTGATGATCCCCTGGCAATGAAGCTGGCGGACATCTGCACGATTCCGATCAACCTGGCGGGCATACCGGCGATGAATGTCCCTTGCGGCTTTGCGGACGACTTGCCGGTGGGGATGCAACTGATGGGCAAGCCGTTTTCCGAGGACGTGTTATTGCGGGTGGCTTATGCTTACGAGCAGTCTGCGGACTGGCACCTCCGCCGCCCGTCTCTCTAACCGCTTCCGCCCTCCCCGTCTTCCTCCAACCCTTCGCGTACGACAGGCATCCCTGCCTGTCGCCTCCTCTGCGTGCCACAGGCTCGCGATTACTCACCTTAGCGACCACGCAAGAGAACTGTTTCGCGGAGGACAGGCATCCCTGCCTGTCCGCGACAACATATACGTCCATAGGACG
>CAZJVY010000001.1:0-56091 GCA_964549395.1 uncultured Armatimonadia bacterium | reverse complement strand
TCGCGGAGGACAGGCATCCCTGCCTGTCCGCGACAACATATACGTCCATAGGACGGGTGTCCCTGCCCGTCGCCGTTTCCTGTTGCTGTTGTCCTCGGTAGGGGCGCGCTGCGTGCGCCCGCGTCTTTGATCGACGGGCGGGGACGCCCGTCCTACGGATGCATTTCATGCGGCTGGCAACCCGTGCATAGGGCGGGACGCCTGCGCCACGCGGCAAGAGAGCCTGTTATGAAGCAAGCCCCTCCGTCGAGCCAACACTCCCCGCCTGACTTCACCACCCCTCCCCCCACGTTGCAATCCTACCCTCCCTTTGCTATACTGACGCCTCCGGTCCGTAAGTGGGTGTCTGGCACACGCCCAAGACAGCGGGTGATGGACATGCCGATCATCAAAGTGCTCGTAAGCGGGGCCTGTGGCAGCATGGGCGGCTACGTCGCCCGCGCCGTGGACAAGGCCCAGGACATGATAATCGTCGCCGCCGTGGACCCGGCCGGCATCGGCCACCAACTCGGCGAGTTCGCGCCCGACCTGTCGGAAGACGCCAAGCAGATACGCATCAGCGGCCATCTCGCAGGCGCTCTGGAGGAAAGCCGACCCGATGTCATGGTTGATTTCACCGCTCCCGCGGTGGTCATGAGCAACATCGAGGCGGCCCTCAACGCCGGCACCGCATGTGTGGTGGGCACCACGGGCTTTTCGGAGATTGACCTCAAGACCGTGCGGCGCATGTCTGAGAGCAAGGGCGTCCCCTGCGTCATCTCCCCGAATTTCAGCATCGGCGCCAATCTGATGATGAAGTTCGCCGCCGAGGCCGCCGCATCGTTCGAATACGCAGAGATCATCGAGCGGCATCACGAGAACAAGAAGGACGCGCCCTCAGGCACTGCCGTCAAGACGGCGGAGATGATGGCCGCCGCGCGTGAGGGCAATCCTCTCTCCGTGGTCCCAACGGAGCGCCACAACGTCCCGGGCAGTCGCGGCGGGGTGCTGGGCAACATACCCATCCACGCGGTCCGCATGCCCGGCTATGTCGCCAACCAGGAGGTCATTTTCGGCGACAAGGGCGAGACATTGCGGATCTGTCACGAGACTACCAGTCGCGAATGTTTCGTGCCCGGCGTCATGCTGGCGGTCCGCACCGTACGGAGCCTTTCCGGCCTCACCTACGGCCTGGACAAGCTGCTGGCCGAACAGCACTAACCTGAGCAACTGGCCGCACCGACGATTTCGCGGAGGGCAGGCATCTCTGCCTGCCCACGCCGACGCAATTCCTGCAAGGCCTTCTTCACGTCAACACTGGCACAGGGGTGAACAGGATGGCGGCAATCAGAGCCGGACTGGTCGGGGTAGGGCCGGTCGGTGACAGGATCTACACCTGCGTAAGGGAACGCAATATCGCACTCGCCGAGCCGCTCCGGGTAATGGCAACCCACGAGCGCCGCGAAGTGCTGGGTGGAGACGAAGTGCTTGTGCGGGAGATCGCCCCTGAGCTTTTCCAGGGGCTTGACGTGGTCTTCTTCGCCGGTCGTGAGGGGGCCAGGGGTGCCTCCGTGCAATGGGGCAAGGTGGCCACCGACGCCGGTGCCTACGTGATTGACAATGGCGGCGATTTCCGCCTCGATCCCGACATCCCGCTCGTGGTGCCCGAAGTCAACATGGACGTGGTGAGCGCCGACACCAGGTTCATCTGCAGCCCCAACTGCTCGACCATCCAGATGTGCGTGGCCTTGGCACCGCTGCATCGGGTGGCGAGCATCAGGCGCATCGTGGTCTCCACCTACCAGGCCGCCTCCGGCTGGGGCGCGCTGGCCCAGGACGAGCTCCGCAACCAGATCAACCAGCTCGCCCAGGGCGAAGTTACCGAGTTCGATCCCTGCATCTTCTGTCGCCCGCTCGCTCTTGACTGCATCCCCCACATTGACGCCTTCCTTGACAATCACTACACCAAGGAAGAGATGAAGATGCTCTATGAGACCCGCAAGATCTTCGGCGATCCCGACATCGCCGTGACCGCCACGGCAGTGCGCGTGCCGGTTGAGATCGGCCACGCGGAGGCGATAAACGTCGAGTTCGCCGGTGACATGGACGCGGCCAGGGCAACCGAGATCCTCAGCGACCCCGCGCAGTCGCCCGGCGTGGTGGTCATTGACGGCCCGACCACCGATCCCAACTATGGCAGCGTGCGGCCGAAAGCCGACCCCGACAAGGAGCCGTGGGCCGGCCACCGCTATGTTGACGAGCGCATCTACCCGACGCAGGCCGACATCCTCAAGGACGAGTTCAAGGACGCCACGTTGGTCGGGCGCATCCGCGATGATGTCACTCGCCCAAATACCATCAACCTGTGGTGCGTCGCCGACAACCTGCGCAAGGGCGCGGCAACCAACGTCGTACAGATTGCCGAAGAGATGCTCCAGCGCGGCATCCTCGGGTGATCGCCGCCTCTGCATTTGCATCTACAACAGGAGCCCGCGTCCTCGATGGGCGCGGGCCCTTCTGTCTTCGGCAGCGGTCATCCGGGTTTTCCATAAAAGGTGTTTTCCGGCAGGCGGCGAATGGGTACATAACTACTTCTGCTCCGGTGTGCGGGGCTGACGGGAGGCACGAAAATGGCGCGTTTCGGCAGCGTTCTGACCGCTATGGTTACTCCGTTTGATGAGCAACTCGCGGTGGACTACGACCGGGCGGCGGAGCTGGCTAAGCATCTCATAGACAACGGCTCCGATGGTCTTGTCGTCACCGGCACTACCGGCGAATCGCCCACTCTCAGCAAGGACGAGAAGTTGAGGCTCTACGAGGTGACCAAGCAGGCCGTAGGTGATGCGCCGATTATCGCGGGCACCGGCAGCAACGACACCGCGGCCACCATCGAGCTGACCAAGCGGGCCTCGGCACTGCCCATTGACGGCATCATGTTCGTCGGCCCGTACTACAACAAGCCCTCGCAGGAAGGCTTCTACCAGCACTTTAAGGCCGCCGCAGCCGCCACCGACTTGCCGGTCATCATCTACAACGTCCCAGGGCGCACCGGCAAGAACATCGAGGCGGCCACGGTAATCCGCGTCGCGGAGAATGTGGACAACATAGTCGCGGTCAAGGAGGCCAGCGGGGACATTGACCAGATCGCCGAAATCGCCGCCAATAGCCCCGAGGGCTTCGAGGTCTATTCCGGCGATGACGGGATGACGCTGCCGATACTGGCTGTCGGAGGCGTGGGCGTCATCAGCGTCGCCTCGCACGTCGCCGGAGTCCTGATCGGCCGGATGATCGCCGCGTTCGATGCCGGTGACACCGCTGCCGCGGCCGAGCTCCACTACAGGCTCACACCTCTGTTTGACGCCTGCTTCCTTGCCTCCGGCAATCCGCCGTGCGTCAAACGCGCTCTCGAGGTGTGTGGCTTCCCGGTCGGCGGCACCCGGCTGCCCATCGTGCCTGCGTCCGATAAGGACACTCAGACCATCCGTGCGGCATGTCAGGCCCTGGGGCTGGCATAGCGCCTTCACAGCGAAACGCCGACAGGTACTCATGCTTGATTCAGCCGCCAAACAGCAGATACTCGACGAGCTAGCTGCCGAGGTGCGAGGCTGCACGCGCTGTCCCCTGCATCGCACCCGCACCAACGCCGTCCCCGGCGAGGGCGACGCCGATGCCGACATCATGTTCATCGGCGAGGCCCCCGGCTACCACGAAGACCAGCAGGGGCGACCCTTCGTGGGCGCCGCCGGCCAACTGCTGGACAAGCTACTAGGGCAGATCGGCTTGCATCGGCGTGATGTGTTCATCGCGAACATCCTGAAATGCCGCCCTCCGGACAATCGCGATCCTGCCCCTGAAGAGCGTGCGGCGTGCTCCGAGTACCTCGATGCCCAGGTAGCCACCATCCAGCCGCGAGCCATCTGCCTGCTGGGTCGCGTGCCGCTGCAGACCTTACTGGACCCGACAGCCTCCATCACCAAGCTCCACGGCAAGCCACAGGAGAAGGATGGCATTCTCTGGGTGCCCCTGTTCCATCCTGCGGCCGCCCTGCACCGCGCCGACTACATGCCACAGCTTGTCGAAGACATAAAGAATCTCAAACACATACTTGCTAGCCGGCTCACGTAGCCCGCAACTGCGCGAGGACCCGATAGGCCATGTCACTTCCGCCCTTTCTGATGTCATCGGCATTGCTGCTGTGCCTGCTGGGGGTTGCCATGTCCGCCGCAGGGAGCCAGCCGCTCGTTCTCGTCCCGGCCGACTTTCAGCCGCGGGTACTCGACCTAGCCGACGGCCCGCAGTTCGATCTCGTCCCGCCCGGGGACCTGGAGCGTACCCCTCGCGACTATCTGGCCGTTAAGGTAACGGTCAAGGCTACCGGAATCGGCAGGGCCGCGCTCGCAGTCACCGACATTCTGGACCACGAGTACCGTACCGAGACCGTCAGGCTGCCGCGAGGCCGGGACTGTGAGCTGTCCTGCGACATGGCGACTGCCGGACGCCCACTGTCGCTGCTGCGGGCGGTCAGGATCATCACCACGGGCCAGCCAATCGAGTTGAAGGCCGTTCAGTTCCTCTGTAGGTCCGAACTTCTCCCCGAGCCGGATGTAGTGGTCTCCGGCCCGCGAGACGGCACCTCCATTCAGGCCGCCCTCAATGCCCTTCCACAAAGCGGCGGCGTCGTTTACATCCCCGCCGGCACCTATACCATCAACGAACCGATTACCATACCCGTCCCCGATGTCACCATCTATGGCGACGGTGCCTTGACGGTTCTGCAGGGCACGTGGTTTGACCCGCCCCCCTTGCTGCAGGCCACCGGCAAGCACGACATCCGGCTCACCCGGCTGCACCTGCGCAGTCTGCCGATAGACGAGTTCCGGGGCTATCACCAGAAGCAATATGCCGAGAAGCCCGAGGACATCGGCCGACCCAGCGTTTACAGCACCGGCATCACCCTGAGCGACTGCCAGAACTGCCGCATAGACCATTGCGAGATCGAGCTGTTTGGGCATACCGGCATCTACATTCGCGGCGGCAGCAAGAATACGTGCGTTGACCACTGCTTCCTCCACGAGAACTTCAAGTACGGCGAGGGCTACGGCGTCGTTCCGGAGGGTACTCGCGACTGCTACATCGAGGACAACAACTTCGAGAACCATCGCCACGGCGTCGCAGGCTCGAATAACAGCATGTGCCAGTACACCTGCCGCTTCAACCGCTTTGTCAAGGACCCGACCACGCTACCTGCCGAGGGCTGGAAGCAGGTCAGCGCTCACGAGATTGATGTGCATGGCGGCAATTCCTGGGTCTTCGCGCACGACAACTGGGTTGAGATGAAGAATGGTATGATGGGTGCAGGCGCCTGTCTGCGGGGCAACCCCGGCTGGATCTATCGCAACCACTTCGTTAACTGCGATTTGGGCATCTACGTCTGCGGCAACTCGGATGACGTGTGGACCTGGCAGAACAGCTTCACCAACGTTAGCACAGCGCATCTCACCAAAGCCACCGGCACCGTCCACTTCGATGAGACGCCGGCCGACTTCAAAGAGATTCCATATCCCTGCCAACTGAACCGCCCGGGCTGGTGGCCCGGTGCGCGTGCGGAGGCGACCATCGCCCGACCGACCACGCAGTTCGCCGGTCCCTACGGGCATCAGGTGCTCGTGCTAACAGGTGCTGCACCATGACCCGACAAGGAGATGTCGCAACCACAATGTGCGGCCTGACGATGCTGACCATTCTCGCTGCCGCAGTCTGCTGTGCTGTCGGCCATGCCGTCGGCTCCAGCGACGCGCCGGCCTTTGCTGTGGTGCAATTCCAGCTTCCTGCCTTCGCCCCGCAGACATTCGACGCCACCAAGGCGGATACGTTCGACCTGCTCCCGGCAGGCGACCTGGAGCGCACCCCTCGCGACTACCTGGCCGTGACGGCAACTGTCACCACCCAGGGAATCTCGCGGGCCGCACTGCGGGTCGTGGACATCCTCAACCGCGAGTATGACGGCGAGATGGTCAAGCTCGCCCGCGGCGAGAAGACCCAGGTCAGCCTGGATATCCCAAAGGCCGCCGGCCACCCCCTCGCGATGTTGAGGGCCGTCAAGCTTATCCTCAAGGGGCAGCCCGTCGAGGTCCTCGGCCTCCGCTTCGCCTGCGCAGTGGAGAAGCTCCCGCAGCCCGATGCGGTTGTCAGCGGAACCATGGATGACACCTCAATTCAGGCGGCGCTCGATTCTCTCCCAGACACCGGCGGCGTGCTCTATATCCCCGCCGGCACTTACGCCATCGCCAACACGGTCACGATACCATCCGGCAACGTGACCATCTACGGCGACGGCCCGCGCACTGTCCTTCATGGCACGTGGGACGGTGCGGAAAAGCTCATCGTCGCCGAGAATGCCGAGAATCTGCGCCTCACGCGTCTTCACGTGCGCAGCCTCGGTGACGACGACTGCCGCACCCATGAGGCGTTCGTCTCAACACGCCCGGAACGCCGGCATCCGTCCTCCGTCCTCAAGATCGGCATCGAACTGCGGGGCTGCACCAACGCCCGCGTGGACCATTGCGAGGTGGAGCTTTTCGGCAATGTCGGCATCATGTTCGAGGGCGGCACGGACAATCTCGTGGACCACTGCTTCGTCCACGATTACTTCCCCTACGGGACCGGCTACGGCATCGGCGCACGCGGCACTGCGCGGATTTACATCGAAGACAACAACGTGGAGAATCACCGCCACAACATCACCACGTACAAAGGCTGCGAACGGTCTTTCGTCCGCTTCAACCGCCTGGTCAAGGACCCCTACGTGGTGCCGGACTGGTACGATGATCCCAAATCCATAACCTATCTGTCCAGCTACCCCGTCAACGCCCATCCCGACTGCGGCTGGGTCTGTGTGAATGACAACTATATCGCCATGACGACCGGCCTGATGTGGTCCGCCGCCGAGATGCGCGGCAACTCCGGATGGCTCTACCGCAATCTGATTAGGGCATGTACCATCGGCATCATGTGCCGCGACACCTCCACCGCTGTCTGGGCCTGGGACAACACCTTCATCGCCGCGACGCAGGAGTACGGCTCCAGCGCCTCCGGCGACATCCATTTCAATCAGCAGCCGCCCGACTTCACGGAAACGCCTTATCCGTATGCCCTCAGCCGCATGGGCTGGTGGCCGGGAGCAAACCAAGCCGGTCTCTCGCTTGTCAAACCAAGTACTCAGTTCGCGGGTCCGCAGGACGCGCCGGCCCTTACGGCACCTGCCTCTGCCGAGTAGCCCGCCTGACCGCAGTCTCCTACAAGGGAGCGATGGACACAATGCTGCGATTAACGGTGATGATGACGATGCTCTGCGCGACCATAGCGCTCTGGTACGTGTCGGCGATGGCCAACGGTGTCTCGACCGAGCCGCCCGTCGTGCTCATAGCATTTGAGCCGGAGAACTTCGCACCTCTGCGCCTGACGCCCCATCCGAGCGCATGCCAGGGCTTCAATCTCATAATCCCCGGCGAACTTGAGAGAACCCCACGCGACTACGCAAAGGTGACCGCCGCGGTCAAAGCGACCGGCGCCACCAAGGCGACGCTGGCCCTGGTGGACATCCTCAACAGGGAATACAAGAGCGATACGCTGAAGCTGAAAAAGGATCAAGCAGCGGAGATTGGCATTGACATGGCTACAGCGGGCCGGCCCATCTCCATGCTGCGGACCGTGCGCATGTATGTCGAGGGTGCGCCACTCGACGTGAGCAGTCTGCGGATGACCTGCGCCATCGAGAAGCTGCCTGAGCCGGATGTGACGGTCCAGGGCCCGATGGACGACACCTCGATCCAGGCGGCGCTGAATTCCCTCGGCGAGGACGGGGGCGTCGTCTACATCCCCGCCGGCACTTATCTGATCAACAACCAGGTCACCATTCCCTGCGACAATGTCACTGTCTACGGCGACGGCACCGCCACAATCATCCAGGGCACCTGGTATGATGCCAAGGCCCTGTTCATCGCAGTGAAGCGCAGCAACCTGCGCCTCACCCGCCTCAGCTTCCGCAGTCTGCCGATTACCGAGTTCCGTGGATACAATGAGAAGCAGCACGCCAAACGGCCGGAAGACGTGGACAAGCCCTGCGTGCTATCCCGTGGCATCGAGCTTTCATCCTGTCAGAACGTGCGCGTTGACCACTGCGAGATCGCGCTCTTCGGGCACGCCGGCGTGGCATTCTACGGCGGCACCGAAAACCTTGTGGATCACTGCTTCCTCCGTGAGAACTTCCGCTACGGGTACGGCTACGGCGTCGCCACCCCCGGCACCAAAGAGCTGTACATAGAGGACAACAACTTCGAGAACCATCGCCACGGCATCGCCGGCAACGCAGGCGGCGCATCCTACATCGCCCGCTTCAACCGGCTCGTCAAGTACGCCAAGCTCTTTCCCTCGTGGAATCAAAGCCCCGACGGCATCAACCAACTCAGAGCCCACGAGATTGACGCCCACGACAACTGCGGCTGGATCTATGCCCATGACAACTTCGTCGCCATGTATGATGCCGTAATGGGCGCCGGCGCGATGATGCGCGGCAACCAGGGATGGCTCTATCGCAACGTCTTCGAAAGCTGCTCGCCGGGGATCATGTGCATAGGCGACAGCGACGATGTGTGGGCATGGGACAATGTCTCGGATAAACCGGATACCCTCTATGTCAACAGCGCCTCCGGTGCCATTCATTTCGACGAGAAGCCGCCGAACTTCGCCGAATTCCCGTACCCCTATGCCCTCAACCGGCCCGGCTGGTGGCCGGGAGCCGACGAGGGTTGCGGCACGATATCGCGACCCGACACGCAGTTCGCCGGCCCGACCGAATCGCTGGTGCTCCGCTCCGTGGGCACCGGACAATAGCTGCATGGGCTGTCGCGCCTCGCTGCTGCCGGCGGCCCGCACCCGATTCTGCCAAGGAGGAACTTTGTGCGATGATGCGCTTGACGACGTTCGCACCGCTGTGGCTGTCACTCTTGCTCTCACTCTACGTTGCCTGCTGCGCGTCCTGTAATGATACGGTAGCTGAGGAGGTCGCTGTCGTGTTCGAGCCTTCCGACTTCGCACCCTGGACCATCACGCCTCAGCAGCGTCAGGGCTTCAACCTGATTGTGCCCGGCGCTCTCGAACGAACGCCCCGCGACTATACCAAAGTCGCAGCAAGGCTACAGACCACCGGCCGGTCCTCAGTACAGATCGCGATGGTGGACATCCTCGACCGCGAGTATTGCGGCCCCGTGGTGCGGCTTGCGCCGGCTCGTGAGACCGAGGTGGCTGTGGACCTCAGCGCTGTCGGCCATCCGCTCTCGATGCTGCGCACCGTCCGCCTGTATGCAGAGGGCAGCCCGGTACGGATTGTCAATCTGCGCATCTACTGCGCGGCCGAGAAGCTGCCCACTCCCGATGTGGTTGTAAAGGGCCCTCTGGACGAGACCTCCATTCAGGCCGCCCTCGATTCGCTGGGCGAAGCCGGAGGTGTTGTCCACATCCCCGCAGGCACCTACATGATCAATAACACGGTGACCGTGCCTCGCGACAATGTGACCATTTACGGCGACGGTGCTGCCACCGTCTTCAAGGCCACCTGGTACAGCGCCAAACCCATGCTGCTGCTCGCCGGCAGGAAGAATGTCCGCATTACGCGCCTGCGCTTCCAGGGCTGGCCGGAGACTGCCTTCCGAGGCTACAACGAGGCCCAGTATGCCGCAAAGCCCGAAGACGCGGGCCGAGCCGACAATGTGATGACCCGGGCGGTTGACATCAACGACTGTGACAATGTCCGCTTCGACCACAGCACCGTGGAGCTCTGCGGCCACACCGGCCTCCTCATCAAGGGTGAAGGCCTGGTGCTTGTGGATCACTGCTTCTTCCAGAAGAACTTCCGCTACGGGTACGGCTACGGCGTGGTGCCTCACGCGACCAAGGCCTGTTACATCGAGGATACCAACTTCGAGAACCACCGCCACGGCGTCGCAGGAAGCTCAAACTCCATGGCCTCCTACATCTGCCGCTTCAACCGCTTCGTCAAGGACGTCAAGGCGGTACCTGAAGAGGGATGGAAACAGGTCACTTCCCATGAAATTGACGTCCACCACGGCTGCGGGTGGCTGTACGCCCACGACAACTATGTCGAGATGAAGAACGCCATGATGTCCTCAGGCGTCTGCCTGCGTGGCAATTCAGGCTGGGTTTACCGGCATCTTCTCGTCAACTGCAACATCGGGGTGTATGTAGTGGGGGCGTCGGACGATATCTGGACCTGGGACAACACTTGCCGCGATGTACCCACACCGCAACTGTCCAAGGCGACCGGTAGTATCCACTTCGACCAGAAGCCGGACAACTTCGCCGAAATACCATACCCGAACGAACTCAACCGCCTCGCCTGGTGGCCCGGAGCGGAGGATGGCTCGGCCACGATACTGCACCCGGAAACACAGTTCGCCGGCCCTGAAGACGCCCAGGTTCTCCGCCTTGCCGCCGACAAGTAGACACTTTCGCAACCATGGACAATTGGGCTGCTCCTGCAGACGGGTAAGGATGCCCATCCTCCGCGAGGATGACACTAACGCCGCGGACCTCTCCCTCGGCGCGGAGGGCAGGCATCCCTGCCTGCCCTGACGGGCTTACTTCGCCCACACCCGCAACTCAGTGTCGGCAAGCACAGCCGCCCTACAGCATGTAGCGGCTCAGGTCCGCGTCCTCGACAACGTCGGCGAGTTGCGACGTCACGTATTCGGCGTCAATCTTCACATGCTGCCCGCCGATTTCCGGCGCTACGAATGAAAGCTCCTCCAGCAGGCGCTCGACCAGCGTGTACAGCCGTCGCGCGCCGATGTTCTCGGCCTGCTCGTTCACCTGCTGCGCCAGACGCGCAATCTCCTTTAGCGCATCGTCAGTGAATTCGATCTCCACGCCCTCTGTCTCCAGGAGCGCCGTGTACTGCCTCACCAGCGAGTTTTCCGGCTCTTGCAGGATGCGCTCGAAGTCGTCCTGCGTCAGGCTGTCAAGTGTCACGCGAATCGGGAGGCGGCCCTGCAGTTCGGGGATCAGGTCGGACGGCTTGGTTACATGGAAGGCGCCTGCCGCGATGAACAGCACGTGGTCGGTCGCCACCGGCCCGTACTTGGTCATCACCGTGCAGCCCTCGACTATCGGCAGGATGTCGCGCTGCACCCCCTCACGCGAGACATCCGGACCGTGCCCGCTCTCGCGCCCTGCTATCTTGTCCAGCTCGTCCAGGAACACGATGCCCGCGTTCTCGGCGCGTTCGACCGCCGTGCGCGCGATGGCATGACCGTCAACCAGCTTCTCCGCCTCCTGCTCGACAAGTATCGGCCGCGCCTCGCCCACGGTGGTCCGCTTCACCGTCTTCTGGCGCGGGAACAGGTTCCCCAACATCTCCTGCATGTCGAAGCCCATTTCCTCCATGCCCGCCGCCGAAAAGATCTGCAGGTTCTGCATCTGCGCCTGCTGCACCTCGACCTCGATCTCCTGGTCCTCTAGCTCGCCGGCTGCCAGCCTCCGCCGCGTGAACTCCCGCACCCGTTGCGCCTGCTCCTGCTGCTTCATCTGCAGCTCGTACCGCGCGGCTTGCTGCTCGCCGTCCTCTTTGCTCTCCGAGGACCCCAGCAGCCCGCCCATCCAGCCCGCCTGCCCCGACTGTGCCGCGCCGACCGGCGCCAGTATGTCCAGCAGCCGCTCCTCGGCCCGCCGCCTGGCCTCCTGCTCTACCTCCTCGAACGCCTCCTTCTCCACCATCCGGTACGATATCTCAACAAGGTCGCGCACGATCGACTCCACATCCCGGCCCACGTAGCCCGTCTCCGTGAACTTGCTGGCCTCCACCTTCAGGAACGGCGCATTGACCAGCGCCGATAGCCGGCGGGCGATTTCGGTCTTCCCCACGCCGGTCGGACCGATCATCAGGATGTTCTTTGGTATCACCTCGTCGCGCAGGTCCTCCGCGATGAGCTGCCGGCGCACGCGGTTCCTTATCGCGATCGCCACCGCGCGCTTGGCCTTGTCCTGACCGACGATAAACCGGTCAAGCTGCTCCACGGTCTCCCGTGGTGTCAGTTCATTGGTCACTACAGTACCTCCACGGTAATCTGATCGTTCGTGTACACACATATCCTGGAAGCGATTCTCACGGCCTCCTTCGCGATCTCCTCGGCGGACATCTCGGTATGAGCCAGCAGCGCCAGCGCGGCTGCCTGTGCGTAGGCACCGCCCGAACCGATCCCGATGACATCATCATCGGGCACCAGCAGGTCGCCGGTTCCCGACACCAGCAACAGGTTCTTCTCATCGGCGACGATCAGCAGCGCCTGCAACTGCCGCAACGCCCTATCCATCCGCCATTGCTTCACCAGCTCCAGAGATGCCCGCGCCAGGTTGCCCGAGAACTCATCGAGCTTGCCTTCCAGGCGCTCGAAAAGCGCCATCGCATCCGCCGCAGCCCCCGCGTATCCGGCCACCACCGCGTCGTTATACATGCGCCGCAGCTTCGCCGCCCGGTTCTTGAATACCGTCTCCCCTATGCTCACCTGCCCGTCGGCGGCCATGGCGAGCTTGCCGTCACGGCGTACCGCCAGTACCGTCGTCCCGCGTGTCTCCGTCTCCTGTCTGCTGCTCATCTCGCGGACGCCCTCCTTTGCTCAGCGGGTGTGTCTCGGCGTACACTTCTTTCATCCGGCGCGTGGTCACGTGCGTGTATATCTCGGTGCTGCGCAGGCTGGCGTGCCCGAGCAATTCCTGAATCGTGCGCAAATCCGCCCCCCCGTCCAGCATGTGTGTGGCAAAGCTGTGCCGCAGGGCGTGCGGTGAGATGCCGCTGCTCACACCCGCCACCATCACATATTTATGTACCAGATTGTAGATGTACGATGCATCCAGCGGCCGCCCGCTCTTCGACAGAAAGCAAGCATCCTCCGCACCGCCATCGCGCCGATTCCGCAGCAGCTCCGGCCTCGCCCACTCCAGGTAATCTCGCAATGCCTCCGCCGCCGGTTCGCCGAAAAGCACTTCCCGCTGCTTATTGCCCTTTCCCAGCACCCGTATCTGCCGCTGCGCCAGGTCAATGTCGACGACCCTCACGCCCACCAATTCCGACCTGCGCATTCCGCTTGCATACAGGATCTCCAGGATGGCGCGGTCCCGACATCCAAGCGCCGTGCTCGCGTCCGGCGCAGCCATCAGCGCTTCCATCTCCTGCCGATACAGAAACTCGGGCAATACGCTGTCCTGTTTCGGTAGCCGCGCTAGCGCCGCCGGATTGGCTCCTGCAAGCTCCTCGGCCACCAGGAACCGGAAGAAGCTTCGCAGCGCTGTCAGCTTGCGCGCTACGGACCGCTTCTCGTACTTCTGCTGGTGCAGGTGCGCGATGTAATCGCGGATGACCCGGTAGTCCACCGACGCGAAATCGCCGCTCTTCTCCTCGCCCCAAATCGCCGCCAGGAAGTCCATGAACTGCACGGCGTCATGGGCGTACGCCTCCGCGGTGTGTGACGAGACCTGCCGCGAATTCCTCAGGTACTCGATGAAGGCGTCAATGTATGCTGCTGACATTGCTTCTCATGCAGCCGGCCACACGGCCGGCTCCCGTGCCTTCCATGCCCCATATTGTAATACATTTCCGGCGGCTGAGAGTTCCGACTACCGCAGATTCATCTCCTCCATCAGACGGTCCAGAGCCGTGAGCGCCCTTTCCGTCTGTGCGGCCCGCCGCTCCTCTTTCGAGGCACCCTCATCGCCCGGGCGCGCCGCCAGCAGGCCGAATGTCGCCGTTACGGGCCTGAACAGCGCCGGGTCCCCCGCAGTCAGCGACAAACTCAGGCCTCCGCATAGCGTCTCTGCCGGAAACGTCACAAGCTCCTCGCCACACAACAGCCGCGATCCGTTTACGCCTGCCAACCAGCCTGACGCAGCCGCTGCCGCATAGTCCTGCAGCCCTGTAATCCCCCCGGCCAGGAAGACCCCGCATCGCTGCCGCAACTCGTACGTCGGCTCCAAGACCGAAGGTGAATTCACATACGCCGCACGATGCAAAGCCCCGTATCGCACAAGTCGCACATTCTCCAGGCCCCCGATGTTGTGCAGCAGTCGCTCCTGCTCCCCTGGCGGCAGGCCCGTGTGCATCCCCACCGCCCGCCATACCCAATGATCCGCCGTTTCCGGCAGCAGCCGGCATACCGCCGACGGCGGCACATCGCTTCCCGGCTTGCTCAGACCTGCGGGGTTTAGAGGGCCTCTTGTCAGCGCTCTGTCGCCCTCGGCCACACTGACCTCCAGCGGCACATACTCCGGGAGAACCATATCCGCCGTGATTCCTTCAGGCAGGCACGCGCCCGCTTCCGCCAATACCGCCGAGGAACCCGCCAGTTGCGCCTCGTCCAGCGGGCAGTTCAGATGCACCGGCTGGTCCTCGCCGAACCGCGACTGCAGCCAGGTCGCCTCCCTGTCTATCGAGTCGCCCTCAATCAGCGGCTCGGTCGCACCGTAGAAGAAGCGGAACTCCTCGCCTGTAATCCCAAACAGGCGCCGCGCGATCGCGGATGACACCATCGGCCCGCCTGCAATCACTGCCGGACCTTCCAGCGCTCCCCCGTCGGCTTCCTTCCTGAGTACCTCTATGTTCTCGTGAGCTTCGATGCGCCTGGTGACGTACTCCGCGAAGGCGTGCCGGTCCACCGTGTGCAGGTCGGCGCTGTCCATCCGCGTGGCATCGGCAGCCTGCACAATCAGCGACCCCAGCCGCCGCAACTCCGCCAGCAGCAGCCCTGTGGCGCGGTCGGGCTGATCCATCCCGAAAGAGGCGGCGCCCGTCAGCTCGGCCAGCAGGCCGGTGCTGTGCATGGGCGTCTGCGCGTGGGGACGCATCTCGTAGAGCCGCACTGCCGCGCCGCGACTGGCCGCCTGGTAGGCCGCCTCAGCCCCGGCAGGCCCGCCTCCTATGACGGTAATACGGCGCTCCTGCATTAGCGGATCACGTTCCCGTCCGGTCAGCGGTGTTGTGCGCCAGGCCGGTCGCTACTCAAGCGCCGCCCACTCAGGATGGGTGCGCTGCCATACCGAGAGGTCAACCCACGAGGTGTCGAGCGGCTGAAGCTGCAGAGGAAGCGGTGCCGGTTGCACAACCGCGCCGGCCGGTGCATCCCACCACAGGATGCCGGTCATCGCAAACACCTGCTGCCACGCCACTCCGATAGCGAGCACTGCCAGCGCCACCAGCAACCACCTGCGGTATGGCATCCTTGCCTCCTAACGGTCCCGCACCCTGCGCGGGCGCGATTGCTTCTGCATCCGCACGCTCCCGCACCGAGGGCACTGGAACTTCCGTTTATCGTGGTACGTGCCCCGCAACTCCTTCATTGCCCTCCGACAGCGCTTGCACAGCAATCCCGCGATGACCCTCTCTCTCCCTGGAATCTGTCCGGCCAAACCTACCCTCTTGTACCACTATTCGCAACAATGCTTTCGCGGAGGGCAGGTGTCCCTGCCTGCCCGGCACAGGTGTTATATAGGCCATGCGTGTGCGCTTGTCAAGCCACAGCCGATCTCGGGGAAGATGCGCGGCGAAGCCGGCACTACCGGGGATAAGCCGAACCGGAGGCAAAGCGATGTGGCCACATCATGGCATGCCGCTCTGGTAAAGCTGCAGGAACAGGTCAGAGACCCTCTTGACGTAGCGCTGGGTCTCTGTGATATTCGGCACCCCGCCGGCTCGCTTCACGGCGTTTGGTCCGGCATTGTAGCACGCCAGCCCGAGAATTGTCTGTTCGTAGTGCGACCGGCTCCCGTAGGAGTATAGTTGTTCCGACAGGTACTTCAGGCCCCCCATGATGTTCTGCTGTATGTCCCACGGGTTTGCTACTCCCAGGGACCTCGCCGTGCCGGGCATAAGCTGCGTCAGACCCATGGCTCCCGCGTGAGAGCGGCAGGTGGGGTCGAAATCCGACTCATATCTAATCATCGCAAAAGCCAGACGGTGGTCAATGGCGAACTTGTACGAGTAGTACAGCACGCACTCCACGATCAGCCGGGCCTGCAGGTCGGTCAGCTTCGGATTCCGCTGCTGCACCCACTGTACCCAAGTATTGACTGCCTCGGAGCTTCCCCACTGCTGTCTATCCGGCAATTCCGTCCCCGGCCTGGCCACCGGTGCCGTCTCAGGCTGAGCCGGCGAACTCGCATTGCTCGCAGTGTCCGGCGGCTGCCCGGCCAGAGGGTTCTGCTTGATGATATTCATCTGCACGTCAGGCGGCTTCGCGCCGGTCTTGGGACCTGGGGCGGCGGCGTTGCGTTCGCTCTCCGGCAGATCAACCGACAGGACGATCTCTCGCATTCGGTAATGTTCCAGAGGGTGGCCGTTCGCGGGGAACTCCGCCAGCACGTGTACCGCATTGCCTATCCGGATGAGGGGATGTTCCGTCTCAGAGTCAATGAAGACGGATTGCTCGCTGCTGCCGGTCCGCAGTACAAAGCTAACGGGAGCCTCGGCATTGCAGGCCTGGGCCGTCCGCCCGACGATCTTGCCTGCTATCTCAACGACGCGACCGCTTACCTCCGGCCCTCGCGCCACCAGCGTCGCGATCGGCACTGCCGTAAGCGCCTGCAACTGCCGGCGGGCGTCCAGGTAGCGAGCCGTAGCCGCCTCTGGCTTCTCGCAGTACGTGGCCTCGTCATCAGCCGCCGCAACGGCCGAGATTACCACCACTGCCGCCAGCAAACCGTATCCGTGTAACCTCATTGTCCCCATCGGTCTCCACCAGAGCGTATCGCGGATCGTGCGGTGAATCGCGCTATGTCTTGATTCTTAGATACCCCGCTCATACACGCCGCAGCGACGAATTCATCGTGACGACACGCTGCGCACCGAACGGGCAAACCCGGGAGGAGATGAAGTTGGTACGCCCACGGGGAGTCGAACCCCGGCCTGCGGGCTGAGAACCCGCTATCCTCACCACTAGACCATGGGCGCGCCACTTCAACAGGGGCGATTATAAGCCAAAAAGGGGCCTTTGGTCAAGCAACTGGCGCGTCGGAAAGCGCTATTACAGGCCGAGAAGCTGCGCTGCATTGTTGTAGTAGATCGCTTGCCTTTGCTCTTCACTGACCGCCGCGTCCTCGTACATCCCGATGATGAATGCCGGGTCAATCAGGTCCATGTCGCTCCCATACACTATCTGCCCGGCGCCGCATATCTCCACTGCCCGTTCGACCTTGCCGTTGCCGGCCCAACTGCTGCAGAATTCCAGGTACATATTCGGATGCGTGCTCGCGATGCGCGCTGCGCTGTCGGAGTCCTGCGCCGCCGCGTGCCCCATGATGATGTTCAGGCCCGGATGCTTCTCCGCATACTCCGCCAGCGGCCGCAAAGCGTCGCTTCCCGTGTGCACCAGCATCACCGTCGCGTAGCGGGCCACCTCGTCCACCATCTCCGCGAAGATCGGCGCCGATGCCGCCACCCCGCTGTATCCGCCCGTGTATATCTTCACTCCCACAAACCCCTCTTCGGGCAGGTATCGCTCCATTTCCGCAACCGACTGGGCCAGGAAATTCGGGTTGACATATACGTATCCCAGAATCTGCTCGTGCCGCGAAACCACGTCCGCCAACTCCGCGTTGCCTTCCTCCATATCATACAGTATTGCGAGAGCCGACGAACAGACGGCATGGGCCACGTCATGCTTCTCGCACAGCCGCAGTAAGCTGTCGGCATCGCCGCAGTACGGAATCGGGAAGTTCCACACGCCGTAGTGCGCGTGCATGTCAATCTTCTTCATCTACATACCCTCCAACACGTCTCCGCAGGCAGCACCGGCCAGCATTTACTTGAGCAACCACACCCAACGATGGTTTCGCGGACCTCTGCGGGGGAGCACTTCCGCAACCCCGCACACGGATGACTTCGCGGAGGGCAGGCATCCCTGCCTGCCCACGCCGACAGGACTGCTTCGTACACTTGCGCAGGCGAGCACTTGCGCAACCCTCAGTCACTCAGCCCCAGGAACTTGACCGCGTTCCCGCCGAGGATCGCCGCGCGCACCTCCGGCTCCAACTCGGCTAGCTGAACCATCGAATGCGCCGCACCGAAGTAGCGATCAGGGAAGTTCGACCCGAACATCACCTTGTCCGGCCCTGCCACCCACACCAGCCCCTCGATAGTCCCCGGCGTATCGAACATGTGCGTCTCGCAGAATACGTTCTCATGGGCGGCGGCGACGGCATACGTCTCGGCATTCACCCCGTAGCCCGCCCCCACGATCACCAGATTGAACCCGAAGGGGGCAATCACTTCGCCGATGAGGCTCTGTTGCCCGGCCCCGCCGGCCGGTAGCATCACCGCAGCCTTTTCCTCGGCGATGGTCTCGCAGATGTTCAGGAACGGCCTGCTATTGATGGCCCAGCCCTGCTCATCGGGAAAGAACCGGAACACCCGGAACCCCCGGTCGGCGCAGCGCTCAATCTCCTCGAGGCAGCCGAAGTGCCGGCGCGGGTCAATCGTCGCTACCGGCACCAGCCGCTCGTCCACCGCGCACACTTCCCACGTCTCGTCGTTTCCCGTGATGAAGTCGTACAGCACCCCGCGCAGGCTGTAGGTCAGCGCCCGGTCCACCCCGTGCCGCTCCAGCATCCCCAGCAACACTTCCGGCGACCAGTCCACGCGCCGCTTCGGCGTCTTCCCGAAGCACGTGTTGATGTCAACCAGCATCTCCGGTCCCTCTCCTCATGATTCCCGCTCTCGATCTCAGCCCAGCGCGGCGACTATCGCATCCCCGACCTGTGTGGTGCTTGACGATCCTCCCGCATCAGGCGTCAGCACCTCGCCCCGTCTCACAACCGCCGTCACCGCATCACGTATCGCGCAGGCGACCTCGGACTCCCCCAGGCACTCCATCATGAACCCCGCGGACAGTATCGCCGCGATGGGATTGGCGATCCCCTTGCCCATGATGTCGGGCGCGCTGCCGTGCGGCGGCTCGAACATCGAGGGTCCTGTCTCCGACAGATTGCCCCCCGGGGCAAAGCCCAATCCGCCCACCAGCACCGCCGAAAGGTCCGTCAGGATATCCCCGAACAGGTTCGAGGCAACCACCACATCGAAACGTTCCGGATTGGTAATGAACCGCATCGCCAGCGCGTCCACATGCGACCACTCGTGCTCGCAGTCCGGGTATTCGGCGGCCACTTCCTCGAAAATGTCGTCCCACATCCCCATTGCGTGGGTGAGCGCATTGCTCTTCGTGGTGGAGGTGACCCGCTTCTTCCCGCCGCGCTTGCGCGCCAGCTCGAACGCGTACGTGATGACTCGCCGGCACCCTGCTTCCGAGAACACGCCCGTCTGCAGCGCGATCTCGCTCGACTTGGCGAACCCGGGCCGCATCGCCGCAATCTCAGCCAGTTCCGCTGCGCCCGCCTTGTACCGCCCTCCCACGTTGCAGTAGAACCCCTCGGTGGCCTCGCGGATGACCACGAAATCCACGTCCTCCGGCTTGCGGTGCGCCAGGTACCACGGACAGCCCGGCACCGGCTGCACCGGCCGGACGTTGGCGAATTGATCGAATCCCGAGCGGATCGCCAGAACCACTTCGCGCACAGCGACCCGCTCTGGCACGCGGTCCGGCAGCCCGACTGCGCCCAGGTAGATTGCATCGAACCCATCCAGTATCTCCAGCGCGTCCGCCGGCATCGCCACTCCATGCTGCAGCCAGTAGCCGCAGCCCCAGGGGAACTGCTCCAATTCACACTCAACGCCGGCCTTCTCGCCGGCGGCTTTCAGAACCCTCAAACCCTCGGCAACGACTTCAACCCCTATGCCGTCACCGGGGATCACTGCGATGCGGTACTTCCTCATCCTGTCCACCTATTCGGGCATCTGGTAATTCGGCGCCTCTTCAGTGATGGTAATGTCGTGCGGATGGCTTTCCAGCAGGCCGGCAGACGTGATGCGATAGAACTTCGCCTGCTCGTGAAATTCGGCGATTGTCTTCACCCCGCAGTATCCCATGCCGGCACGCAATCCCCCCAGAAGCTGCTTCGTGACGATTGACACCGGCCCCTTGTAGGGCACGCGCCCCTCGATCCCCTGCGGAACCAGCTCGTCCTCCGGCACATTCTGCAGTCCGTAGCGGTCCCGGACGCTCACTCGGTCGCGCAGCGCGCCCAGCGACCCCATCCCCCGGTATTCCTTATACGCCCGCCCCCGATACAGCACCGTCTCGCCGGGGCTCTCCTCCGTACCCGCAAATAGCGCCCCGATCATGCACGAGGCCGCCCCCGCTGCAATCGCCTTCACCAGGTCCCCGGAGTACTTGATCCCGCCGTCTGAAATGACCGGCACATTCTGCTCCTTCGCCCCGGACACCGCCTCCAAAATGGCCGTTATCTGTGGGACTCCTGCGCCCGATACCACCCGCGTGGTGCATGTCGAGCCGGGCCCCACGCCGACCTTCACCGCATCGGCACCCGCCGCAATCATGTCCCGCGTGCCCTCGGCACTCGCAACGTTGCCGCCGACTATCTGCAGCTCCTCACCGAACTCCTCGCGTAACCTCTCAACTGTCGTCAGCACGTCAACGTGATGGCCGTGCGCGCTGTCAACCACAACGGCATCCACACCCCGCTCCAGTAGCGCCGACACGCGCTCGCTTGTCTCAGCGGTAACGCCGACCGCTGCCGCAACGCGCAATCGCCCCAAATCATCCTTGCACGCATACGGGTAGCGCGCCACCTTCTCGATGTCCTTTATCGTGATAAGCCCCAGCAGGTTCATGTCCCCATCAACGACCGGCAGCTTCTCGATGCGATGCTGGTGCAGAATCGCCTTCGCCTCTTCCAGCGTGGTCCCGTCGCCGGTTGTCACCAGACCCTCAGATGTCATCGCCTCCGACACCGGCTTCTCCAGATCCGTCTCGAAGCGCAGGTCCCGGTTCGTCAGAATGCCGATGAGCTTTCCCTCTCTGGTAATCGGCAGGCCGGATATGTGGTACTTGCTCATCAACTGCAGCGCCTCGCCGACCTTCCGATCCGGCCCCAGAGTGACGGGGTCCACGATCATCCCGCTCTCTGACCGCTTCACCTTGTCAACTTCGTTCGCCTGTTCCTCGATGCTCAGGTTCTTGTGGATGACGCCGATGCCGCCTTCTCGTGCCACCGCTATCGCCAGCCGCGCCTCCGTGACCTTGTCCATCGCCGCCGACATGATCGGCGCATGGAGTCCTATCTTGTTTGTCAGGCGCGTCGCTACATCAACCTCGGTGGGCAAAACGCTGCTGGCCGCCGGCGCCAGTATCACATCATCAAACGCCAGCGCCAGCTTGAACTCGTGCTCCACGACGACCGCCTCCTTAGCTCTGCAGCCTGCCTCCTGCAGTCCCCGGGCAGTGACCTACACCATCAGAGCCCATACGTTTCTTCCTCGCCGACGATCTGCAGCCCGCTCCAGATCAAGTCCGTGTAGTCCTGCGGGTTGTTCAGCCAATCCATCAACTCCGGCCGCTCCTGCCCTGCTGTGAACAGCGGCACATCCCGGCTCAGTCCCAGCCCCGGCACTTCCCTCACCCGCGCAACCCGCAGCGGCGGGGCATCCTCGTACAGCGGGTTCCTTACCCACTTCGGCCCGCCGTCATCGTCAATCAGGTAGTACGCAAAGCCCCGCGACTCCTCCACCGCACCGTATTGCGAGCCGAACCGGTCCGATACCCAATTCGCCATCACCAGCGGCACCGGCAGCCGATTGATCGTCACATGGCCGTAGTCAGGCGGCATGATGATCTTGTCACCCGCCACACCCTCCACCACGATGCAGTCCTCGACCTCTACTTCATTCGGCCCTGCCTCGATCTTTTTCACCTTCTGCAGCAGGTAGGTCGCCCGCCCGGACAGCACCCCATAAACCTCGGGATACGCATACTCCCCCCCCTCCGGCCTCGGATGATAGTGCCCCGAAGTCTTCAGATACTCCCGCCCGAACATTGCCGGGATGAAGTTGCTGATATCGAACCGCAAATCATGTGTCTCTTTCCGGTAATCAGCCCTCTTCAGCCCCATGTCGCGCATCATCCAGTACACGACCTTCGGCACATCCGCATCCTGGTCCAGCAGCACCCTCCGAATCTCCTCGGCGGTGCGCACCCCATACAGTGGCGCTCGCACCTCCGGCCCGAAGATGGCATTGCAGGTGCTCTCATCGAACAGGTATGTGAAGCCGGTCACTTTGCTGAGGTCTTTGAGCATTTCCTACCTCCGACTTGCGGAAGTTCTGCTTGCAGACGCGCCCCAGACGGCTCAAGACGCCTGTCGTCTACTCGCACAACAACACATGCCAATCATCTCGCGGAGGACAGGCATCCTTGCCTGTCCTGGCCCGCCCGTTCATGTCGCGGACTTCTGCAACCGAGCACTACAGCGTCGTCAGGGCCAGCGCCGCCGCCCCCACAACCCCCGCATCGTAGCCCAACCGCGCGCTATACAGGTCCGTTTCCTCGTTGCCCGGCGGCGCGGCATAGCAGCGGAAGCCCTTCCGGAACGGCTCCATCAGAGTCTCACCCGCGCCGGATACCCCCCCGCCGATTATCACCGCATCCGGGTCCCACAGATTGCACGCATTGGCTGCCGCCAGCGCCAGCCAGTCAGCGGCCTCCGCAACGATCTTCCGGCATAGCTCGTCACCCTCCACAGCCAGGTCGCCGACTAGAACCCCCGTAATCTCCTCTTTCGGAACATCCCGCAGCCTGGTGTCCGCATTCGGGTTCTCCTCCAGCGCCCGCACGGCTGCCTTGCCCATTGCAGTGCCCGACGCCAGCGGCTCCAGGCACCCGCGCTTCCCGCACGCGCACTCCGGGCCGTCCTTCTTAACTATGAAATGCCCGATCTCCCCGGCGTTGCTGTGAGCGCCGTGATAGACCTGCTGGTTGCGTATCAGCGCGCCTCCGATGCCCGTCCCCACGTTGATGTACAGAACGCGCTCCTTGCCCCTCCCCGCGCCGAACAACGCCTCGCCCAAACCGGCCGTATTGGCGTCATTGTCAATCCGCACGGGCAAGCCGAGCTGCTGCCCCATTTCCTGCGCCAGCGGCAGGTTAACCTCCCAGCCCTCCGTGTGATGCGAGCGCCGGATCCGCTGGTTCCGGTAGTCAACGGGGCCCCCGAACCCGATTCCCACACCCACTATGGTGGCCGAACCCTCCGCCGTCTCCTCTACCAGGTCCCGCCCCATCTCGATGAGCATTTCCTGTGCCAGCTTGCCATCAGGCGGCGTCGTCCGGCGCCGCAGAAGCGACATCTCCCCGCTCGTGTCAACCAGCGCGGCAGATATCTTGCTCCCGCCTACGTCAAGACCCATGTAGAACTTGCCCTTCATCTCTCACCCTGCCTTGCGAGGAACCTCCATGAAGCGCGCTCCCCAGATTATCATCAAACAAGCAACCAGCAGCGGCACCCACACCGGACAATACCACGGCCCCGGAATCAGGAACAGGCAATCCGTGGTCGTCAGTGATGCCGGCCACTCTATCATGACCTTCAGAGATATGTAGTATACCACATCCCAAATCCCGAACGCATACAAAAAGATGCCGAGCCGCTGCAGCCCGGTACGCCCCGCAACCAGCGCCAGCGACGCCAGTATGATGATGGTGCTTGCCTCGCGCGTCTGCTCCGTACCGATGAGCCATCCGGGCACCTGCGCCAGCACTTCCGGGTCGAGCTGCTCCGGCGTCGGCACGATGCCCATTATCTGTCTTATGTACACGACGACGACCGCCTCGAGGTGGCCGAACGCCACCCCGAAGGCCGCTACGCCCAGGTACAGACCCCAGTCTATCAGCCGTCGCCGCGATTGTCTTGCCATGTTCCCCTCACGGCTGCCGCAAGAGAGATGGCTTGCCCTCAGTTGACGAAACTGCCGGCCGCAATGTTGACTGCGCCGGCATTGGCCGCTCCACTGTGCCCAAATCGGCCCGGCGCGGGGGCCCGTCGGCTGGTGTTCACCTGAGCAACTACGCGCAATGACGATTCCGCAGATGGCAGGCATCCTTCCCTGCCCTCGCCGACGCGATTCTCTCGCAGACCTGCTACCGCCCCTGGCTAGGGTCGCACGACAAGAGCCACCTGCTCGGCAACCTTGCCATTCACCAGCAGTTCCACCGTGATGTCGAACTGCTTCAGCGTGACCCGCTGGTCGCGGCAAACGGCGCGCGCGTTGACCTCGATTGCCCACCTGCCATTGCTGCCCACGGTGGCTTGCGCCTTGTCGAGGATCCGCGAGGTCGCGTTCTGGCCGGTGGCCTTGAGCGTGCCCTGGGCCAGCACCGACACCCGCAGGCTGTGACCGGGGATGCCGGTGCCGCTGATAGTGAAGCGCTCAGGCACCGTAGCGCCGTTGGTGGGCGAGGTGACGATCAGTTTGGGCCCCTGAGCGTGCGTGGTGCAAGGGCCGGGCACGGCGTTCGGAGCGAACGGACGGGTCACCGTATTGGGACACAGACCTGTAGCTCTCAGTCCCGTCTCGCGGCAGATACTGACCTGTACCGTGCCCTGCGCCGGTGGCGGCGGTGTGTAGGGCGGAGTGGTTGGTGAGCCGCCCAGCGCAGGCATGCTGCCGGTGGTGATCATGACCGCAGCATTGCGCGAATCGTAGGCGACACCCGCACCTAGGGCCTGTGAGACGAAACGCACCGGCACGTAGGTCTTCCCACCGGCTAGGATCAGCGGCGGCACATCCAGCGTCACACTGGCGCCGTCCACCAGCGCGGTCCGGCGGCCAATCCAAAGTTCCACGACGCGCGAGCCCCGCGTCGCGGTTATCTTCCGCTGCGCACCATCCCAAACCACGCTCGCCCCCAGCTCGCGGAAAATATCCGCCAACCCGACCAGTATACGACCGTTCACCTCCGTCGGCGGAGCCTGAGTCCGCATGAGCTGACCGTCAATGAACACTCGGTATCTCCTTGAGGACTGCGGCGCGACCGGGGGAGGCGGCACAACCGGCGGCTGCGGAAGGTCGGTGACTGTCGGCGGTTGGCTCGGCGGCGTAACAGAGCCCTGCGGAATAGCGGCTAGCCGCGACACGATCAGCTTGGCCAGATACGTTTCCAGGCCCTTGAGCTTCGCCACGCACTGATCGGGCCAGTAGTTGTTGAACTTGCTGAACTGAGTGGCGATGCTAATCGCGATATGGAAAGGTCCCTGCTTCACCGCCAGGTTCAGTGCCCTGTTGGTGGCCAGGCTGGAGAAGTAGCCGTCTTCGCCGATGGCCACAGTATCACCCAGTTGCCCCATCTGGCGGTCGTAGCTGCGATTGCCCTCCAGCAAAGCCGTCACGTGAGCCGGATCAGCGTACCGGGTCACCTGGATTCTCAGAGTCTCATCGAATAGCCGCACCCGTTGGATGAAGCCCGGCGCCTTGAGTGCCTCCTCCGTGATCCGAAACTGCCGCTCACGCTGGCTCGCGGCCGGCCCCCCGGGATACACGGGGAAGTCAGTGATGATATGGTCCCCGGAGCTAAACTGGTATTCCACCTTGACATCGGGTGGCAAGCGGTATTGGCTGGCACCATTGCAGCTTGCATCAAACAGCGGGAAAACCGGCGCGCGTCTGACCTCGTCAGGCGTTGGCAGCACGTCGGCTGACGGCACCGGAATCTGCGCACCGATGCACGCGACGCCCAGTAGTCCTGAACTCATGCACAAGATGAAGAGCGCCACGTGGTGCAACAATTGCGGATGCTTCATCAAACCTGCCTCCCCCAATATGCCGGCCTTTCGCCCGTCCTGCACTCCCTACGGCATTGCCCGCGACACTATCTAAGCAGCCCGCGCATCAGTTCCGCCTGTTCCTGCAATTTCGCCAGGTTGGCCGTATTCTCCTCCAGCCTGCAGCGCTCCAACTCCACCACATGGGCGGGAGCCCGGCTCACGAAATCGGCGTTCTCGAGCTTCCTCCTGCACTGCTCGTTGAGCTGCTCGATCTTCGCAATCTCGCGCCCCAGCCGCTCCAACTCACCATCGACATCTATGGCTCCCTCGATGTGCAGGAACGCCCTCACGCCTTCGGCCACGTCTCCCAACGCATTCTCAGGCGCACTGACATCCTCGCCCTCGATGGCCAAGTCCCCAATACCCGCCAGCGCCTTGATCCCGCCCTGCTCGGCGTCCAGCAGGGCCGGCAGCCCCTCCGGAGCCTGCAATGTCACCTTCACCTTCTCCGACGGCGGCACGCTCACGACTGCGCGCAGATTGCGGACCGCCGAAACCACCCCCTGCACCACGCCCATCTCCGCCTCCGCCTTGGCATCCAGCATTGCGCTGTCTGCTTCCGGATATGCCGCCACTGCAATGCTCCCCGTACCAGGCGCGAAACGCTGCCATATCTCCTCCGTCACAAACGGCATGAAGGGGTGCAGCGCGCGCAAGACCCCGCTCAATACCTCGCGCAGGATCGTCTGCACCGTCGCCTTCCGCTCCACAGTGGTGTCGCCGTACAAGTCCGGCTTGCATAGCTCCAGGTACCAGTCGCAATACTCGCCCCAGATGTGCTCGTACAGCGCATCGGCGGCCTGCGCCAGGTTGTTGTCACCCAACTCCTTGCTCACTTTTTCCAGCATGTCAGCATGGCGCGACAGTATCCAGCGATCCGCCAGCCGCAGTTCCGCCTTACCCAGGTCAACATCCGCCCCACCGTCATCGAGGTTCATGATGACGAAGCGCGAGGCGTTCCATAGTTTGTTCCCGAAGTTGCGTGCCGCCAGAATCCGCTCCTCCGAGTAGGTCAGATCCTGCCCGTGGGTAATCAGTTGCACCAGCGCGAAACGCACCGCGTCCGCGCCGTAATTGTCAATCAGCTCGATCGGGTCAATGTTATTCCCCAGACTCTTGCTGATCTTGCGCCCGCGCTCATCGCGCACCAGCCCGTGAATGAAGACCGTATCGAACGGCCGCTCCCGGCGCATGTACTTCCCCATCATCACCATGCGGGCGACCCAGAAGTAGATGATGTCATAGGCGGTGACCAGCACTGAGGTCGGGTAGAAGTGCTGCAGGTCCGGGGTCTCGTCAGGCCAGCCCAGTGTCGCAAACGGCCATAGTGCGGATGAGAACCAGGTGTCCAGCACGTCTGGATCCCGCTTGATATTAGGGCTGGAGCAGTGGGAGCATTGGGTCGGGTCCTCCCGCGTGCAGGTCTGCTTGCCGCAGTCATCACAGTACCACACCGGTATCTGATGACCCCACCAGAGCTGGCGCGAGATGCACCAGTCGCGGATGTTCTCCAGCCAATCGCAGTAAACCTTAGTCCAGCGCGGCGGCACGAATCGCACCTCACCGTCACGGACCGCCTGCAGGCCCATTTCTGCAAGCGACTTCATGTTGACGAACCACTGAGTGGACACAAGCGGCTCCACGGTGGTGTTGCAGCGGCTGCAGTGCCCTACGGAATGTCGGTATTCCTCAATGCCTTCCAGCAGCCCCCGCTCATCCAGGTCCGCCACTACCGCCTTCCGCGCCGCATATCGCTCCATGCCGGCATACGCGCCGGCCTCCTTCGTCATCTTCCCGTCTTCCCCGATGACCACCACCGATGACAGCCCGTGACGCTGGGCGATTTCGAAGTCGTTGGGATCGTGCCCCGGCGTTACTTTCAAAGCGCCGGTGCCGAATTCCACGTCAATGTAGTCGTCGCCAATCACGGGAATCTCCCGCTCCATCAGCGGCAGAATGACATTGGAGCCGATCAGGTTTGTGTACCGCTCATCTTCTGGATGTACCGCCACGGCCGTATCACCCAGCATCGTCTCCGGGCGCGTCGTTGCCACCACCACTCCCGGCCCGCCGTCTGCGGCCGGGTATCGTATGTACCATAGATGTCCGTCGGTTTCGGTGTGCTCCACTTCCAAGTCCGAGAGGCTGGTTGCGCAGCGTGGACACCAGCTAATCATACGCTCGCCCCGGTAAATCAGACCATCTTCGTATAGCCGCACGAAAGCCTCGCGCACCGCGCGGGTGTAATCGTCATCGAGAGTGAACCGCTCACGGCTCCAATCAAGCGAAGCGCCAAGCCTTTCCAACTGCGCGCGAATATGACTCTGGTGCTCATCCTTGACCTCCCAGACGCGCTCCAGGAACGCCTCCCTGCCGAGATCGTGTTTGGCGAGGCCCTCCTCGGCCAGCATGGCCTCAACTACGTTCTGGGTGGCAATGCCGGCATGGTCCGTGCCGGGAAGCCACAGCGACTCATCGCCCTTCATACGGTGCCAACGAGTGAGCAGGTCCATGATGCTGTCCTGCAAGGCATGACCCATGTGCAGAACGCCGGTGACGTTGGGCGGCGGTATCACTATGCAAAAAGAGTCCTTCGCCCCCTCAACTTGCGGCGTGAAGACGCCCTCATCCAGCCAGTACTGGTAGATCCGCTTCTCCACCTTCTGTGGTTCGTACGTGCTCGCCATTTCTTCTGCCATCACTCTGCACTCCAGTTCCAGTTTGGTGAATACCCCAACCCTAACCCGGCTTCCCCTTCTTGCCTTTGCCGCCCCGTGACCCATATGCCGTATCCGCCTCCGCCGCAATCTCTCCCCGGTTGCCGCACCTCGGGCACTTCAGCGTCGCCCTGCCCAGCCACGTCGTCTTCGTCGCCGCCTCACACATCGTGGCCCCGCACACCTCGCACACGCTCATCCTCCGGCATCCGCAGTACGGACAGCCGCAGAAATCCGCCAGCGAGAATGTCCCCTGGATGGCGGTCGGTCCCGCCCCTGCACCGGCCTCTTCATGCGCGGCTTTCTCGACGCGAGACACTCCATACACCTGCGGCGATATCTCATGCCAGCACACGTAGAACCCCTGCCCCGTCTCGCTGCACGTCACGTACATCCTGATCTCCTCGCCCGCCGTCGCCTGCTTCACCATCGCCGCATCAACGCCGGGATACACCTTCCCTGCCGAAGGCGTAGCGGCCATCCCCTCATCCGGTACATCCTCCAAATCGTCCAACGTTATCTCGATGACACCGTCCGTCCCGGCCTTGGGGACGGCCTTCGTCTCATCAGGCAGATCGTCCACCTCAATCTCCACCATCTCGTCATCGCTGTCCTGTTTCCGCTTGTCGTCCGCCATACCGCACCTCGCTGACCGTCGCCTGCAACGCTTCCCACTAACACAAAGCTCTCGCCCCTGACTATGGGACGAGAGCCGACTCTCGCGGTACCACCCACATTCTGCCGCCGCACTGCTGCCGGCGACAGCTCTTGCCTGGCGCTATAACGGGCTTACCCGACTGCCCCTACTTGCCGGTGGCTTTCGGGACAATGGCTCCGGGGCGACGTTCGGCAATCGCCGATGCCGGCACTCACACCTGTACGCCGGCTCGCTCGCATCGGCTTGCCTTGCCTACTCCTCCCCATCTGCACCTTCGCAGCATCTTCTCTTACTCCGTTAGTATATGCCGTCACCGCCAGTCAGTCAAGTCACGCGACAAGAGGTGAAACGCCCCTGTCGGCGAAATTGTCTATTAGTCAAGGTAGTACGCACGCCACCAGACGCCGGGATAGTGGCTACCGAGGTGAAGCGTATGGCGAAAGCAAGGCGCGTCTGCAGTTCGAATCGTGTGCCTCCTGCGGTTGGGCCCTATTCACAGGCGGTCGCCTACGGAGACCTTCTCTTCTGCTCCGGAATTGTGCCTCTGGACCCCGAAACCAGGCAGGTCGCCGGCGATGACATTGAGACCCAGACCCGGCGCGTGCTGGACAATCTGACCATGTTGCTTGACGACAGCGGCACCGCCATGGCGAATGTCCTGAAGACCACCGTCTTCCTCAGCAATATGGATGACTTCAAGGCCTTCAACGCCATATACCAGACATATTTCAGCTCTGATCCGCCCGCCCGCAGTACCGTACAGGTCGCACGTCTGCCGCTGGATGTGCTCATCGAGGTGGAAGCCATTGCTGCCCTGCCCGAGTAGTGGTCTGCACAGGCCGGTACATGCCATCCTGGCATCTATCTGCGGCATTTTGACGGTCATGTTCCCACTACTGGCTGCGCAACACGTCGCTGCGGACCCGAGCGGCAATCTTGTTGCCAATGGCGGCTTTGAGACGCCCGGGGTTGAGAAATCGCCCGCCGGCTGGGTGCTGAAGTCATGGCAGGGCGAGCAACTGGCGTCAGGCAAAGTGACTGCCGGCGGACGCTTTGACCGCAATTGCCTGCGCCTCACCTCCACCAGTGTCGGCGCGCTCTATGGCTGCTACACCCAGCCGATCGAGATCAGCAAGTATGCCGGCCAGACTGTGCTCTTCGATCTCTACTGCCGCACTGCCGGCGCCCCTCAGGCCCATGCGCTTCTGCTCACATTCGCCCGGGACTTTACTGAAAGCGAGCTGGAAACGCCCGCTCTAAGCCGCGACTGCTGCCCGCTCCCCGACTCGAACCAATGGACCCTGGTCTCCCGCCGCATCGAAATCCCCGTTACTGCCCATCATCTCGTCATCATCGTCCGCATCGCCGGCCAGGGCGATCTTTGCGTTGACGGCGTATCACTCCGCTCCACCCCTGCCGAGATATCCTGCAACGTGGCAAGCGCCGGCCTGGTCATCGAGCCAAGCAAGCGAACCACCAGGCTCGCGCTGGCTAACAACACCGGCAGGCGCATCAACGGCAGAATCAGATTGGAGGCATCCGAGCAGGGGCGCGTTCGTGCTTCCGCGCTCAAGCCGCTCCAGCTTGCAGCGGGCGAGACCGAGCAACTCGAGATCCCCTACGCCTGCGATTTCCGCCGGGCGCATGACCTGCGCGTTACCGTCCTCGGCGAGCGCGACGACGAGGTCTATGACGACGCCACGCTCGCCATCCCCTGCCTCGTTGACGCAAATATCCGCGTCCCTGCCTTCCGCACCACCATCATCAGCGATGTCCCCGGTGAGGAAGTCGTCGTCAGCGGACACGTTCACGCGGTCCCCGAACTGGTGCGCCAGACGCAGGTTTCCGCCTGCATCATCGGCACTGGCAAGCCCGCAGGTCAGGACCAACGCATCACTCTGGATGGCGCCGGTCAGTTCACGGTGCATCTGCCTACCGGCGGCCTTGTCAGCAATGACTACCTCGTCAGGCTCCAGGCCACCCTTAAGACCTGGCAGATGCAGGTGGACTTGCCCTTCACCAAAGCGCCGCCCCGGCCGAACCAGGTCGCCCACGACGAATACGGCCTGCTCTGGGCCGGCGGCATGCCGACTTTCCCCATCGGCATGGCCTATGTCTTGGAGGCCGGCGACCTGCCGGCCATCAGCCGCGCCGGTTTCAGCTTCATCATCGCCCCCTCCAGAATGGCATCCTGGAGCTTCATGGACCATGCCACCGCCAACAGGCTCGGGGTCTTCATATCCTCCGCCAGTGTAGAGACCGATTTCTGGTCCAACATGGCGCAGAAATACGGTCCCCGTGCCAACTTCTGGGGCTGGTACATCCTCGAGAAGCCCGACACGCAAGCCTCCGCCGTCCCTCCGGAGCTTCTCCAGGACCTGTATGCCGATCTCAGGAGGCTGGATCCCGCCCGCCCCGTCCTCTGCCTGCTCTCCTCCGCCTCAGCCTTCCAGACCTATCGCACCGCCTCCGACATCCCACTCGCCTACATCGAGCCACGTCCTCCGGGCCAGCTCTCGGACGTCGCCAGGCTGGTTGGCGAGGCCTGTGCGATTGTGCCGCCCCAGAAGCCTGTCTGGGCTTTGCTCCCGATAGCCGGAGCAGCCCATATCCGCGATCGCCGCCTCGACCCATCCGCTGACGGCAGGCCGCCCACTCCGAACGAGTACCGCGCAATGGCCTACCTGTGCCTTCTCAGCGGCGCCCGCGGCATCGTCTGCTATGCCTACAGAATCCCGGGCGACAACCAGCGCCTTGATTATGTCATCACCCGCGACGCGCCCCAGCTCTGGGAACAGGTCACCGCTGTCAACCAGGAGCTTTCCGTTGTCGGCCCGATGCTGCTCAAGGGACAGCGCCGCGCCCGGCATTCTGCGCCCCAAGACCCGGTCCAGTGGGCTGTTTGGGAGTATGGAGAGCAGGCCATCGTTGTGCTCGTCAACACTACCGCCCAACAACAGATCGGGGCCTTCGTCGCCGATCACCTGACGCAGCCCGTTCTGCAGTCCCTCACCGGCCCGCATCGGCTCGAAGGCACTTCGGCGGCTCATTTCGCCACCCCACTGGCCCCTTACGAAACCGCGGTTTACGTCGGCGGACTCCAGTAGCGCTCTGCACGCCCGCCTATGTGTACTCGTGCCACAGGCTTTCCACCCTGTACTTTCCTCTCAACCTCTCGCGGAGGGCGGGCATCCCTGCCTGCCTTAACCCCCATCGCCCGCATTGCCTCCGGCCTCGCGGCTCGCACTCGCATCGCTCTTGCCTGCGCGACACAATTGCGTTAAAATAGTAGTCCTTCAAAGCAGCCCAGGGGCGCGGTCGGCCAACTGCAGCCCCTCATAATGGCGTTCAGACGCAGGAGATGATCAACATGGCCGAAACTTCAACATGGCGCAACAAAGTCGGTCTCGCTGAAATGCTGCGCGGCGGTGTCATCATGGATGTGACCAACGCCGAGCAAGCCAAAATCGCCGAGGACGCCGGAGCCGTGTCTGTCATGGCTCTTGAGCGCGTCCCCGCTGACATCCGCAAGGAGGGCGGCGTCGCCAGGATGGCCGACCTCGCCGTCATCGAAGCCATCATGGACACTGTCACCATCCCCGTGATGGCCAAGGTGCGCATCGGGCACTTCGCCGAAGCACAGGTGCTGCAGTCAGTCGGCGTGGACTTCATTGACGAAAGCGAAGTCCTCACGCCCGCTGACGAGCACTTCCACGTGGACAAGCACGCCTTCGACGTCCCCTTCGTATGCGGCTGCACCGACCTCCCCGAGGCGCTTCGCCGCATCGGTGAAGGCGCCGCCATGATCCGCACCAAGGGCGAGGCCGGTTCCGGCAACATCGTGGAGGCCACCCGTCACATGCGCGCGGTCATGACCGGCATCAGGCACCTCACCGGTCTGCGCGATGATGAGTTGATGACCGAGGCGAAGAACATGGGCGCTCCCTACGATCTGGTCAAGGAAATCGCGCATACGGGCAAGCTGCCGGTGCCCAACTTCTCTGCAGGCGGCATTGCCACTCCCGCCGACGCAGCGCTGATGATGCAGCTCGGTGCCGAGGCCGTATTCGTCGGCAGCGGCATCTTCAAATCTCAGGACCCGGCCGACCGCGCACTGGCAATCGTCCATGCCACCACCTACTTCGACGACCCCGTCGAGGTAGCCAGGGCCTGCCGCGGCCTCAAGGGCGCGGCCATGCCCGGCATTGACGTGCGCACTCTCGCGGAAAGCGAACGCCTCGCCACCCGAGGCTGGTAGCGGGCGCAAGACCTGCCTCACGGCAACCGCATCCAAGGGAACCCGCCTGCGGGTTCCCTTTCATTGATTGCGGGTCAATCGCGCATCGCGACCTTCTCGCGGAGGACAGGCATCCTTGCCTGTCCTGCGCGACACAATTGTCTTGCGTGCTTCTGCAGGCGAGCACCACCTAGAACTCCAGTAAGGGGAAGAATCGCCGTGTCTTACCGTATCGGCGTGTTGTCAGTGCAGGGCGATTTTGCCGAGCATATCGCGGCAATGAACGACCTCGACGACGTTGAAGCCCTCTGCGTAAAGACCAAAGAGCATATCCAGGCCTGCGACGGCCTCATCATCCCCGGCGGTGAAAGCACCACCATCGGCAAGCTGTGCCGGCGTTTCGGCCTGGATGAGGCAATCGGCAACCTCCACCGCGCCGCCAAGCCGATCTGGGGCACCTGCGCCGGCCTCATCCTCCTCGCCAAGCACATCGCCGACTCCGACCAGTGGCGTCTCGGCTACATGGATGTCGAGGTCAAACGCAACGCCTTCGGCCGCCAGGTGGACAGCTTCGAGACCGACCTGCCCATAGAGGGTGTCGAGGGCGGCCACGCCAGAGCGGTGTTCATCCGCGCCCCCTATGTGACCAGGGCGGGGAGCAATGTCCAGGTGCTCGCCACTATTGACGGCAAGATCGTGATGGTGCGCCAGGGCCACCTGCTGGGCACCGCATTTCACCCGGAACTCACCGACGACCGCCGCGTTCAGAAGTACTTCCTGGACATGGTGAAAGCCGCCTCACCCACGGCCGCGTAGCTCGGCCTGAGCTTTGCGCCCTGTGCAGAGCTCAGGCCGAGTCTCTTGCCGCGCAAGCCTCGCATCCCCCCCCCAGAACTTCCACAACTTGGCACTTCCTCCCACAAGGACAATCGCGCCCGAGGGGCGAAACCCAACTATGGCACGTTGAAACCGTGGTTGAGGAGCATCTGCACATGAAGGGCGTCATTCTCGTCGGCGGCTTGGGGACGCGGCTGGACCCGATGACCCGCATCACTAACAAGCATCTGCTGCCCGTCTGGCGCTACCCGATGGTGTACTATCCCCTCTACACCCTCGTGGAGGCCGGCATCAAGGACATCCTCATCGTCACCGGCGGCAACAACCCCGGTGCCTTCCTCGAGCTGCTCCATGACGGCCACGAATTCGGCCTGGAGCACCTCTACTTCACCTACCAGTCCGCACCCAGGGGGATTGCCGACGCGCTACGACTGGTCAGCCACTTCATCAACCAGGACCCCTTCGTCGTCATCCTCGGCGACAACATCGTCAACGGCAGCATTCGCCCCTACGTGGAGGCATTTGGCGAGGACCCCACGGGCGCGCGGCTGCTGCTGGTCGAGGTTCCGGACCCCGAGCGCTTCGGCGTCCCTGCTTTCGCCGATGACGGCAGCATCACCCGGATCATAGAAAAGCCCGCCGATCCGCCCTCCTCTTACGCCGTCATCGGGGTGTACATGTACGACCGCCGGCTATGGGACATCTTGCCGACGCTGGAGCTTTCCGACCGGGGCCAGTACGAGATAACCGACGTGAACAATGCCTACTTGCAGCAGGGGATGCTCGGCTATGACGTGCTACCCTTCGAGTGGACGGATGCGGGGACGCCGGAGAGCTTGCGCAAGGCCTCCGAGATGGCCAGGGAGAGCGCATTCTGGACCAATGCGCGCATCGGTGAGCAGTAAACTCCCATCTCGGCCGGAATTTGGCTCAGGAGACAGGTCGTGGGCGGGTCGGGCGCTCGATGTCCACATCAGCCGTGCCGGTTCTCCGGACGACACAGCGTCGAGGTGTTGCGGGTCAGGCTGATGTGTGCTTATGCGCCCGGCCCAGCGGTCGCCGCTACGACGGGAAGAACCAGCCTCGAAGGGTACTCGACGCTGTGGTACACGGTATTGATGGCGACACGCCTCTCGTAGTCAGTAGACGGATTACGGCCGGTCTGGGTGTTGACATCGAAGTGCGGCCAACTGCTGCTCGTGATGTCGAGGCGCAGACGATGGCCCCGGAGGAAGCGGTTGGCCAGCGGCCGCAGAAGAACACGCACGAGCGTGACCTCACCCGGGTTCAACAGCTCAGCCCGCTCGAAGCCGTTGCGGAACTTGGCCCGCTGGATGCCCTCGGAGACACCTAGAGCGAAGCCGCCGGGTGTCTCGGCCGAGTTTGGGTATACGTCAATCAGCTTGGCGACGAAGTCCGTATCCGGGGCGTCGCTGCTGATCCACAGCTCGACGACGGGGTGCCCGGCGACTACGAGATCATCGGTCAGCGCCTCGGTCTGGAAGACGAGCACGTCCGGCCGGGCCGCCAGAGGCAGGAAGGGCGGCGTGCAACCGTGCAGGTGTGGGCCCTCGACCTGGTTCCACGCGCCGTTGGTACTGATCCGCCGTGTGCCTCCCTCACGCAGCCGCGTCATCGTGTAGCATACTCCGGTGCTGCTGGGCACGGGGTTGTCAGGGTCGGAGCGGTAGCTCGTGGCGGTGGGCGCGTCGTCCGTCGGCGTCGGGGTCAGGACCCCCTCGGGTCCGAGGTGGAGCTGCCGTGTTTCGTCGGCGCGAGGTGGCCAGAGGTCGGCCGTGGCCCACTCTCCCCCATGGTCCAGCAGGCCGTCGCCGATCCTCGCGCCGCTGCCCCCGCCCATCACGAAGTACTGCGCTCGGGCCGGGAATGCCCCGTCATCGTTGATGCCCTTCAGCCAACGGTCAAACCAGCGCAGTTCGTAGTCGGGGATGAGTGTTGACAGCTCCGCCGCCTCGCCGAAGTCCGTCTCGCCGATCTTCCGGCCGACGTTGCCGTGCGTCCAGGGACCGAAGAGCACATACTGGTTCTGGTGGCCGCGCTCGATCAGTCGCGTGAAGACCAGCGTGTCGGGGTGCGCGTACGCGTAGTGGTCGTACCAACCGCAGATATGCAGAGTCGGCACATCCGGCCACAGGTCAAGATGGGCTGCCGGGGCCAGCGCCGGATGCAGCCAGAAGTCATCGAGTGCCTCGCGGTTGATCAACTCGAAGCTGAGGTCCTCGTAGGCGGGGGCGAGGGCCAGGGGCGAGCGCCCACGTTGCAGCGGCCAGCGCTCGAGCCATTCATCGAAGCGCATGCCGTAGAGCGCCTGCTTCACGCTCGCGTCGGCTTGCGCCTCCTTGCCGTCGCCGGCCATGTAGACCATGTAGGAGATGCAGAAGACATCCAGCGCCCCGCCCTGCCGCTGCACATGGTACTTATGAGGATAGCCGAAGTAGTGACACATGGCGGCCAGGTGCGGCGGACGTTGCGTAGCAGCGGCTCCCTGGTTGGCCGCGCTGTATGACCCGCCCCACGTGCCCACTCGACCGTCGCACTCGGGCAGCGCTGCCAGCCACTCGATGGCGTCATAGCCGTCGAGGTCCTCCTGCACGTAGGCTGTGAAGACGCCGTCGGAGGCATAGCGCCCGCGCACGTCCTGTACGGCGACGACATAGCCGTGCCGCGCCCATCTCATCCCCTGCGCGCTGTTCGATTCGCCCTTGTTGTACGGAGTCCGCAGCAACAGCGCCGGCTGCGGTACGACAACCCTTCCATCCTGCGCCGGCAGGTAGACATCGGTCACCAGCTCGATGCCGTCGCGCATTGGCACCCGCACATTGGGTCGCACGAGGACTTCGGGGTAGACGGGCTCTCGGGGCTCCACAGCCAACACCTCACAGGGCAATGATACGGGGTGGCAGCGGGGAGTATACCACGCGCGGTCGGCCAGGACAACCGTGGTCGCAAGGAACACGGGACGTGCCGGCTCGGCACGCCGCCGCGCTACACCATCTCAGCCCCCACCTCGCGATGGGCTGCCGCCTGCAATCTCCTGAGGATAGACCAGGTCGAGCACGGCGAGGTCTGCGTGCCAACTCGCGAGGCTCGCCATCTCCCAGCTCTGCAAGACGATGCGGCCCCGGCCGGCGAACAGCAATAGCCGCCCCATCTCCCCTGCCGTCACATGGCCGCCCCGTCTTCGCGTACCACAGGCTTTCGAGGCTGTGGTTCCCGCCCATGTTCCGGGTAGTACAGGCATCCTCGCCCGTACACCTTGGCGGCGATGGCTAACCGAATTGAACCATGTAGCCGGCGAGGACCTCGGGTCCCCAGATCGCCATCGCAATCCAGGATATTCCCCCTGCCAGTAGATCACCGAAAGCAAGCCCCAGGAATAAGGGCATGAGCTGGCGGAACAGACGCGCGCCGCCAACACGGTGGACGATCGCCTTCACTACCCACGTGATGAAGAACGGCCCCCAGATCGCATAGCCGTAACCGGCGGTGGTCACATAGCCGATGGGATGGAACGGCACGCGCAGCCAGCGCCATCTGGCGACCACGAGCAGGATGGTGAAAAGCGCGCCGCCGATCACGGCGGAGGCCTGATTTCTGTCGGGTAAGGTGCCGGTGTCTATCATCATGGAGGTCTGCTGCCAGTGGCTGTAGGGAATGCTGATGGCAGGCCCGCCCATCCTGGTGCCGCCCGCCGAGGCGGTGGAGCCGTAGCGGTAGAGAGTGCCGAGGATGAAATAGTATGCGACGATGCACGCCAGGACGAAAGTGATCATCATCACCGGCGGGATCGCGCGCGGGCGCAGGTCCACTTCCTCGGCGAGGCGTTGGTTCTCGATCTGGTAGCCCATCTGACCGGTCCAGTAGCCTTCGCTGATCCACTCGAATGTGGTCATGACGGCGACATTGCGCAGGTCATTGTGTTTGATGAGGTCGCGGGAGCCGGCGAAGTACTGGATGATGGTCTGGTGGCCGCCGAAGTAGCCCCACATGGTGGGGATGCCGGCCTCGGCGCGGATGCGCGCGGACACCACCCCGAAGGCCACGACCATGATGAAGTAGGCCGCCGCGCAAACGAGATAGACCCCCATCGAGTTCACCCACAGGATAACCGCAACGAGGCTGATGAGAGTGCCGAAGAAGGCCATGCGATGTGACATCGGCTCGCGGGAGTCGTCAATGGCAGCATCGTTGTGGAAAGCCTTGCGGATGATGAGAGCGATTTCGCGGCGGCCGACCCAGAGGAGGATGAGGAACATGCCTGCATAGGCGCCGGCGGATTGGGCGAGAGTGTGCGGGAAGCCGGGAGTCGCGGTGATGCCGAAGACCTCCGAGAAGAGGCGGAGGGTTGACTGGGTGATGTAGAAGAACCAGCCGGAGAAGAGGATGTCGAGCGGGATGAAGTAGGCGAGGCCGATAACCTGCGGGTTGTAGAAGATGGTGAGGCCGCGGTAGACGGTCCAGGGATGCTCGGTGAAGATGGCGCCGATGTTGTAGCGGTTGGTGAGGGCCATGACCGCCGGATTGTAGGAGTGGGCGACGTTGAGGCCGTGATGGAGGAAGACCAGCGCCATGGCGATCCAGACGAGGGGATTGCGAAAGAATGGAACATGGCTGCCCGGTGCCTCCTTTTCGACGATGCTCATGGGCACGAAAAGCAAGGGGAAGCGCAGGCGTTCATTTTCGACCCATTGCTTGCGAAACATGCTGAGAAGGCAGAGGGTGATGAAGTAGAGCAGAGAGATGAAGGCGGTCCACATCGTCAGCGGGTAGAGCCAAGCGCGCCAGGGCACGGCCCCGCTATCGCTGCCCTCGTACATGCCGCGGATAACCTCGGAGTCGTGAGGGTAGAACCATCGAGGCAGTGCCTCGGCAAGCTGCCCGAAGTTGTTGTCCGGGGCGGCGAAGTAAGCCGCCGAGGTGGGAGCAGGAAGCAGGCACTCGATTACGCCCCAACTGACCGGCGGAATGGCGACGACCAGGACGATGTAGATGAAGATGAGCTCGCCCCGGGTAAGCTGCACCCGGAAGAGCCTGAGGGTGAGTGGCGCGACGGCGACCAGCAATATCAGGCAGAAGACGGCGGGAACGGGCGGCACCGAAAGCAGGTAGATAGGCGCCCAGAAGAGGCCCGGTGCCTGTATGAGGCTGGCCTGGTGCATCCACGCGATGGCGAGAAGCGAGAGTATGATGGCGATGATGAGTGCGCGGGCAGTCACGGAGCCTGGCTTCCTTCCCGACGGCACGTGAAGTAAAGGCAACTGCTGAACTTGCCCGGCGTGGCGGGCTGCTCTACTGCGCCTCCTGTCATCAGTGGGCAAGCACTATGTCGTAGCTGGCCCCGTGCTCGCAGATGATCTCCAGGACCGTTTCCGCCGCATCTGCGGACACGATGCGGACATTCTCCTCGGTGTCGGGCAGATGCCAGGCACAAACGATTCCCGTGGCCTCGAGCAGACGCCAGTTCCCGCGCAAGGTGACATACAGGGGCCCCGGCTGGTTGGCTCCCTTTTCGAGCTTCAGATCGGGGTCAGCCACGCTCAGATGCAACTGCCCATCCCGCACGGGGTCGGCCATGATCAGGCAGGGGCGGTCAACCGCCTTGACCTGGAGCGTATCTGTGGCGACCGTATGCTCGGTGACGTCCTGCGCGACGAAGAACACGCAGCTCCAGCGGCCGTGCGGGGTATGGCAGACGATGTGGGCGGCCTGGTCGCGCTGAACGACGCGGTAGGAGGGTTCGGCGACAAGTTTCTGCATCGCTTCAGGCGTCGCCCGCACCACCACCACGTATTCATAGCTTGCCTGGGTGGGTGCCTGCCCGTGATCAATCCAGGCAGTGAGAAAATCCCCTTCCGTGTCCTCACTATCCAGCAGGTCGCGGCTCTGCTGGCGGTGTCGTGCCACCGTTACCTGCTGGCCGGCGGGGAGGTAGTAGCCGGTCTGCTGGACATCGAGGAACCAGTGGGGCTTGGTTTCGTCAAGGTTCCGCTGCTCCGGGAAGGCGGTGAAGTCCGCGCCGTCGAGGGTAATGGGGATAAACTCGCCCTGCTCGTTCTTGAAAAGGGACTTCTGGCACAGCGTTGTCTGGGTGGGATAGTCGGCCTCGTCGCAGGAGATGTCGGAACCCAGGCACAGGACCTGCTCGTCGGTGAAGAACCAGCTCTTCCTGCCTGCAAGGGTCTTCTTGTCGGGCATAGGCTGGTTCAGGAGCATGGCAAAGAGGCCGTAGCGATTCTGATGTGAGAGGCCGCCGACGAAAGTCTCGGGGGCATATGCGGACGTCCAACCTTTGTCTATCTTCCGCAGCGGGAGTTGTGGGGCGGTGGTGCCCTCGTGGTGTCGCCAATCCCAGCCAAGCCCCTCGCGGCCGCTTGCCTTTGCGCTGACAGGATCTCCGCCGGCTAGAATCTCCAGGTTCCCCAAGCCCTGGAAGAGGCCGAAGCAGTTGCGTTGGGCCTGTCTCTCGGTTCCCCAGACATACTTGCTCTGGCCCTTGATAGCGGCGAGCCAGTTGTCGCGGCGATGGCACAGCAGCCCGGCATACGGCATCACGAAGGTGCCATTGGGGTCGGGTTCCGGCTTGATGCCGAGAGTGGGATACGGTTCCTCGTTGACCGCCTCAGGCTTGAAGCGCAGATATGCCGCGGCCACTTCCGCATCAATTTCCTGCTTTCCATCGGGGGTGCCACAGCGGGCGAGAACGTCGAGTGCCTGCACTCCCGAGGGATGGATGACGCCGTAGCCTGATGCGAAGGGACTGCGTCCGGTGAGGGAAAGGGGCAGGTCAAACTTGTTGCCGTATATGCGCTGTGCGAGCATGGCGCGGCGGAGTCGCTCATGGGCCTCGGCGCTCAGACGCCAGGGGGTGCCGTTGAGGTCCCGGAGCAGTGGCGGCAGGTTTATGAAAGCGCCCTGAGCATAGGAATGGTAGTGGGCGTTGTGATGGTAGGCGGAGCCGTCGATCTTGAGGGCGCTGGTCGGCTGCAGCATTGAGCGCTCCAGCATCGCCTTGAAGGCATTCAGCCAGCGAACCTGCTCGGCCGGCTCGACCTGCAGGAGACACTGGCGCAGCAGGCGCGGAACGGTGAGGTTGTAGAAGTCCATGTTGGAGGGAGCGTCGCCCTCGGCGAAGATGGAGCCGCCGCCATAGGTGTAGAGCAGAAAGTCGGTGTGGGGCTGTAACCGCCCCGTCTCCGCCAGCACGTCGCGCATCATGAAAACGGCGTCGGCCCACGCCCCCCCGACCCACCAGTGCCAGCGGAAGCCGGAGCCGGCCTGGAACACCTGGTCATGGAGATGGTCGGCAAGGAGCAGGAAGGCATCAGCCAGGCGGCGACGCTGCTCGGCATCATTGCTGGCGCGATATGCGGTGGCGACGCGATTGGCAAGGTAGGCGGTGGACGCGGGAGTCTGCATGCCGAGCCAGTTGGGGCCGTGCTCATCCGGGAAGTAGTCAATGTCCTTGCGGCCGAATTCACCGGGCGCCGACAGGTATTGATAGTGGGCGTCAATGCCAGGCCCTCCGTGCACACCGTGCTCATCGCGCACGATGCCCAGCGCCTGGACCTTATCACAAAGGGCCTTCACTTGTGCTTCGTCAATGCCCGGCCCCTCATCGGGGCCTAGTAGCTTGCGGATGCCCGCCAGTTCGGCCTCAGTGACGTGCTCCGGCTTGGGAAAGCGTTGCTCATCCGGCACCGGTGGGCGCCACTGGGCCGTCTTCTCCGGGATGACCGAGTTGCCGCTAGGGTTGAGCGTATTGTACTTAATGAAGTCCAGGAACACAGTTCCCTTCTCCAGCGTGGTCGGCGCGGCGATGCGGATGTTGTCCACCTCCGACGTGGGCTTGCCGTCTGGGAAGGCCTGATAGCAAGGACGCCCCTGCCGCCAGCCGGTGAACTCCATTGGGAAGCGGAAGGAGCCGGTGACTTTGTCGCCCTCGCGGAACTCGAAGACGAGAGCGTCCGAGATCGGCTTCTCCATATAGACCCAGACGGCGAAGCACGCCTGGCAACGAAAGCCGCCGGTGCGCGCTACATCGCCGATGCCGTGGCGGATGACGAGTTCCTCGCCCTTGGCCCAATCCCAGCGGAGCGAGTTCTCGCCCTGCTTGCTGTGCCAGGGGCTGATGCTGAGACTGTCCGCTCGGGTCGCGCCGAAGTAAGACGGCACGCCCTCCTCGAACGATTCGTAGTCCTGGCCCTGCTGGGCCCAGGCGATGGTGCAGACAGCCAAGATAAATGTGAAGGCCAGGAAGACTGTGCTCATCTTACTCATCTCGCTCATCTCACTCATAGTTTGCTTTGGTGGCGGCTGGTGTCGTCCCGCCAGTTGCCGTACGGAATGACCGGGGATGTTTCGCCGGAGTGAGGGGACAGTCCTGCAAGGTTGGGTGATGCAAGAAGAAGGGAGCAGAGCTTGCGGCATGGACGAGGAGGGAGGAAGGCGTTCCGCGTGCGTGTTCCCCCACAATCTAGACATCTAGCAAGCCGGTCAATGTGCTACAGTAAAAGAAGAAATTTTTCGTAATTCATGGAAAACCATTGTGAAGGGTGGATTGTGGGGGTGTTGAGAGCATACGGGGGGCCGAGAGACCGGCCCCCCGCAGAGAGAGGCGCCCCGCGTTGGTGGATGAAGCGGGGCAGGCATGTCGGGTGGTCAGAGACTACTCAACATCCACCTTGCGTCCGGCCACCTCGGGCTCGGCCTTGGGCGCGCGAACGGTGAGAATGCCCTCGCTGTACTTGGCGCTGACCTTCTCAGGGTCAATGTCGGAGGGTGTGGGTACGGTGCGGGCGAAGGTCCCGTAGCGGAGCTCACGGCGGTAGTAGCCGGCCTCCTCGACTTCTCCCTCTTTCCTGGCTTCGCCGCGGATGGTGATGCTGTTGCGCTCGGCATTGACTTCCATGTCTTCGCGCTTGACGCCTGGCAGCTCGGCACGGACGACGATCTCGGTGTCGGTCTCATACATGTCAACGGCCGGGCCGAAACCGGTCTCGGACTCGCGCCATAGCTGCAGGCGGCTGGGCGCCTCGAATGCCATGTCGTTAAGCAGGGCATTCATGCGCTCAAAGAGACTGGGTAAATCCTGTGTGCGACGCCATCGAATCATGGACATGATACATTCCTCCTCGATGTGACTCTCAACTCGCGGCCCTATAGTGCTGAACCGCAAAGCTCTTTAGTGTAATACTGTCAAGCATTATAACGAAGGGCGCTAAATGTGTCAAGCAGATCTCGCAGCGAATCTGGCGATCGTGCCGCGAGGGAAGCACGCAAGCTCAAAAGGCTGTCGCACGCGAAGGACGCGACAGGACGGCCTCACTACGCGGCCCCTGTGCTATGGCAGGCTGTTCGGGTCACTGGCGGCCATCGCTCGGACACGCAGAAGAGCAGAACCGCAAGCTCGTGTCAGGGCTTGAGGGCACAAGCCGATAACGAAGTAGGCAACTGCAGTGGACTGGCAGTTGGCGCAACAAAGTGTTGCCGCCATTGACTAAGAGACACAAGGGAGAGCCGTCGCGGAGTGGTGTAGGGGGAGACTGCGGAAGAAAGTGGAGCAGGTGCTGAGGTGGGGTGAGAACTAAATTCTTGGGGTCTTGACAAGCAGTGTACTACTTTGTATAGTAAGGCTGTCCGCACCCGAATCGGCTGGGGCGGTGGGGCTGCCGGGAAACTTGGCAGAGCTATGAGTAAGGAAGCGAGCATGGTGGTACGCCTGGCAAGAGGCGTAATAATTCTGGCGCTAGTCGCCGGAACGTATGTTGGTGCCCACGCGCAGGACGCAGACTCCATGTTCCTCGAGTCTCTGTGGTCTGCGCACCAGCGGCTGGGGTCCGGCGGCCTGACCGGGTCTGCGGCGGATGGTACGATGGCACCCGATCTCCACAAGTACCAGTTCGAATTTGATGTCGTGGATGACCTGAAGTTGTCGCGCAGCTTCACGCGGGATGCGGTTCAGGACGAGCAGTTGCCGCTGTCGGTGGCCATCAAGGAGACCACGTCGTCGCAACTGCAATGGAGCATGTTCGGTCGGACGCAATTGAGCTTCACCTCGGCCAGCACCGGCCTGATGGGCTTAGACGGCTCGCCATTGAGTTCCACCGATGTCAGAACGATGGGCCTCACGCAGGGACTTGGCGGCGGAAGCTCGGGAACGATGATGGGGTTCACGGAGCAGGTAACCTCCACGACCGGCTCGACCGCCAAGGAGCAAGTGACGACACAGCGGCAGTACACGCTCAAGTCGGGCCTGGCCGACAACTGGGACCTGAGCATGAAGCTGTGCGACACCGAAGCCGACAAGGCAGGCGGGCTGTGGACACGGGACTTCTCGGGAACACTGGCGGCGCCCTTCTCCGGCGGGACGGGCAAGCTGTCCCTGGTGAAGACTACCAGCGTATCGGGCGGCGTAGAGAGCAAGACGCAGAAGGTTGACTGCGTGCTGCCGTTGCGGATTGCCGGCGGACAGGCGGTGGCAGAGCACCATACTACATACGCGCGCTCGGCGGCCGAGGAGGCAACCCGGCTCTCGCGGCTGTCCATGCCCCTGAGGCTATTCGGCGAGAACAGCTCGTTCGAGCACAAGATAGAAGAGAAGCTGAAGTCGGCGATGCTGACCGAGAGGAAGACCACCGTTCTCCAGGCGCCGTTCACGATCAGAGGGAAGACAGTCGGGCACAAAGAGACATTCATCAGCGAGGACGTAAGCGGCGCGACGACGGAGACGTTCAGCACGGAACTGACGATGCCAATCAGCGGCGGCAACGCGTGGCTGCATCGGCAGGTGAAGACGAAGCCGGCGGTGGGCGAAGAGCAAGAGTGGAAGCAGGAGCAGATCGTGGCCAGGTCGCCCAGTTTCCGGATTGGGGCCATCGGCGCCTTCAACGCCTCAAGGAGCACGACCGAGACGGTGGGGGAGGAGACGCTGCGGGTTACGAACCTGGACCTGAAGCTGCGGCCGTTCGATCCGCTGGACGTGGACGCGAAGTGGCAGTTGCGCGACAGCGGGCCGTCCGCGAGTGTCAAGAGCCGCAATGTGAGCAGCCGGCTAGCGGTCGGTGACGACCTGCAGGTGAGCTATCGCTTCTCCGAGGAAGAGGTGGTGGAGAAGAGCCCGACGATCCTGCGGCATCTGGAAGTCGCGACTGCACCCAAGAAGGACGCCAGTGTCGGCTTGAGTGCGGGCTACCTCACCTATGGCGCCGACGGTACCGAGACCGACCCGGCGGCGCTGGTGAAGATCAGCCTCGGCAAACCTGCCGGCGTTCAGGTCAACGCCACGTACAGCGAGTTCGATCAGAAGAAGCTGGTGGCATACGAACAAGATCCCTGCATTGAACTGACGCTGAAGCACAGCCCGCGCAATGACAAGTCGGTGCAGTTGCGGTATCAGGATCAGGAAGGACGCGTTGACGCGGAGCGTGGGATAGGAGTGGTATTCGGAGCCCTCGGCGGAAGCCTGCAGCTTGGCTACTCGCAGAACGCTCTGGGCCCGGACGGGAAGAAGATCCGACGCGCTGACGTGTACGACGCCGCACTGGCCCGCGAGCTGTTCGGCGCTCTGAACGTGAAGCTTGGGATCCGGTATTGTGACTACATAGATCCGCAGATTGTGGACCAGCACTATGACCTGCGGCTCGACGGCGGCAAGGAAGACGACTGGGGCAAGCTGGCAGTCTCGTATGCGTCAGGGGATTTTGCACCCAATCCGCGGAAGACCTCCGTGCCGCCTACGTCCGTACTGAACCTGACCTATTCGCGCACGTGGGGGGATCTGGGGCGGTTGAGCCTGAGCGTGAGCCGCGAGACAGCGCCGGACGGGACTCTGACGGACGACGGCAGAGTGAACGGCCAGCTTCGCTATGACATGGACTTCTGAAGTCCGACGAAGTGGCGCGAGCGACGGAATGAGGCCGGGTGCGAGGATGCGCCCGGCCTTTTCGCGCGCCGGCCCTGGCGGACAATGCAGCTAATCGCCGCAAGGGAATGTCTCCCAGGGCGTGGAATTCCCTGACAAGCCACCACTGACAGCAAGGGTAGTAGCGCCAAGTGCGGCGCAGGAGGGCTATTGCATGAGCGTCAAGAAACTCAAGGACGTAATCGTTTACTCGGATGATGAATACTACGCCTCGTTCCCTTCGGTAGTGTGCCGGCCGGACGGGAGCCTGCTGCTGGCATTCCGCAGAGCCCCCGAACGCCGGATGCGCCCCAACGGCGTGACCACCCACGCCGACCCGAATAGCTGGTTGATGCAGGTGAGATCCGATGACAACGGCGAGACGTGGAGTGCGGAGCCGACGCAGGTCTTCGTCCATCCGCGTGCCGGGAACCAGGACCCGTGCCTGATGCAGCTTGCGGACGGGACACTGCTGTGTTCTACGTTCTCCTGGGAGCTGTTGTGCCGTGGCGAAGAGGAGGAAGCTGCGTCCGGCACCTACAGGGGCGGGACGGGCTGGACGATGGCTAATCTGGGCACATGCGTGGTGCGGTCGGAAAACGGCGGTGCGACCTGGGAGGGACCGTACTACATCGAGCCGCTACCAGGGATGGAGGCGAGGCTGGCGGGTGTGCCGAATCGGGGTGCATGTCGCGGGCGTATGGCCCAACTGGATGATGGAACGGTGTTGCTGCCGGTGTATGGCGGCGGGGGAATGGATGACCGGACGCGCGCGCTGCTGTACCGCTCAGCAGATCAGGGCAGGACTTGGGAATACATGTCGGAGATCGCGTCGGACGAGACGGTGCACATGGACGAGCCGCATCTGCACATAACGGCCTCTGGGCGAATAGTGTGTCTGATCCGGACCGCGAAAATGGATGGATACCTGGTGGTGTGCGACTCGACCGACGGCGGCCGCAGCTTCTCTCCGTGGCGGGCCTCGACCGTGTGGGGGCACCCGTTCACTACTGCCACAACGGCGGATGGGCGCGTGCTGGTGGCATACGGCTACCGCCGCGAGCCGTTCGGGATTCGCTGCCGGCTGGTGGGACCTGAGTTCGAGGACCTCGACGAGGCGGAGGAAGTAGTGCTGCGGGAGGATGGTGGCAGCGGAGACCTGGGATATCCCTGGGCGGTGCGCATGGCCGACGACCGGATCTTGGTCGCCTATTACATGAACATCGGGGATGGAACCAGACACATAGCAGGGTCCCTTTTGGAAATTGGGTAGTCTGCCGGCGATGGAATGAGGGACGGGATGGGAACAGATCGCGGCAAGGGAGAGCTATCCGGGGGAGGGTATCGGCCGCTGGTGACGGCGCACCGGGGGAACTCGGCGTTTGCGCCGGAGAATACGCTGGTCGCGTTCCAGCAGGCACTGGACCTGGGGGCGGATGGGTGCGAGTGCGATGTGCGGGCGACCGCCGACGGGTACCTCATATTGATGCATGACGCCACCGTGGAGCGTACGACCGACGGCAAAGGCGCAGTGAACGAGATGTCGCTTGCCGAGATTCAGTCGCTTGACGCAGGCGCATGGAAAAGCCCCGCATATGCAGGCGAACGAGTGCCGTTACTGCGGGATGTGATGGAGTTGCACGTCGGTCGCGGCATGCTCTACATCGAGATAAAGGACTACGGCTGCGTAGAGCAAGTGGTGAAGCTGATCGGCGAGTGTGGGGCGGAGGAGTGGGTGAATGTATGCAGCTTCAGCTACGATGCGTGCGTGGCCGCCCGCCAGATGAACCCGGCGCTGTCGTGTGCCCTCATATACGGCGGGGGGGATGAGCTTGCGACTGATGAACTGGTGAGGAGGCTGCTGGTGGGGAATCTGCAGGCGGTCAGCCTGGGCAGTAGGATTGTGGATGAGGAGATACTGCTGCGGTGCCGTCGCGCGGGCATCGGCACGTGGGTGTGGACGGTGGACGAGGCCGAGGAAATTGCGCGTTTCGCTGGAATGGGATTGAGCAATATCGTCAGCAACAGGCCGGAGCTTGCCTTGGAGGTGTGTCGGAGCGGCTTGCGGACAATCTAGGTGACGAAACGTGCAGGACAGTGCTATCATAGCTGGCAGAAGATGACACTGCCGGGTGGGAGCTACAGGAGTGAAGACGAAGATGAAGCAGAAGGCCGTCGTAGCAGGTGGTGCCGGCTTCCTGGGCTACCACATGACGAAGCGATTGCTGGATGAGGGCTTCGATGTTTACATCATTGACAACTACGAAACCGGCACGCGGCGCAACTCGCGGGATTTGGCGGAAATGGGCGCCGAAGTCATCGTGCAGGACATCTGCGACACCATTCACATCGCGGGCGATATTGACTTCGTGCTGAACCTGGCATGTCCTGCCAGCCCTGTTGACTTCGACCGGCTTCCGCTGGAAATCATGCGCACATGCGCGGTAGGAACCAACAACCTGTTGGCGCTGGCGCGCGCCCATCGTGCTACGTTCCTGCAGGCGTCAACATCCGAGGTCTATGGCGACCCCGAGGTGCATCCGCAGCGCGAGGACTACTGCGGGAATGTCAACATCGCCGGTCCCCGGGCGGTTTACGATGAGGGCAAGCGGTATGCGGAGACGCTGTGCCATACGTACCACAGGCATCACGGTGTTGAGGTGCGGATAGCGCGCATCTTCAACACCTACGGCCCGCGCATGCGACCGGATGACGGCCGGGTGGTCTCCAACTTCTGCGTGCAGGCGTTCGCCGGAGAGCCGCTGACGCTCTATGGTGGCGGCGAGCAGACGCGCAGTTTCTGCTACTGCGAAGACCTCATAGAGGGCCTGTTCAGGCTGCTGCTGTCGGACTTCACCGAGCCGTGCAATGTGGGTAACCCATCGGAGATATCGGTGCGCGAACTTGCGGAAGCCATCATCGAGCTGACGGGCAGTGCTTCGGAGCTGAAGGTGGTGCCGGCATTGCACGTTGATGACCCGAAGCGGCGGCGACCGGACATCTCCCGCGCGCGCGAGATACTCGGTTGGGAGCCACGTGTGCCACTGCGCGAAGGGTTGGCCAAGACCATCGAATGGTTCAGAGAAGTGGTGGCCGAGTAGCGGGCCGACGGGCGGCACCAGGCGTCTTGTGTTCGGTGACGTGTCATGCTAAAATGGCCGGCGTACGGCGCTTGGTGTGAGGTCAAGAGCGCCGGTTTTTTGGGGGGCGGCGGCGAGAGAGCATATTGTTATGCTCAATGCCCCATCGCATTGGCTGGGGGAGCGCTGCAATCAGGACTGAGACGTTATGCGCCATAAGATACCGGAGGTGACCTAAAATAGGCAAGCTCTTGGACGGTAGGCAGTTGAGGAAGATTTTCGACGGCTTTTGCCCCTTTGACCAGGAGTTGAAACTCAAGCCAGCGGCTGAACAGGTGACGATATTGGCCGCCAACTCGAACAACTGGTGGTCAACACGGGCGTTCGTGATGGCCGCGTCAATGGGCAAGCAGTCCCCGATCATCGTGCAGTTCTCGTACAATTCCAACATCAAGATCGGCGGCGACCCGAAGACAATCTGGGCGCCGGAGGGGATCAGGTACACCTCCAACGCCGTAGTCAACGGCGCGAAAGCCAATGCCGACTGGATCGCCATGGAAGCCGAAGCGTGGGCCGCCGACTACGTGGCAGTATCCCTGGACCACTTCAAGGTCCCGAAATTCAAGCCGGGGAAGGCGTACAAGACTTGCGCCACCCCATTCGACTATGCGGGCCTGGTTGAGGAAGCCCGCGACTTCCTGAAGTTGCAGGGGCTGGAGGATATCGCCGCTGCAGCCGACGATGCGGCAATGGCGGACTACACTTCATACCTCACCGGCACCGAGTACCAGGGCTTCCGCGCGGATTTCATGGAGACGGTGACGATCATGGACCCGGCATGGGGAATGATTGACACCGAGGGCATCCCGTACGTGCTGGACTTCGCCGTCACCAAGGACTTCGCCATGGGCGTGCGGCAGGGCCTCGGTAACAGCCACATGATGATGGAGGCCGAGCTGGGCGCCACCGGTACGTCGGGGGACGATATTGATTACGCGCCGATGCGGGGCGCAGAGCTGGAGGAGTTCGCAGCACTTGCCGCCGCGTTCGTTGAGTACACAGGCGCCGAGGGCATTGCCTACGACATCGGCATGAAGCACGCGGCAAAGGCCGAAGAGAAGCACCCGGCCGACGAACAGAAGCTGGAGACCGTACAGCGCACGATCATCGAGAAGACGGGGGTCTACACGGCATACGCGCAACACGGCGGGACCGGTGCGGCTGAGGTGGCACGCGGGCTGGTCGGTAAAACGAACGTGAACACGGCGTTCTTGGTGGCGGGCAGTTGCGCCCGCGCAGAACACTTCGGCGCTGCAATGGAGAAGGTACGGGCCGGAGATAAGAAGATATGCGGCACCGACGTGGAGACGCACGTATACCTGAAAGGGCTGTACGACGCGTGCGTCGAGCGCTACGAGACAACCGGCAGCTACCAGACCGGCGACAAGGTGGCGAAGTTCCTGGCACAGTAGCATACCCAGGGGGAACCCTTTCTGCAGAAAGTGTTCCCCCTGGACCCCTTCCCAAAGACTCCTACAAGGTCCACCGCGCCGCCACCACTCCTTGCTCTGTTTTGTGTCGCGTAGCACAGGCATCCTTGCCTATGCACGGAGGATGCGGGCGCACGCAGTGCGCCCCTACCGGCCATGAACGGTAACGATACGACAACGGGGAGCGGCAGCGACGTGGCAGACGGCAAGACCTAGTGTCCTGTCCCAGAGATAACTTCACGCAATTCGAATAGCTCACCGAACGCGTAGCTCGGCCTGACCTGCGCCTCGCGCAGGTCAGGTGAGAATGCGACAGCATTCTCAGCTTCCAGCCCGAGGTCATTCGGGTCGAGGTCTCCAACTGAGCATCTTCGAGTTGCTGTGGCGTGGTATCGAGGCCCGCTAACGCACAAACGAATTTCCGGGACACGACACTAGCCTACCCCTTTGATTCCCACTGCCTTGAGGACTACGGCGCTGCGAAAGGGATGTCAATAAGCAGGTCTTCGGTGGTGCCGAGGGTCTCAACGGTTATCTTCGCGGGATTGGACTGGCCGGCACGCAGGCGGTCGCTACTTGCCGGCTGCAGGTACTTCAGCGCCGCGTCGGCTGCCACGGCGTCGGTGGCGGAACCGGCTCGGGTCTCGGTCTGCTTGGCGGCAAGAATGTTCATGCCGATGACGTCGGCGGCTACGGGGTCGGAGGACATGAGAAGGCCGCGATACTCCCATACGGGCGGGAGCAGGGCGCCGGTGTCCTCCAGAACGGGCTGATAGGCTTCCAGTATGTGCAGGCGGGTCCGCTTGCGCAGGACCGCATTGGCCGCCGGACTCGCCAGCTCCTCAGGATGTGCGAGCAGGCGCACGCGCTCCACATACGGGACTGCCGCCAGGCAGTTGGCCACACAGCCGCGCATGCCCAGGCTCTTGTCCGCACGCAAACGGGCTATGTTGATGACTACGGTGGCATAATCGAGGACGATACGGCTCAACCCGCCACGGAAACCCTCGGATTCACTACCCATCGTGCGAATGCCGCGCCCCTTCGAGTTCACGGCAATGCCGGCGGCGAAAAGCGCGCCCTCGCTCTCGGCATAGACGATGATGTTGTCCTGCGGGACGCCGCTGTTGACCAGCGCGTCAATCACGGCGTTGATCGTTTCACGCGACACGGGCGGGAGCTGCAGGTCCACCTGAATGGCGACTCTGTCCTGGGGAGTGGCGATCCGCCGCCAGGGGTTCACCTGTTCATCGGTGCAATCGGTGAAGCGGCGGATGGCCTTGTCCAGCAGTTCGGCAACCGGTACGTAGTCAATGCGGCCTTGTGGGTATAGCATTTCAGGTGCGGACCAGCCGGGCGGTACTAGGATACGATTCGTGCGGCAGAGGAATACGGTGGCAGGAGGAATGGGCGACGGATCGGCTGAGATCGGCTGCGCGTTCCCGGCGATTGCGATGGTTGCGAGTATCAAAATGGCTTCAAAGAGGCGGATTCTCCGCACCCCAACGGTTCCTTCGGCTGTGATGTATGTTGGCGTTGTGAAGAGTGGCACTTATTTCAGACAGCGCACAATCCCCCAAGTTGCGCGATTGGACAGGCCGGTGAGGCGGTTGCAGTAGGTAGACAGGCCCCAAATGGCGAACAGAAGACGTACGCGGAACGAAGCCGAAGTGAGGAATGGCAGTGAAGGGCGGCAGCAAAGACCACAAGAAGCGTCTCAACCCGTGCATATGGGGCTGCATGGGCTGCAGCGTCATACTCGTGGGGATGGTCGCTCTGGCGTCCATCGGCATCCGTGAGGCGATCAAGGAGATAGGGAAGTCGGCGGGAGGGCTGAGCGGCACGGCACAACTGACGTCGCTGGAGCGCGTGCCCGGGGGGATCTTGCGACGGGACCTCACCGGCAGGCAGTGGATGGAAGTACATTCGCTGCAGTGGCGCGATGACAACAGGCTATGTTACAGCGCCATCAAGATGCCGGGGTTCGATGACATGATGGGATTCTCCCGGACCGGGATGTTCGTGCCGTTCTGGGATGAGGAGGAGATGGAGAAGCAGGGCATAGCGATGGCGAGCGCGTTCCTGTCCAACCCGGTGCAGGAGTGCGACCTCCAACGCGGCTCCAATGAGGCAGCCCTGGACGTGCCGGAGAGCGTAATCATAGACTATGATGGCATGGCATGGAGCCCGGACGCAACGCGGGTTGCCGTTTCGGTTGTCCCCATTGACATGTTCATGGAAACAAGGGACAAGGATACAGACAATACCCTCTATGTCGTCAATATGAGAGATGCGCCCCAATGGACGAAGCTGGGGGAGGGTACTTGGCCTGAATGGTCAGCGGACGGCAGGTGGATTGCGTTCACGCGGCCCGGGAAGGGCGAGAAGTGGGAGCGGTGGGTGATCCGGGCTGATGGGACCGGCGAGCGACGCCTGCCGGCTGATGCGTGCATGGTCCGGGGTTGGGGCATGGACGGCGATGCCTCCACTGAGCTTTATGCCATGGTACACGACGAGGACGCGGAGGAAGGTTTCCCCTATGGCATAACGGTGGTTCCGCTCGACGGCGGCAAGGTCACGAAAACCGAGCTGCGTGGGGATAGGGTCAAGCTGGGGGCGCTATCAGAGTTTGAGCGGGGATTCACGAAACGCCGGAAGGACAAGGCAGGCCAGACATTCACCTCCGTCGGGGCTGTGGAGTTGAGCAGCGGGCGCGTTCGCTGGCTGAGCAAGAATGTGCCCGGCTCGTGGGAATGCATGGGGGAAATACTGGACGGAAGGGGGCTGGTGCTGGTCCCGTGGAACAGGCGCGAATCCGCGGCAGAACGCAAGGCCGACAAGGGCACTCCAACGCCCGCAGGCGAGCCATCCGCCAGCGGCAAGCAAGCCCAGCAGGATGCTTTCGATAGCGAATGCCGTAGTGCCGGCGTCTTCTCCGCGATTGATGGGAAGCTGCGGGACGTTCCGGGCCTGGAAAGCGATGTTCGCGTATCCCCGGACGGCAAGCGCCTCGCATGGGTGGCGGCCACCGAGGGGAGGATGTACGGGGTGGTGCCGATCCCAATGGCCGACATCACCGTGCTGGACATTCTCTATCCGGAAGAGCTGATACGCGGCTCCGCAAACGCGCAATAGGATCGCCAGGGCGAACCATTCCTGCAGGAAGTGGGTTCAGCCCTGGTGGAGGATCCTGCGGCAATTCTCGCAGCGCACCACTTTGGCACCTCTCTGCAACTGCTCCAGGATCATCGTTGAGACGCTCACCCGGCAGCCTGTGCACATATTCCCGCTGACGGCGACCACGGCCAGGCCCGCGTTTTTCGCCCTTACGTCCTCGTAGTCGGCCAGCAGCTTCTCATCCAGCTTCCCGGTGAGCGCGGCCCGCTGCCGTGTCGCCTCGGCTATCGCATCCCGAAGCTCGCCGGACGTCCGCTCGAAATCGTCCGCCGTTGCCGCCAGCTCTTGTTCCAGCCGCGCCACCAGGTCCCGCTGAGCCTCAACCTGCCGCGTCTGTGCCTCGCTATTGTCGTACAGCTCCAGCAGCACGTTCTCCAGCTTGTCTTTCCGCCGCGCCAGCTCCTCGATCTTCTTCTCCAGCGCCGCCAGCTCTTTCGGGTCCGAGATGGTGCCCCCGTACGCCTGCGACCATTTCTGCTTCCGCTCGTCTTCCGTGCTTTCCAGTTCAAGTTCCCTATCCAACTGCTCTCCGCTGGTCTTTTCCAGCTTCTCTTCCATCTCCGCCAGACGGCCGCGTTCCTTCCCCAGTTCATCCCGCTTGCGTGAGCCGTCATCCAGTCCCGCCAGGCGCTTGCTGGCATCATCAATCCGCGTGTCTATCTGTTGCAGCTCAAACAATAAGTCAAGCTGCTCCTTCATATACTCACCCCATCCCGCATGTCAACGCCCGGACGCTTCCTGCCTGGAAACCCGTATCGCATCGTATTCGCCCTGTCGCCGCTAATCCCCTCTATTGCTCGGCTCAACAGGTACGCACGGCAACGATTCGGCGGCGAACAGGCATTCCCTGCCTGCCCGCGCCGACCGCATTCTCTGGCGCCCTTGCGCAGCTTGGTCCTGAACTCGCCGCCAGACTGCCCATCCCGTCCGTTAGCACTCTCACATCTAGAGTGATAACCCAGCATCCCGCCCTTGACGAGCACTGCTCTGTGCGCTAAAATGCTCCTGTATCATGCCCGCTGTGGTTCGCGGCAGCGGGCCTCTCTGCGAATGAGGGCGCGTTGACTATGCCGACATACGAATTCGAGTGCAACAAGTGCGGCCGGCGTTTCGAGGTCAGAATGTCCCTTTCCGACGAACCGCCCAAGACGTGTACCGCCAAGGGCTGCCGCGGCAGGGTTCACAAAGTCTTTTCGCCGCCTGCCATCATCTTCAAGGGCAGCGGCTTCCATGTCAACGACTATTCCAGCACCGGACCCAAATCAGCCGCCAAGTCTCCCAGCAAGGAGACCAGCGAGAAGCTCGCTAGTCCAGCCGGCAGCTCCTCCGACGACTAGTCATCACTTGAACAACTATGCGTAGCAATGATCTCGAGGAGGGCAGGCATCCTTGCCTGCCCACGCCGACGGGATTCCTTTCCGGACTTACGCAAGTGACAAGTTGCATGGCCTTCCTGCCAATTGACCTACGGCTCCATCACCGGACTCCGCACCCGCTGCGGGGTCCGTTGCACCTCGCGCTCACGGCACCAGGATCACCTTGATCGCACCCGTCTCCTGCTTGTTCATTGCCGTAGAGAATGCTTCCACGGCATCCTCGAGGCGGTAGGTATGGGTGATCATCGGCTTCACGCGCACCTTCCCACCCACCAGCAGCCTCCGCCCCATCTCGAAGTCCTCCACGAGGTTATTGCTGCAGGTTGTGAGCCGTCTTTCACCCGCCAGACTGCTTTCATCAAGCCGCAGCCCCTCCGCCACTCCGGCCATTGCCATCAGCGTGCCACCGCGCGCCAGCACCGCCAGCGCCTGCTCTTGCGCCGCGAGTTGCCCGCTGGTCTCGAACACCGCACTGAACCCCTTCCCTCCGCTGGCCTGCCGTAGCTCGTCCACAACATCTGCGCCGGCGGCGTCCCTCACATTGATGCAGGGCCCCAACCCCAGCTCTCCCGCGCACTCAAGCGCCGCCTCATACACATCCGTGACCACCACCGGCTCTGCTCCCTGCGCCAGCGCAACCTGCCCGATGCTCAGCCCGATCGGCCCGCTCCCCACGATCAGCACCGGGCTGCACGGGAAGATGCGCGTCTGCCGCACCGCATGTACCGCGACTCCCAGAGCATCCAGAAAGGTCGCCTCCGCCATGCTCACTGTCTCCGGCAGCTCGAAGATGTGCTCAACCCACACCGGGCAGTATTCAGCCATGCCG